>NZ_CP139089.1:711666-1423333 GCF_038024855.1 Methylocella tundrae
AGGGCAAGATCGTCGACTGGCTGTCGGTCGAGGCCGATATTGTGGTGCGTTTCCAGGGCGGCCACAATGCCGGCCACACGCTGGTTATCGACGGTCAGGTTTATAAGCTCGCGCTGTTGCCCTCCGGCATCGTGCGCCCCGGCAAGCTCTCGGTGATCGGTAATGGCGTCGTGCTTGATCCGCATCATCTTGTCGACGAGATCGCCAAGCTCGAAGGACAGGGCGTCGCCGTTTCGCCGGATAATCTGAAGATCGCCGATAATGTCACCTTGATTCTGGCGCTGCATCGCGAACTCGACGCGCACCGCGAATCCGCTTCGTCTGGCGGCCTCAAGATCGGCACGACCAAGCGCGGCATCGGGCCCGCCTATGAGGATAAGGTCGGGCGCCGCGCCATCCGGCTCATGGATCTTTCCGAGCCGCAGTCGCTTGGTGAAAAAATTGAACGCCTGCTCGCGCACCACGATCCGCTCCGGCGCGGGCTGGGGCTTGAGCCCGTCAGCGTCGCCGCGATCAGGGAGGAACTCGCCAGCGTCGCGCCGAAAATCCTCCCCTATATGGACGCCACATGGGATTTGCTCGAAACCGCGCGGCGCGACGGCAAGCGCATCCTCTTTGAAGGCGCGCAGGGCGCGCTGCTCGACGTCGATCACGGCACCTATCCTTTCGTGACCTCGTCGAACACCGTCGCCGCCAATGCAGCCACGGGCTCGGGCCTTGGGCCCAAGGCGATCGGTTATGTGCTCGGCATCGCCAAAGCCTATACGACGCGCGTCGGCGGCGGGCCTTTTCCAACCGAGCTTCTGGACGAGGTCGGCGAGCGCATCGGCGACAGGGGCCGTGAATTCGGCACAAATACGGGCCGGCGCAGACGCTGCGGCTGGTTCGACGCGGTGCTGGTGCGGCAAACGGTCAAGACTTCCGGCATTGACGGCATCGCTCTCACCAAGCTCGACATTCTGGACGGCTTTCCCGAAATCAAGGTCTGCGTCGGCTACCATCTCGACGGCGAGCGCGTCAGCCGCTTTCCGGCGAGCCAGGCGGCGCAGGCGCGCGTCGAGCCGATCTACGAGACGATGGAAGGCTGGGACGGCGTGACGTCAGGGGCGCGCTCCTGGGCCGAACTGCCGGCGCAGGCGATCAAATATGTGCGGCGCATCGAAGAGCTGATCGAGGCTCCGGTGGCGCTTTTATCGACAAGCCCGGAGCGCGCCGACACAATTCTCGTGCATAATCCTTTCCGGGATTGAGGAAGCGGCGACGGTGTGGATCGATTTTCCGCTCGTGATATAAGCGGCTTATGGATTGACGGCTAAGCGCTGGAATGGTCTGAACGGGACATGGCTGACTATTATCCGCTCCTCGCCAAGGCCGTCGCAGGCCTGCCTGATCCAACGCCGGATGCGCGGAGCGCCATCTATGATCGCGCCCGCAACGCTTTGCTCGGGCAATTGCGACGTCTTGAGCCGCCGATTCCGGAAGCTGAAATCGACCGTGAAAGCGCAGCTCTCGAAATCGCCGTGGCGCGGCTCGAAACAGAATTCGCGCCTCCGCCCGAGCCCGAGGCCATAGCGCCTGCGCTTCCCGCAGCCGACGTAGCGGCGCCGTCCGAGCCAAGCGAAGCGGCTCCCGTTTCGCCGCCGTCAGGCCTCGAGGCCGCTCCGGCGACGGAGGACGCTTCGCCCCAAGAGGCGCTCCCTGTCGCTGAGACGCCGCAGTCTCCGGCTTCATCGGGCTTCATCGCGCCGCCGCCGTCCGACGCGGCGGCTTCGGAAGCGAGCCCCGAACCCCCGCAGACGACCGCACCATCGTCAACGCTGGCGGCGCCGCGCCCGCCGATGTTCTTCAAGGTGCGCCGCGACAAGCCGCCGTTTTTCCCACCGGCGGCAAGGCTAGAGGGGTTTTCTGCCCGGCGCACGGCAGGGCCTGCGTCGGCGCTTCGTTCGCCGGCCTTTCCGGTCCCTCCGTCCAAAACCGACACCGCGCCTGGCGAGCCGCCGGAGGCGCCGGCTCAAACGCGGGCGCCAGCCGATGGGGCGCCGGCAGCGCCGCGGTTTCCTGAAATCGAGCGGGACGACTTTGAGCCTCGCCGGTCTGACGACCGCGACTTTCAGCCGCCTAAGTCATCTGACGGCGGCGCCTCTGACGCGGCCGCGTTCTATGAGAACGGCGCAGGCGCATTTGAGCCTGTTGGCGACGACGAATCGGGCGTTGCGCCGGAGCGCCCCGGGGCGCGTCAGCTTCCGTCAGCGTTAGCGAAGCCGAGAGCGGACACGCAGCGCCCCTTTGCGCCGCAGCCGCCGCGCGAAAGCGCCGCGCCGCCGCGTTTGTGGATTTTTGGCTTTATTTTAGGCTTGCTCGTTTTTCTCATTGCGATCGCCGCCTATGAGCTCAAAGACCGGCCGGAAGATCTGCGCCAGAAGGCCGCCGCGCCGGTCATCTCGCCCGAGGCAAGCTCAAATGGAAAGATCGTCGACCGCATCGGCGTCGGCTCGCAGTCGCCGGCTGGAGCTCCGGCTTCGTCATCCACGCGCGCGGCGGCGGACGCTTCCGCGACAAAGGATCAGGGCCCTTCGCCCGATGCGACGGCTCCCGTTTCACGCCGCGCCGCGCTTCTTGTCGAGGCGCCCGACGAGCAGTCAAAAGTGAAGACTTACCTTGGAGCGGTGGTCTGGAAGGTCGACAATGTCAGCAATGGGCCGGGCGATCCGCTCAGCATGGCGGTCCACGCTGAAATCGACATTCCCGAGGAGAAGCTGCAGGCGGAGATGACCCTCCAAAAGAACTTCGACAGCAGCCTGCCAGCCTCGCACACAATGAAAATTCAATTCACTGAACCCGCCGACAGCCCTCTTGGCGGGGTCCAGCAGATCAGCGTGCCGCAGATGCGGCGCGAGGACACGGCCACCGGCGACGCCCTTAGCGGCGTCCCTGTCGCGATCACGGATAATTCCTTTCTCGTGGGGTTGAACCGCGGCCCATCGGAAGCGACCAATCTCGACCTTTTGAAGTCGCGCGGATGGATCGACGTGCCGATGCTGCTGAGCAACGGCAAAATCGCCAAATTGACGTTTGAGAAGGGACCGGCCGGTGAGCGCGCGATCGATGACGCGCTCGCGGCCTGGAGCGCCCAGTAGAATTCTTTACACGGCGTTCCGTCAGGCCAGCTTCGAACATGACAGCGCAAGCATATTCGCGAACATCATGTGGTGAAATAACAAGGGAAAGAGCAATCGGCGTCGCGCTGGGCCAGCGTGCTCTAGCATGACCTTTCTATGCGATAGCCGGTCACCGAAACCACCCCACGATACACGCAGCCGCCAAAGCTCCCTGAAAATCCATAGGCGTCGGGGCCCGCCCGCAGATGTGCGCTGTCGCCGCCCTGCCATCTCGCATAACGGAAAGAGCGGGGCGCCGCATGGCGCTCGCGCGCCGGTTGCTCTGCATCGCGTTCGGAGCGGGCTGTCGCGACGCGATGAGCTCTGTCGCTTGGCGGCGCCGACGGCAGGGACGCGGGCCTGTCGATCCCCGCTTTTTCCGTGGCGGACTTCCGGGACGCCGGCTTCGCGACGCTCGGCTTGACAATCGCCGCTTTGGCGTCATTCGCCGTTCCGTTCTCGCCGCCGGACTTTGTTTGCGGAGCATCGGCTGCGAGGGCTGGGGCCGGTCCTTGCGGTATCGTGAAAAGCGTGGTTTTCGCTCCGGGGTCTTTTTCAGAGGCGGTGGAGATAGTGAGGGGCGTCAGAGGCGAGGCGTCGCGCATGGGCGCCTGCTCGGGCGCGACAGCCTCCGCCGACGGCGTTGGGAGGGCCGACTCCGTCATGGCGGCGTCCGTGGCGCCGAGGGTTTGGGGCGCGGCCGCTGGAGCTGCGTGCTGGGCCTCGGCAGCACTCGCCTCGGCGCTCGCGTTAAGCGCATCCGACGCTCTGACGACATCCGCCACCGAGGCCTGGCGCCGCGCGATCTCGACGGCCATGGCCGTCGTCACCAGCGCGAATGTCGTTACGATTACAACCGTGACGTTCTTCATGGCTCCATTTCCTTTCGCGGCATGGCCGGAGCATTTTTGAGCGATGAACGAAATGCCGTGGTCAGAAGAGCAAAATGTTCCAGCGCGAGACCGCCAGAGTGCCTCCTGTGTGGCTTGCGATCTGTGCGGAGCGACACCTCTATGAATGGGCCGGGGGAAAATGCTTGCTGACCGAGGCGCGGCCAAAAAAGCGCTGCGCGAGGTTGCGAGGCTCAGCGCAATCCGCTAACGGAGAGGGATTAGAAACGCTGACGGCTTGTTCGATCGAATCGAAAGCGTCGGCTTTTGCGGGCGTGGCGGAACTGGTAGACGCGCCGGACTCAAAATCCGGTTCTGGTGACAGAGTGTCGGTTCGATTCCGACCGCCCGCACCATTCTTCAGTATATCTGCGCCGAATGAGTCTTGCTGGTCGGGACAAGACTGCGAACGCCCCGCATCATCCGTAGAGAATGGCGAGGCGCTCTGGTCGTAGATCGGCCGGTCTGGAGGGTCAGCTCGGCCACGCAGAATTCAAAATCACGCTGCAGAAATTGCCGCGCCTGAAGCTCGGATCTTTGAATTCGATGACGTCCGCCTTGACGTTGCCGAAGGTCGTCTCCGGCTTGTGTTTGATTCCATCATAAAACGTGTTGATGATGCCCTGCTTGAAATGGTCGCCGCGCGGATGAGCGGCGACGATTTCCTGGCGTTCCCTATCTTTGAATCCCGCATAGTCGAGCCCCAGCACATCCATCTCGACGCCCGCTGTGAGGAGCGCGATTTCGGGCTTCATATGTTGCGGAATCCCTGGCGTGGTGTGCAGCGCGATCGCCGTCCAGACGATGTCGATATCGTTTTGTGAAATGCCGTGACGGCGCAGAAAATCGCGCGCGGTGTTGGCGCCATCCACTTCGAAACGCTCGGTTGCGCTGCTATGGGCGTGAGTCAGGCCCATATCGTGAAACATTGCGCCCGCATAAAGTAATTCCGGATCATATTTCAGCCCTCTGCGATTGCCGGAGAGAGCGCCGAAGAAAAAGACCCGCGAGGAATGGTGAAAGAGCAACGGGGACTCGGTGTCCCGCACCAGTTCGGTGATCTCCCGGGCAAGTTTACTGTCAGGCAGCTTAACGCCTGCGATCTCTAGCGACATGTCATCCTCCTGATGTCTAATGGGCGGCGGGCTTTGTCCTTCAGTGGATCAGTGCGCGCCGTTCCGTCCATTGAAGCGGAGGGGCTTGATGGCATCAATTGACGTAATACGATGAATTCTGCCATATTGCGATCCTGTCGGCCATGGGCGGGGCGATTTTCGATGAAGCTGGTGTCGATCCTTGCGATGCCCGGGGTGCAATTGCTCGACGTCTCGGGGCCCCTCGACGTTTTTGCGGAGGCGAATGCGCAGTCCGGCCGCGAGGCTTACCGTTTACGCGTGGTCGCCAGCATCGACGGACCGATCCGCAGTTCGTCCGGAATTCAGGTTCTTGCCGACCTCGTCGTCGGCCAGCCGGCCGCGCCTTCGGATACGCTGCTGATCGCCGGCGCACCCGGATTGGCTGAGGCTCGATTCGAACTTTCAACGCTCGAATGGGTGCGGAGCGAGGCGCTCGCAGCGCGCCGATATGGCTCCGTCTGCACTGGCGCTTTCCTGCTCGCCGCCGCTGGGCTTCTCGATGGGCGCCGCGTCACGACGCATTGGGCCGCGGCGAAAAAGTTGGCTTCCGGCTATCCGGCGATTCTCGTCGAGGAGGACGCCATCTATCTGGCGGACGGACCGCTGCGAACGGCGGCCGGCGTCACGGCCGGCATGGATCTCGCCTTGGCGCTTGTCGAAGAGGATTTCGGCCGCGATCTGGCAATGAAGATCGCCAGTCAGCTCGTCATGTATTTCAAGCGCCCCGGCGGCCAGATGCAGTTCAGCCGCCGGGGCGAGGCGGCGCCGTCCGGCCGCTCCGCTCTACAGGAGGTGCAACGTTGGATCGCCGCAAACCCGTCCGGCGATCACGCGGTCGAAAACCTTGCCGCGCGCGCAGGCGTCAGCGCGCGCCATTTCGCGCGGCTGTTTAGATCGGAGGTCGGCATGACCCCAGCGGCCTATGTGGAAATCGCCCGGGTCGACGCTGCGCGGCGCCTCCTTGAATCAGGGGCCGAGGCGCCAAAGCAGGTCGCCGCCCATTGCGGCTTCGCCAGCGCCGACACCCTGCGGCGGGCTTTCGTGCGTCATGTCGGCGTGACGCCGGCTGACTATCGCAAGAGTTTTGGCCGGCCCGACATGCGGTTGAGGGCGCTCGCGTGACGCTGAACATCCGGCGCGCGCTCGCCCATCGCGACAAATCTCTCTATAAGAGCGGACGACGATAAATTACGGGATATGGACGTGGAGAGCTCTGAAGCGAGGCGGGAGCCACCGGGCTCTATCGGGCTGGGGCCGCATGTCATCGCTATCCAGAGCCAGGTCGTCCATGGTCATGTCGGCAACAGCGCGGCGGTTTTTCCGATGCAGACGCTGGGGCTGACGGTCGCCGCCGTTCCAACGACGTTGCTCTCGAACCACCCCCTCTATCCAACGATGCGCGGGCGCGTGCTCGACGCCGCTCTCGTCGACGACCTTCTGCGCGGGGTCGAGGAGCGCGGGCTCGTTGAGGCTTCCAAAGCAATGCTCACCGGCTATCTCGGCTCCGCCCGCGTCGGCGCCGTCGTCGCGGAATTCGTCGGCCGGGCTAAGGCGCGAAATCCCGATCTCCTTTACGTCTGTGACCCGGTAATCGGGGATGACGGGCCTGGCGTTTTCGTCGCCGAGGAGATTATCGAGATTATTCGCGACCGCCTTGCGCCAGCGGCCTCGATCATTACGCCGAATCAGTTCGAGCTTGAACTTCTGACGCAAGCGCCTGCGCGCAGCATCATGGATTTGCACGTCGCCGCGGCGGGCTTCAGCCAGCGCGGGCCGATGCGCCTTGTCGTGACGGGATGCACGCTGATCGATACGCCAGCCGGCCACATCGAGACCATCGTCTACGATCACGGCGCTCTTCATCGCATCGCGACGCAGCGGCTTCCGATCAAACCGAACGGCGCGGGCGATCTTTTCGCCGGGCTGTTCGTCGCTCATCTCGCCAACGGGGCTGACCTCCTGCGCGCGGCTGAAGCCGCGACGGCCGGCGTCTTCAAAGTTCTGCAAAGAACCCTGGCCGAGCGTTCTTATGAGCTGCGGATTTCGCCCTCGGATTTTCTCCACGGCTGCAGGGCGCCTTGAGCCGGCGATTGCCTTTGTGCGTCCATTGAGGCAACACCGGCCTTTCGCAAGTCGAACACTTCAAGGCATGACGCACGATGACCGGCGCTGGAACAGATCGAACCAAGAAAAGCGCCGAGGGCGGACCCGCGGTTATATTGGTGCGCCCGCAGCTCGCCGTGAACATCGGCATGTGCGCCCGGGCGATGGCGAATTTCGGCCTCTCTGATCTGCGCCTCGTTTCGCCGCGCGAAGGCTGGCCGCGCACGGGAGCCTTGAAGAAAGGCGCCAACGCCGCCGCTGCGGGCGCCGTGCATCTGCTCGAGGGCGCGAAGCTCTTCGACACGCTGGAAGAGGCCGTCGCCGACCTCAATTTCGTCTATGCGACGACAGCGCGGGAACGGGGGCAACACAAGCCCGTCCTCACGCCTTTTGAGGCGATGCCGGAGGCGGCTCGAGCCATCGCGGCGGGGGAGAAAAGGGGCGTGCTGTTCGGGCCGGAACGAACCGGCCTCTCCAACGACGAAGTTGCTGTGGCCGATATGATCATCACCTTTCCGGTGAACCCCGCCTATGCCTCGCTCAATCTCGCACAGGCGGTGCTTCTCGTCGGCTATGAATGGATGCGCGCCTCAACGGAGGCGAAGGCGCCGTTTGTCGCGGATGCCCGCTCGCCCGCGGCCCCGCGCGAAATGGTGCTCTCCTTCTTCGCCTATATCGAAGGCGAACTTGAGCGCGCGGGATTCTTCCGTCCGATCGGCAAGGCGCCCGTGATGCGGCGCAACTTGCGGAATATCTTTCATCGCTTGAGTCTGAGCCAACAGGATGTCAGCACGCTGCGCGGCATGTTCGTCCGGCTTGTCGAAGGGCCGCGCGCTGAGAAGGCCGCAAAGACGGCGCAGACTCAATCGGAGGATGAAGATAAAGGCTGAGCGACGCTTTCGAGAGGCTTGCCTTCCGCCGCGACGCCGAAAAACCATTGGACGATGGCGGCGATCAGCATCAAGGCGGCCCCAATAAGATAGCCGATGAAAACGCTGCCGCGTGAGCCGGTGGCGATCAGCGCGCCGAGCAGATAGGGCGCGCCGGCGCCCCCGATTGCGGTTCCCATTGCGTAAAAGACGGCGATGGCGAGCGCCCTGATTTCGACCGGAAAGGTCTCGGACACAGTCAGGTAGGCGGCGCCGGCCGCCGCTGATGCAAAGAAGAAGATCGTCATCCAGGCGATCGTCTGCTGCGTCGCATCGATAAGGTCATGCGCGAACAGCCAGCCGCTGGCGGCGAGGAGAAGCCCCGAGAGGGCGTAGGTGAGCGCGATCATCGGCCTGCGGCCAATCGAATCGAACAGCGGACCGAGAATCAGCGGACCCAGCACATTGCCAAGAGCGAAAGGGAGAATGTACCAGCCGACATGATGCGATTCGACGCCGTAGAATCTGGTGAGAACCAGCGCATAGGTGAAAAAAATCGCATTATAGAAAAAAGCCTGCGCCGCCATCAGCGTGAGGCCGACGAGCGCGCGCTGGCGATAGGTGACGAAAAGCGTGTGGAATACCTCTTTCAGCGGCGTAAACTTGCGCGGGCGTATGCGCATCGGCTTCGTATCGGCGCTGCTCTCAGGCGCGCGTCTGGCCTTCGTCTCAATGTCGCCGGTGATGCGTTCGGCTTCCTCCGCCTGCCCATGAATCACGAGCCAGCGCGGGCTTTCGGGAATCCATGCGCGCAGCAACAGGATGACGAGACCCAGCGCCGACCCGATCAGGAAGGCGAGGCGCCAGCCGATTTCAGGGTTGATGATGGCGGGATCGAGCAGAACAATAGAGCTTGCCGCCCCGAGCGCGCCGCCGATCCAGAACGAGCCGTTTATGGCAAGGTCCGTCCGGCCGCGATAGCGCGCGGGAATCATCTCCTGAATGGTCGAATTGACGGCGCTATATTCGCCGCCGATGCCGGCGCCCGTCAAAAGCCGGAACAGACAGAAGCTCGCAAGATTCCAGCTGAGCGCGGTCGCCGCGGCCGAGACGAGATAGAGTCCGAGGGTCACGAAAAACAATAATCGGCGGCCGAGCCGGTCGGTCATCCAGCCGAACAAAAGCGCGCCCGTCACCGCGCCGATGAGGTAGATGCTCGAGGCGAGACCCACGTCGGCCTCGGAAAAATGCAGGCGGGGGCTGGCTACGAGAGCGCCCGAAACCGAGCCTGCGAGCGTCACTTCCAGCCCGTCCAGCACCCATGTGACGCCGAGCGCGACGACGACGAAGGTGTGGAATTTATTCCAACGCAAGCGGTCGAGCCGGGCCGGAACGCATGTTTCTACGACGTCCGCCATCTTTGTGTCTTGTTTCATTCCGATCAAGGATGTCTTAACCATTCGCGCCTGCATTTTCGGCCATAGCCTGGCTTTGCGGGTCGCTCCCGCCGCCAGAATAAGTTAGGAAAGGCCTGAACATCGCACCGGTTCCATTCATGTCCCGCGCGCCGCGAATTCTTGTGTTCGATTCTGGCCTTGGGGGCCTTACCGTCTTCGTCGAGGTGGCGCGCTTGCGTCCGGACGCGGAGTTCGTCTACGCGGCGGACGAGGCGGGCTTTCCCTATGGCGCCTTGCCGGAATCGGCGCTGGCGCCGCGCGTTCTCAGCGTCATCGGGCGGCTGATCGAAACTTACGCGCCGGACGTCGCCGTCATCGCCTGCAATACGGCCTCGACTTTGGTGCTGCCGCATTTGCGCTCAGCGTTTCCCACGCTGCCCTTCGTCGGCACTGTCCCGGCGATCAAACCCGCGGCGTATCAATCGCGCTCGAAGGTAATTTCCGTGCTGGCGACGCCGGGCACGGTCGCGCGCGATTACACACACGACCTCGTGCGCACCTATGCCGCCGATTGCAGCGTCACGCTGATTGGATCGAGCGCCCTCGCGAGCCTCGCGGAAGCTTTTATGCAGGGCGAGGCGCCCTCCGACAAGGCTATCCTGCGGGAGATCGCGCCGGCTTTCATCGAGGACGGCGGACAGCGCACGGATAGCATCGCGCTCGCCTGCACCCATTATCCTTTGTTGATCGAACAGTTTGAGCGGCTTGCGCCGTGGCCTGTGACATGGATCGACCCGGCCCCAGCCATCGCCCGCCGGACGGACCACGTTCTCGAAGATCTGGGGTTCAGGCTCGACACGGGCGAGCCTCCTGCAAATCCGGCGCTGGCGCTTTTCACGGGCGCCACGGAGCCCGGGCCAAAACTGCGCGAGGCGCTGCGCCGACGCGGCATCGACAGGATCGCTCTGGAGCCGATGCCGCTGGTTTTTGCGTGAATTGCGTGGAGCGTCGTCCTCGATCCGAATTGTGAATGGAGTTTCAGGAGATGGGCGCCACCGCCAGGAACATCGTCTGCGCGCATTGCCAGGCCGTCAATCGCGTGCCCGGCGACCGCGACCCGAAACAGGGCAAATGCGGGCGCTGCGGCAAGCCGCTCTTTGAAGGGCATCCATTTGCCACGGGCGGCGCAGCATTTGACAAACAGATTGACCGTAGCGACGTCCCGGTGGTGGTCGATTTCTGGGCGGATTGGTGCGGCCCATGCAAGATGATGGCGCCCGCCTATGAGCAGGTCGCGCTGGAACTCGAACCGAACTTTCGCTTCCTCAAGGTCGATACCGAAGCGGAACAGGCGCTTGCCGCGCGCTATAATATCAGGAGCATTCCCACGCTGATGGTGTTTCGCCACGGAGCCGTTCTGGCCCAGCGGGCGGGCGCGCTCGACCGCAATTCCTTGCGCGCCTGGCTGACGCAGATCCCTGTCGGGTGAGTCTGGCGCGGCAGGATAAACTCAGCCGATGAAACGCCCTAAAACAGTGAGCCCTGTCCACGCTCTTTCCGGTTTTTTTTGTTGTCCGGCGCCGTGCCGCGGCTGGATTTTGCGGGGCCTGTCGCCTGGCGTGCCTCCTGGGGCGGCCCGGCGATCGCGCTTTTGCGGCCGTCCGCGAATTCTATGTCGAGGAGCGCGCCATCGGCGATCCCGGCCGCCAGACGCAGCGGCTTGTTCTCGGCGTCCCGAACCAAGGCAAAACCGCGCGCAAGAACGTTCTTGTATCCGAGGCTGACGAGTAACTGGTCGAAGCGTCTAAGCTCCGCCCGCCGCCAGGCGATTCCTCCGCTAAATGCATGCGCCATGCGCCCGGCCAGCGCGTCCAGCCGGCGCCGCGCCGCCGCTGCTCTTTCCTGCTCCATGCGAACGCTGGAAATACGGGCATTGACCAGCCGGCTGCCGAGAGCTCTGATCCTTTCGCCGCGCCGTTCGGCGCCGGTCGCAAGAGCGCGGCGCATACGCTGCTCCAACGCTGAAAGGCGCTCGCCAGCTCGGCTAAGGCGGGCCTGCGGCGATTGCCGCGCGAGGCGCTGGGACAGCTTTCCGAGCGCGATGCGTTGACGGTCATGCGTGCGAAGCACCGCGCCCGAAAGGCGCCGGGAGGCATGATCGAGCCTCTGGCGCGGCAAAGCGAGGATCTCTTCGGCTTGCGGCAGGGCGCGGAAAAGCGCGCGCGCTTCGGCGCGGCGCCGCTCGATGAACCGCGCCATCGCGCCGGCATGCCGGCGCTCGAGATCGGCGAGGGCAGCGATGAGCTCCAGCCGCACGGGCACCGCCTTTTCGGCGGCGCCGGTCGGCGTCGGCGCGCGAAGATCCGCGACGTGGTCGATCAGCGTCCAGTCCGTTTCGTGACCGATGGCGGAGATCAGGGGGATGAGGCTGGCCGCCGCCGCGCGAACGACGATCTCCTCGTTAAAGCTCCAAAGATCCTCAAGCGAGCCGCCGCCCCGCGCCACGATGAGCACGTCGGGTCTTGCCAATGAGCCATCGGCGGGCAGGGCGCTGAAGCCCGTTATCGCCGCCGCGATTTCCGCCGCGGAGGTCTCGCCCTGCACGCGCACCGGCCAGACCAGCACATGGCGCGGGAAGCGATCGGCGATGCGGTGAAGAATATCACGGATGACGGCGCCGGTCGGCGAAGTCACGACGCCGATCCGCAGCGGCAAAAAGGGCAGAGCGCGCTTGCGCGCCTCGTCGAACAGGCCTTCGGCCGCGAGCTTGCGGCGGCGCTCCTCGAACAGCGCCATGAGCGCGCCGACGCCAGCCGGCTCGATCGCCTCGATGATGATCTGATAGCTCGATTTGCCCGGAAAGGTCGTAATCTTGCCGGTCGCGACGACTTCGAGACCCTCCTGCGGTTTGACCCGCAGGCGTGAAAAAACGCCTTTCCAGATCACGGCGTCGATGCGGGCGGAGGCGTCCTTGAGGCAGAAATAGGCATGGCCCGAGGAATGCGGCCCGCGATAATTGGAAATTTCGCCGCGCAGACGCACGAAACCAAAGCGATCCTCGATGGTTCGCTTCAAGGCGCTGGAGAGTTCCGAAACGCTGAGTTCGGGGGCGTTGGTCGCTGACGCTTCAGGCATAAGGGCTCGACTCTCGGCCATCAAGGTGGCTCTGGCGCATCAAAATCAATCGCGCCGTTGCAGAAGCGTCATTCCTTGATCAGTTGACCAGAGTAAACGACGGGGCCGGTCGGATCGCCGCTGGGAGAGCCGCCCTCAGGCTCGACTGTCACGGCGAAGCTCGCCTTGTCCAGCGAAAGGCCCGCCGGAAGCGGCATTTTGATCGCAATTCCGCCGACGAGCCCCATGGATTTTGGCGCCTTGCCCGCCCCGATATACCAAAGCTCGAGGCTTTTCCCGGATGGCGTTTGTGTGGAGACGGGGCGCACATAGACGCTTCCGTTGGCGAGATCGACGCGAACGACCAGCGCCGGCAGGTCGCCGCCGCGGTTGACGACCGCGACATAGGTCGGCTGCACGGCGGGATGCATCAATTGGCGATCGAGAATGAAGACAGCAAGTCCGGCGGCGAGAGCGCCCGCCGCGAGCGCCGCGGCGCGCCAGCGATTGAGCGAACGGCGAAGCGCGGTCGGCGGAGCCGATGAGTCGTCGGCGCGGCCGACCTCAAGGACGCCGAATGGCCGCGGCGAAGGCAGCGCGCCCTCGATCCGTTCCCAGACGCCCGGCGAGGGAGCCACTTCGGCCACGGCGACGCTCAGCGGAGCGAGACGCTGCTCCCACGCGGCGACGGCGGACCTTGTGTCCGCATCGTGTACGAGGACGCTGGTAAACAACGTCCGCTCATCCGCGTGCAGCGTGCCGAGCACATATTCCGCAGCCAGGATCTCGCGTTCCTCGGTCATGATGTCGGTTCCAGACACGCCTTTAAGGCCGTGAGGCTGCGGTGCAGCCAGGTCTTGATTGTGCTCACCGGCTTGCCGAAACGAACCGCAAGTTCGTCGCGCGAATAGCCTTCATAGTAAGCCAGGAGAACGCAGCTGCGGCTCGGCTCCTCGATCTCGCCGAGGCAATGGCGGAGCGCCGCAACGTCCATGAGATCAGCCTCGACATTGCGCGGGCCAGCGATCTTTTCCCACCAATCGCCATCGTCCCCGCCGACTGGAGCCGCCGTCAGGCTCTTTTGACGCAATATGTCAATCGTTCGGTTGCGCGCGATTGAGCTCAGCCAGGCGAGAGGCGATCCGGACTCCGGCGCGTAGGCGCCTGCGTTGCGCCAGACCCTGAGATAGACGTCTTGTAAAATATCTTCCGCCAGAGATCTGTTGCGGATGATACGCAAGATGATCGCGAAAAGTTTCGCTGATGTCTGATCGTAAAGCGCCCGAAAGGCGTTGCGATCTTCGCCCGCGACCGCGACGATCAGATCTGCGAGCCCGGTGTTGTCGATGCCCGGCAAAAGCGCTTCCCCCCGACCTGTGTCCGCTTGGGCGGACTGCGATGCCGAACTCTAGCAAAAAACCCGTTCGGCGCCAGCACTGCTCCTATCAACGGGCGTCGGCGTGAAAAGTTACGTCTTGGCGCGGCCAAAGCGCTCGAGCACATAGCGCGTCATGCTTTTTGCGAGTTCCTGCTCGCCGAGGAAGATCGTCGCGGCCTGTTCTTGCCGCAACAGCGTCGCTTCCTCCTCGTTGTGGGTGCGCACGACGGTCTCGATTGCCGGATTGACCTTGGCGGCGATGGCGAGCATTTGCCGGATATCGAGCGAGTCGGGCGTTGCGATGACGAGCACGCTCGCCTTGGCGATATGGGCCTGGATCAGCACCGCCATATCAGCGGCGTCGCCGGAGACGGCGGGAATCCCCATTTCGCGGCAATGCTCGACGATTTCACGATTTTGCTCGACCACTACGAATGGAATTCCGGCTTCGGCCAAGGCCGCGCCAATTCGCCGCCCGACTCGCCCATAGCCGACGATGATGCATTGCTTGGCGAGATATTTATCCTCGGTCGACATGGGAAGTTCGGCCAGAGGATCGTCGGGCCTCTCGACAAAGCGGGCGAGCTCCGATTTCGATTTGATCCAGCGCTGGATCGGCTCCAGCGCCTCAAATACCAGCGAGTTCAGCGTAATCGAAATCAGGGCGCCGGCCAGGATGAGATTTTGTCCCTCATGCGGCAGAAGGCCAAGCTTCATGCCGAGACCCGCCAGAATGAAAGAAAATTCGCCGATCTGCGCGAGGCTCGCCGAAACCGTCAGGGCCGTGTTGAGCGGATAGCGGAACATCAAGACGAGGGCCGCCGCCGCGAGCGACTTGCCGACAATGATGATGCCGACCACCGCGAGGAT
The DNA here is from genome assembly GCF_038024855.1 of Methylocella tundrae. Classification (NCBI taxonomy): domain Bacteria; kingdom Pseudomonadati; phylum Pseudomonadota; class Alphaproteobacteria; order Hyphomicrobiales; family Beijerinckiaceae; genus Methylocella; species Methylocella tundrae. Next base: position 726,582 of record NZ_CP139089.1, read on the forward strand.
GCGCAAAGGCTGGTCGATCAATACCCTGGGGTCGAACAGCATGCCGACCGAAACAAAGAACAACACCGAGAAGGCGTCGCGCAAGGGGAGCGATTCCTCGGCGGCGCGGTGGCTGAATTCGGATTCTCGGATGACCATGCCGGCGAAAAATGCGCCAAGGGCAAAAGAAACGCCGAATAACTCGGCTGCGCCATAGGCAAGGCTGACCGCCGCGGCGACGACGCAAAGCGTGAAGAGCTCGCGCGAGCCAGTACGCGCGACCTGCCACAAAAGCCAGGGGAAGACGCGGCGGCCCACCACCAGCATCACCGTTACGAAGCCGGCGATCTTCGCGACGGTAATCTCGAGCGTCCACCAGAGATCCGGGCCGGCGCCAACGGCGGCGTGGCCGCCGAGAACGCCGGACAGCGGCGGCAACAGTACGAGGACAAGCACCATGGCGAGATCCTCGACGATCAGCCAGCCGACGGCGATGCGCCCGTTCGTCGTATCGAGGACGCCGCGGTTCTCCAGCGCCTTCAGCAGCACGACCGTGCTGGCGACGGAAAGGGCAAGGCCGAACACCAAAGCGCCTCCAAGGCCCCATCCCCAGTAGAGGGCGAGGGCGGCGCCCAAAGCCGTCGCCACGGCAATCTGCAAAATCGCCCCGGGCAGCGCGACTTTGCGCACGTCCCACAGGTCTTCGAGGGAAAAATGCAGCCCGACGCCGAACATCAAAAGCATCACGCCGATTTCGGCGAGTTGGGAGGCGATCTCGCCATTGGCCACGAAGCCGGGCGAAAAAGGACCAATGATGACGCCCGCCAGAAGATAGCCGACCAGTGCGGGCAGCTTCAGCTTCGCGGCAAAAAATCCGAAGATAAGTGCGACGCCAAAGGCGGCGGCGACCGTCGTGATGAGCGGAACTGCGTGTTGCACTTATGCTCTCCTGCCTCGCCCCGTTCGGGCGCGCGTCAAATCCCGCATTCCGCGCTCAAGCATGATGCCGAAAAAGTTGCCGGCTTCCGGACCCGCATCATGCGTCAAACAAGGGCTCAAAGAGCAGAATGCGATTCCCGGGCAGGCCGGCTGATCAGGCTGCATCGTCGCACAGCTCAAAGACGCGTCGACCTTCGCGATATGCCAGCAAGGAGCGGCGCGATCAACCATGATAGCGTCAGCGTGACCGTTGACGAAGGCTGACCCGGCGGCAAGGTCAATCGACGGGATGGCGTCCGCGCAGGCGCCGGACGTTCCACCAGACCAGGACGGCGACGAACGGCACGATGATTGCGGTCGCAAGCGCCGGGTCCAGCGCGTGCTCCTGCTGATGGACGCCTTCGAGAATGAGATGCGCGATCGAGGAGATGTAATAGGTAATGGCCGCGACGGACAGCCCTTCGACGGTCTGCTGCAGACGCAGTTGCATGCGCACGCGCTCGTTCATGTTCCGCAACAGATCCTGATTTTGGCTTTCCAGTTCGACTTCGACGCGCGTTCGCAGCAATTGCGCTGCGCGCACGAGCTTTTGCGACAGATTGTCCTGGCGAGCCTCGATGGCCGCGCAGGTTCGGATCGCAGGAGTGAGGCGGCGGGCGAGGAACGCGGCCAGCGTCGGCACGTCAGGCAGGGCCCGTTCGCCAATCGATTCAAGACGCAGGTTTAGCAAATCATAATAGGCTCTCGTCGCGCCGAAGCGATAAAGGCTCTGCGCGGCGGCGGTTTCGAGTTCGGCGGCAAGCGCGTTGAGCCGGTTCAGCAATTGCCGGCTCACGTCCAGACCTTCGCTGTCGCGCATACGCCCGATCAATTGCGGCAGTTCGGCCTCGATGTGGCTGATCTCAGGGGCAAGATCCTGCGCGCGCGGCAGGCCGAGCAGCGCAAGCGTGCGATAGGTTTCGAGTTCGAGCAGCCGTTGCGCCAGCGCTCCCGCCTCGACCTCGGTGAGCTTGCGATCCAGGATGAGAATGCGGACGAAGCCGAAGACGTCGGCATGAAAGTCAGTCGCGACGATCGCCGCGCCGTGGGAGACTTCCGACGCGGCCAATTCGCTTTGCCCGAAAAGACGCCGCCAGCTGTCGCCGATCTTGGCTTCCGGCAGCACGTCGAGATCAATGGCGACGAGGAGCGGCCCTGGCTGCGGCAGCATGCGCATGACGCGCGAGAGCTCGCCCGCATCGGGCCGGAACGCCGTCTTCTCAGCGTCGCCGGCGCCGGCGCCAACCTCCTGTGGAAACTCCCAGGTATAAGTGACGAATTCGCCGTGCCGCTCCCAGCGCAGCACCGTCGGGGCGAGTTCGACGCGATGATGCTTGGCGCCAGGCAGGGGCGCCTGCGCCGCGCGCTCGACGCAGAATTGAGCCAACGCCGCCTGCGCTTTCTCCGCCTCTTCGTGATTGGTCATGAAGGCGAAATGCAAAATGCGCTTGCAGCCGGCCATCGCCTCGAAAGGACGGGCGTGGACCTCGGCCAGCACGCGCGAGCGCAGGACGTGCTCTTTGAATCCGATATCGGCGGCGTCAGGTTTGTCCAGCACGCATCAGGTCCTTGCAGGGCGCGCCGCTGATCAATAGCCAGCGGAGCATTCGATTTGGCGATTATGCTCTCATACACGCCTGCGTATTGCAAAATCGCAAACGCGGCCTTTCAGCCGTTGATCGGATTAAATATCGACGCCTTCGGGCAGCGCCAGACGATTGGCTTCGGCGAGCAGGGCGCGCGAAAGCGGCGGCATCGGCTCGCGGCGCGGCAGCACCAGTCCGATCCTTTGCACCTCCTGCGGTTCGACAATGGGAATGGAACGCAATGGTTCGCTGAGGCCGAGCACGTCGGCGAAGGTTTCCGGAATGATGCTGGCCCATTCCCCGGTGCGCACATGGGCGGCAAGGACCACCATCGAATTTGATTCGAGCATTGGCGGGCCAGGCGGCTCGACGCTTCCCAGCATGCGGTCGATGATGCGGCGATTTTGCATGTCGGGCGTCAACAGGCAGAGAGGGATCTGCGCGACTTCTTTCCAGGTGACGGAGGAGCGGTCGCCGAGCGGACGATGCGCGGAGGTCAGCAATCGATAGCGCTCATAGTAGAGCGGCGCCGTGCGGATCTGTCCGAGCGGCTCATTGTCGAGATAGGTGAGCCCCGCGTCGATCTGAAGATCATCGAGCATCGAGAGAATTTGGCGCGAGGTCTCCGACAGAATGGTGAAGCGAACGGCGGGGTGCTTTTGCAGGAAGGGCAGGGTGAGCCTTTGGACCATGCCGAGCGCGGTCGGCACCGCGGCGATCGTGAGATGGCCGGTGAGCGATGTCCTCGGCGCGCGCATTTCCTGGCGCATCGCCCGCGCGTCGCTGACGATGCGCTTCGCCCATTCGAGCACGCGCTCGCCGTCCGCCGTCATTCCATGAAAGCGCGAACTGCGATTGACGAGCAACACGCCCAGCGTATCTTCGAGCTGCTTGATGCCGGCCGACAGCGTCGGCTGAGTGACGCCGCAGCTTTCCGCGGCGCGGCTGAAATTGCGCTCGCGCGAGAGGGCGAGCAGGAACTCGAGCTTTTCGATCATGCCGAGGGCTCCGTCCGCTCGAGCTTGCGCAGAGCCTCGCCTCTGGTCGCATAGGCGCTGATAAAAGCGGCATGGCTCCAGGCGAGAGACTTCGCCGAAGTCTGGGCGCCGGTCGTCTGGTCGAACTGTTCGGAGAGGTCGCCGCTCGAAGGCGTGAAGGCCGCTACCGTCGCCATGAACATATCTCCCCGCCGAAACAGCGTCTTGACCAGAGTTGAATGATGCGCGTCATCAAAATGACGGATCCCGAGCCGCCGGCAAATGTCGGAGCCGCGTCGACCCCATTCGAGAATGTCGGCGTCCGCCGCCGCCCCGGCCGCGCGAAAGTAGAATTCGGCGGCGCCTAGCGTTGAAAAATAATAGGCGCCGCCGCCGTAATAGGCGTCGCCCCGATAACGCCCCATCGCGGGCGCGCGATTTTGTATCGGCGGCTGATTGATCTTGTAGAGGCCGGCGAAAAGATCTTCCAGTTGCATCACGGTGGCGATGACGCGCGAGTCCAAAACGCTGTGGCTCCCCTGCTTGCGCCCGGAATGGATCACGGCGAGCAAGGTCGCTATGTCGAGATCCTTCTCGTGGCGAGCCGCGTTGGCGTTGGCGCCGATGCGGCTGCGGTGGAATCCCTGCTCCTCGCTCCAAAAATCATCCATGCTGACGGCGATCGCGTGCGCCTCGGCGCGGTATGCGCGGCCGAGCCCTGTTTCTCCCGCCGCCGCGATCCAGAGGCCGCCCTGTTCGAGGGCCTCGCATTGCACGAGCTGGGTGTAGTAGTGGCGGCCGAGTTCCTCCTCCCATATGTCGAAGGATGGCTGGCGCCACCGCTTCAAAGTGAAATCGAGATCGCGCGACAGGAGCTGCTTTGCAAGAGCGAGCGCCTCTGCGTCTTTCGCGGCAACCGAGGCGCAAAACCTGGTGACGGAAAGCGCGCGCAACGCCGGCCCATCGTGCTGGGGGCGCGACCATTTCAGAATGTCGAAAGCGCCGTCTGGATCGAACCTCGGCTCGCCGAGAACGCTGTCGCCGGTAAGCGCGATAAACTCGCTGTCTGGGCGCACATATTGCAGAAAGAAAGGCTCGACCTTCGCCCGGAAATCGCCGGCGCCTTTCAGGAAGTCGCGTCCGTCGAGCGTCGAGAGCGTAAGGCTGAAGCGCAGGAAATCCCTGAAATGGCCAAGGCCCTCAAGCTCGGTGACTTCGCCGCTCTCGATCAGGCTGCGCAGGGCGTCGACGATGACCGCCGAATCGCGCAGCCAGTGAAAGAAATAGTCCGGGTCTGGATCATAGGCGGCCATGACGGGCGAGGCCAGAATAGATCCTCTCGCAGGGCGAATAAAGCGGCCGAATCCGCGCCGCTCCTTGACGAGCTGAACCGCTGATATGGCGCTCATCATGGCTTTCGCCGAAAGGGGATATTGGCGCTCCATCCATCCCGTCAATTCCTGCCGCCAGGGCTCTTGCGCGAAAGCTTGCATGTCAGGCGCAGATATGCGGCGATTGGAAGCCAAGACGGCGCAGGCCTCTTTGGACATCGAGATCGCCCATGAACAAACGCCACATCAGGCCGCTGCGGAAATTCTCGATCATCACGACGATGGGGCCCTGATCGATGGCGAGATAGGTCTCGGCGCGCCAGCCATGCGTCTCGCTGAAGGCGTCGACGAAGCCGAAACGTCCCCAGATCCCTTCGCCAAGATCGTCGTGAAAATGGCGCATGGCGCGCATCGATTGCTGCGGGGCGTAGGCAAAACTCGAGAGCGCCGCTGTCGGTGAAATCACTCCATTGTCGTTGTCGGGCGCGTGCGCCATATAGCCCGACGGGTCGTCGCTCGCAGTCAATCCCCACGATGAGGGGCCATAGCCCTTGTGGCCGTTTGGGTTGCGCACGCAGTGTTCGTAATTGATCAGCGTATGCTGGACATTCTGTCGCCAGTAATCGGCGTAATCATCACGAAGGCCGCGCGGGTCGAGCCCGCAGAACGAATAATGCGCGAAGAACAACGGTCCGCCGAAATCGGGACCAAGCGGTAGCTCGAGATCATAGAAGCTGCGCCGGTTGATGAAGACGCGGCTCTGAGCGAAACCGCCGTGATAGGCGGCCGGATCGATGGTGTGGCGCGGCGAGGCGGCGGCGAGGACATAAGCGATGAGACATTCGTTCCAGCCCCTGATTTCCGCGTCGAGGGCAAAGCCATTGTTCGGGCTCCAATGCCATGTCAGCGCTTTGCGTCCGTCACGCGTGTGCCAGTTCCATTCAGCATCGCTCCACATCCAGGTGATGTGATCGCGAAGGCTTTTCTCGTCCGCACCATCTCCGTCGAAAAATTGCCGCGCGCACAAAAGGCCCTGAAAGAGAAAGGCCGTCTCGACGATGTCGGCGCCGTCATCCTTGCGGCCGAAGGGAATGGTCGCCCCGGTGCGCCCATTCATGAAATGCGGAAACAGACCATGATAGGAGGGCGTCCGTTCCAGAAAAGCGATCATCGCGTTAAGTCTTGCAACCGCTGCTTCGCGTTCGATCCAGCCGCGCGCGACGGCGACGATGATCGCCATGACGCCGAAGCCGGATCCTCCGATCGAGATCAGATCGTCGCTGGCGTCGGCGTTCAGCCCGGTGCGGTCGCGCGCAAGAAAACTGAGGGGATGAGCGCCTTCCCAGAAAAAGCGGAAGGTCTGCCTTTGCACGAGATCAAGCAGCGCCTCGTCTGAGAGGTTCGAAGATTGCGGGCGGGTCAAGGGCGTCTCCACGATCAAGGCCCGTTTGCCGCCACGGGTTCAGATGATGAGAGCATTTTTGGTTGAAGTTGCGTCAAGGAAATAGGGTGAAAACGCAAAGCGCTAATCAATGACATTGGCGTTCGCCCCAGCGTCGCACGTGGGCGTCGCCGCAACGCCCGGACTGAGGTGGGACGCAAGCGTTTCTCCATGTGGGTCTTCGATGAGGTGCAGGACGCGCGAGAAGAATCCCTTTTGCGTGTCGGGCCTGCCGATGTTGAGGACTGCCGTCCCGGCCAGTTCCGACGAAAAAAGGTCAAGCACGATGGCGCGCGTGTCCTCGTCGAGCGCGTCGAGCGCCTCGTTGATCAGAACCCAGCGCGGTTTGTGGAGCAGGAGACGGGCGAACTGAAGACTTTGCTGTTCATCGCTGCCGAGCTCACGTTCCCACCGGTGCGAATGATCGAGATCCGGCAACAAACGGGCGAGACCGATCCGCTGCAGCGCCGCGGCGAAGGCGCCCTCCTCGAAATTTTTGGCGGGCGAGGGATAGGCGATGGCCGCTCGCAAGGTTCCCGGCGGGAGATAGGGGCGGTTTGACAGGAACATCATGGCCTGTCCGACCGGCAGCGAAATGCGCCCGGAGCCCCACGGCCAGAGACCGGCGATCGCACTGAAGAAATTACTCCTTCCCGCGCCGGGTCTGGCGATGATCAAGATGCGCTCTCCCGGTTTGATCGTGACATGGCGCTCGCTTAGCCTGGTGCAGGTCTCGGGCGACGCCACGCGCAGATCGTCGAACTGCAGCTTCTCCTCTGTCGAGGGTACGATCTCGATGCGGCCGGCGCTATTGCCGAGCCGATCTATGTCGACGAGCGCCTGCCGAAAGGTGGCGACGCGCATCAAGGTCGCCTGCCAGTCCGCGATGGCGCTGAAATTGTCGACGAACCAGCGCAGCGCCTGCTGCACCTGATTGAAGGCGCCGACCACCATCATCAGGCCGCCGAGCGTGAGATCGCCGCTGAAAAATCCCGGCGCCGCGACGACGATCGGCGCGACAATTGCGAACCATCCGTAGCCGGCGGTGATCCAGGTCAGCCGCGTGACGCCGGTCACGAGCCGGCGCATGATGTCAAGGACAGGCTGCAACTCATTGTGCAGACGTTGCTTTTCATCCTCCTCGCCGCCGTAGAAAGCGATGGCGTCGTTGCGTTCATTGACGCGCACAAGAGCAAAACGCAGCTCTGCCTCGCGCCCATAACGCTCTGCGTTGAGCTGGATCAACGGATTTCCGACACGCCAGCTCATCCAGGACGCCGCGCCCGCGTAAATGAGCGCGGACCAGACCATATAGCCGGGGACTGCGATATGGAGGCCGAAAAGATTGAACCCGATGCCGTCCGACAAAATCCACAAGACGCCGATGAAGCTGGCAAGCAGAAGCGTCGACTGCAGCAGGCCGATGCCAAGATCGGTGGTCAGCTCGACGAGATGGCGCGCGTCCTCGTGAATGCGCTGATCCGGATTGACCCCAATTTCACCGGCGTTTGCGAGCCGGAACGCCCGCCTCGGCCCGAGCCAGAGATCAATGAGCTCGCGTGTCAGCCGCGCGCGCAATTTCAGTTTGGTGATCTGATTGAGCCAGATCTGGGCGACGTTCAAAATCAGAAGGCCGCTGGCGATCATCGCGAAAACCCAGAGCTGCTGCAGGAAACCGGAAAGGTCCTTGCGCGCGAGCGCATCATAAAAGGGATGGTTCCATGCGTTCAGCTTGATCTGGCCAAAAGCCGTGGCGCCGACAACAACGCAGAGCGCAAAGGCGAGAAGCAGGAATTGATTGCGCTCGGGCGACGCCCACAGGGCCCGCATCATCATCAGAAGCTGGGCGTCGAACCCGTGCTCACGGGTTTCGGTCGCGGGCGGCATATTTGCTGGTCTGGTCATCAAATCGCGATTTTCAGTGGCGGCTGGCTGCTAAAAAGCACCCCTTGATATGATTATGCAAATTCACAGAGTGGTGGCCGAATGCGAAGTTGGCTGTGCGTTCCGGCGCCTTCGATATTGCAAAGCTACGCCCCGGCCCTCGCTTTTTCATCAATCAGGATCGAAAATGCTCCCGGTTCGTAAGCGGTTTTTAAAAGTTTAGCACGATCGCGCTGACCGGCGCCCCGGCCAGCGTTCGTTCACCAGGGCGGCGCGGGGACCGGCTATCGACAGGATATCAAAACTTCTCGCGGCGATGACCCTCGAAGAAAAGGTTGGTCAGCTTAGCATGGCTGCCGGAGGCTATGCTGTAACTGGTCCGCTTCTCGGCGGAGACGTAACGGCCGACATTCGCGCCGGGCGCGTCGGGAGCCTCCTCAATCTCTGGGGCGCCGAGGTCATTTCGGCTGTTCAAAAAATGGCCATCGAGGAGACGAGGCTCGGAATCCCGCTCCTTGTCGGTTTTGACGTCCTGCACGGCCACCGCACCATCTTTCCCATTCCGCTCGCGGAAGCCGCGGCCTTCGACCCCGCGCTTTGGGCCGCGACGGCGCGCGCCTCGGCGGCGGAGGCCGCGCAAGACGGGATTTCGCTGGTTTTTGCGCCGATGCTCGATGTCGCGCGTGATCCGCGCTGGGGCCGCATCGCCGAAGGGGCAGGGGAAGATCCACTTGTCGCGGCGGAATTCGGCAAAGCCAAAGTTTTTGGTTTTCAGGGCGCGAATCTTGAGGAGCCTGGGGCCGTCGCCGCAACGGTGAAGCATTTTTGCGCTTATGGTGCGGCGCTGGCGGGCCGCGATTATGCCTCGGTCGACATTTCCGAGCGCACGCTGCATGAGGCGTATCTCCCGCCTTTCGCGGCGACGGTCGCCGCCGGCTGCGCCGCCGTGATGCCGGCCTTCATGGATCTTGCCGGCATTCCCATGACGGCGCATCGCCCCTTGCTGCGCGGCTGGCTGCGCGGAAAACAACGTTTCGACGGTGTAATCATTAGCGATTACAACGCGCTTGCCGAATTGATGCGCCATGGCGTTGCCGCCGATCTCGTGGACGCGGCCGCGCTGGCGCTGGTCGCGGGCGTCGACATCGACATGATGAGCGGGGCTTATCACAAAGGTCTTCCGCGAGCCATCGCCGAGGGGCGCGTCTCGATGGAGGAGATCGACGCCAGCGTGCGCCGCGTGTTGACGCTGAAGCAGCGCCTTGGGCTTTTCGACGCTGCTTGCCGCCAACGCAAAGCCGAAACTCCGAGCCCCGCGCCGGGGCCTCTGGCGCGCGAGGCCGCGCGGCGCGCGATCGTGCTTCTGACGAATAAGGGCGCGCTGCCGCTTCCGCCATCTTTGGAAAAAATCTCGGTCATAGGTCCGCTCGCCGACGCAAGACGGGAAATGGATGGGCCGTGGGCGGCGGCGGGCGATCGGGAGAAGCCCGTGGCCATTCTCGAAGGTCTGGCCGCCGCGCTGCCTGATGTTGAGATACGGTTCGCGGCCGGCGTCGGCATCGAGGGGGAGGATGATTCAGGAATCATTGGCGCTTTGGAGCTTTGCCGCGACGCCGACGTCATCGTGCTATGCGTTGGCGAAGCCGCCGCGATGAGCGGAGAGGCGGCCTCGCGCGCCGATCTTGGGCTGCCTGGGCGCCAGATGGAATTGGCGAAGGCGGCGCTTGATCTCGGCAAGCCCGTCGTCGCACTTTTATCCAGCGGGCGGCCCCTGACGGTTCCCTGGCTCTTCGAGCGAGCCGCTGCGGTCCTTGCGACGTGGTTTCTGGGTGTCGAAGCTGGAAACGCGATCGCCGATGTGCTGACGGGGCGCTTCAACCCCGTCGGCCGCCTGCCCGTCACCTGGCCCCGCGCCGTCGGGCAAATTCCGATTTTTCTCGGCCCGCGCCCGACGGGACGTCCTTTCGCCCCGAATGATTCTTACACGAGCAAATATCTCGACATTTCAGTTCGGCCGCAATTTTATTTCGGACACGGCCTGTCCTATAGCTGTTTTGCGATCAGCGATCTGCGCGCAAAAAGGCAAAGCTTCCGTTTCGACGAGACGGTCGAATTCACCGTCGAGATCGTCAATGAGGGACCACAAAGTGGCGAGGCGACGGTGTTTCTGTTCGCACGCGACGTGCTTGCATCGATCGCCCGGCCCCTGCTCGAACTTAAGGGATTCGCCAAGATCGCATTGTGCGCGGACGAAAAAGGATTGGTTTATTTTTCGCTGGCCGCTCGCGAACTGGGCTTTCCCGGCGCGGATTCCCAACCCTGTTTCGAGCCCGGCGCTTTCGAATTTTCTGCCGGATTCAGCGCCGAGCCGGAGGCTCTCGTCACGATCAGGCTTGAGGCTCTCCCTTGAGCGAAAAAGCGCTCGTCGGCGGGCGCCCCAATCCGGCGAGCGTCAACAGAACGGCGTCATTGAACGGCGTATGCGGTTCGCTTCCCAAAAATTTCGCAAGGCGCGCATGGCGCAGGCGCAGCGGCTCAGGCTCTCATTAATCATGTCGCAGAGGGTCTGGTTCAGGGCTGGGGCGGCTGAGGGAAAGCGAGGATTTCGCTAGTGTAGGTCTCGACCACTTCGCTAAATGGCGCGCCGTCGGGCAGCGTCAGCACGGCGCGATGTTCAAGCACGGCAGCTGGAATTTTCAGCGGCGATCCGCCTGAATCCGGCGCCGTGGCCGCCATCTCCCAGCCTTGCGGCAGCGGAGACCAGAGCAGTTTCGCCGAGAGCGTCCGGCGCTGAAAGTGCAACGGTTGCACGGCGCGCCCGAAGGCGATGTCGGTCGTCTCGAGCGCATGGTTCATTTCAGGCGTCAGCCTTGCGGGCACATACCAATTGTCGGCTTCGGACAGGACATGATCGCCGCAGGCGAGCCGCACCCTCCGATAACGGATAGGCTCGGCCTCGCCGACGCCGAGGAGTTGACGCTGCTCCCGCGTCGGCGGCTTTTCGACGCCCGTCATCCGCTCGGCGACAATATGGGCGGGCGAGGCCAAATGATGCGTTTCGCACCAGCGATCGAGGGTCAGCGTCGCGCTGTCATGGCTGAGCAAATCCGCGTTGAGGGTTTGCAGCAGAGCGAGAGCTTCGAGGCGGGCGCCGAAGCTGTCTGTCCAGGCCGGGGGAGGTTGGCCGTCCCCGCGCGCCGCTCCGAGGAGAATCAGGAGGGCGAAGCAAGCCGCCGGGATCAATTGAGCGCCAGAGCGCACCCGCAGTGTCTCCATAAACCGTCGCCCTTACGCAGGCGCCGTAAAACTCAGCACGCGATCTTGCGGAAAGTCATAGAGCTTGCCGGTCTCGGTCCAGTCCGGCGAACAAAGGGCGGCGACTTTCGGCGCGAAATCTTCCGGCGTGCGCAAAGTCATCGGGTCTTCGCCCGGCATCGCCTTTGCGCGCATGCGCGTGCGCAACGGCCCCGGATTGACGGCCATGACCTTGATCGCGGTGATGTTCATGGTTTCGACGGCGTATGTTCGCACCAAAGCATTGAGCGCGGCTTTCGAGACGGCATAGGCGCCCCAATAGGGCCGGAAATCAGCAGCATGGGCGACGCTGGAAGTCAGGAAGACCGCGCGGCCCGCGTCCGACGCGCGCAGCAGCGGGTCGAGCGACCGGATGAGCCGCCAGTTGGCGGTGACATTGACCGCCAAAACTTCGTCCCATTCTTTCGGCTCGATGTGGCCGAGGGGCGTTATTGAACCCAGAACGCCCGCGTTGCCGACGAGAATATCGAGCTTGCCCCAGCGGTCATAAATCGCCCGCCCGAGACGGTCGAGCGCGTCGAAATCCGTGATGTCGCAGGGCGTGAGCGTCGCTTCGCTCCCTTCGGCGCGGATGGCGTCGTCGAGATCCTCGAGCGCGCCCTGGGTGCGGGCGAGCGCGATGATATGCGCGCCGGCTCTGGCGAGTTCGAGCGCGAGGGCGCGGCCGACGCCACGGGACGCCCCGGTGACGAGGGCGATACGGCCTTGAAGGGAAACAGGCATGGAAGGCTTTGCGCTCGACGATGGATGGCTTGCGGAGGAACCTCTAGCGCGCTTCCGAGGCGAGCGGAAGCCGGGACTTGAAGCGCAGGACCGAAGGTTTGCTGAGGTTTTAGATCAAAGGGATCTAACTGGCTTCGGCGAGGAGAGAAAGCTGGCTTTTCGTCTCACCGGTGAGATCGGTAAGGTGGGTCGGATAATCGCCGGTGAAGCAATGGTCGGTGAATTGCGGCCGCAGCGGATCGCGGCCTTCTTCCCCCATCGCGCGGTAAGTGCCGTCGACTGAGAGGAAAGCCAGCGAATCGCAGCCGATGTAATCGCGCATTTCCTCCAGCGTATGGGTCGCGGCGAGGAGGTTTTCACGCACCGGCGTATCAATGCCGTAATAGTCGGGGTGAGTGATCGGCGGCGATGAAATTCTGAAATGCACTTCTTTGGCGCCGGCGTCGCGCATCATCTGCACGATCTTGACGGAAGTCGTGCCCCGTACGATCGAATCGTCGATCAGCACAATGCGCTTGCCTTCGACGACGGCGCGGTTGGCGCTGTGCTTGAGGCGCACGCCCAGTTCGCGCACGGTCTGGGTCGGCTGGATGAAGGTGCGCCCGACATAATGGTTGCGGATGATGCCGAGTTCAAAGGGAATGCCGGAGGATTGCGCATAGCCGATCGCGGCGGGCACGCCTGAATCCGGCACCGGCACCACGACGTCGGCCTCTACGCCCGATTCGCGCGCGAGTTCGGCGCCCATCGCCTTGCGCACATTGTAGACCGGCCGGCCATGCACGATTGAATCTGGACGGGCGAAATAGATGTATTCGAAAATGCAGGGGCGCATCGGGCGCGGCGGGAAGGGGCGCAGGCTTTCAATGCCTTCTTTCGAAATGACGACGATCTCGCCATTTTCGATATCGCGCACGAAGCGGGCGCCGATAATGTCGAGAGCGCAGGTTTCCGAGGCGAGAATATAGTTGCCGTCGAGTTCGCCGAGAACCAGAGGGCGGATGCCGAGCGGATCGCGAGCGCCGATCAGCATTGTATTCGAGAGAGCGACGAGCGCGTAGGATCCTTCGAGCGCGCGCAGGGCTTCGATGAAGCGCTCGACGATGCGCAGCCGGCGGCTGCGCGCCATCAGATGCAAAATGACTTCGGTGTCGGATGTCGACTGATAGATGGCGCCGGTCTGGACGAGATCACGCCGGAGGGTCAGTCCGTTGGTGAGATTGCCGTTGTGGGCGACCGCGAAGCCGCCGGAATTCAATTCGGCGAAGAGCGGCTGCACATTGCGCAGAATGGTCTCGCCGGTCGTCGAATAGCGCACATGGCCAATCGCAGCCTCGCCCGGCAGGCGGGCGATGGTCGAGGCTTTGGAGAAATGATCGCCAACGAGGCCGAGGCGGCGCTCAGAATTGTAGCGCTGCCCGTCAAAAGAGACGATGCCCGCCGCTTCCTGGCCGCGATGCTGCAAGGCGTGCAGTCCGAGCGCGGTGACGGCGGCGGCGTCCGGATGGCCGAAGATGCCAAAGACGCCACATTCCTCGCGGAGCCGATCGGCTTCGAGGTCTAGATCCGTCCAGCTGCTCGAACCAGAATGGGCTGCGTCATCCATAACCGTCTCCTGCCGCTCTCGACGAGCAGCTTGGCGTTCAAGCTATTGCTGGCGTGTTTCTGAACGTTGAGCCATGTCTCACAGACTCGAGCCGCGCCGACGCCACAAAAGTTACATAATGCAACTCACGCCATTCGTCGACCCTCCGCGGGAGCGATGATTGTCGCACCCCCGGCGTTTTCTCTTGAGAGAAGCGGATTCTTTCCTGTGCATAGCGGCTTCGCCTTGGCGCGCGCCAAACATGCTCGCGCCGCGAGGCTCAGGTCTTTTTCCCGCTCGGAGGCTTCGGAGTCGGAAGCGGCGCGGTTGGCGCGACGTCGCTGTCGGGCGCCGCCTCTTCGTTCGGGACGGCCTTCGGCTGCTTCAGCTTGGCGAGCAGGCCCTCGGGATCGTCGGGCAGCATCGCCATGAGTTGATCGCCGGTGACTTGCAGCAAGGGCCGCATGCGCGCTGTTCTGACCCATTCGGGCTGCGTCTTTTCAGGAACGAGCCAGTTGAAGAAGATGAAGGCGATGACGCAAAGGAGAAGACCGCGCACCGCTCCGAAGACGAAGCCAAGCGAGCGATCGAGCGCGCCGACTTTCGAATCGAGAATGGCGTCCGAAAACTTGATGGTGATCAGCGAGACCACGATCAGGGTCACGAAGAAAACGCCCGCGGCGGAAACGGCGAGCGCGATCACGTCCTTGGCGATGTATGGTTTCACATAAGGCAGCACCAGCGGATGCAGGTAGACCGCGGCCAACGCCGCAGCGCCCCATGAGGCGATGGCCAGCACCTCGCGGGTGAAGCCCCGCAGCATGGCGAGAAAGGCGGAAATCAGGATGACGACGATCAAGCCCAGATCGAGATAGGATGGCATTGTTGTTTGGCCCCTTGCGCCCAAATCCCATGTTTGATGCCGCGGGCGCGCGGAGCGCCGCTGCTATCGACTGACGTTGCCGGGTAGACCGGCGCCAAAACGAGCAAAAGACCACGATAGCGCCGAAAGCGTCGCGAATTTCTTATAGCGAGCCGATCGGCCCCAGTCACCCCGCAAAGAGAAGGCGCGAAGGCGAGGCCCTCCGCCAGCGTTATCGGAGGTCAGTCGCGCTGGCGCGCCGCCTCGCGCTTGCCGGCGCCGATTTCCGCCGCCAGTCCCGAGATGTGCTTGCACCCGCGCACGGCCAGATCTTTTGAAACGGCCTCGCCGCGCTCGCTTGGCCCATGCGGAATGGTGGCGCGGCAAAAGCCGAGTTTTGCCGCCTCTTTCAGCCGCGCGAGTCCATGCGCCACCGGCCGGATCGCGCCCGAGAGCGCGATTTCGCCGAAGAAAACCGAATCGGCGGACAGCGCTATGTTGCTCAAGGATGAAACCAGGGCGGCCGCCGCGGCAAGGTCGGCGGCCGGTTCGCCAACCCGCAATCCGCCCGCGACGGTGAGGTAAATGTCATATTGGCTGAGTTTCACGCCGGCGTGCGTTTCGAGAACGGCGACGATCATGGCAAGGCGCGAGGCGTCCCAGCCGACGACGGCGCGCCGCGGCGTGCCGAGGGAGCTTTGCGCCACCAGCGCCTGAAATTCGACAAGCAGGGGGCGCGAGCCTTCCATCCCCGCGAAGACGGCGGCTCCGGGCGCCGCGGCGTCCCGCGCTGAGAGAAAAAGGGCGGAGGGGTTGGCGACTTCCGCGAGGCCGCGTCCAGTCATCTCGAAGACGCCAATCTCATCAGTCGGGCCGAAGCGGTTCTTGACCGCGCGCAGCAGGCGAAGATCGCGGCCGCCTTCGCCTTCGAAGGAAAGAACGGCGTCGACCATGTGTTCGACCACGCGCGGGCCGGCGATCTGGCCGTCCTTGGTGACATGCCCGACAAGGATCACCGCCGCACCGGTCGTCTTGGCGAAGCGGATCAGCGCCTGAGCCGCGCCGCGCACCTGGCTCACCGTGCCCGGCGTCGATTCAACGAGGCTCGTCCACATGGTCTGGATCGAATCGATGACGACGAGGGAAGGGCGCTTGCCGCGGCTCAGCGTTGCAATGATGTCTTCGACGCTGGTTTCGGCGGCGAGTTCGACCGGACTTTTCGCAAGGCCAAGGCGCTGCGCCCGCAGACGCACCTGGTCGACAGCCTCTTCGCCCGAAATATAGACGACGCGCTGACCCTTGGCGGCCAGCGCCGCGCAGGCCTGAATGAGCAGCGTCGATTTGCCGATGCCGGGCTCGCCGCCGAGCAGAAGCACGGAGCCGGAGACAAAGCCGCCTCCCGTCACGCGGTCGAGTTCGCCGATGCCGGTCAAGATGCGCGGCGGCGCCGGGCGGTCCGTCTCGATCAGGCCTGAAAGCTCGAAAACCCGGCCCTTGCGCATGCCAATCGCCGCCTGCGCGCCAATGCCGGTCGCGGCGCTTTCTTCCGTGATCGTGTTCCATTCTCCACAGGCCTCGCAGCGGCCTTGCCAGCGCCCTGTGACGGCGCCGCAGTTCTGACAGACGAATGAGGCGTGCGGCTTCGCCATCAGCGCGCCTGTCTCAATATGGAGATCACAGAGTCTCTTTCATTTCCAATATGTTGGACCGGTAGTCCACAAGCGGGCGGAAATCGCGCGCCGCTCAGATATGGTCGGGCAAGGCGTCTTCGCGGGCGAGATTGGAGAAGCGCGTCATTTCCGCTTCAAAAGCAAGCTCGACGGTTCCGGTCGGGCCGTGGCGCTGCTTGCCGATGATGACCTCGGCCTTGCCGTGGACGTTCTCCATGTCGGTCTGCCACTTGATGAATTCCTCGGTGCCTTCGCGCGGCTGCTTGTTATTCAGATAATATTCCTCGCGATAAACGAACATCACGACGTCGGCGTCCTGCTCGATCGAACCCGATTCGCGAAGGTCGGAGAGTTGCGGGCGCTTGTCGTCGCGCGATTCGACCTGACGCGATAATTGCGAAAGGGCGATCACCGGCACGTTCATCTCCTTGGCCAGAGCCTTGAGGCCGGTGGTGATTTCGGTCACCTCCTGCACGCGGCTGTCACCCCTGCTTTTCGAGCCGCCGAGCAATTGCAGATAGTCGATGACCAGAACGTCGAGGCCGCGTTGGCGTTTCAAGCGGCGCGCCCGCGCGGTCAATTGCGCGATCGACAAGCCGCCGGTCTGGTCGATGTAAAAAGGGATCGACTGCATAAGCCGCGCGGCGTCCGCGATGCGATGGAATTCGGATTCGCTGATGTCGCCACGCCGGATCTTGTAAGACGCCACGGCGGCCTGTTCAGCGATGACGCGCGTCGCCAGCTGCTCGGCCGACATTTCAAGCGAGAAAAAGCCGACGATGCCGCCATTGATCGTCTCGGGCGTGCCGTCGGGGCGCGTCTGAAATTCATAGGCCTTGGCTATGTTGAAGGCGATGTTGGTCGCAAGCGCCGTCTTGCCCATGCCCGGCCGTCCGGCGACGATGATGAGATCGGAGGCCTGCAAGCCGCCCATTTTGTGGTCGAGATCGACAAGCCCGGTCGATATGCCGGAAAGATGCCCGTCGCGCTCAAAGGCTTTCGCCGCCATGTCGACGGCGATCGTCAAAGCGTCGGAAAAACGCTGGAAGCCGCCCTCATATCGGCCGGTCTCAGCGACCGAATACAGCTTGCGCTCGGCCTCCTCGATCTGCTCGCGCGGCGAAGCGGCGACGGGCGCGTCATAGGCCGCGTTGACGATGTCCTCGCCAATCAGGATGAGATCGCGGCGGATCGCCAGATCATGGATCGTGCGCCCGTAATCCTCTGCGTTGATGACCGTTGTCGCCTCGGCGGCGAGGCGTGCGAGATATTGCGGCACGCTCATGCCGCCAAGATCATGGTCGCCGAGGAAGGTTTTGAGCGTTATCGGCGAGGCGAGCTTGCCGGCCCGGATCAATTGCCCCGCGACGTCGAAAATGCGCCTGTGCACATCCTCGGAAAAATGCGCGGGCTTCAGAAAGTCGGAGACGCGATCGAAGGCGTCATTATTGACGAGGATCGCGCCGAGCAACGCCTGCTCGGCCTCGAGATTATGCGGGGCGAGCCGGTAGCCCGGCGCCTCGGCGCCCTGCCGCGCGCCGGACTTGCTGATCAGATTGTCGATGGCTGACATTCAGTCTTTCTTGCGAATCACTTCAAAGCCTTCACCATGCGGCTGGCCTACTTGCATGCCACGCATATTGGCCCGGCGCAAAAAACAACTCGATTCGCGCCCGCTATCCACATCGTCTGCGGGCGATGTGGAAGATGTTGTGGACGCTCCAGAGCATATTCCGATCAGATCGGTTCGACCTGATCGACAAGAATATGCTCAAGCTTTTGAATCTGGAGCGATTTCTGATCGATCGAATGACTCCATTCGATCGAAAAGCGCGCCAGGCGTCGGCTGACGCCGCCCATCCAAACAACGGCTTTTTAGCGGCGCCGACGCTCGCCGGCGCCCGTCTTCACTGCCGCAGGCTCGCCTACCATTCCTCATCCTGTTTGCCGCCGGGACATTCCTTCCTTTCGAGGCATTGGCATCGTCCAGTGCCTTGCTGGCAATTGGGTTTGCGGTTTGTCCCGCATGTATAGCTCGCGCCATCTTGACCGGTGTAGGGGCCTCCGCAAGCTCCTTCGGAATATCCGAAGTCGGCGGCCGCAAGAAAAGCAAGGCCTAGAAATCCATAGGCGACAGGGATGAAAACTCTAAGCATCGTCTCGGCGACCCGCGGGTTGCATGAAATTCCAAAAAAGCTGAATGGGGGAGCCCTTCCGCCGACGCGGGCCTCGCCTCCGGCGCTCCTCATCATGAGGGCTTTCGGGCGGCGGCCAAGAGTTGCCTCATCCGCCCCGCAGCAGCTTCGCGGCGCGTGGGGCGAAATAGGTTAAAACAGCGTCGGCGCCGGCCCGTTTGAAGGCGAGCAGGCTTTCCATCATCGCTTTGTCGCCGTCAAGCCAGCCATTGTTCACCGCTGCTTGAATCATCGCGTATTCGCCGGACACCTGATAGGCGAAGGTCGGCAGGCCGAATTTGTCTTTCACCCGGCAGATGATGTCGAGATAGGGCAGGCCCGGCTTCACCATCACGATGTCGGCGCCTTCCAGTATATCCTGCGCGACCTCGCGCAGCGCCTCGTTCGAATTCGCGGGGTCCATCTGATAGGTGCGCTTGTCGCCGATGAGCGTCGCCCTGGTGCCGATGGCGTCGCGGAATGGGCCATAGAAAGCCGACGCGTATTTGGCCGCATAGGCCAATATCTGCACGGAGTGAAAACCTTCGGCGTCGAGCGCCGCCCTGATCGCCCTGACGCGGCCATCCATCATGTCGGACGGCGCAATCATGTCGGCGCCCGCGCGGGCCTGATTCAGCGCCTGCTGCGCCAGCACCTCGACCGTCTCATCGTTCAGAATTTCCTCGCCGGCCATTAGCCCGTCATGGCCGTGGCTGGTATAGGGATCCAGCGCGACATCGGTGATAAGGCCAAGATCCGGCGTCGTTTCCTTGATCGCCCGCACGGCGCGGCAGACAAGGTTTTCGGGATTCAGCGCCTCGCTGCCGGTCTCGTCGCGCAGCGCCGGATCGGTATAGGGAAAAAGCGCGAGCGCTGGAATTCCCAAGGCCTGCGCCTCGCGCGCGGAATCGACGGCCGCGTCGATCGAAAGCCTGTCGACTCCTGGCAGAGAGGAAATCGGCTCGCGCAGATTGACGCCTTCGCAAACGAAGATCGGCCAGATCAGATCGGCGGGGGTCAAAACATTCTCGCGTACGAGACGACGCGCCCAATCGGCTTTGCGGTTCCGGCGCAGACGCAGCAGGGGTTCGCCGCGTGGCGCCGGCCGCGGCTGCGCTTCGGCGCTCGCAGGCGGCGCGAGCGCCAGCAGTTCGGTTGTCGGCTGACGTTTTGATTTTGGATTGAGCGGCCAAATCATGCAAAAATCTCCCGCGTCAGGCTCGGCTCGGACGCGATCGATGTGTAAGCTCAGCCATCCTTCATCGCAAGCCGCGGGCGCAGCTCTAGCCGCGGCCGCGACCCTATCGCGCATCCTCCAAATCAAAAAGGTGAATGATGGGACTGCTCGTCGACGGCGTATGGCGCGACCAATGGTATGACACGCAGAGCACGGGCGGGCGCTTCGAGCGCGACGCCGCCAAGTTCCGCAATTGGGTGACGCCGGATGGCGCGCCGGGGCAGAGCGGGGAGGGCGGCTTCAAGGCGGAGCCCGGCCGCTATCATCTTTACGCCGCCTATTTTTGTCCCTGGGCGCATCGGACATTGATTTTCCGCGAGCTGAAAGGCCTCGCGCCGATGATCGGACTGTCGATCGTCAACTGGCTGATGCGGGAGAACGGCATCACCTTTGCTCCGGGCGAGGGCGTCATCGGCGATCCGATCCATCACGCCAGCTTTCTGTACGAGGTCTATCGCGCCGCCGCGCCCCATTATTCCGGCCGCGTCACGGCGCCAGTCCTTTGGGACAAGGAAAAGCAGACGATCGTCTCGACCGAATCCTCCGAAATCATCCGTATGTTCAATTCCGCCTTCGACGGCGTGGGGGCGAAAGCCGGCGATTTTTACCCGGAGGATCTGCGCGGCGAAATCGACGCGCTCAACGCGCGCATTTATCCGACGGTCAACAATGGCGTCTACAGGGCCGGCTTTGCAACGACCCAAGCGGCCTATGAGGAAGCGATCGGACCCTTGTTCGACACGCTGGATTTTCTCGACGCCCGGCTCGCGGACTGCCGTTATCTCTGCGGCGACCGCATCACCGAAGCCGACATCAGGCTGCTGACGACCCTGCTGCGCTTCGACATCGTCTATGTCGGCCACTTCAAATGCAACGTCCGGCGCATCGCCGATTATGCAAACCTTTTCGGCTATGTCCGCGACCTTTATCAGACTGACGGCATCGCCGCGACTTTTCACCCGGACCACATCAAAGGGCATTATTATCAGAGCCATTTACAGATCAATCCGACCGGGATCGTTCCCGTTGGCCCAAGAATCGATTTTTCCGCGCCGCATGACCGCGCGCGCCTCACCAGCGGCCTCGCATGATTTCGCGCCCTAGATCATCTCCTCAGGGGGAGCGAGGAGATGCCGCGCCCTGAGGACCGCGGCGGGATCGCGGCCCGCATTGGCCGCGAAGGCCAGCAACAACGCCTCATTGGACGCCAGAAAATCGAGAACGCCGACAAAAAATCCAGGTTCGGCGGCGGCGGCGCGAAGATTGCCAATTTCGAGCCCCGAGAGGCTCATGAAACGTTCGAGCGCCGCCGGATCGGCCGCGATATAGCCCAAAACCTCAATGGCGAGCGCCTCGGCGCTCTCCTTGGCGGCTTCCCGCGGACCGGCGGCCTTGCCGGGATTCGACCGATTACCGCCATTTTGCATATTGGCGATTTCCCTTTCGTCAATTTCTATCCGTTAAGCCTTGCAGTTATGATCGGATGGCTCGAAAGCCAGGGCGGTCCGCCCTCTGCAAGGGTGGAAGTGGGTCTTCGATGGAAAAAACTATCCTGATCGTAGAAGATAATGAGCTGAACATGAAGCTGTTCAACGACCTCCTTGAAGCGCACGGCTACCGCACGGTGCAAACGCGCAGCGGCGTCGAGGCCGTCGGACTCGCCCGCCAGCATATGCCGGACCTGATCTTGATGGATATCCAGCTGCCGGAGGTTTCGGGGTTGGAGGTCACGCGCCGGCTGAAGGAGGATGAGGGATTGCGCCATATTCCGGTCATCGCCATCACCGCTTTCGCGATGAAGGGGGACGAGGACAAGATCCGGCAGGGCGGATGCGAAGCCTATCTCTCAAAGCCGATCTCGATCGTCAAATTTCTCGAAACCGTGCGCAGTTACCTGCACGAACAATAATTGTCGCGCCGTTGCTTGCGGCGCCCCCGCCTTTGCCGGCCGCATGCTCGAAGGGGAGCCATATGACCGCACGCGTATTGGTCGTCGACGATATTCTCCCCAATCTCAAGCTGCTCGAGGCGCGGCTCACGGCCGAATATTTCGACGTCGTGACCTGCACAAACGGCCCGGAGGCGCTTTCGGTCTGCTCCAAGGGAGATTGCGATATCGTTCTGCTCGACGTCATGATGCCGGGAATGAATGGATTTGAGGTCTGCCGCCGCCTCAAGGCTGATCCGGCAACGGCGCACATTCCGGTTGTCATGGTGACGGCTCTCGATCAGACTTCCGACCGGCTGACAGGCCTTGAGGCCGGCGCGGACGACTTTCTGACCAAGCCGATCGACGAGATCGCGCTTCTCGCGCGCGTGCGCTCGCTCGCCCGTCTGAGGCTCGCTCTCGACGAATTGCGCACCCGCGCGATGCGCGCGGCGCAACTTGGAATTAACAATCCGCTCGCCTCTGTGATGAACGAGAATGGCTCCGGGGGGCGCATTCTTGTCGTCGACGACCGCCGTTCGTCGAGCGAGACGGTCACGGGCGCACTGCGCGCTCTGCACGACGTCGAACTCGAGCCGGACGCGCTGGAGGCGCTCGTCGAAGGCGCCGCTGGGCGCTATGATCTCTTTATCGTCAGCCTCAGCCTCAACGCCTATGACGGGCTCCGGCTCTGCAGCCAGATTCGCTCAGTCGAGGCGACCCGGCATATCCCGATTCTAGCTATCGCCGAACCGGAGGACCGCGCCAAAATCCTGCGCTGTCTCGACCTTGGCGTGAATGATTATCTGCTGCGCCCGATCGACCGCAACGAGCTCATCGCCCGCGTGCGCACCCAGCTGCGCCGCAAACGCTACGCGGACGGCTTGCGCCAGAATGTCGAGGCCTCGATCGAAATGGCGGTGGTCGACGCTCTGACGGGCCTTCACAACCGGCGCTATCTCGACGGCGCTCTCGCCGCTCTCCTTGAGGAAGCAAAGCGCAAGGCGAAGCCGCTTACCTTGATGATGTTCGACATCGATCACTTCAAGACCGTGAATGACGTGCATGGACACGAGGCCGGCGACCAACTCCTGCAAAATTTGGCCGCGCGGATCAAGGGTTTGATCCGCAGCGCCGATCTTTTCTGCCGGCTCAGCGGCGATGAGTTCGTCATATTGATGCCTGAGACGCGTCTCGACGTCGCAGCCAGGGTCGCCGAGCGTGTGCGCGCCGGCGTCGAAAGCCAAGGGATTCCAGTCGAAGCCAGGGAGCGGCCCCTTTCGGTGACGATTTCCATCGGCTTGGCGGAGAGCGCCCAGGACGCGGCGGATTTGTTGCGCCGCGCGGACAAAGCGCTTTACCGATCAAAACAGTCGGGCCGCAACCGTGTCTTCATCGATGCGGCGGCGCCGGTGCGCCTAGAACGGATGACGGGTCTTCGCGTCGTCCGTTCGTCATGAGCCGCGCCAGAATCGTCCCGTTAACGAAAGAGAGAAATCGGCCGCAACAAGTCGTTGCATTGAGTCGGCCCTGCGCGCTAACGTTCAGACGCTGAGCTCGAGAAAATCGGGTGCGGCGCGGGAGGGGTTCCTGCAAGAAAATGTCCACCCGCGTCCCTGCGCATCACGCGCATTTGGCGACTTGACTGGAAGTTACCCTACGGAGTGCTCAGGTCCGCCGCATCTCCTGGGTCCGTAGGGTCGGCCGGCGCGCAAGTAGTAGGAGTGGCCTCCTCGAAACGCTACTTGCCGCCGGCCACCTTCGCCGGCATTTTTGCGCGCGGCGGCGTTTCAGGTTCTGAGTTTGATAGGCCGAGCCCGGGTCCAGCGGCGGGACGGCAGGGGACTTCCGGCATCAGACATGCGTTGGGCCGAGCGGTCCGATGTTTCCCATCCGATTTTTTCAACGACGCCGAAGCTTCGCGGTCCAAACTGCCTCGGCGCCGGATGCTGATCGAACCTGCGGCTACACGACCACCAGCTCCGCCGCATTGGCGAAAGCGGCGCGCTCCTGGATGAAGGCGAAACGCGCCTCGGGCTTATTGCCCATCAGGCGCTCAACGGAATCCGACGTGCCCTCCCGATCCTCGGGCAGCACGACCACGCGTAGCAGACCGCGGCTCTTGGGATTCATCGTCGTCTCTTTAAGCTGCGCGGGAAGCATTTCCCCCAAGCCTTTGAAACGACTGACTTCTACCTTGCCGCGTCCAGTCAGTGTCCGGGCGATCAATTGATCCTTGTGGGCGTCGTCGCGCGCATAGACATGACGCGCGCCCTGAGTCAGGCGGTAAAGCGGGGGCACGGCCAGATAGAGATGGCCCCCTTCGATCAACTTCGGCGTCTGCCGGTAGAAGAAGGTAATCAGCAGCGAGGCGATATGCGCCCCATCGACGTCGGCGTCCGTCATGATGATGATCTTCTCGTAGCGTAGGTCCTCGTCCTTGTAATGGGCGCCGAGGCCGCATCCGAGCGCCTGGATCAGATCGCTCAATTGCTGATTGGCGGCCAATTTGTCGCGCGTGGCGCTGGCGACGTTCAAGATCTTGCCCCGCAAGGGCAGGACCGCCTGATTGGCCCGGTCGCGCGCCTGTTTGGCTGATCCTCCTGCTGAATCGCCTTCGACAATAAAGATTTCAGAGCCTTGCGCCGAGTTATTCGAGCAGTCTGCGAGCTTTCCCGGCAGCCGTAACTTGCGGCTCGCGGTTTTGCGCGCGACGTCCTTTTCCGCGCGGCGGCGTAAACGGTCTTCGGCGCGCTCGACGGTCCAGTCCAGCAGTTTGAGGGCGTGCGACGGCGCCGCGGCGAGCCAATGGTCGAAAGCGTCGCGGACCGCGGATTCGACAATGCGTGAGGCCTCCGTCGTCATCAGGCGGCCTTTGTTCTGGCCTTGAAACTCGGGCTCCCGAATGAAAACCGAGATGATCGCGGCGCAGGACGTCATAATGTCGTCGCTGATAATCGATGCCGCGCGCTTGCCCTGGCCGATCCGTTCGGCGTGATCCTTGAGGCCGCGCAGCAAAGCCGTGCGCAGCCCCGCTTCATGCGTGCCGCCGTCCGGGGTCGGAATCGTATTGCAATAGGAATGCACGAAGCCATCGTCGAGGCTGAGCCATGACAACGCCCATTCGAGCGATCCATGACCACCGGGCTTTTCGATCTTGCCCGTGAAAATCGGCTCGATAACGAGCTCCTTGCCTTCGATGTCCTGCGCGAGAAAGTCCTTGAGGCCGCCAGGGAAGTGAAAGACCGCCTCGGCCGGGACGTTCGTATTCGCATCGCGCCATTCTGGAGCGCAATGCCAGCGGATTTCGACGCCTCCGAACAAATAGGCTTTGGCTCGCGCCATTTTGAACAGGCGGCCCGGCTTGAAATGGACGCCTTTGCCGAAAATCTGATCATCTGGCTTGAAGCGCACGCGCGTCCCGCGCCGGTTCGGCGCCTTGCCGACCTGCTCCAGCTTGCTCGTCGGAACGCCCCGCGCAAAACTTTGCCGGTAGAGCATCTGGCCTCGCGCGACTTCGACCTCGACCTGTTCGGAGAGCGCGTTGACGACGGAGACGCCGACGCCATGCAGGCCGCCGGAGGTCTGATAGGCGCCAGAATCGAATTTCCCGCCCGCATGGAGCGTCGTCATGATGACTTCGAGCGCCGATTTCTTCGGAAATTTCGGATGCGGGTCGATCGGGACGCCGCGGCCATTATCGGTGACGCTGAGGAAACCCGAGGCTTCATAATTGACGTCGATAAAAGAGGCGTGGCCAGCGACGGCCTCGTCCATGGCGTTATCGAGAACCTCCGCGAACAGATGGTGGAGCGCGGCTTCGTCCGTCCCGCCGATATACATGCCAGGGCGCCGGCGCACCGGCTCCAGCCCTTCCAGCACTTCGATGGAGGCGGCGGTGTAGCCGGACTCTCCTGGAGTCCCACGGCTCGGCTCCCGGGTGAGCGCCTCGGCTTTGGCGGCGGGCGCTACGCTTTTGGCCTCGCGCCGGGCGGGAGCCTGCTTGCGGGCCGCGCCGCCGAAAAGATCACCATGATTGGCCATGAATTCGTCTGTCCCTCAACGTTGGGGTCCTTATGACATGAACGCGGCGGAAAGGGAACGGAACAGAAACATATTTAAGGGGATAGCGCCGCGATGCGGGGTAAAAAACTTGTTCCGGCGGCGCCAGCGGGAGCGTCTGGCGGACGAAAAAGGGCGGCCTGAAGGCCGCCCATGCTTCGCCCCGGAGAGAGCTTTTCAGTAGGAATAATACATGTCGAATTCGACCGGATGCGGCGTCATTTCGAAGCGCATCACGTCGATCATCTTCAGTTCGATATAGCTATCGATGAAGTCATCATCGAAGACGCCGCCGGCCTTGAGGAAGGCGCGGTCCTTGTCGAGATTGGTGAGCGCGTCGCGCAGCGAGCCGCAGACGGTCGGGATCTTCTTCAATTCCTTCGGCGGCAGATCGTAAAGGTCCTTGTCCATCGCCGGGCCGGGATCGATCTTGTTGATGATGCCGTCGATGCCCGCCATGAGCATCGCGGCGAAGGCGAGATAGGGGTTTGCCATCGGGTCGGGGAAGCGCACCTCGACGCGTTTCGCTTTCGGGTTCGACGCCGTCGGAATGCGGCAGGAGGCCGAGCGATTGCGCGCCGAATAGGCGAGCAGGACGGGAGCCTCATAGCCGGGAACCAGACGCTTGTAGGAGTTGGTCGACGGGTTGGTGAAGGCGTTCAGGGCGCGGGCGTGCCGGATGATGCCGCCGATATACCAGAGGCATTCCTGGCTGAGGTCGGCGTATTTGTCGCCGGCGAACAGCGGCTTGCCAGCCTTCCAGATTGATTGATGAACATGCATTCCAGAGCCGTTGTCGCCGAAAATCGGCTTCGGCATGAAGGTCGCGGTCTTGCCGTAGCTCTGCGCGACCTGATGGATGCAATATTTATAGACTTGGAGATCATCCGCCATTTTGGTGAGCGGGCCGAACTTCAGTCCAAGTTCGTGCTGGGCGGAAGCGACTTCGTGGTGATGCTTTTCGACCTTGGCGCCCATCGAGGCCATGGCGGCGAGCATTTCGCCGCGCATGTCCTGCGAGGCGTCCTGCGGAGGCACCGGGAAATAGCCGCCTTTGGTGCGGATGCGGTGACCGAGGTTGCCGCCTTCATAGGGGGTGTCGGAGTTCGAGGGAAGTTCCGCCGAGTCGAGCACGAAACCCGTGTTGTAGGGGTCGGCGCGGAAGCGCACGTCGTCGAATACGAAGAACTCGGCCTCAGGGCCGACATAGACTGCGTCGCCGATGCCGGAGGACGCGACGAAAGCCTCAGCCTTTTTGGCGATGCCGCGCGGATCGCGGCTATAGGGCTCGCCGCTGCCCGGCTCCAGAATGTCGCAAACGATGACCATCGTGGGCGCTGCGAAGAAGGGATCCATCACCGCGGTCGAGGGGTCGGGCATAAGCAGCATGTCGGATTCGTTGATCGCTTTCCAGCCCGCGATCGAGGACCCGTCAAACATCGTCCCTTCCTCGAAGATCTCTTCATCGATGAGGGTGATGTCGAACGTCACATGCTGCCACTTGCCGCGCGGGTCCGTGAAGCGGAAATCGACGTATTTAACGTCATTGTCCTTGATTTCCTTAAGCACGTCTTTGGCGGTCTTCGTCATTTCAAAGCCTCTCGATCTGATTAGAAAGCGTATTGGATTTGCGAAGGCGCGGCGGCGCCGGGCCCCAAGCGAAAGCCGGACATCAGATGGCGTCCGGTCCCGTTTCGCCGGTGCGGATGCGGATCGCGCCTTCGATGTTTGAAATAAAAATCTTGCCGTCGCCAATGCGGCCGGTCTGCGCCGCCTTGCGGATCGCTTCGACAGCGCCGTCGACGATGCCGTCGGCGACGACGACTTCGATTTTAACTTTGGGCAGGAAATCGACGATATATTCCGCGCCCCGATACAGTTCGGTATGGCCTTTTTGCCGCCCAAAGCCCTTGGCTTCGATCACGGTGATGCCGGCCACGCCGGCTTCGTGGAGCGCCTCTTTCACTTCGTCGAGCTTGAAAGGCTTTATGATCGCCTCGATCTTCTTCATTGGCGTTTCTTACGTCGCATTGTTCGATGAACTCAGGGAGAAGTCAGCGGCACTTACCACCTGCGGGGCAAAAATGCCATCCGATCCTAGAAAATCGTCGTCCGAGACGCCTTTTTTGTCGTTTTCGCAACAGGTTTGATTAAGCAATCGTCGGGCCAAAAAGCGGCTGCGGCGGCGCGCCGATGTGTTTGGCGGGCTTGACCGAGGCTGGATGGCGGTGATGGGGGGAGTTCGGGAGGCGGCTGCAGCGCCGGGAGCGCTGAAAACAGATCGCCGTGCGACGCCATTAGGGCTTTGAAAGCTCAAAAAATCGCGTCTCTGCACAGAAAATAAGCTGTCGGCGCGATATGATCCGTCAAGCGGCGGCAAAGGAAACCCGCTCCGAGAGGACACGGAGCGGGTCGTCGTCAAGAAGCGGCTTTATTATTCGGCCGGCTCCAATACGTCGTGCTTCTGCGCGGGGGCTTCGGCTTTCGGAGCGACGTGCATGTCGACCAGCGTCACGCCAACGCCCGAGCCAAGAAGCTGCAACGAGATCTCTTTTCCGTTGCCGAATTTCACTCCATCCCGATATGCGCCGTGCTCAAGCCGGGCGAATACCACATGTTCAGCCGGCTGCACGCCGAGACGGGTCTGCAGGTCGCTCGAAATTCCTTCGAGGTTGAGGTGGGTGTCATATTGGACGCAGACGGCGGTCGTGCAGTCGCCTGGCGCGGCGAGGCCGATGCTTCCTGAAGGGAAGCGGGTTGTCACATATTTCTCGGACTCGCGAGCAGGCCGGGAGGCGTACATTTCAAGCGAATAGTCACACATGTGTGTCACTCCTAATGTCTCGAGATGCGGAATGTTCCCCTTCCACGCGGAGGCTCTCTCGCCACGACTTTGCGGCGAGCTTAAGCATCGACTGTGAAGATGGCAGCCCCCCAAGAAGGGAGGGGAATGTGGAAGCCTCTCAGGGCCAGCTGGCTCGATCCTGAAAAACGCTGGCGCGTGCCTGCGCGGATCGATGCCACATCCGGCGGTCGCCGGACGCTCCACTTACGCTGCGAACGCTGTAAACCCCTCAAGGTTTCAGACTCATCGCGCTTAAACTGATGGTAGCTCAGTGTTTTGTGGCGTCAAGCCCTTTTGGCTGAGCGTCCAGCGATTTCCCTTCGCTCGTCAAGTTCGCGGCAAGCTTATGAGTTTCGACGAAGCCGCCCGGCGCGTTTCCGCGTCGGGGAGCAAAAAGCTTTAGGGCGCCGCTTTCCCGGTGGCGACGGGCAGATCGGGGCTGCCGCCCCATTCGCTCCAGGACCCGTCGTAGAGACGAATGTCTTTCTTGCCGATCGTTTCGAGAGCGAGCAAGAGGATTGAGGCCGTCACTCCTGAGCCGCAGGTCGTGATGACCGGCCGGGCGAGGTCGACGCCGGCTTGAGTGAAGGCGGCTTCGACCGTCTCCGGCGCCTTGATCCGCCCCTCCGCGGCGACAAGGCTCCAGGGCACGTTGCTGCTCTTCGGAATATGTCCGGAGCGTAATCCCGGACGAGGCTCGGGCGCTTCGCCTGTAAAGCGCGCCGCGCTGCGGGCGTCGACGATCTGCGCCGACCCTGTTTCGCTCGCGCTGAGGACATCTTTCGCGGCGGCGACTGCTGAAGCATCAAATTTCGGCGTGAAGACGCGCGGGGCGGGTTCAGGCCAGCCGGATTGAAGCGGACGCCCTTCGTCTCGCCACTGCTGAAAACCGCCTTCCAGAATCTTCACATTCTTTGCGCCATAGAGGCGCAGCGTCCACCAGACACGCGCTGCGCCGACGAGGCTCGAGCTGTCATAAACGACGAAACGCATGCCGTCGCCAAGGCCGAGCTTGCCAGCCGCTTCGGCGAAGTCCTTTGGCGAGGGCAGCATATGGGGAAGGCTGGTCGAATGGTCGGCGATGGCGTCGATGTCGAAAAACACGGCGCCGGGGATATGGCTTGCGCGAAACTCTTCCTTCGCGTCGCGATTTTCAGCCGGCATGAAGAAGCTGCCGTCGATGATCGCGAGATCCGGCGCGTCGAGATGCTCGGCCAGCCAGCTGGCCGATACGAAGAATGCCGATGAGGAGCCCGCAGTCATTTGTCGCCGCCTTTTATCGTCGTCGTGGAGATCAGGGCTTGCGCCCGACGTGAAATAGATTCGGATGCGAAGGGTTTTTTCATATCGGGCCGCAAGATGTAAGGGGCGGCAAATGTGGCGCGACCTGGAAAAAGCCCTTTGAGCGGTGCGCGTTTCATTTCCATTATGCTTGCTTAAGGGCCGCCGCGAGGACAACATTGCGAAAGTTCGCGCTTCGAAATCCGGTTTTGCCGCTATTGCGGCAGGAAGGCTGAAACTCCCGCGATCCGCGTCGCGCTGGCGAGGGCTTGCGCGGGAGAGACGGCCGCGGGGCTTTCCTATTCATCCGACGTTCAGCGTCGTTGCCGTAGCAGGGTTGCATGGGCGTTTTGATCTCTTCCCTTGTTCAGCTGACCTGCGTTGGTTTTTGCGTCGCCGCTCTGGCGCAGCCTTTGGAGGGGCGCCGATGTTTTTCGACGGGGGAGACACGCGAAAAGATCGTCGCCAATGACCTTTCCGAACCTTTCCGCGCCATGCAAAAAGCAGCGGCGCGCCTGCAGGCCGAAGCGCTCGGCGCGAAACTTTGTCGCTGGAGCGATGCTTTCGTATACGAGATCAGCCTGTTGCGTCGCGACGGACGGATCATTCGCACATATGTCGACGCGAAGACCGGTCAGATTATCGAAACCAAAAACGAAAAAAAGCACGAAGATTGACTGATCAAACCGCCGGACACTCTCCATGCGTCTGCTCGTAGTCGAAGACGATAAGGACCTCAATCGTCAGATAGCTTCTGCGCTACAGCAGGCCGGCTATGCCGTCGATCGGGCGTTCGACGGGGAGGAGGGTTGGTTTCTCGGCGATACCGAGCCCTATGACGCCGTCGTCCTTGACCTCGGTCTGCCCAGCAAAGATGGCGTGTCGGTTTTGACCGAGTGGCGCAAGGCGGGGCGCTCGATGCCTGTTCTGATCCTCACCGCGCGAGACCGCTGGGGCGAAAAGGTGCGGGGCTTTGACGCCGGCGCCGACGACTATGTGACGAAGCCCTTCCATGTGGAGGAGCTGCTCGCGCGACTGCGCGCCCTGATGCGCCGCGCCGCGGGGCATGCGTCAAGCGTTTTTTCATGCGGGCCGGTCAGCTTCGACGAGCGCGCCGGACGCGTCCTGGTCAACGCCAGTCCGGTCAAGCTGACATCTCACGAGTACCGGCTTCTTGCCTATCTGATGCATCATCAGGGCAGGATCGTCTCGCGTTCGGAAATTGTCGAACATTTATACGATCAGGATTTCGATCGTGATTCGAATACGATCGAGGTGTTTGTCGGGCGGCTGCGCAAGAAGCTTGGCGTCGACGTCATTCAGACGGTGCGCGGGCTTGGCTATGTCCTGACGCCTGACGGCAAGAGCGGAGGAGCGCTGCTCGATCGCCCCGACCCCGCCGTCAGCCGCTGATGGCTCTCGCGTCAAAGGATCGAAGCGCGGGCGACGCCAGAACGCTGACGACACAGAAAATTTCGATTGCCGGGCGGCTGTTCCTGTCCGCGGCGATTTTGAGCTTCGCCATACTGTTCGCCGCCGGAGTCCTTCTTTCGACTTTTTATGAGCACGCCGCGGAGCGCAATTTTGATGAGCGCCTTGGCGTCTATTTGCGCGCACTCGTCGCCGACATCGCTGTCTCGGGCGAGAACGCTCGAATAGATCCAGATGAATTAAACGATCCCGAGTTCGCATTGCCTTTGTCGGGATGGTACTGGCAGATTACGCGCCTCGACGCCGGCAAGCCTGACATTCGAAGTTCGCGCTCGCTGTTCGCGGCGCGGCTGCCGCGCCTCGCCGACATTGGCGTTCCCGCAGGCTTGGGCGGCGCTCGCAAAGGCTACGCCAAGGGACCGGACGACAGGCGCCTCAGAATCGTCGAACGGACAATCGACACCGGCGATGACGGCGTCTACCTCGTCCAGGTCGCCGCGAAGACCGACGAGATAGAAACTGCGATCAATCGCTTCGAGATCTATCTCGTCGTCACATTCATATTGCTGGGGCTGGCGCTCGTCGCCTCCTCCGTCCTTCAGTTGCGCTATGGCCTTGCTCCCCTGCGTCAGCTGCAGGAGGGCGTCGCGGCGATTCGCCGCGGTGAAAGCGAAACGATCGCCGGCGCCTTTTCACCGGACATAGCGCCGCTCGCGGGCGAGTTGAATCTCCTCATCGGCGCCAATCGGGCTGTCGTCGAGCGCGCGCGCACTCAGGTCGGCAATCTCGCGCACGCCCTGAAAACGCCGCTCAGCGTCATCATCAACGAAGCGGCCGCGCCGTCCGGCCCACTCGCCGCGAAGGTCGAGGAGCAAGCGGCGATCATGCGCGACCAGGTCGCCTATTATCTCGACCGCGCGCGCGCGGCGGTGCGGGCCGGCGCGGTGACGAGCGCGACGGACGTCGAGCCGGTCGTGCGATCCTTCCTCGGCGCGTTCGAAAAAATATACGCCGAGCGCGCGATAAGCTTCGCGCTGGATATGCCGCAGCCAGTGCGGTTTCTCGGGGAGCGTCAGGATCTGGAGGAAATGATCGGCAATCTCGCCGACAATGGAGGCAAATGGGCGAAAAGCGCCGTCGCCGTCGCCGTCTTTCCCGAGTTCGCCCAAACCGGGGCGGAGCGCTCGTTCTTCCGCGTCATCATCGAGGATGATGGACCAGGGCTGGCGCCTGAGATGCGCGAGGCGGCTCTTGCCCGCGGACGCCGCCTTGATGAAACGAAGCCGGGATCAGGCCTCGGACTGTCGATCGTCGCCGATCTCGCGGCGATGTATGGCGGCGATCTGAGCCTTGCTGGAAGCGCCATGGGCGGTCTTCGCGCCGAACTGCGGCTTCCTGCGACGCCAAACCCGCCCTCGCCAACGCGTTCGTGAGCGAAAGGTCCTTTGCAAGCATCCCGCTGATGACTAAGAGAGTGCCTATGATATGGCTGATATTTGCACTTTTGACAGGCGTTGCGGTGCTGAGCGTCCTTTGGCCTCTCGCGCGGACGCCGCGCGGCCTCTCGCGCAGCGCGATCGACATTGCATTTTATAAGGCGCAGCTCGCCGAAATAGACCGTGACGCCGAAGGCGGGCTCGTCGCCGCCGGCGACGCCGAAGGCGCCAAGGCCGAGGCCGCCCGGCGCCTGCTCGCTGTCGCTGACGCCTCCGGACCGCAGCCATCGGCGGCGGCGGGAAAAAAAGTCCGCCTTGCCGCGATCGCGGCCGCTATTTTCGTGCCCGCCCTGGCGCTCGGCGTTTATGGGCTCGTCGGTCATCCGGGGCTGCCCGATCTGCCGCTCTCCGCGCGGCTACAGGAAGCGCCGGCGCGCACGGATATTCTGGCGGCGATCGCGAGGATCGAAGCCCATCTCGTGCAAAATCCGAATGACGGCCGAGGCTATGACGTTCTGGCCCCGGTCTATATGCGCCTTGGCCGCTATGACGACGCCGTCAAAGCCTATGCCGCTGCTTCGCGCCTTCTGGGAGAAACGCCGGAACGCCAGTCTCGTTATGGCGAAGCTCTGGTCGCCGCCGCGAACGGCAAGGTGACGGCGGCCGCCAAGGAGGTCTTCGAGGCTGCGACCGCCAAGGATCCCGCCTTGCCGCGCCCGCGCTTCTATCTTGGCCTCGCCGCCGTGCAAAATGGCGATAAGGCAGGCGCGCAGGCGATTTGGGAGAAGCTCCTTGCCGAGGCGCCGGCCGACGCGCCCTGGGCCCCCTCGCTGCGCCAGCAGCTCGCCGCCTTGACCGGCGCGCCCGAACAAGCCGTGGCCGCCGCGCAGCCGCCGAGCGGTCCCGCCGCCAACCCAGCCCTCGCCGCCAAGATCGAGGCGATGTCGGGGGGAGACCAGGCGAGCGCCATTCACAGCATGGTTGACCGGCTCGCCGCGCGGCTTGCACAAAATGGACAGGACGTCGAGGGGTGGCTGCGCCTTATTCGCGCCTACGCCGTCCTCAATGAAACCGACAAGGCCCGTTCCGCCTTGATGGACGCCAAACGCAATCTGGCGGCCGACGCGACCGCGAAGGGCCGCATCGAAACGCTTGCCCGCGAACTTGGCCTTGAGGGTTGAAGACTGACATGACGCGCAAACAACGACGTCTCACTTTGATTTTGTCCGGGCTTGCAACGCTCGGCGTCGCCGTGGGCCTTGTGATGTTCGCCCTGCGCGACAACATCGTCTTCTTTTATGGGCCGACTGAACTCGCACAAAAGGCGACCCCGGGCGGGGCGCGGCTGCGGCTTGGCGGCCTCGTCAAGGCGGGCTCGCTTCAGCGCGAAGGCGATCAGACGGTTCGTTTCGTCGTGACCGATATGAAACAGGACATCGAGGTCACCTACACCGGCTTGTTGCCGGACCTTTTCCGCGAAGGGCAGGGCGTCGTTGCGGAAGGCGCTCTCGGACAGGATCATGTCTTCCGCGCCGACAGCGTTCTCGCCAAGCACGACGAGCGCTATATGCCGCGTGAGGTCGCCGATGCGTTGAAGAAGCAGGGCGTCTGGCAGGAGAACGGCTCCGCTGTGGCGGCCCCCGCCAAGGGCGGCGCGCAGGCGGCGAACGCAAAATGAGGCTGACATGATCGTTGAAACCGGCCATTACGCTCTCGTCCTCGCTTTGGCGCTGGCGCTCATCAATTCGGTCGTGCCGATATGGGGCGCAGCGATCGGCGACCGGCGTTTGATGGCGGTCGCGCCGTCAGTGGCGTTGATGAGTTTCGGGCTCATCGGCTATGCGTTTTTCGCCCTGACCTACGCCCATGTAACGTCTGACTTCTCGCTTTTGAACGTCGTCGAGAATTCGCATTCGGCCAAGCCGCTGATTTATAAAATCAGCGGCGTCTGGGGCAATCATGAGGGCTCGATGCTTTTGTGGGTGCTGGTGCTGTCGGTTTTCGCCGCCGCCGTCGCCCTGTTTTCATCGACCATGCCGGAGGATTTGCGCGCCAATGTGCTTGGCGTTCAGTCGTGGATCGCCGCGGCGTTCCTCCTGTTCATTCTGCTGACGTCAAATCCTTTCGCGCGGCTCGCGATGCCGCCGGCCGAAGGCAACGACCTCAATCCGCTGTTGCAAGACCCCGGCCTCGCCATTCATCCGCCCTTGCTTTATCTTGGCTATGTCGGGCTCTCGATCACCTATTCCTTTGCCGCGGCGGCGCTGATTTCCGGCCGCATCGACGCGGTGTTCGCGCGCTTCGTGCGGCCGTGGACGCTGATCGCCTGGATCTGCCTGACGCTCGGCATCGCCATGGGCTCCTATTGGGCTTACTACACCCTTGGCTGGGGCGGCTTCTGGTTTTGGGACCCGGTCGAGAACGCCTCGCTGATGCCCTGGCTCGCGGCGACCGCTCTCCTCCACTGCACTTTGGTCATGGAGAAGCGCGAGGCTTTGAAGATCTGGACGATCTTCCTCGCCATTTTGGCCTTCTCGCTGTCGCTGATCGGCACTTTCCTCGTTCGCTCGGGCGTTTTGACCTCGGTGCACGCATTCGCCAGCGATCCGACACGGGGCGTTTTCATTCTCCTCATCCTCGTGCTTTTCATTGGAGGGTCGCTGACGCTTTTCGCCGCCCGCGCCGGCGGCTTGAAGCAGGGCGGCCTGTTCGCTCCGATCTCGCGCGAGGGGGCGCTCGTCCTCAACAATCTCCTTCTTACCACCTGTTGCGCGACGGTCTTTGTCGGGACTCTCTATCCGCTGGCACTCGAAGCTCTGACGGGGGAAAAAATATCGGTTGGCGCGCCCTTCTTTAATCTGACCTTCGTTCCACTGTTCATTCCATTGTTCCTGCTCATGCCGATTGGCCAGGCATTGGCCTGGAAGCGGGGCGATCTCCTCGCCGCGGCGCAGAGGCTGACCTACGCCGTTGGCGCCGGCCTCATCGTCATGCTGGCTCTTGCGGCCTCACGCGGCGGGCCGGCGTTGAGCGTCATTCTCTGCGGCGTCGCCGCCTATGTCATTTTCGGCTCTTTTGCCGACCTCGGGCGGCGCCTGTTCGCCGGCGGGCCTTCGCTGAGTTCACTCGGCCATCGCGTTGTTGGCCTGCCGCGGCAGGCCTTCGGCACGGCTTTCGCCCATGCCGGAATCGGCGTCACTCTGCTTGGCCTAGCCGCCACCGGCTGGGGCGCTGAACGCATCACGGCCCTGAAGCCCGGAGATACAGTCGAAATTGGCCCCTATCAGCTGACCTACCAGGGCATTTCGGGCCGTCAGGGGCCGAACTATTCGGAGCTTGTCGGCACGACGGCCATCCGCTCCGGCGGCGTCGTCAAAGCCGTCATCGAGCCCTCGACACGCAGTTATCCGTCGCGCAAGACGAGCCGTTCAGAAGCGGGGATTGCAACCCTTGGCCTCGGCCAAGTCTATATGAGCATCGCCGACGTCGCGCCTGACGGCAATGTCAACGCCCGCATCTTCTGGAAGCCGCTGGTCGCTTTCATCTGGATCGGCGCCCTCATCATGGCTTTCGGCGGCGGCCTGTCGCTGAGCGACACGAGTTTCCGGGTCGGCATCGCCCGCCGCGCCCGCAAAAGCGTCGCGGCAAATCCTCTCCCGGCCGAATAACATGGGCTTTTGTCTTCGCAAATGGGCTTTGATCGCAATTGTGGCGCTGTCCCCGCTGACGGCGCGGGCGGTTGAGCCCGATGAAATCCTGCCCGATGCAAAGCTCGAAGCGCGAGCGCGCAGCCTTTCGACGCAATTGCGCTGCATGGTCTGTCAGAACGAGTCGATCGACGATTCCGGCGCGCCTCTCGCCAAGGACCTGCGGCTGCTCGTTCGCGAACGTCTCAAGGCCGGCGACAGCGACGATCAGATCCGCGCCTATCTGGTGCGGCGCTATGGCGATTTCATACTGTTGAAGCCGCCCTTCAAGGTCGAGACGGCGCTGCTCTGGGGCGGCCCTTTTGCGATTCTTCTCGTCGGAGGGGCGGCGATTTTCCTCAACGCCAGCCGGCGGCGCGCTGCTCCGCCGGCTGCGCACCCCTTGAGCGATAGCGAAGGCCAACGACTCAAGAGTTTGCTTGATCGCGAGGCGTCTTGACCGGCGCCGCGCCGCTCGCGCCTTTGTTCAGCAGAACTTCGAGAGCTTCGGCGCCGAAGACGCGGCGGCCCTTCGGCCAGGCCCAGAAATCCGCCGGTTGCGCCATCGCGTCCGCCAGCCGCCTTCGATAGATTTCCTTCGGTACTTCGATCGCCCCGAGCGATGCGAGATGCGGCGTTACGAATTGTGCGTCGAGGAGGCTGAAGCCGCCTTTACGCAATCTCGCGGCAAGATGCACGAGAGCGACTTTGGACGCGTCGGTCTTGCGGTGGAACATGCTTTCACCGAAGAATGCGCCGCCAAGATGGACGCCATAAAGGCCGCCGACGAGAACGCCCTCCTGCCAGGCCTCGACCGTATGTACGCGCCCGGTGTCGAAAAGCTGGCGATAAAGACGCCTGATGCGATGGTTGATCCAGGTCTTGTCACGATCGGGGTAAGAGGCGGCGCAGCCGTCGATCACAGCGTCGAAATCATGATCGACCCGGACTTCGAAAACATCCGAACGAACCGTTTTAGCGAGGCTTCTCGATACGATGATGCCGTCGAGCGGAAAAATGCCCCGGACCTCTGGATCAACCCAGAACAGATTTGCGTCCTCGGCGCTCTCAGCCATAGGGAACAGGCCGATAGAATAGGCGCGAAGCAGAATGTCGACTGTAATTTCGAATTGGTCGCGCACGCGGCTCATGGAGCAAACTCGTTCATCATGCCAGGTCGCCGAATCATCATCGCAAGCCTTAAATGGCAAGCAAAACACATGCTAACGAGCGGGCGGGCGGCGCCATGATTGCCGGCGGATGAGACAAACGAAAGGCTGCCCGGTCGGCTCGCGTATGATGCGCTATGACTTCTAAAATCAAAAAGAGATGAAAACGTTCAATCGCCCGCCGGAGCCGAGAGGGTAGCACCGATAGGGCGCGCCAAACAATCATTTCCCAGCGACGGCGCGCCACACTTTGCGATTAGGCTGCGATTGCACTATTCCCAACTCTATCTGATCAATTATTGCGGGCGCGCGTTTCAGGCTGGCTCATGCTTTCAACCATCGTCCTTTATGAAATGACTGACCCGTCGCGCCGCATCGATCCCGCGGAGAGCGTTGTGCGAACCTTGAGTTCGCTCGTGAAGGCGAACGTCGAGGGACTTCTCGGCGATGTCGCCATTGCGGGACCAGCGGCGCAGGGCCTTGGCTTCATCGCGGATCATGCCGGCTGCGGCTTGATCGAGGCGACGGACGAGGCCGAATGGTTGCGCCGCGCGATCGAGGCGGCGCGTGGGCCGCACCTTTTCCTGCTGCGATCGGGCTTCGCGCCGCAGGCGGGGTTCATCGAAGAGGCGGGCGATTTCATCAAAGCGCGATCGGCCAGCCTCAGCGACCGCGCCCCGACTGCGCTGCTGCGCGCCGCGCCGGAGACATTCATCGAGCGCGTCTTTCCAAACGCCGCGCCATTGGTTGGTCTCATTGCTTCGCGCCAGCGTTGTCTTGAGGCTTCGGCCGGCCGGCTGGCCGCCCTGGCGCGATGCGTCACTCCGGCGACGACTTTGCGAACTCATGCACGCCGCGTGGGGTGACGCGCGTTCGCGGCGTCATCGCGCAAAAGTGTTACAGGCGTCGACCTCACCGGATTTCAGGCCGGTGTTGAGCCATTGCTCACGCTGGGCCGCCGAGCCATGCGTGAAGGAATCCGGCACGATATAGCCTTGCGCGGCCTTTTGCAGGCGATCATCGCCAATCGCCTGAGCGGTCCTCACCGCCTTGTCGATATCGCCAGGGTCGAGGATCTGGTATTTTTTTTGCGCATTGGCGGCCCAAACGCCGGCCAGGCAGTCGGCCATGAGTTCGACGCGCACCGAAATGGCGTTCGCCTGGGCTTTACTCGAAGCGCGCTGCTGCGCCGCCTGAACCTTCGGCAGGATGCCTAGCAGGTTCTGGACATGGTGGCCGATCTCATGCGCGATGACATAGGCGTATGCGAAATCGCCGCCGCCGCCGAGCTTCTCTTTCATGTCGCGAAAAAAAGACGTGTCCAGATAGACTTTCTGGTCATTGGGACAATAGAAAGGCCCCATCGACGCGCTCGCGCCGCCGCAGCCCGATCTCGTCGAGCCGTTATAGAGCACGAGTTTCGGTTTGACGTAGGCGACCCCTTTCTGGGACGGCAGGATATCGGTCCAGACATCTTCATTCTCGGCGAGAACCGCCGCGACGAACTGGCCCATTTGGTCCGAGGGAGCGCCAGCCTGCCGCGACGGCGGCGGGGCGCTCTGCGTTTGACCGCCATGGCGCGCTCCGCTCAACATCTCGGCGCCCCCGATCAGGAGGCGCGGGTCGATGCCGAGCGCCCAACCGATCAGACCGAGCACGACGATGGCGCCGATGCCGAGCTGGCCTCCGCCAAAACTTGGGCCGCCGCCGGCATATCCGGTTTCACCACGCCGATCTTCGACATTATCGGAACGGCGAAAATCTTCCCATCTCATAAGCGGCTCCCGGCTAAGGCATGATTCCGTTTCTGGATCGGATCATGCATTCAAATCATGAGATAAAGCGAATGAGGGATGCAACGTAAACATCAATTTCGGCCCAGGCGACCGCTCGAAACGCTCGTAATGGTTTCGATTGAGTTCATTCGTTGCAACAGGGAACAAACAAACGCGCGATATCTGAATAGCGGCCATCGCCTTTAAGCTGCGCAATCGGCGTCGCGATGACTAAAGGCCATGTTTTTGTTCGTTTTCAAGCGGGGTTTCCTAAATCTGCGCGCGCAGCCGGACGATCTCCCTGGCGAGCAGCCGCAGATCCTGCCAGGCCAGTTTCTTCTGCGCCGGTTGCCGCAAAAGATAGGCCGGATGAAGCATGGCGATCGCCTTGATCGTCGCGTTTCCGGCTGCATAGTTGAACCAGCGCCCGCGCAATCGCATGATCCCGTCTTTCGAGCCAAGCAGGGTCTGCGCCGAGGGGGCGCCGAGGCAGACGAGGATTTTTGGACCAACGAGTTCGATCTGCCGCTGTATAAACGGCAGACAGGCGGCGGTCTCGATCGGGGTCGGGGTTCGATTGCCAGGGGGGCGCCACGGAACGATGTTGGCGATATAGACCTGGCTGCGCTCAAGCCCGATTGAAGCCAGCATTTTGTTCAGCAATTGACCGGCGCGGCCGACGAAAGGCGCGCCCTGCCGATCCTCGTCCGCGCCCGGCGCTTCGCCGACGAACATAATTTCGGCCCCAGCCTCGCCGTCGCCAAAGACGAGCTGGGTCGCCGTGGTCTTGAGGCCGCATCCTGTAAATCGCAGCAGCTGCTCGCGCAGTTCCGCAAGGGTTTGAGCCGACGCCGCGGCCGCCCGCGCGTCCTGCTCGGCTTCTTCCGCGAATGCGGCCGTGCTCGCTGCGCGCGGCGGAGTGGCGGACGCGGGCGGCTGGCGCGGCGGCTCCTCCCTTTGTATGACACGTTCAGGCTCCCGCGCTATCGGCGAAGCCGAAGCTTGCGCTTCCGCCAGCCGATCATGCGGCGCCTCGTCGAGCGCGATGTCGACGCCCATGTCGGCGTACCAGCGTAACAGTTGAGTAAGGCCGTCCGGCACGTTGCGAACCTGTGTAAGCTGTGAATCCATCGCCAAATTTTACGTGCGGCGCTCAAGCCATCGAAGCAATGTTCAAGGTCTTGGCGCGGCCGCGCGTTTCAGCCTGTCATTGATCGCCTCGCCAAGGCCAAAATGCGGGATCGGCGCAACGGCGATGGAGGGCGGCCCCATCGCGTCGAGTTCGCGCAGGAAACCGAAGAGATTGGCCGCGGCCTCATCGAGATTTCGCCCCGGCGACAGGTCGAGTACAGCGTCTTGCGCAGAAAATCGACCGCCGAAATCGAGCCCGGCTTCGCCATGTTCGACACCCGACGCGTCAAGACGAAGGCGCGCGCGCGGCGCGTAATGGGAGGAGAGGGATCCCGGCGCGATGGTCGCGCCTTCGCTTCTGGCGCCGCCGAGCGCGATGCCCAAGGTTTCTTCGATCAGCGCGCGGGAGAGACCACCCGGCCGCAGGAGGCGCGGAGGCCCGTCGAGACACGCGACGATCGTCGATTCGACGCCGACCGGGCAGGGCCCCGCGTCGAGAATGAGGTCGATGTCGGCCGAGAGATCCTCAAAAACATGGGCGGCGCTGACCGGGCTGACACGGCCGGAACGGTTGGCGGAGGGCGCGGCGAGAGGGCGCCCCACGGCGGCGATGAGGCTGAGCGCCGCCGGATGGGAAGGGATGCGAAGGGCGATCGTCGCTTGGCTTGCCCGCGCGAGATCGCAGACCGTCGCATGGGGGGCGAGGGGGAGCACCAGCGTCAAGGGGCCCGGCCAGAAGCGCTCGGCGAGTTGGTTCGCCTCACGTGAAAACACACCCTGCGCCTTCGCCTCTTCGAGGCTCGACACATGGGCTATGAGCGGATTGAAGGATGGACGTCTTTTCGCCGCATAGATGCGCGCGACGGCGGCCTTTGAGGTTGCGTCCGCGCCAAGGCCATAGACCGTCTCCGTCGGGAAGGCGACGAGTTTTTCCGCGCGCAGAAGGCTCGCAGCCGCCGCGATGCCGGCAGCATTGGCCTCGCATATGCGCGCGCGCGGCGCGACGATGGCGGAGCGAAGATCATTGTTCATTTAGCGAAGCTCATCGGCGCGGCCTGCTCGAAGGATTGGCTTTGGCCTTTCGCCGCCTGATCGAAACGTCGCTGGGCGTCTTCGATGACCGAGACATTCCGCACGGCCCAGGCGCCGAGTTCGCGCACCGGAACCAGCAGGGAATGCCCGAGCGGCGTCAATTCATAGTCGACGCGCGGCGGGATGGTCGGGAAAACCGTTCGCGTCACAAAGCCGTCGCGCTCGAGGCCGCGCAAAGTCAGGGTCAGCATGCGCTGCGAGATGCCGCCGACGCGTCGGCGCAGTTCGTTAAAACGCATCGGACCATCGCCCAAAAGCATGACGACCAGAACGCTCCACTTGTCGCCGATGCGGGACAGCACCGGCGCGACGCGGGCGCATTCGCTAGGCACATGCGTGTGACTCTGTTCCAAAAATGTGCCTCCTTGCGCCTTCTTTACAGGTACGCATAGTGCCTTGGTTACAAACCTATACTATGAAAGAGCATCGGTCCATGAAACTTCTGCACATCGATTCCAGCATTCTCGGCGGCTATTCGGTCAGTCGTCAGCTCTCCGCCGATATCGTCGCGAAGCTGCGCGAGATCACCCCCGGCCTTGAGATCATCTACCGCGACCTCGCCGCGGAGCCGACGCCTCACCTTTCAGGTTCTTACCTCGCTGCGCAACAGCCAGGAGCTCCGGCGCCCGACGCTGAGATGCGGCAAGACGTTGCTCTCGGGGCCAAAATTCTGGACGAATTTCTTGCCTCCGACATCGTGGTGATCGGCGCGCCTATGTATAATTTCGCAATCCCAAGCCAGCTCAAGGCCTGGATCGACCGGGTGGTCATCGCCGGAAAAACCTTTCGCTATTCCGAGACAGGCCCCGAGGGGCTGGCCGGGCCTAAGAGAGTGATCATCGCCTCGTCGCGCGGCGGCGTATTCTCGGGAGGCGCCCCTGCGGCGGCGCTCGATCATCAGGAAAGCTATTTGCGCGCCGTTTTCGGCTTCATAGGCATTGCCGGCGTCGAAATCCTGCGCGCCGAAGGCATCGCTTTTGGGCCGGACCCCAAGGCGGACGCGATCAAAGCGGCCCAGCACGAAATTTCTAATCTGAAAGCG
The DNA here is from genome assembly GCF_038024855.1 of Methylocella tundrae. Classification (NCBI taxonomy): domain Bacteria; kingdom Pseudomonadati; phylum Pseudomonadota; class Alphaproteobacteria; order Hyphomicrobiales; family Beijerinckiaceae; genus Methylocella; species Methylocella tundrae. The sequence continues at coordinate 769,201 of NZ_CP139089.1, forward strand.
GCCTGAGCCGGACCGCAGCGGGCTGGCGCTCATATTGGATCGTGCGGGCCGCCCACCCTGGCGGTCGGCGCGATCCCCGGCGAAGCTTTTCCAGACCGCGGCAAGCGCAACCCTATTTCGCCAAAACCTCGACATCTCTGTCGACCGTCGATTCGACCTTGAAATTGGTTTGATAGACGTTGCTGTCGTGCCTTGCGATGGCGACATATTCGCCTTCCGCGAGAACCAGCGAGGGGAAGGCCCCGATCATTTCGCGAATGACGTCGCCGCCGGGCGTCAGGATCGTGAAGGAAGTGTTGGCGAGCGCTTCGCCGCTTGGACCGCTGACGAGCTTCAACGTCATCGTCGCCGCGCGATGGCGCAAGGTCGCGTCAGTCAGTTTGCCTGGCTGCACGTGCAGATCGGCGCTAATCACCGAATTGGTCGAGTTGACCGAGCCATTGCTTTGCTGGTCGAGCAGGGTCGAAACGACGTGATAATTGCCTTCCGGCAAGCCAATCATATCGCCGGATTTTCCATTGGCGACGAGCTTTGCTTCGGAGTTGTTTCGCTCCGGAACATAGATTGAGATTTGCGTTTTCGCAGGAGCGATCGGCGCATCGCCGAGCATGCCGACAACGCGCAGCGCGCCGGCGTTGAGAACCAGTTTCTCGGTCACGCTCTTGCCGTTGATCTCGACTCTTTTTGTTGCTCCAGCAAGGCCAAAGGCGGCGTGGACGATGAAATTGCCGTCGCGAAGGGTGAGCGCCGGCGCCGCGTCCGTTGAGTCGGCGACGAGTGTGTGGGACCCGTCGAGTTCGGCCTTTTCATCAAAGACGCGCCAGTGAACGCCGGCGCGCAGCGGTTGCGTGTCGGTCGCGCCGAGAAAAGCGCTAAGGTGCAGAATATTGCCCTGCGCCGCCTGTGGCTTCGCCGCTTCTTCGCCCGCGGGCAGGCGCAAGGGCGGAATCTTCGATGCGTCCGACGGGGCCGTATTCGGAGTTTGCGCCATAGCCGCCGTCGTGAGCCAAACGCAGGCGAACAGGGCGCCGGCAAAGCTCAAGAGCGCTTTCATCGCAGTGGTCTTAGGCAAATCCGCGCCCGCTGCGCGCAAACATGCGCCGGTCGCGGCGCGCCAATCGGGCTTCACGTGATCCCTTACTCCTCGGTCTTATGCAGGATGGTCGAAAACGCCGCCGACAGATTTGCAAATGACAGCGGCCGGAAAGCGAATTCAATGCTGTGGCGTCCCGCCGGCACTTCAACGCCGCGGAACAGAATATTGGCTTTCAGCATCGGCTGCGGCTTGCCGTCGACGCGAACCTCCCATCCAGGATAAAAGAGATCGTGGAGCACGACAATGCCGGCTTTGTCGGCGTCAACGTCGAGCGTTACCGCATTGTCGGAGTAATTTGTGATCTCCACACGCGACGGATCTGGCGTCGCGACCGGCGGCGCATTGAAGCTTGCGTCGGAAACGCGGTCGCGGACCTGCCGGAGATCATCAAGGTTTGCCTGATCGATCAGCGCTTCGTGAGTGCGGTCGAAGTCCGGCATGACGTGTTCGTCCAGCACCTGTTCGCTATCGACAATTTTGACGTCTGGCGCGAAATAGGCGCGGGGCGCGGCTTTGCCAAGCTTATAAATATACATATTGTCGCTCGAATAGATCAAGGCGGCCTTCGGGCGCGGCACGTGGCGCGGCAAGCGCGTCAATGGCCGATCGAGGACCAGATATTCAAGCCCGAGCAAAGATGCGAGGCGGCATTTGTAGCCGCGAAACGTGCCGGGGAAATGGCGCAGATTGGGATCGCCGGCATTGTCGCCGGGGCCGACGGCGCGCTCATAACCGTCGATGCGCAGGGGGTTGTAGCCGACGGTATTTTCCAGCTTCAGCGCCATCGAGGCGTTTTGCCATGGACCAGGCAGCCCGAGGATCTCGACGCGCGGATGCTCGCCATCATGCGTCTTGGCGGCGATTTCGCGACGCAGCAGCGCGACGCCCGCCGCCTCGCCCGGCGTCATCGTCGCGAAGACGCTATAGCGGCTGACCGGCTCGGCGTTGAGCGACGAGGCGGCGTTGCGCCAGACGATCTCGCCCCCGGTGATGAGAACGAACAAGCCCGCCGCCAGGGCCCGCCTGCGGCGATCCTGCAAGGCGAACAGAAGCGCCGCTCCAACGAGGCCGATCGCGGCGGAGACGCCAAGCTGGCCGATCGAAGTCGCGACCCGGCCTTCGCGGAGGGAAAAGGCGAGGCCAGTGCCGATCAGACCGGCGACGGCGAGCGTGGTCGCCGCGGCCAGCGCCCAGCCGAACCATCGCGGCGGTGCGCCGAAAAAGCCCGGCAGACCGTCGACGACATAGCGATGCAGCAAATAGCCCGAGCCGAAAGCCAGGGCGATATTGAGGATAAAGGTGGCGTCGGCCGGCCGGCGATAGAGCGAAACGCCTGGAATCCAATCGAAAGCAAGCGAGAAGAACGGCGTGTAGCGGCCGAGCGAATACAAGGCCGCCACGACCAGGACAATGAGGAAAAAGCGAATGCCGCGCGCGAAGATCCGACCGGCTGCAAGCCCATGCCACACGAAAAGGAGAATCGGCAAAGTGCCGACGAAGAGATAATCGACGGCGCGGTCGGTCCAGTCGGCCCGCGTCATCGTGTCGTAGTCCGGGCCCCAATAATCGTAAAGATGATCAAGAGAGCCGAAGAAATTTGGCACGATGAGCGTAATGAGATTGACGGGGGCGAGCGATCCCGCCGCCGCGACGCCAAAGGCGATGCCGGGGCGGTTGGAATCACCGAGAAACTGCATCGTCAGCAGGGCCGGAACGAAGAGAATCGCGCCGATCACGCAAGCTGCGAGGGCGAGCACGCCCAGTCTCGCGCGAAGATAGGCGAAAGCGGCGCCGGATTGCGCGATGGCGAAAATGACGCGCCCGGCCAGAACCATGCAGAGCAAATAGGCGACCTGATCCCGCCCCAGCGTCATCAGCGCCGCGAAGACGCCGAACAGAACGGCGAACCGATAGGACCGCCGCTCCAGCGCGATTTCGAGGCACCAAAGCGCCGCCGGAAAGAAAGAATAGGAAATGATCATTCCAGTGTGCTGCAGTCGCGACGAGGCCGCGCCGCCAAGCATGAAAATCAGCGCCGCGAGGACCGCGCCAGCGGGGCTCCAGCGCCGCCGGCGGAACAGTCCCAGCATGCAGAGCCCGCCGAAAGCGAGATGAGCCAGTATGACGCCGTCAAACAGCTGCATCGAAGCGTTGGGCGCAATGAGCGCGAACAGCACCATGCTTGGCGTGAAGAGCAGCGATTGCGGATCGGCTACGGACGGGTGTCCGGCAAAATGATAGGGATTCCAAAGCGGGATCTCGCCGCGATGAAGGGCGTCGGCGAGAAAACGGAACATCGGATAGAAATGATTCTTGGAATCCCAGGGCACCACCGCTCCGCTTACCAGCCAGCAGGCGAGGGCGAGGCCAAGGAACGCCAGAAGGGCCATCACGGCGAAGAAGCTCGCCCGGCCTGTCCAGACCGGCGCCTGAAGCCGCTCCTCCGCTTCGGAAAGCCCTCGGCGCGCATGGCGGCCGAGCGTGGTTGAAGGGTAGGGGAGCGTATCGAAAAACGACATTAGGATGGAGTTCCGATGGGCGGGTTCGTAATGGAGAGGCAAGCGAGTTCTCGCAGCGTCTCAGCAAACTGCTGCGTGATTGGGCACATTGAGGCTGGCAGCGTGCCAATTCGCCAAATTATACGGCGTTTTCAAGGAGCGGATGAAGCGAAGTCCGAGCATCGCGGATTTTTGAACGTATTGTGACCCTCGACTTGGGAACGCGCTTCAATCTGACCAGCATATGCCCCGAGGGCGTCCCGAAGCTGGCCTCTCCATTTCCTTCCCTTCTCCCGGTCAATTATGCTTGTTCCATAAATAAAATCGCCAGATGTCATCGAGGCGCGCTTGTGTCTGTCGGCGCGGCGGGATTTGATCGCCGCCACCCCTTCTATGCCGAGTTCAGTGAACCTGCCATGAACGAACTGATCGAAATGCTTAAGACCCGGCGCTCGGCGCCGCCGGCGACCTTGTCAGGTCCCGCACCCACCGCCCAAGAGATCGAAACCCTGCTGACGATTGCCGCTCGGACGCCCGACCATGGCAAGCTCGCGCCCTGGCGCTTCATCGTCTTCGAAGGAGATGCGCGCGAGCGCGCCGGAGCCATCATCGCGGACGTCTATGCGCAAGCGAACCCGGGGGCGGGCGCTGAACGCAAAGCCGCCGAGCAAACGCGCCTTAGCCTCGCGCCGCTGGTGATCGCGGTGGTGTCGCGCGCGGCGCCTCACCCGAAGATTCCCGAATGGGAGCAGGTTTTATCCGCGGGCGCGGTCTGCATGAACCTCGTCGTCGCGACAAATGCGCTTGGCTTCGCCGCCGCCTGGCTGACCGAATGGTATAGCTATAATCAGGAGGTTCTGGCTCGGCTTGGCGTTGGGGCCGGAGAAAAAATCGCGGGGTTCGTCCATATCGGCCGCAATGACTGGAGGCGCGAGGATCGCGTGCGGCCGGCGCTCGCCGATATCGTGACGCGATTTTAAGGAGGTGTGTTCGGAAAGCCGCAGTTTTTCCCTAGCAAGACCGTAGGCTGAACATTGAAATATTGAGCATTTTCGATAGGCGTCGAAGGAAACAGGGCTCCGTTCATGAGAATTAACGCTGATTTCACGCGTCGGATTGTGGTGCGCCGTGGCGATGCGCAATGGACGCCCTCGCCGCAGAAGGGCGTGGAGCGGCTGATGCTCGACCGGATCGGCGGGGAAGTCGCCCGGGCGACGAGCTTCGTGCGCTTTGCGCCGGAAACCGACTTTCCTGGTCATACGCATGGCGGCGGCGAAGAAGTTTACGTCATCGACGGCGCGTTCGAGGATGAAAATGGGCTCCACGCGGCTGGCGCCTATATTCGAGACCCGATCGGCTCCTCCCATGCGCCATTCAGCGCGCAAGGCTGCACGCTTTTCGTCAAGCTCTGGCAATTCGACAAGGACGATCACGATCACGTCGAAATCGACACGGCGTCCGGCGAATGGCGCAAAGCGCCGGAAGGCTTTGCGATTCAACCGCTGCATCATTTTGCCGGGGTCACGACCTTCCTTGTCCGGCTTGATCAAGGCGCGACCCTTAACCGGGCCATCCACCCCGACGGCGAAGAGATGGTCGTTCTCGCTGGCGCCTGCGCCGACGCCGAGGGAGACTATCCGGCGGGGACGTGGATCCGCGATCCCGGCGGGCGGGTGCAGCGCCTGTTTTCGGCGGACGGATGCACGCTGTTCGTCAAGACCGGCCATCTTGCGGCGGCGGCTGCCGCGGCGCGGATGGCCGATGAGGCCGCCTCCGGCGCAGGATAACGTCTCAGCTGACCGCCGCGCTCGCGCCAGGCTGATCCTGTGCGCTTCTTCCCGGCGCCTGAAATCCGAGTTTCTCCGCGCCGACGATCTGGATCTTTTGAGGGTCGACCGGCGGTCCGTCGAAAAATTTATGCTCCTTGAACTGTTTGAATATTTCGAAATGGAGGTCGCTGCGCACGCGCGTCATGATCTCGACGTCGGCGACAAAGGCTGCGAGTTCGAAGCTGAGGGTCGATCCGGACATGCCCGTAAAGAATATTTGCGGCGCGGGAATTTTTAATACGCGGTCATTGCCCCTGGCCGCGGCGAAGAGAACCTCCCGTACTTTTTCGGGATCAGCGGCGCCGTTGACGGTCACGGCGATGACGATCCGTCCACTTCTGTCATTGCGGACGAGATTCTTCACGACGCCGGTGATGAGGCTCGAATTCGGAATGATCACCTGCGCGCGGTCGACAGTCTCGATCTCGGTCGAGCGCACATTGATGCGGCGGACAAAACCCTGATCTCCGCCGACGATAATCCAATCGCCGACGCGCACGGCGCGCTCCCAGAGCAGGATCAGCCCCGAGACGAAATTATTGACGATCGACTGCAGCCCGAAGCCGATGCCGACCGAAAGGGCGCCGGCGACAATGGCGAGTTTTTCGAAGCTGAGGCCGAGATAGCCGAGCGACAGACCCGCGGCGAGAATAAATCCTACGTAGCCAAGGCTTGTCGTGATCGAATTGCGCAGTCCGGAGTCGAGCGTGGTGTGCGGGAGCAGGGATGACTCGAGCCAGCCCTGCAAGCCCCGGATCGCCGCCGAGACGAGCCCGAATATGACTGCTGCAATGACGATCGAGGCCGGAGAAATGACGACATCGCCGATCTTGAAGCCGAAGAACGCGGAGCGAAGATCGAAGGGGACGTCGGTCGATTGCAAGCCCCACGGCGCCAGCACCGCTATGACCGCGACGATCAACAGGGTGAGCCGCAGGACGCCCGAGAGCAGGATGCCGACCAGTTCCAGCGAATCGCGCTGAAGCCCTATGCGGTTGATCAGCCAATGCCCGAATTTCGCCGCCGGTTTGAACCCGGTCGCGATCGCCTCTTCGATCAATATGCTCGCCATAAAGTAAAGGGAGACGACGGCGGTGGTCCAGAGCGTCTGGTCGAGGAAGAAACTTGCGAAAGTCGGATAGCCGACAAAGACGCCGATTGCGACGACGAACGCGGCGACCATGGCGGCGGCGCGCAAAATGCCGAACCAGTTCCAGCGTCTCGTGAGCGCGGGGCCGAAGCAGTCGGCATCGGTCGCATCGGCGCCGACGCGCCAAAGCCCCACAGCGAGGGCGATCGCCGCCATCAGCGCGCCAAGGCCGCGCGTCGCGACCGAAAATGAAAGCGAGCCGTCCACGGCGTCGTTGAAAGCTTCACAAAGGCGCGTCGCCGAAACGATCGAGGCGACGGCGGTCGCGACGCCGACGAGAAGCGCCGCGGCGCTGTTGCCGATCGGAGGCACGCGCCAGTTCGGCCGCGTCGGCGCAAACAGGCCGCGGGCGATGCCGGCGGCGACCGCGATGCGAAGAACGCCGCTGCCGATCGCCTCGAAGACCGCTTGCAGGCGCAAGGTGGCGAGGTCAGCGGCGTCGAGCCCGAAAACGACGATGTAGGTCAGCGCGACGGGCGGAACGGCGATGACCAGGGCGATCCACCAGGCGCCGAGAATTTTCAGCAGGCGGTCCGGCTTTTCGACGGCGCTGCTGCGCGCGAGAACGCGTTTGGCGAGCACGGCGAGCGGAATGTAGGCGAGAAAGACGGCGCCAAGACCAAGCCAGAACGCCGCCAGCCTCCAGCCATCGAAGCGGGCTCTGATCCTTGACGCCCAATCGCTGAACAATGAGCCGATGTCTTCGATATTTCCGGGCGCCTCGCGCCAGACGTCGGTCCAGAGTTTGGCGTTGGCGATGCTGGTTGATCGCTGAAACAGTGATCTCGTGAACAAGGCGCGCCGTCTGGCCGAGATGTCGGTTTTCATCTGGTCTGCGCGAACGGAGAGCAGCTTGGCGCGCTTCAAGAGTTCGTCAGCGTTGCTGAAGCTTTGCTGCTGCGCAGTTCGCTCCTCGGTGACGGCTGGATTTTCAGGCGGCGATTTGTCGTCGGGCGGCGCGCCGAGCTGGTCCAGCCTCGCCTTGATCTCGGCGATGCGTGGCGTGATGCGCTCGGTGACGGTGTTGACGGAATCCGCGATCGGGCCGATCTGCTGGCGAGCGCCGGCAAGGTCGCTATCGGTCTGATTGTGGCGGTCGAGGGCGGTCGAGATATTATTGAGGGCGGCGTTCGCCTTGTCTAGCGTGTCGGCGAGGCGCGCGAGGTCCGGCGCCGGAGCGGCCGCCGCCGCGGGTTGGGCTGGAGCCGCCTTGGCTGGGGCAGGCGCTGCGGGCGGCGGAGCTTGCGTCTGCGCTCGCGTTGGAGTCATCGCCAGCAGCGTCATTATGCCGAGAACGCAAGCGAGATATTTCAATAATGCTTCCTTTCAAAACAGGACCCGCGCCGCGCGGGCCGCAACCCAAATGCGCCAAATGAGATCACCGCACGCGATCGCAAGCGCTCTCTGCGGCTACGCTGGCGTCAGGGCTCGCGGAACCCGGCGGATAAACATGCGCTCGGCCTTTGTAATCACTGATCTTATAGGCCGGCTTGGCGCTGGTTTCATCGACGTAATTGGGGCCGATCGGCGATTTGCCGTGACCTCCGGGCAGGTCGAGAACGTAGGCTGGCTGGCATAGGCCGGAAAGGCGGCCGCGCAACTGGCGCATCAACTCGCGGCCCTTTTCGATTTCGACACGAAAATGCGCCGTTCCGGGCGCGAGATCCAGCTGGTGCAGATAATAGGGCTTGACGCGCGTCTCGACAAATCCACGCATCAGAGCGCTCAGGGTCTCGACGTCGTCGTTCACTCCTGCGAGCAGCACGCTCTGGCTCAGCATCGGAACGCCAGCGTCGATGAGGCGCGCGCAGGCCGCGCGGGCCGATGGCGTCAATTCGCGCGGATGGTTGGCGTGCAAGGCGACATAAACCGTCTTGGCGGATTGCCGCAGGGCTTCGATCAGATCGGCGCTGACGGCGTCAGGATCGACGCAGGGCACACGCGTGTGCAGGCGTACGATCTTGACGTGTTCAATGGCCTCAAGGCGCTTCATGACGTCGGCGAGGCGTCGCGGCGACAAGGTGAGCGGATCGCCTCCGGTCAGAATTACCTCCCAGATGCGCGGCTGCGCGGCCACATAGGCAAGCGCCGCGTCGAGGGCTTTCGGCGCAAGATGCGTGGGGCTACCTGGTCCGACGACCTCGCGACGGAAGCAGAAGCGGCAATAGACCGGACAAATATGCAAAAGCTTCAAAAGCACACGGTCGGGATAGCGATGAACGACGCCTTCAACCGGGCTGAAGGCGCTATCGCCGATCGGATCGCTGAGTTCCTCGGGGCGGGGAAAGAGTTCGGCGAGATCGGGAATGAATTGGCGCGCGATGGGATCGCGCGCATCCTTCGGGTCGATCAGTTCCGCGACCGCTGGCGTCACGCCGATCGCGTAGGACCTCGCGATGCTCTCAAGCTCCGCCCGGCGCGCCTCGGGCGCGAGGCCAGCGCCGATGAGGTCGGCGGCGCTGCGAAGCGTCGGAGGCGACGGGCTCATTTCGCCCAAACGCCTTCGGCGACAGGCGTCCAGATCACCTGCTCGATGTGGGGCGCGCCGGTCGCAAGCATGACGAGCCTGTCAAAGCCGAGCGCGATGCCGCTTGCCGGCGGCATCACAGCCAGGGCGGCGAGGAAATCCTCGTCGATCGGATAGCTCTCGCCATAGATGCGCTGGCGCTCCGCCATCTCCGCCTCAAAGCGGCGCCGCTGCTCGTCGGCGTCCGTCAATTCGCCGAACCCATTGGCGAGCTCAACGCCGCAAGCATAAAGTTCAAAGCGCTCAGCAAGCCGCTGATCCTCTTGTAAATTCGCCAAGGCAGCCTCGCTGGCCGGATAATCCATGAGGATTGTCGCACGACCGTGTCCGAGATGAGGCTCTATTTTGACGGAAAGCAGCTTGCTGAAAATGTCCGACCAGCTGTCGTCTCGCACGACCCGGACGCCGCATTTTTGCGCGTTTGCCGCGAGCGCCTCGCGGTTTGGGGTCAATCCGTCGATCGTCGCCAGCAGATCAATCCCGGCGTAGCGATCGAAGGCCTCCGTCACGCTCAAGAGCTCCAATTCCTCGAACGGATCGGCGATCGCGCCCCCATAGGTCAATAAATCCGCGCCCGCCGCCTTGGCCGTCGCGGCGAGAATCCCGGCGCAGTCCTCGATAAGCCGCTGATAGGGCGCGTGCGCCCTATACCATTCGAGGAGCGTGAATTCGGGATGGTGGAGCCTATCCCGCTCGCGATTTCTGAACACGTGGGCGACGGTAAATATCCGCTCCTCGCCGGCCGCCAGCAGCTTTTTGGCGGCGAACTCCGGCGACGAATGCAGATAGAGAGGCGACGCCCTTCCCGCCCCATCCTGCATTTGAGTGGCGAAGGCGCTGATATGGGCTTCGTTGCCCGGCGAGATCTGTAAAATGGCGGTGTCGACCTCGACGAAAGATTGCGCGCCGAAAAACGCCCGCAGGCCAGCGAGCATCCTCACGCGCGCCTTGAGGAAGGGGCGCCGGTCCGCATGGATATCCGGCCGCCACCAGGGCGATCGCGCGCTCACCATGCTATTTCGCTTGAAAAGCGCGGCGGAACATGGCTAGCGATAGGCGCAAGCGCGGACGCGCACCGCCGACCCAAGTTTTCTTCAGTTCGCCCGCGAATGGCTCCGTCCATGGTTGCACTGAAGCAAACCTGCAAGGCCATCGCATCCGGCTCCAATTTCGAGAACCCGGACGCCCCAGCGGCGAAGGCCGGCGTTCGCATCGTTTGATCGTATAAAGGAAAACCAGTGAAAGTCATCGCCAGTTCGATTCGCAAAGGCAATATTATCGAGAGAGACGACGGTCAGCTCTATGTCGTCTTGACCGCTGAAAGCTTTCACCCCGGCAAGGGCACGCCGACGACGCAGATCGACATGCGCCGCCTCTCCGACGGCGTCAAGACGACGGACCGCTACAAGACGACCGAGCAGGTCGAGCGCGCCTATGTCGAAGATTCCAATTTCAGTTACCTTTATCAGGACGCCGACGGCTATACTTTCATGAATGGCGAGAATTTTGACCAGGTCATCGTTCCGCCCGCGGTGATCGGCGACCAGGCAATTTATCTTCAGGAAGGGATGAACTGCGTCCTCTCGATGTTCAACGGGGTCGCCGTCGCTATCCAGCTGCCGGCGCGCGTGACGCTCGAAGTCGTCGAGACCGAGCCGGCGATGAAGGGCCAGACGGCGTCCTCCTCCTATAAGCCGGCGAAGCTCTCGAATGGCGCTCGGGCGATGGTGCCGCCACATATTTCCCCTGGCACGCGCATTGTCGTGCAGACCGAGGACGGCTCCTACGTCGAGCGCGCCAAGGACTGAGAAGGGGCGTCCGACGACGCGGATAAAACGGAAAAGGCCACCCGATCGGGCGGCCTTTTTTCTGAACTGCAACCGTCGTAAAGACTCAAGCCGGGGGAATCGGGTCTCCCGCCGGCCGCGTGGTCAGAGCTTTGAACCCAGCTTTTCCTCGATCTGGTTCAAAAGAATCTGGAACCGATCCGGCTGGCTTTCAGGGCACGGAAGCTCGAACACCCTGCGCAAACGGCTGCCGAATTGCGCGCACATGGGGCCCGCGCCCGAAAAGTCCATTTCCGGCATTTCGAAGCGGCTCTGATAGGTGGCTGGGCCCTGGCTGAAAAAGCTGCCCTGTTTCAACATCTTATTCATGATCACTGCTTCTTGATCGCCCGATCATTAACCTTTGATCCATCAATTTGACCAAACTAGGGTTTTAACGCGGCAAGAATCTTGCCACCTTATCGTGCGGCCTGTTGATCCATCCAACTTAAGACGCGATATTTCGTTCCATGTCATAAATATGGCCAAGCAACCTTGCCTGAGGTTGGAACGCTGATCCGGCTTTGCCGGCGAAAAGCGGCCCTGCAAAGGTGAAGACTCCGTTTGAAAAGCCGCAGCCCTCCTATAGAACCCAAAGACGCTGCTCGCGCTCGATCGTTTCAAATTGGAGCGATGATGCTTTCTTTTCTGTAACCCAATGGTTGATGTGCCTTTTTAGAGCCGGTCATTTCTCGAAACATGCTTTAGAAATCCTCAACGGCGCCGCTACGGGGCGAGCGCCGGAGATCACTTTGATCTTGCGTCAAGGCCTCTCTTTGAGTCATTTGCGTTCTCGAAAGCTGCGCAGGACTGCTTCAGGAAAGAGTAGACCATCGTGTCACAAGCCACCGACATCGACGCGGGATCGACCGTCGCCATCATTGGCGGCGGGCAGGCTGGCGCGGAAGCCGCCACGCTACTCCGCCAAAACGGCCATAAGGGCCGCATCATTTTATTCGGAGAGGAGAAGCATCTGCCCTATATGCGGCCGCCGCTCTCCAAGGCCTATCTCGCCGGCGAGATCGGCGCCGACGCGCTGATCTACAAGGCGCCGGTCGCCTATGAGAAAGCAGGCGTCGAATTGCGCCTCGGCCAGCGCGTCGCCGGCATCGACCGCGAGGCGCGCCGGCTGCGGCTCGAAAGCGGCGAAAGCGTCGCCTATGACAAGCTGGTCATCGCCGCTGGCGGCCGGGCGCGCGAGCTGAGCGTTCCCGGCGCGAAGCTGCGCAACATCTTCTATCTGCGCACGATCGCCGACGTCGAGCTTTTGCAGCCTCAGCTGCAGCCTGGCCGCCGCCTCGTCATCGTCGGCGGCGGCTATGTCGGACTCGAGTTCGCGGCCGTCGCCATCAAGCGCGGTCTCAGAGTCACTGTGCTCGAGGGGGCGCCGCGCGTGCTGGCGCGCGTGACGGCGCCGGAGGTCTCGGCGTTTTACGAGCGCTTTCACCGCGCCGCAGGCGTCGAGATCCTCACCGGCGTCGCCGTCAGCGGATTTACGCCGGGGCCGGACGGCGAGAACGTCGGCGCCGTGCAATGCGGCGACGGGCTCTCGGTCGCGGCGGATTTCGTTCTCGTCGGCATCGGCCTCGTTCCCAACACGGAGCTTGCAGAGGCGGCGGGACTTGTCATCGACGGCGGCATTCTCGTCGACGACGTCTCGCGCACCAGCGATCCGGATATTTTCGCAATCGGCGATTGCGCCGTCCATGCGCGGCATGGATTTCTGCAGCGCAAGATGCGGCTCGAATCAGTGCCGAACGCGCTCGAGCAGGCGCGGACGGTCGCGGCGGTCATCGCTGGCAAGCCGGCTCCGGCCGCGACGGCGCCGTGGTTCTGGTCCGATCAGTATGACCTCAAGCTGCAAATGGCCGGCATCTCGGAAGGCTATGACGAACTCGCCATCCGTGGCTCGACGGAAGGCGCGTCCTTCATCGCGTTCTATCTGAAGGATGGCCGCGTGATCGCCGCCGACGCGATCAACCGCCCCGCCGAATTCATGGCCTCGAAAAGGCTGATCGCCGATCGGGCGAAGGTGAGCGCAAAGGACCTCGCCGACGACTCCGTTCCGCTCAAGTCGCTCATCGCAGCCGCTGCCGCCGCGGCGTGAGTTTTCAATGCTTCGGCTCGAACACGGGCGAGGCTTTGCGCGGCGAGGGCTGCGTCATATTTTCGACGCCCAGCAAATCGCCAAGCTGGGCCTCGGTCATCAAGCCTTCTTCGAGAACAATGTCGGCGACCTTGCGCCCCTCGCGCAGCGCCCGCCGCGCAATATGTGAACACGTCTCATAGCCGAGCATCGGCCCGAGCGCGGTGACAAGTCCGATGCTGTTCTCGACCAATTCGAGGCAGCGTTCGCGATCCGCCTCGATGCCGACGACGCAGCGCTGATCCAAGGTTTCGATCGCAGCCGTCAACATTCGCAGCGAGGTCAGGATCGCATAGCCAATGGTCGGCTCGAAGGCGTTGAGCTGAAGCTGGCCGCCTTCCGCGCACATCGTCACGGTCAGGTCATGACCAATGACGAGGTAAGCGACCTGGCTGACGACCTCCGGGATGACCGGATTGACCTTGCCCGGCATGATGGACGAACCAGCCTGCACCGCCGGCAGGCGGATTTCACCCAAACCCGCGCGCGGGCCGGATGATAGAAGGCGCAGATCGTTGCAGATCTTCGACAGCTTCACCGCGATGCGTTTCAGAACGCCGGAGAACAGAACGAAAGCGCCCATGTCCGACGTCGCTTCAATGAGATTGGCGGCGAGGGTCAGGCGCTGGCCGGACAGGCGCGCCAGCTCGGCGACGGCCAGCGAGGCATAGCGCGGATCGGTATTGATGCCTGTGCCGATCGCCGTCGCGCCGAGATTGATCTCGCGAAACAGCGCGGCGGCCTCCTGCAGACGATCGACGTCCTCCTTGATCGTCACATGAAAGGCGTCGAATTCCTGGCCGAGCGTCATCGGCACGGCGTCCTGCAACTGGGTGCGGCCAATCTTCAGCACGTCGCCGAATTCGACAGCCTTGGCCTTGAACGCGAAGGCGAGATCCTGCAGCGCGTGGACGAGTGATTCGGTGGCGAAGATCACCGCAAGCCGCAACGCGCTGGGATAGGCGTCATTGGTGGACTGGGCCATGTTGACGTCGTCGATCGGGTGGAGCGCGCCATAGTCGCCGCGGGGCCGGCCGATCAGTTCGAGAGCGACATTGGCGATGACCTCGTTCGCGTTCATATTGGTCGACGTGCCGGCTCCCCCTTGCACGGCGTCGACGACGAACTGGTCGAGAAAACGTTTGTCCTTGATGATGAGGCCGCAGGCCCGGTCGATCGCCTCCGCCTTGCCGGAAGCCAAATGGCCAAGACGCCGGTTGGCGCGCGCGGCCGCCTGTTTGACGAGCGCCAGGGCGCGCACAAGTTCAGGAAAATGCCCGACAGGCACGCCTGTGATGGGAAAATTTTCGACAGCTCGCAGCGTATGAATGCCCCAATAGACATCGGCCGGGATCTCGGCTTCCCCAAGAAGGTCGTGCTCGCGCCGAGTCGGAACAGCGGCGAGTTCAATGGAGCGGGTCGTCGCCAGCGCGAGCGTTGTCGGTGAAGCCTCGGACGCTTCTTCGAAAGGCCGGTCGAAACAACCCTCGGTCATGGCGCCGTCTCCGTGGAGTTCGCTTTGCGGAGGAGATCCGCATCGATTGAGATCCGAAAACGATAATGATTCGCTCCGTCCCCGGGGTGATGTCGTGTCTTTAATTATATAGGCGCGCCTTGCCGCCGCTGCGTCATTGCGCACATTTGATTCGCGCCCCTCTGAGCAGGAAGTTCCCAGAGAGGACCTCTAAAATTAAGCATTCATGAATCGCGCGAAATAGGGCCAGCGCGGACGCGCCGCCTATCTGCGCCTCAAAGCCTCGCTTAGAGCCGCGCCTAGCGCGCTCTGGGTCGCGCTCTTTTCCTGCCGCGTCGATCTTTGCTGCTGCGCCCGTACTTGCGGATCGCCGCCTGCGCCCCTGGCTGAGCTAGGAATGGCCGAAGCGGAGCCGTCATCCTTGCGCATGGAAAGCGCGATGCGCTTACGCTTCAAATCGACGTCGACGACGCGCACTTTTACGACGTCGCCGGCTTTGACGACGGCGCTCGGGTCCTTGATGAAGCGATCGGCGAGTTGTGACACATGCACGAGCCCGTCCTGATGCACGCCGATATCGACGAAAGCGCCGAAATTGGCGACATTGGTCACCGTTCCTTCGAGCATCATGCCGGGCTTCAAGGCGCTGATGTCATCGACGCCCTCAGCGAAGGTCGCCGTTTTGAATTCGGGACGCGGATCGCGGCCGGGCTTTTCAAGTTCGAGCAGAATGTCGCGCACGGTCGGAAGGCCGAAACGCTCATCGACGAAGCGCGCCGGATCGAGCGATTTCAAGGCCGCCGAATCGCCCATCAGCGAGCGAATATCGCGTCCGCACGAGGTGATGATTTTCCGTGCAAGACCATAGGCCTCAGGATGGACGGAAGAGGCGTCGAGCGGCTCCGTGCCGTTCGTGATGCGCAAAAAGCCTGCGCTGAGTTCGAAAGCGCGGGGCCCGAGGCGCGGCACCGCCAGAAGATCGCGCCTTGATTTGAAGGCGCCGTTCTGATCGCGATGCACGATGATGGCGTCGGCCAGCGAAGCGGTGAGGCCGGATACGCGCGACAGCAGCGGCGCCGAGGCCATATTGAGATCGACGCCGACCGCGTTGACGGCGTCCTCGACGACGGCGTCGAGCGAGCGGGCAAGGCGGGTCTGATTGACGTCATGCTGATATTGGCCGACCCCGATCGCTTTCGGGTCTATCTTGACGAGTTCGGCGAGCGGATCCTGCAAGCGCCGCGCGATCGAGACCGCCCCGCGCAAGGACACGTCGAGATCAGGCATCTCCGCTGCGGCTCTGGCCGAGGCGGAATAGACCGAGGCGCCAGCCTCGCTGACGACGATCTTGGTCGGCTGCGGCGCGGGCAGGGCCTTGATGACGTCGCCGGCGAGACGGTCGGTTTCGCGGCTCGCCGTACCGTTGCCGATCGCGATCAGTTCAACGCGATGCTTGCGGATCAGACGCGCCAGTTCCGCCTCGGCGCCCATCACATCGTTGCGCGGCTGAAACGGATAGATCGTCGATGTGTCGAGCAGCTTGCCCGTGGCGTCGACGACGGCGACCTTGACGCCGGTGCGGATGCCGGGATCAAGGCCCATGGTCGGGCGCGGGCCGGCAGGCGCGGCGAGAAGAAGGTCTTTCAGATTGCGGGCGAACACTTCGATCGCCTCGGCCTCGGCGCGCTCGCGCAGTTCGTTCATCAGATCGAGCGTCAGGTGAAGCGAGAGCTTGACCCGCCAGGCGAAGCGCACAACGTCGAACAGCCATGCGTCGGCGGCGCCGCCTTGGAGCGATATTGAATAATGCTGCGCGATCATCTGTTCGACCGGCTTCACCGGCGCGACGCTATCCGCGTCGATCTCGATTTCGAGCGATAGCGTCTCCTCGTTTCGGCCGCGCAGCATGGCGAGCGCGCGATGGCTCGGCGTCGTCGCCCAGCGCTCGCTGTGATCGAAGTAGTCCGAGAATTTTGCCCCAGCTTCCTCCTTGCCCTCAATAACGCGAGCGCGAAGCATGGCCTTGCTTTTGAGATAGGCGCGCAGGGCCCCGACGAGATCCGCATTCTCGGCGAAAGCTTCGGCCACAATATCGCGCGCGCCCTCAAGCGCCGATTTCACGTCCGGCACGTCGCCGGTCAGGAAAGCCAGCGCAAGCTCCGCCGGAACGCAATCGCGATTGGCCAGAATCTGGTCGGCGAGCGCGCCAAGACCGCGCTCGCGGGCAATTTCGGCGCGGGTGCGGCGTTTCGGCTTGAAGGGCAGATAAATGTCCTCAAGTTCGGCCTTGGTGGCGGCCGCGGCGATTTTCCCTGCGAGTTCCTCACTCAATTTGTCCTGAGCGCGGATCGATTCAAGGATGGCGGCGCGGCGCGTTTCAAGCTCTCGCAAATAGGCAAGCCGTTCCTCGAGCTGGCGCAACTGTGTGTCGTCGAGGCCGCCGGTCGCCTCCTTGCGGTAGCGGGCGATGAAGGGAACGGTTGCGCCTTCATCGAGCAGATCGACGGCAACCTTCACCTGATCCGGCCGAGCGGCGATTTCGGAGGCGATGGTCTTCAAAATGCGGTCGATTGCAGCAGCCATTCGGGTCGTGTCCTCGTCGATTCGGGGCCTGGACCTTAGGGCAGACGAGAGGGGATTCCAACATCGGCGCGCTGCGGCGATAGGCGCGGCGCCACGCCGCAAAGCGCCAAGGTGACGCGCCGGCAAGCTCAGGACGTGAGTTGCTTTATTCGGCCGCTCTCGTTGGCGAAGCCACGAATGATTCGCGACGCCGGGCTCATTGAGCCAGAGCTCTCGCCAGGGCGCCGGCCGAAAGTCCCCGCTCTATCAGGTAGTTGGCGACCTTCACATATATCATTCGCAAGGCGTCGCAATAGACCGACCGATTGTCGTAGCGCCGCTCATCTTCGTAGCGGTGCAGCATTGATCCGCCATTGCAGGCCGATACCCATACGCATTTGCGACACTCGGACGGCGCACTGCGACTGGCGCGATGGGAGCGCATCCATTCGCTGGAGAGCAGATCGGCGAATGAAACATCCGACACGGAGCCTCCATGCCACATTTCGCCTGGCGAAGACGAGCGCAGAATATCGTCAGCGCCAATTGCGCCGTCTGTTTCTATCGTCAAGGTCGTCGCCGTGGACCGGCCGAGGCTGGCGAGAAAGCTGGGGCCGCCGACAAGAAGTGAGACTATCGAACTGAGTGGATTGACTCCAACGCTTGGAACCCTCGTTTTCGGGCGGCGATGATAGCTTCCGGGTCGGCTCGCCAGACGAATGGCTTGGGGGTCTGGTTGTGTTCGCCGATGAAACGGTTGATGGCGGACTGGAGATCGACGACGGATCGGAAGACGCCGTTCTGGAGCCGTCGGCGCGTCAGGATGGCGAAGAAGCCCTCGACTGCGTTGAGCCATGAGCTGGAGGTCGGCGTGAAATGGAACGTCCAACGGGGATGGCGGTCGAGCCAGGCGCGCACCTTCTCGTGCTTGTGGGCGGCGTAGTTGTCGAGGATGACGTGGACGATTTTTCCGGCCGGGATGTCACGCTCGAGGGCATTGAGGAAACGGATGAACTCCTGATGCCGGTGGCGTTGCATGTTCTGCCCGAACACCTCGCCGGTCAGGACATTGAGCGCCGCGAACAGCGTGGTCGTCCCGTTGCGCTTGTAGTCGTGGGTCATGGTGGCGCCGCGCCCCTTCTTCAGCGGCAGCCCCGGCTGCGTGCGATCGAGGGCCTGGATCTGGGACTTCTCGTCGAAGCTGAGGACCATGGCATGAGCCGGCGGGCTGCCATAGAGCCCGACGACATCGTGCAGTTTTTCGACGAAGGCGGGATCGTTGGAGAGCTTGAACAGGCGCCACCGATGCGGAGCCAAACCATGGGCTCTCCATATCTTCTGAACCGTAGAGACGGCCAAGCCCGCGACTTTGGCCATGGCGCGAGCCGTCCAGTGCGTCGCCTCAAAGGGTGGCGGCTTCAGTGTCATGGCGACTACGGCAGAGGTCTTGTCATCCGCAACGGGTGTCTGGCCGGGAGGGCGCGTCTTGTCACGCAAGAGCCCGTCCACGCCTTCTTCCATGAAGCGCGCCTGCCAGCGCTAGACGGTCGTCTTCGCCGTGCCAGTCTCGGTCATGATCGCGCTCGTGCCGATACCGTCGGCGCTCAGCAGCACGATCCGGGCGCGCCAGACGTGTTTCTGTGGGGTGTTGCGATCTGCGACCAGAGCGTCGAGCCGCCGCCGGTCAGCCTCGCCGAGAGTGATCGATATTCCATTGCGCATGTGCCAGACTCCCACATGCTGCCGCCCAGCGGAATCCCTCTTCGGACTCTTCCGTCTCGGTCAATTCATGAGGATGCGAATGTCCACTTCCGCATCCTCGCGCGAGGACCATTCGTCAAAGAGATCGCAGAGGAACCGGCCATATTCGGAAATCGGAGAGGGCGGTTTATGAGCATGGTTGAAGTCAGGCAACAGACAGTCGAAATGCTCGATTTTTAAGTCATCGACGAAATGTCTGTATATTTTTCTGGCGTCTCGTCTTGGATCAATCACGCATAAGACACCTACCGAGTTGATGCGTTTGGCGTTGGCGGCCTCCTGGAGTAACTGAAGCCCCTTGCAAACCCTCTGATAAGTGCCGCCGCCGCGGTGATCGACGCGCAACTCGTCGTTATATTCGGGCGGGCCGTCGAGGCTCACCCCAACACGGAGGGAATGCCCCTGAAACACGTCGATCCAGTCTTGATCGACAAGCATTGCGTTCGTTTGCACGGCGAGTTCAAGGCGCGTCAGCGATCCTATCTATTGCTTCGACCGCGGCCCGGATGGCGAGCGGCTGGTTGGCTTCGACACGCCCACCCAAGGAAGGTTTCGACACTATTTCTCCATCGGTATAGGAGCCCAGGACAACTTTCCGTTCGCTTCTAAACGCCCCTTAAAGCCAAACTCTGTTGGGAAGTCATACGGAATTATAGGCACGTTGTACAAGACCTTCACCGATATTATTGCCGATGTAAGGCTTGATTCCGGTGGAACAATATTTTTTATTATATCATCGAATCTGAAATTATCAGTCTCATCATAATGTAAAATCTTCACGTCCTTCTCACGATCAGCGAAATACGCCAAATGAGTCTCGCAGTCGGTTGAATTTACAGAGCTCTCGAAACCTCTATACATGAATTTAATTTGACATAATCCAAGAAACACCTTCACGTTAGTGACTGGCATTCTTATTTGTGTCGTATTTTTTATATTGACTGAAACACTTACCGGGAGGTCTGGATTGGCTGGCCCTTCGAGACCAACTGAAACGCTTGGGTAAAACACGTTGAAAGTTGTAATTGCCCCAAGCAAAGCCAAAACCCAGCCTACGAACTTTCCGACGATACGAAGGATCCTTCGCCTCTCTACCGGCTTACCCGCAGGCTTTTTCAATTCCTCCGCGACCACTTGCTTTTGTTGTTTTTGTGCGTGCCGCCGATTACGCCGTTTTGCCACACATTACCCCACATGACGGATCCGGATCGAAGTTAATGTAATGCTTCCCTCAAGATTTCGCGGGAAAGCGAGCAGTCCGTCCACAGGAGAAATGTTTTTGCTGAAAAAATCTAAGTCCTTTTTGAAGATCATGGTGGCGGCGAAGATAGACCGTGCGGGCGCGCGCAGTGGTATCGCGAGCGCAGGCGCGGGCAAGATCAACGCGGGGAACAACGCGGGCGGTGATTGATGTCTTCGCACCAAAGGCCATCGGGCTGCGGCCTCACGCCAAGCATCGTCCGTACCACGCCTCTCGCTGACTCGCTTCATTGACCTCTACGCTACTATCCAACACTCAGGCCTCTCAGCCCGCGCTTGAGTCTCCCTGCGTGCGCCCGAGCGATGGCTTAAAGGCCTTCCTCGTGGCCTCTCTCAGGGCCGCGCAGGCCCTTTCGCCACACTTCACGCCACATAACGCCACCTTCGCGCCCTATCCCATTGATCCTTCACACCCGCTCTTGAGAGGCCGGGCTTGGCGCACCGTTAGGCCTCGGCTCTATTAATCTCTATTAATAGAGCAGGCTCATGCTGAACATGCTCGGGAGCATCGCGCAGTTTGAGCGGGAGGTCACGACATCGCAGGGTCCTTGATGCAAAAAAGGGCAAAGGGGCATGAGGAAGGCCCAAAATCGGCCGTCCACGGGCAGGTCGATGCGCCTTTTTGAGCCGCATATCCAGACCTCGTCTGATCGGGCGGCCGCGGCGCCCCAAAGTTCCTGGTGCGTCTTCTCATCAGGTGAAGGGCGCAATCGAGGGCGGGGGGCGCCCAAATGCAAGCTGCATTCACCGGGTTGCGCTCGCCGCGCGGGACACTATAGTGCGCGGATTCGCGTTGCCTGCGGCGCCGGGAGCTCTTAGAGAGTCCAGGCCGAGCAGGAAAAGGGACATCCGTCCAATCTTTTAGCGAAAATGCGGAGGGGTGGCCGAGTGGTTGAAGGCGCACGCCTGGAAAGTGTGTATGCGGGAAACCGTATCGCGGGTTCGAATCCCGCTCCCTCCGCCAACGGCATGTTTGCGAACGTCCGCGCAGCGTATTTTTCCACATGAAATCAGAAAGTTGAGTGGCTTTGTCGTTTATCGACATTTGCCAGCATTTGCGCCAATCCTAGTTTTCGACTAGGATAGCCGCTAGGACAAAGGAGTTCGGCGGAAGAAAATCGGTGGTTAGCAAAATCAATCGATTGACGGCTCGAGCCGTCGCTCGAGAATCAGGTAGGCCGTCATTCGGATGGCGCTAACCTCTACCTGCGCGTCGAGCCCTCCGGCGCCAAGCGCTGGGTGTTCATGTACACGCGCGGCGGGGACGCCAGCGCGAAGCTGGACTTGGTTCCGCCAGCGTCGTGAGCCTCGCCACGGCGCGGGAGCTTGCCAAAGCGATGCGCGAATCGCTTGCCAAGGGAATCGACCCGCTCGACGGCAGGGAGGCGCAACGCCTGGCCAAGGCGGCGCAGCTGACTTTCGGCCAGTGCGCAGACGCTTTGCTCGCCGCGAAGTCGCCGGCATGGCGCAACGAAAAGCATCGCGCGCAATGGGCGATGACGCTTGAAAAATATGCCGCGCCGCTCCGATCGCTCTCTGTCGCCGCAAGACGTGCTGCGGGTCTTGCAACCGCTTTGGCAGCAAAAGCCCGAGACCGCCAGCCGATTAAGAGGGCGGATCGAAGCAGTGATCGACTCATCCCGAGCAGCTGGTCACATCATTGAAGGCGCGCCAAATCCGGCACGATGGGCCGGGCATCTCGAGATGATCCTGCCGCGCCCGGCGAAGCTTTCACGCGGCCATCACGCGGCAATGGCTTTTGCCGAGGTGCCGAAGTTCCTGGGCGAATTGCGCCGCGTCTCCGAAAATTCTACGGCGGCGCTGGCCCTGGAATTTACGATCCTGACTGCCGCACGAAGCGGGGAAGTGCTTGGCGCGCTATGGTCAGAAATCGATACCGTCGCCAAAGTGTGGACGGTGCCGGCCACGCGCATGAAGGCGGCGCGTGAGCATCGCGTGCCCCTTTCAGAACCGGCACTCGCCATCGTCGAAAAGTTCTCCAGGGCGCGACGATCCGATTTCATCTTTGCGGGTCAGAAGGCACAAAAACCGCTCTCGAATATGGCCATGGAAATGGCATTGCGCCGGATGAAAATTGAAGGCGCAACAGTGCATGGTTTTCGCTCTGCTTTTCGCGACTGGGCAGGAGAAGAAACTCATTTTCCGCGCGAAATTGCCGAGGCCGCACTCGCCCATGTCATCGGCGATAAAGCAGAACAAGCCTATAGGCGTGGCGACGCACTCGAAAAACGACGTGCGCTGATGGACGCTTGGGCGGCGTTTTGTACTTCGCCCACATAAAGATCGGATCAATAAACCCGAAATATTTGCTGTGAATTGAGCGGGTCTGTGATTAATGGTGTGTCACCATAAATGAGAGGTGACACGTATGAGAATGACCTCTGATCAAGAGCGTCTGACAGTCAGTCTTACTGACGCATGTTATATGACAGGCCTCGGCCGAAATTCCGTGATTGATGCAATTGCGCGCGGCGAGCTTCGATCCATCAAGCTCGCCGGCCGCCGACTTGTGATCGTCGAAAGCATCAAAGAGATGATCGCTGCGCGGGCGGCCGAACCCTATGAAAATACGAAGCGTGAAGTGCGCAACGCGTCTGCCGCCCGGCGCGGACGGCCGCCGCTGGCAGGGTCTGCGCGAGAGGCCGTGTAGACTCGCGGAGGCTATCAAATGCGCTGTTGAGCGGCATGCTAAACAGACAACTTTCGATGGAGCGACGCGGTTACCGACATGGGAGCGTTTTAGGAATGAAATTTCATGCCTTCAAAACGGTCGAACCCCGCGATGCATGGGGCATCGGCGGGGTTCTGGAATATCGATTGCTTGCCGGCCCTCGATACAAATTTTCCTAGCGAAAATCGTGCTGAACTTCAAGCGTGTTTTCTGATCCGCCGCCTCGGAATCAAGCGTGATCGCGCGGGCCTTGTCGCCGCCTTCGTCTTTGGCGAGGCGAGCCGATGACAGATTCCGATTTTCGATACGGAACAAAGTACGGTTGCGACTTCAATGACCTGTTGATGGCGAAGCAGGCGCATCCTGGTATGGGATGGCCGGAGCTGCTGGCCGAGATTGATAAAGCTTGGGGGCGGCCGGCCCGCAAGTATCCCGACGACTGCGATCCGTTCAATTTGTCAGCCGAGAGGGAGAGCGCGAAAGTCCTCGCGTCTCCAAAGAAGCTCAATCACGATAGAATCGTGACAGAGGTCGATAACGCTGAGATTTTGGCTGGTCCTAGCACTTACTTTGGCACTTTAGGCTTCGCGATATCTGCAATGAGCATGTCACAGTGAGGGCATCGTCGGGGTGGAGGTCGTGCGAAGAGGTCGAGAATGGCTTGCCTGATGGCCGGCATGCTCGGTTGTGGCGGCGGTCCCCCGACTCTTTTTTTTCGTCCCGCTGCTTTGAGGCGGCGGGACTGGAGGAAGGCGTAGGCGATCATTGTCATCAAGGCGTGTCGGTGTAACCCGGTCCAGGATCTACCTTCAAAATGGTCGAGGCCGAGTTCCTCCTTGAGCTGCTGATGCGCCTGCTCACAGACCCATCTTGCTTTGATCGTGGCGGCGAGCATCTTGAGGCTCGCATCGGCTGGTAAGTTCGACACATAGTATTTTTGCTCGCCCGTCGACCGGCGTTCGCCGACGAGCCAGACCTCGTCGCCCGGCATGCACTGCATACGATTATCGAGCATGCGACGCTTATGACCGTCCGCAACGCGGACACGGCGGGCCGCGAAGAGACATTTCAGCCGACCTTTGGCGCCCCGCCGCCAGCTGACCTTTTGCCATTTCGCTCCGGCCAACACCGCTTCAGCGGAGACCGGGGGCTGATCAGGGATGTGGTATTTGCGGGGCTTTCCGGCTTTCACTACGGGAAAAATCAGAGCAACCTCGGCGGGATAGACGTTCTGGCGTCGCGACAGCCCGACCGCCCACTTGAGACCGCGCTCGCTCAGAGCCTGACGGAAAGGCCCGCTGGAGCCGTACCCTGAATCGGCATTGCCGAAATTGATGGGGGAAACCGCGTGATGGGGCGCCAAGCCCAGCCGGGCCGCCGCGCGGCGCCTCAACCGCACGGCGCGGGGCGCCCGACGCCGAGCAAGAATCACTCCCCAGACCATAAAATCGACGAAGGCGTAGCGTTCTCAGCAGCCTGCGAGTGCACTGACTCATTCGGAAGGTTCAGGGACTTGATCGAGCTTTTTGAAGATGGCGGGAGCTGAGGCGGTCCATTCGAAGGGCTTGGATGTTTTATTGTGCGCCTTGATGTAGCGGTTGATGGCGTCTTCGAGATCGGCGACTGATTTGAACACGCCGCGTCGGATTTTTCGGCGCGTGATCGTCGAGAAAAATCCTTCGACCGCGTTGAGCCACGACGCCGAAGTCGGCGTGAAGTGGAAAGTCCATCGTGGATGGTCGGCGAGCCATTTCACGACATTGGGATGCTTGTGTGCGCCGTAGTTGTCGAGGATGGCGTGAATGACCTTTCCGACCGGCACGGCGCGCTCTACGGCGTTAAGGAAGCGAATGAACTCCTGATGCCGATGCTGTTTCATGCAGCGCCCGATGACGGTTCCGTCAAGGATGTTGAGTGCGGCAAAGAGCGTTGTCGTGCCGTTGCGTTTGTAATCATGCGTCAAGGTCCCGCATTTGCCAGGCTTCAGAGGCAACCCCGGCTGGGTCCGGTCGAGCGCCTGAATCTGGCTTTTTTCGTCGATCGAGACGACGACGGCGTGAGCCGGCGGATCCATGTAGAGGCCGACGACGTCCTCGACCTTCTCGGCGAATTTAGGATCGCTGGAGCGCTTGAATGTGCGGATGCGATGCGGTTGGAGGCGATGCGCCTCCCACAGGCGCTGGACGGCGCGAAGCGAAACGCCAACGGCCTTGGCCATGGCGCGGCCGGTCCAATGGGCGGAGCGATCGCGATGAGCGATCGTGGAGGGGGCTTCCCCCGGCGGTTCGGAGCAGGTCAGCTCCAATACCTTGGCGATAATTTTGGCCGAGAGCGGCGCCCTGCCGGGCTTGCGTGTTTTGTCGCGCAAAAGGCCGTCGACGCCTTGTTCGCCATATCGCCGTTGCCAGCGCCAAACGGCGGGGCGGCTGACGCCGGCGCGGCGCGCCACTTCCAGGACCGGCAAGCGCTCGGCGGAAAAGACAACGATCTTCGCCCGCTGGACATGCTTGAGCGGCCGGTTTCGATCACCGATGATGCTGAGCAGACGTTCGCGATCTTCGGCTGAGACTATGACATTGACGGTTTGAGCCATGCCACCAGATTCGCATACCCGGCGCAGGATGTGAATCCTATGTCAGCATCAGTGCACTAGAAAGGCAGCCGGCGGGCGCGGAAGTCGAAAAGGCGAACCGCCAGCTGATACCAACGGCCCTTATGATTGACCGATATGGGCCCAGTCGCGCATGCCGATTGAGGTGATTGTGTTGGGCTGTGCGATGAGGTTTCGCCAGGCCTCACAGGCGGCGTCGATGATGGCGTCATAGCTTTCGAAGACGCGGTTCGAGAGCCAGTTCGCGCGCAGATATTGCCAGATGTTCTCGACCGGGTTCAGCTCCGGGGATCGGGAAGGCAGGAAAATCAGCGTCATGTTCTTTGGGACGTTGAGGGCGCCCGTCGTATGCCACCCGGCGCGATCGAGCAGCAGGACAGCGTGTGCGCCCTTGGCGACCATGCGTGAGATTTCGTCGAGATGAAGTTGCATGGCCTCTGTGTTGGCATAGGGCAGTGCGGGCGCCGCGCCGGTTCCGCGGGCCGGGCAGATCGCGCCGAAGAGCCAGGCGCTCTCGTAGCGCTGGTCGGCAGGCTGACGCGGCCGCGTTCCGCGTCTTGCCCATTGGCGGACGATGCCGTTCTTCTGGCCGATCCGGGCCTCGTCCTGGAACCAGATCTCGATGGGTTTGCCCTTCCTGACGCCGGCCAGATGGACGTTCAGCGCGGCCGCGAAGTTTTTTTAAACGCCTCGATCGTCCGGGCGTCCTGCCCCGGGTGGCGCCGACGGGCGCTGACATGGGAGAAGCCGAGCGCCTTGAGGAGCTTGCCGACCGTACGCTCGTGATAGACGACGCCGAAGCGCTCGCCGATGACGCGTTGCAAGTCGACGCGCCGCCAGCGCACGACGCCATGCACGGCCCGGTCTCGACAAGCTGCGCCAGTTCCGCCTGCTGCTCCGCCGAGAGGCGCGTCGGCCTGCCCTTCGACCAGTTGTCGAGAAGCCCGTCTGGGCCATGGTCGTTAAACCGATGCGCCCAGTCGCGCAGCGTCTGGCGATCCATGCCGCCGATCCGCGCCGCATCTGTCCGGTTCATGCCGTCCAGGACCGCCGCCAGCGCCAATAGACGCCGGCTCTGGTTCGCGTTCTTCGCCGCCGTCGCAAGCCGCCGAAGTTCGCCAGCTGAAAAATCCGTCCGTAATTTAACCGCTGACGCCATCGCGCGAATCCTCCCCGCGCCATGCAATCATCTCAGACGCGAAAGCGGAATCCCTCACGAGTCAAATATCGAGGCCGTTGGTATGAGAGCGCAATCGAGGGCGGGGGGCTTATCGACGCTCCCCGCGTCATAAGCCAAAACAGGCGGAAATTCCAGTTTCGGCTGGCATAAAAACCGGGAGCGGCTGAGTAATTCGAAAATTTTAGTTCAGATTGGACAAATTAAGGGAGTAGGTCAACCACGGCCAGCACGTCATGCGCCAGCCGTTCGGGATTCGAGGCGACTTGGCGGGGAATCTGCCGAAGATGGCGTAGCGGCGCGCCGGCACTTGGCTCCACGCGCCTATTGGGGATGAGAATTTGAAGGATCTCATTCCAACTTAAGCAGCCGGCCGAGACTCTTAGCACTATACTCAGTAACGTTGGGGTGTCTATTAGTAGACGTATTTGGATCTTTCATCGTCTGCTGAAGCGGGAACGCGTTTGCCTTCACGCGTATGATTGCATTGCTAATGGCCTCTGAAATCGTATCATCCGTTACCTTGTCCAGGGCAATAATATTGTCGGCCCATTGACTTAGATTTTTGCCGAAACAGGAATTCGTAATCGTGACGACGCCTGCCTCGGCCATTTCTAATGGAGGGTAACTAGGATGTGGCGACAGCATCAGAGAAATGCCAACAGACGCTGTGCGCAAATAGGTACTGTAGTCTTCTAAGGAGAGCTTGCCTCCAATTTCGACATTACAAACATGTGCGAGCGCCTCTGGAGAATATTCTTCCCCTAATGAGACTATTCTCCATTCTCTCGCAATTGTGGGATTTCGCTGTTGCCACAGACTAATCCCATCGACCAAGATTTCAAACAAGTTCCTCGTTACATGTGGACGGCCGTAGAAGATGATTATTTTTTGCCTCTCTTCAATACCGTCAATCCTAATCAATCCATTTCTTTTGTATCTAATATAGTAAATTGTATCAAACAGATATTCTTTCAAAAGGAACTGACATAGCTCATACGAATTAATTACAGCTACAGTTTCATCGCCTCTTCTTAATGTATTGTCCGCCAAAATCCAATTCGAACTCCATCCATAGAAGTTAGGTTCGAAATCTTGAATTAAATAGATAAGTTTATTAGACTTTTTAAACATTTTCTTCTGAACATCGATTGCCTCAAATGCAAGGTCAGCCGTCCACCATGCCGTTGCCACGAAAATATCCGACGACCGCACGGTCAGCGGTTCGAACCTCCGTTCCACTGCCTCGACAATTACATGCCCGCTGTTCGTGTCATGTGGAGATAGTCCTCTAAAAGAGTATTTTTTGAAGCGCACCCCAGCCTCGCTGACAACTGCGGCGTCAGTAACGATGATGCGAAAATCTGCAACAGTATTATAGCACCTCTCAAGATCATCGAACATTTTGAGCGCTGTTGAAACGCCCCCAAAGGTTTGGTGCGGGTTTATCGTAGGAACCAACAAGTTCAATCGCGTTTTCTTATTTGAAGAAGGGAAATAGATGATCCTGCGAACCTCTTTGATGGCCTTTTCCGTAGCTGTAATACCAGACAGTTGCCTTAATAGTAGTGGCCGATAAGTCAGTGTAAGATTGGAGGAAACATCTTCTCGTGTGTTACTTTCAAGCAAAGTATTCTTTATGGGATAAGCGATCTGCTTTGAAATAATCTTTGCCCATCGAAAACCCGCGATTTCTGCGAAAAACAGAAATGAACGCTCAATAGCATGTGCCAAAGTTCCATCTACCTGCCCCGCTTCATCCGGAAACGCAGCAAACTCTATGTTTAAGTCCAACAATGGACGAAGTGCAGCAGATCGGCCCCAAAACATCGACCCCGATGGAAATTCTAGAAGATGAAGCTTATCAAGGTGAAAACCGGCTCGCCGTAGAAGGTCGGCCGCCATCTCGAAGTCGTAGCCCCAATTAAGAATCCCACGTAGCGCAAAAAGATGCTGAGGGAAAACAATTCCGACGTTTTCATTTTCAAATAAATCGAATACACTTTTAACTATACGCTCACTCCCAAGTAAGTTTAAAAGAATATACTCCAACCATCCCTCTAGCGGCCCCCCTCCATGTGGAGATCTCTTTGTATGCAGGTGTATAAAATATTCGTAGCGTTCAAATACATCCGAAAAGCCAACTATGAATGGCGCAATATCCCGACCTCTATTTTCAAATACGCGGACTTCTACTTTGCCATGTAAATATTCTCGCAAATAATTAGTTATAATAGCTTTTTTATCAATCGTATCCGTAGATATGAACAAATCAGTTGGTACCGGCACATTCGTTATGTAACCAATAATGGCAGGAAGAAGCTCCGTATAATACACATGAATTACTGCCGCAACGCGGGTTACTGTACCGGAAGTCATAATAAAGTCAAACG
The DNA here is from genome assembly GCF_038024855.1 of Methylocella tundrae. NCBI lineage: Bacteria > Pseudomonadati > Pseudomonadota > Alphaproteobacteria > Hyphomicrobiales > Beijerinckiaceae > Methylocella > Methylocella tundrae. The sequence goes on from NZ_CP139089.1 coordinate 798,203, forward strand.
GAACCGCTAAACAATAATCATTTTCATTGCAAGGACGAAGGCTCGGTACCGCGTTTAAGTCTGTTGTTAAATTTGACGTGTACATGAAGCGTAAATGCGGTTCTCGATCTTCATCGGCGCACGATTGGCGTCCTTCAGCACGTCCTATTTCTATATAATGGCGGAATGGATTTAGCTCATTAAATGACAAATCGTTATTGCAAAAGCAGTAATAACCTGTGTTGAAATCTGACCGCGGGTTACGTCCTTCTTTCCAGCCATAGAAAATATAGTGCTTAACCGGGTCTATATTTGAACTCCTTACGTCGGGATACCGTGAAAGATAGTAATTTACGTCAAACTCAGGTGCGATGATCAAATAGTCCAGCGCGAAATTTCGATCTCGGGAGTTTGGAGCTTTAGGCACCCGACCTTCTTTGCGCCCGTGACGTATGAAATGCACGAATGGATTTCGATTTGCCCGTTCGACATCCGGATTTGATCCCCTATAGTACAAGGTATCGAAGCCCGCATGAGGATTTAGGCCAATGCGCCAGCCTCGCGTGCGATAGTGCTCGATTGGGTCAAGTTCGCTCCCGATTGTATCGGGGTATTGGGAAATATAAAAACTTCTGTCAAATTCCCGTTTTATGAGTCTATATTCGTTTCTATCTTTTTGTCGGGAAATTATTTTAGATAGATGCGCGCTAAGAATCGAAGGAATCATCTGTGTTTTCCTTTAAAAACGCGCGACGCCGCCGACGGTCGATCCATGACGAACCCTAGCATTATAAACAAGGTTTGACAGGTTTGACATTGACCATTTTTTACGTTGCAGGCTTTTGTAAAACGACTGAGAAATCGAGACCGCCAAATACAGTTGGATGAAGATCGAGGGGCCGCAGGTTGATCATCTGGCTATTGCTAAGCGACTGCGTTAGCGCCGAGAAACTGTCGGGGGTTAGCACCCAGCAATGAGCATCCACCTCATATGCAAGTTCAGCCTTTTCAGCGATGGAAAAAGCGTTTGCAAAGTTTAGCATAGGGCCCGGCAACGAATTACCGATCCAGACGTCGCGGGCGACAAGGCCCGGAGCGTGATAGTAAAAATGATCGAACACTTGCGCGAACGAAGGATGTTTGAACGCGGATTTGTGGGCCACGAGAGCGTCTGTGAAAGTACTCTCCTGTCTATAAATATCGAAGATATATCGTTTATCTGGAATTATTAGGAACAGGATGCCTCCTGGCTTCAACTTCGTAGCTATTTGCTTGAGCCATCCAATAATGTCCGGTACGTGTTCTATGACATGAGCCGCAGCGACCCAATCGTAGCCGTCAGGGACTTGATCATATCCTTCGAGAAGGTTATAGTTGATTGGCACAACGAAATCGGGATTATGGCCAGTATCAGGCTTAGCTATATCCCTTAGATATTGGGCGGTATTCCAATCAGCAAAATCGCATCTCCCTTCCATCGGCTCCACGAGAGGCAAATCAAACGCGCCGATTTCGAGACCATGAGTGGTTAAGGGATCAACATGATATAAGAAATGTGATCTATGATGGTGAAATCTACCGTCGCGCCTGGGGTTCTTAGAGGGCTGCGTCATAAGTGGGATCCTGGATTAGGCTATGGTTTGGATTAGTTGAGCATAGCTTACGGGCAGGCAGGAAAAATAGGTCGAGTTTAGCCGTGGGCACCGGTTGGCTGGCGCAATGCTGTCGCCGTAATCCAAGGACCAGCCTCTTGGGTCGGATTATCCTCATGGACCGAAAATTGATATCCGAAGTGTTCGAAGCATCGTTGAATCCCCGCTTTCTCGAGCCACGATGCGCTGGGCATTGTGCCGCCCCAGAATTGGCCAGAATTGGTAGTTTCACCGTAAATGTGTTCGTATAAGGTGAGCTCAAGCCCGTCGCAATTGACTACCTTCGGTTTACGCCCTGCGCCGGTAGGCACGTCGGGATCGTAATAATGCGTCCATAAAAATACGCGATCTGTATGCTGAGCAATCGCTTTGATGAGCTCGAAGGGATTCTCCATATGGTAAAGAATGCCGGAGCAGAAAATCATATCAAACTGATCACGATTGATCTGAAGGAATTTCAAGCAATCGCCCAGCAGAAATCGGCAACGCGGTGTGCGTAGAATCTCTTTGACAATAAGGCATTTCAAGAAGGCCTCCGAGTTTGCTTCGATTGAAAGAATTCGATCGGCCCCGAGTTTTGCCAATTGATACGTGTGGGCACCTTCGAGCGGCCCAAGTTCAAGTATGTTCATGCCATGCAGTGAGCCTGGGACTAACCCGAGATATTGGGCGGCGATGGACGGGCGACGATCCGCACTGAACATAGGCAATGCTCCCGAGGTAAGACCGGGATGAACCTCCTCGATTTTGCTTGCCCAGTGACCGTGAAAAAGATCGATAGCATTTTGATCAACGGGGAAGCGTCGCTCGAACTTGCTTTCCACCATTTTTGATGTCCCCTAGCCTTGGTTTTTCTCTAACAATTGACGCGCGCTTCTTTTTCTCATCAATTGGCGGCGCGTGTCAGGTTGTAGGCTGAAGTAAAGGAGTTTGCTTCGAATATCAATTGTTAGAAAGCAATTAGAGAGCTGACCCCGCAAATTTGAACAGTGAGATAAGTGGATTTTCTGCCTGACGGCGGCGAGGATTCTCGCCGCGAATCAGGAGTGAAGATGACGAAGAGACCGCGCCGCAATCATACGGCGGCCTTCAAGGCGAAGGTGGCTTTGGCCGCCGTGAAGGGGGACAGGACGCTGACCGAGCTGGCTCAGCAGTTCGACGTTCACCCGAACCAGATCACGACGTGGAAAGGTCAGCTTCGCGAAGGCGCGGCCGGGGTGTTTGGCCAGGAGAAGAACGAAGCGAAAGAGGCCATCGTCGATCTGAAGGCGCTGCACGCCAAGATCGGCGAACTGACGCTGGAGAATGATTTTTTGGAAGGCGCGCTCACCAAAGCGGGTTTGCTGAGCGCAAAGCGATGATCGACCGCACGCACGGCCTTCCGATCACCCGGCAGGCGAAGGCGCTCGGCGTCAGCCGGGGCGCCGTCTACTCCAAGCCTCGGCCTGTGTCGGCTGAGGATCTGACGATCGTGCGACGGCTCGACGAACTGCATCTCAATTATCCGTTCGCGGGCAGTCGGATGCTGCGCGACATGCTCAGGCGCGAGGGCGTTTCGATTGGGTGCCGCCATGTCGCGACGCTGATGAAGCACATGGGGATCGAAGCGATCTACCGCCGGCCGAACACCAGCAAGCCGACGCCGGGGCACAAGGTCTACCCCTATTTGCTGCGGGGACGAAGATCGAAAGACCTGATCATGTGTGGTCGATGAACATCACCTACATTCCGATGGCGCGCGGCTTCGTCTATCTGGCGGCGGTGGTCGACTGGGCGACCCGGCGCGTTCTGTCACATCGCGTGTCAATCACAATGGAGGCAGACTTCTGCGTCGAGGCGCTGGAGGAGGCCCTGGCGAAGCACGGCAAGCCGGAGATATTCAACACCGACCAGGGCAGCCAGTTCACCAGCAACGATTTCACGGGTGTGCTGCTCAAACACGCCGTCGCCATCAGCATGGACGGCAAGGGCGCCTGGCGCGACAATGTGCTCGTCGAGCGGCTAATGGCGCAGCGTCAAATATGAGGAGGTTTATCTGAAAGCCTACGACAGCGTGTCCGAGGCGCGCACCTCGATCGCCCGCTATCTGGCGTTCTATAATGAACGGCGACCGCATTCGGCCCTTGACCGGCGCACGCCGGACGAGGCCTACTTCGGTGCCCGGACAATCGCGGCGGCGACATAACCGTCACGACGATTTTGATGCAGCTCTGGTCGGGCTACGCCCTCCCGACGCCGCATCAAAATCAGAAGGCCCCGCATTCAGAACAACCCGGCAGGAATCCACTCAACTTCCGCCGGGCGCTGTTCAAATAACCGGAGCCAGCTCTCATACCAACGGCCTCGATATTTGACTCGTGAGGGATTCCGCTTTCGCGTCTGAGATGATTGCATGGCGCGGGGAGGATACGCGCGATGGCGTCAGCGGTTAAATTACGGACGGATTTTTCAGCTGGCGAACTTCGGCGGCTTGCGACGGCGGCGAAGAACGCGAACCAGAGCCGGCGTCTATTGGCGCTGGCGGCGGTCCTGGACGGCATGAACCGGACAGATGCGGCGCGGATCGGCGGCATGGATCGCCAGACACTGCGCGACTGGGCGCATCGGTTTAACGACCATGGCCCAGACGGGCTTCTCGACAACTGGTCGAAGGGCAGGCCGACGCGCCTCTCGGCGGAGCAGCAGGCGGAACTGGCGCAGCTTGTCGAGACCGGTCCGGACCGGGCCGTGCATGGCGTCGTGCGCTGGCGGCGCGTCGACTTGCAACGCGTCATCGGCGAGCGCTTCGGCGTCGTCTATCACGAGCGTACGGTCGGCAAGCTCCTCAAGGCGCTCGGCTTCTCCCATGTCAGCGCCCGTCGGCGCCATCCGGGGCAGGACGCCCGGACGATCGAGGCGTTTAAAAAAACTTTGCGGCCGCGCTGAACGTCCATCTGGCCGGCGTCAGGAAGGGCAAACCCATCGAGATCTGGTTCCAGGACGAGGCCCGGATCGGCCAGAAGAACGGCATCGTCCGCCAATGGGCAAGACGCGGAACGCGGCCGCGTCAGCCTGCCGACCAGCGCTACGAGAGCGCCTGGCTCTTCGGCGCGATCTGCCCGGCCCGCGGAACCGGCGCGGCGCTCGCACTGCACTATGCCAACACAGAGGCCATGCAACTTCATCTCGACGAAATCTCACGCATGGTCGCCAAGGGCGCACACGCTGTCCTGCTGCTCGATCGCGCCGGGTGGCATACGACGGGCGCCCTCAACGTCCCAAAGAACATGACGCTGATTTTCCTGCCTTCCCGATCCCCGGAGCTGAACCCGGTCGAAAACATCTGGCAATATCTGCGCGCGAACTGGCCCTCGAACCGCGTCTTCGAAAGCTATGACGCCATCATCGACGCCGCCTGTGAGGCCTGGCGAAACCTCATCGCACAGCCCAACACAATCACCTCAATCGGCATGCGCGAATGGGCCCACATCGGTCAATCATAAGGGCCGTTGGTATCAGCCCCCGATATCGTTGGCAAACGGCTTATCGACGCTCCCCGCGTCATAAGCCAAAACAGGCGGAAATTCCAGTTTCGGCTGGCCTAAAAACCGGGAGCGGCTCACGTCAGGTCGGACTCTAACTCTACGTGGAGGAAATGCGCGGTGGCAGGTCACCAGCATTTTCGGCCGGGAGACCGCGTAAGCTGCCTTTCGAATGATCTGATGTCCGCAAACCTTGACTAGGTCGGCGCTATGCTGCTCAATTAACGTTTCAGCATCCGATGATGCGCTGTTTTTTTCCTGCGCCTCGCCGCTTTCGCGCATAACTCTTGGATCGAAACCTCATGAGGAAGGTCATCCTTGTTGTCGGAATGCATCGTAGCGGTACGTCCGCGATAACTGGAACGATGGTGCAGCTTGGCCTTGGCGCGCCGTTGACTCTCATGCCCTCCAACAACGAGAACGAGAGAGGTTATTGGGAATCGCTTAGAATTTCTGTTCTTCATGACGAGTTGCTCGCGGCAGCCGGAAGCAGCTGGCGCGACTGGCGTGCTTTTGACAGAACATGGCATCATTCAGTGTGCGGGAACGCTTTTAGGACCCGCGCCAAATTGCTTTTCGGCGAAGAATTTGGAGAAGCGGAGCTTTTTGCCTTCAAGGACCCGCGCCTGTGTCGAATCATACCTTTTTGGGTGGCGGCGTTCGAGGAAATGCAAATCGCTCCTCTGGTCGTCATTCCCATCCGCTCGCCGCTTGAAGTCGCTCAATCTCTTGCGAAACGGGACGGATTCAGCCTGGAAACAGGATTGCTTCTATGGTTAAGGCATGTCCTTGATGCCGAACGCGAAAGCCGCCATTTTCCGCGCGCCGTCGTGTCGATGGATGATCTTTTCGAGGACTGGCGGGGCGCGATTACCAAAATTGGCGGTCTGCTGGGGATCAAATGGCCGGCTTTTGACGAAGCGAGCGCCGCGGCCATAGACGCTTTTCTCTCGCCCGACCTCAGACATCAAAACGCCGCGGCGGACTCGCTGCCTCCCGTTTTTGCATGGACGATAAAAGCCTATGAGGCGATGCTGACTTTGCGCGATCGCCCGCAATCATCTCTGGCGCTCAGTGCGCTGGATGAAGTGAACTCAACGTTCGAATTGGCATGCGCCTTCATGGGTCCAGCTTTCGCCGAGGTCGAGAAAAGAGCCGCGCAGGCTGAGACCGAAGCCGCCGCCATTTGCAGGGAGCGAGACGAATTGACCCGCAGATATGAAAACCTCACCCACGCGCTCGTGCATCGCGCAAAACAGCGACGCAATGAATCTCATAGCATGCGGGTTGGGCCCTCCATTGACCCCGAGTTGAACCGTGAACGGGCGCGGCAAACGCTTCTTTCCATTAGGGCTACGCTAGCCGGCGTCTCCGCCGGGAGTTGAAAGAGCAGTGAATCGCGCGGCGCCTCGATCGTCGGTTCTGCCGTCGGTTCTGCGTCTCCAGGCCAGGCACATTGATCCTATGCAGATAATCCAAGCTCAACTGGACGGCCGATGAAATCGCGTGGGAACAAGACCGGTGACTGCCGCGGAGAGACCAAGAGTCCCAACGAGGACGCGTCAGGCGGCGAAAAGCTGCCCCGTCACCCGCGTGAAAACGAGCGCAAATCAAAGAAAACGCGTTCAGAAGCCAAGTCGTCCGGTGACGCCAGGAACCATGTAATCGAGATTGAAAATCAACTCGCGCAAATGCGCCAGCGGGTTTTCTCGTTAACCGGCCAGATTGATGAGACCGACGCCTTATTGGGAGAGGTCATACAGGTCTCCGCCGATCTGGAGGCCACGCTCATCGAAATGAAGGAGCGGCAAGCTGAAAGCGACGCAAGGGAAGGAGCGCTGGAGCGAGCGCTGGATCTGACTGAAAGAGCGAGTCAGGCAGGGAAGCAGCAAAACGCGGACCTCCATCTGGTCCTCTCAAGGGAACGTCAGCGGGCGGCAGAAACAAGCGATATGCTTGCGGCCCTTCAAGATAAGCTAGCGGTCGAGCAGGAGCACATATCTGCCTTGACAAATCAAGCCGCGGCCGCGGCTGGGAGTTCAACGCAAGATCGCTTACAGCTTGAAAGCTTAACCACCCATCTGGCCGCGACCGAAGTCAAACTCGCCGAAGAACAAGTTCGTTCGTCGGCTCTGGCCCAAGATCTGGAGACCGCGCGTCAGGCTGAGATAAACCAGAGAATAATATTGGTGCGTCATGAGCGTGAAATCGATGCTCTGTTGAATAGCACGTCGTGGCGGCTCAGCGCGCCCTGGAGGGCGTTCAAGAGGCAATTGTCATGCATCCGACGGCTGTTGCGCGGCAAGAAGGCCAATCCATTGTTCAACCGCCGTTGGTATCTGCAACGATATTCAGATGTGAAGGAAGGCGAAATCGATCCTTACGATCACTACCTGAGGCATGGCGCCCTCGAAGGGCGCGACCCTAATCCCTATTTTGATACCGATTGGTATTTACAACAGAACTCGGACGTCAAAAGCAGCGGCATAAATCCGCTCGTTCATTTTTATTTCCACGGCGCTGCCGAAGGCCGCGATCCGCATCCGTTATTTTCAAACAGCTGGTTTGTCGAACGGTATTCTGCACTTCCCGCCAAAAGTGCGGTGCGAATGCCGGCTTTGCTGAAAATGAGAAAGGGTCAGGCTGATAAGCAAACAAATCTTTTGGCATAAGAATATCGCGAAGCCACAATAGCCGATACATTGAAGGGCTAGATCAGCACAAACCGATGGACTTGCCGTGCGGTCCGGCCTATGTGGCTGCGCCGGGGGCGGCATTCCCTTTGACCCAAAAAATGCGCCGAGCTTCACGTCCTTGCGCAACTCGAAAATTGTGTCATTCCCGCAGTTGGCCCTTGCAAAGCAGCTTCGTTTATATACAAGCTGCTTGGCCCGCGCGCGCCACATATGGCATATCGTCGCTGATTATCAATATATTGCAAGAAATAGCTTTTCAAAGGGAGATTGAGTTGTCGCTTCGCAAGGCTTTATACTTCGTAGCATGGCTGCTGGCCGTCGCGCCGCAAACAGGGTTCGCGGCATGTATCGCGCCGGTCTCCAATCTGCCACTCGATGCGGTAAACGGCGTTTATCCATCTCTGCCAGCACTGCCTTGGACGGCGCCGTCCGGCTGGACACAGACGTCGACATCCTGGGCGGACAAGGGCGTGGCCATCAAGTTGACAACCGGCGACGGCGGGCCGCAGACGTTCATTGCTCACGGCGTCAATTACGAGCCGACCCAGATTGGCGGCGGCGCGGGCGTCAGCCCGTCAAACGATTTTTTCTATACCAATAGCTCCAAAACGTGGCTGCCGCTGTGGCAGCGCGATATTCCTCTGTTGCAGGCCCTGCACGTCAACAGCATTCGCACTTATGGCGTGTGGAAGTGGGAGCCTGGCTTTTTAAGCGCGAGCACCGGGGCCGACGGCGTCGCCACCTTCTGGCGGCAAGTTGATTTCTCTGTCCAAACGCAGGACGACACGCCTTTCTGCGATCCCGGCAATGGCGCGCTGACATACCCGCATCCAGACCACACCCACTTCCTCAACAAGATGTGGAATAACGGAGTCAACCCGATCTATGTGTGGATCGGCATTGCGCTCCCCGTCGAATTGTTCGACGCAAATTTCGATAAGACGCGGAAGGAAAACCTGCGCCAGTTCTATAAATATACGGCGCGCTGGCTGGCGCAGAAATATGGCAATCACCCGGCGGTGATTGGCTTCGTTATCAGCAATGAAGTCGATAATGGGGTGAACACCACGACTTCTAATTTCTGGAATACGCTAAATGATTTCAATGCGCTAGTCAAAGCGAGCGCACCGACAAAATTGACCATGGCCGTGTTTCACGATGGGCCGAACGCGTTTTCAACCATCACCCATGGTCAGTTCGCCGGGAAGACCGGGCCGCAGGTCTATCAACTCGATGTGCTGGGAGACAATCCGTACAATGATCCGGCGTTGCCGGGCAACCAGTACCAGCGGTTCCATGACGGCTTCGCGACCAACTGCACAACAACGGCGAACCAGCCTTGCATCAAACCGATGCTCCTGACCGAGTTCGGCACGCCGGCTGATACGCATGTCGCGCTCGCCGACGCGACGAAGGCTTATCCGACCACATGGATCGCCCCGAACTTCATTTGGTCGCCTTCGCCGCCGGCTCCGCAATGCTTGTCTGTGGGCAATCTCGGACCGCCGCCAGGATCCGGCAGCGATGGACCCGAGGCCGAACACGCCGCCCACAGCACGGTAGCGCAAGAACTGCCAGCGGACCCGACTCTGGCAAAATTCACGATGCCGACGAAACTCGTCCCGTTCTTCCCTAACAGCGGCGTCATGGCCGGGGATCCTCTCGCCGCCGCGCTTCAAGCCACCTGGATTACCAAGTTCTGGAAGCAGGCCGTGGCGCCACACCTCGCCAGCAATGGTCCCGATCGCGACACAAAATTCCTCTATGCGTCCGGCGGATACGTCTTCGAATTTCGCGACGAATGGTGGAAAGGCAATGAGACTTTTCCCTATTTCCACAGCGCCTCGGGAACAATCTCCTGTCAACCGGGACAAGGTTGTGGCCAAATGGCCTGCGCGAATACCGGCGGTGCTAACAACGTATTTCCGGGCGGCTGGGGCGACGAGGAATGGTTCGGCCTCACGTCTGCGCAGGTCAACCCCAATCGTTGTCCTGCGACAAACTTCAATTGCCCGGGAGGCGGAGGCCAAAACAAGTATCCTGTGGTGAACTACAACACCGGAGCACTGAACGGCGGGCCGGACATTCTCAAGCCGCGTGCGGCGATAGCGGCAATATGCGAAGTGTTCTCGGCGACCGGCATTTGCGATTGATTGCTTCGCCGTCCAGCGCCGCAGTCGTCTGATTTGTTCCGCGGACGCGTCTTGGTTGGAGTGCGGCCTTCGATGCAAGCCAAGGACATGCCCGTTTTGCTCATGACGCCGGCAAGATTAAACATGAGGCTCGACGGCGCCTTGTAATAAAGGCGCCTGAGGAATCACCGGCAGGTTTGCGCGGGCTGCCGCCGTGGGTGACGAATGTAACGAAGATACTCGGCCGGGCGGACATGAGAAGGCCAGGAGATGCTCTTCGGGGAAAGCTCGCGCTTTTAATGACAAATGTTGATTGCTGATTTTCGTGAATAATGCTAGTCGGACGAAGCTCGGCTGCGGGATAAATCTGCGCAATTTGCGATATAGGCAGGTAATAGCAGTCGGGCCTCACCGGGGGGTAGCTATGACGCGTTTGACGTTCGCATCTGTATTGTTCTTCGCCTTCGTAATGGCGTTCATGTCAATAGAGCCAAACCAGCGCGAGGCAGCGCTCGGCATTTCTAGCGCAAAGGCACAGACCGTTTCGCCGCTTAATCCTTGCGCAGCCCCAAATGCGATCAACCCGACCGATGCCGCGGAGACTGCGTGGCAACTTTGGGTGGCGGCCACTTGTCCCGTTAACACCCGCCAATATCCATTCGTGGTCTGGGAGGACTGGATCGAGCAGGCGCAGATGTATCCGGCGAATCCGGCTGCCGGTCTCGAGGTCCCAAACGCGAAGGCCGCTGGGCCAAACGCAACACATCTGTTGCACGGCAGCCCGCTCGCAACGTTGAAGAAGCCTAGTACCATCAAGCTGGTGCCTGGGCTGCTCGGCGGAGCGGACCAGAGCTGCAACAAGGCGAGCACGCCGCCGCCCGGGCAGCCTAATCTCGTCATTTGCGAGGAGGTGCGGCTGAACGGAGCGGTCGAGGATTATATCGCTGGAACGAAGCTTTGGAAGCGTGGCGGCCAAACCAAAGCCGCGGCAAATGGAACAGACATCCAGTTTTCGCCACCATCTGTCGAAATCAAGGCGGACTGGATTCAGCTATCAAGCATTGGGCTCGATTGCAGCACCCTGCCAGCCAAATTCTTCCAAAAAATCCACGTAGAAACGATCAACGGCAACTGCTTTGCGTTGGCTGGCATGCACCTGATGTCGAAGCTTCAAAACAAGTGGATATGGGCGACCTTTGAGCCGCAGAGCCCGATCACGAATCCGTACCGCTGCCAAGTTTTGGGTTGCACAGACGATTTTGGATCAACACCAACGGTGACGCACGGAGCGGATACGAGTTTGACGCCGGGGCTGACCGCGTTGATGACGGCGGCTAATTTGGCCCCTGAATTCTTTAACTACCGGTTGGATGGCGTTCAAATCGGATATTTCAAACCACAGCTGTTGGGAAATTCAATCATTGAAGGGGAAAACGCCGGAGTTCCGTTGACGCAGGCTTCATGTATTACGTGCCACAGCGTCTCCTCGATCAAAAGCGATGGTACAGATGGCATTACTTTGTTGACCTCTAATCCTGTTGGAGCGCCACCGGCGCTGCCCTCCGATGCTTGGATTCGTCGTGACTTTATTTGGTCTTTGTCGGAGGCCTGCTTCAATAGCCCCCTGCAGGCGTGCACGCAGTAAATTCTCGGCGCGCTGAACCGCTGGAGCGTCCTACCAGGCCCCCCAGCCGATCGGTGCGCCGTCTGCGCTTTCCTTGAAGCTCAAGGGCGCGACGACGCTTTGTTTCGTCAGACGAGCGAGCCAGCGGCGGGCGCTCGCCGCGTTCATTCCAAATCGCTCCGCCGCCTGGCGGCGCTGAAGACCATCATTCAATGGGGTCCGCCACGTGACGGCGCGGATCGAATGTAGAGAGCCTCGACCCCTGCACGCCAGTCTCCTTCGTCAGCGCGGGGCTTTAATCAGAAGCGCAGCCATTTGCGAATCCTCTCGGATTCGGCCGCATGAGATAAGACTTCAGGCGCAAATGACGCCGCCATAGGAAGTTTCCGCAGGCCGTTTTCGCGGTTAAAAACACCCGTTCCGGCGAGGCGGCACGATATCACGCGCCGCGCGGCTTCCCATCCGGGTGAGGGGATGCCAAACTGGGCATTCCACCGGAACGCTGTTAGGATCGCTTTGATTGAGGCAGTCACCGATTGAGGCAGTCAACGCCAGCGTGGCCGCGCTCCGGCACATCGGCGCGGATGTTCGTACTGGTGCTTTCACAAAGGATCAGCAGACCCTACAGCGCGAGGAGAGATATCAGAGATGCTCGCAACGTAGTGATTGGCAGAGCGAGACCTGTGTAATGAACCCGATTGAAATCACGAGGCTTGGACTTACGGTTTTGGCGATTTCGAGTAGCGTGGTGCAGGCGCAGACGCAGGCGCCTCGCAACATCACGCCGGCCGCGCCTCCAGGGCTTGCTATCTCTGATTTTGCGGTCCGAGACGGTGACTCGCGACTGAAGGGTCAAACAATCATACCAGAAGCAAGCACCGCCAAGCCTGGCGATTCAGGCCGCCGCGCGCATACCAACGTTCGCCTGTTTGTTCCAGCCAAAGCAGAGGAATCGCAAGAGGCGGGGATCGCTGCGCCAAAGGCGGCCGTCGGACCGCCGTTTTCGGGCTTCTACATCGAAACTCCGGCCTCTCTCGCGTGCCTATACGCCTTGGTCACTCCCATCGCCGGCTGCAACCCCAATGCGGTCACCGCTAACGCCCTTGGGGGCAGCAAGGTCGTGGCTATTGTCGATGCTTATGACAATCCATCGATCCTGACCGACCTACAGCGATTTTCCGCACAATTTGGCCTGCCCAGTCCGACCGCAACAAATTTTCAGGTCGTCTTCGCCGCCGGCGCGCGTCCGGCGCTCGACAATGGCTGGGCGCTGGAAGAAGCGCTTGACGTCGAAGTGGTTCATGCACTCGCTCCCGGCGCAAAAATTATCCTGGTCGAAGCTGCATCGAATTCGTATCCCGATCTTATGCAGGCTGAAGATATCGCAAGCTCAATGGTTACGGCGGCAGGGGGAGGGGAGGTTTCGAATAGCTGGGGCGGAGCTGAATTCTCTGGCGAGCTCTCTTATGCATCTCATTTCAATGGGAAAACCAATGTCGTCTTTTTCGCGTCCACTGGCGACGCGCCGGGCGTGTCCTTTCCATCGACATTGCCGTCGGTGATCGCGGTCGGCGGCACGAGCGTTTCGCGCAACGTCGAAACTGGAAAATTCAGACAGGAGACCACCTGGGCGGACGGGGGCGGGGGGGCGAGCGCTTATGTCCCGCGACCACCCTATCAGGATGGGATAAGCGGCCGCGTTGGAGATGCGCGGGGAGTGCCTGATATTTCATTTGACGGGAATCCAAACACCGGCGTCTGGGTTTACTGCGGAACAAGTTGCGGCGCTTCGGATCAGGGTGGGTGGTACATTGTTGGGGGGACCAGCGTGGGCTCTCCAGCCATTGCTGCGATGGTGAACAGCGCTGGGGGGTTCGCGGCGAATTCCGACATCGAGCATCAAAAACTGTATGCGCATCTTGGGACTGCGAGTTTCTTTAACGTCAACCTCGGTGTGTGCGGCCCCTATGCTGGTTTTTTTACCGTTTCCACTAATGCTGCGAAACTATGGGATTTCTGCACTGGGCTCGGATCTCCTCGCGGGCTCTCAGGCTTGTAACGATGCAGCGTGACAAGAGCGGCCCGAAAGCGGCTTAAGGCTTTGTCAAATCGGATGTGGCGCGTTGATGGGCCTGACTGCCAGGCCGTCCTTGGCGTATCCGAGAGCAATAGCGACTTCGCCGCATATAGACCAAATTTGCTCAGGCCTTTCATCGTTGATATCAAAGTTGCTGACGCGGGCCCAATCGATGTCCGGAATTTCATTCATCGGAACAACGTTCTTCCCGAGAAATTTGCCAAGTTCACAATGTGTTTCGACCGGATTCGCGCAAATGTCCTCATAGCGCAGCTGTAAATGCCGCTCGTCGGCGAGGGTTTTGGAAAGCGCGCGGCAGACATTTCCGACCTGGTAAGTCCACGTCACGGCATTGTGCAAATAAGGTTCGTCGAATTCGATGTTTTTGGGATTGAGCCCGCAAGCTACGTAGGCGGCGGGCAGCACGACTTGACCAACAGGGTTGCTCAAACGCGAGGTCATATGTGTGCGACGCAATGAACTGGTAACCGGATGACGGACGAGGTGAACGACCCGCGCGCGCGGAAAGGCCCGCAACACTTGCGGAAGCGCCAGCATCGTTTCTGGAAGCTTCCATCCCCAAGCAACATCTGACGGCAAGCCGGCCGCGGAGAGAATCCGCCCCGCTGTCCCGCGCAGCCGCTCACGCCAGTAAGCATCGCGGGTCGATCCGGCATCGACGCCCACTGTCGTCGACTCGATCGCCAAATCATAGATATCTTGGACCCATTCCACCGAGTCTGCGGTGGCGTTCAGCATATTACCCAAAAAAATCCCGTTTGAGGCGGCAAATGCCGACAGCAATCGCGTCCCGCTTCCGCCACGTCCAAGCAAGATAATCGGTTCAAGCGGATCCTGTGCAACGTCGCTACGGCTGCGTTGCATTGTCGGGTCCGCCATATCCAAAGCTCCTCGCCGACGCGCCGGCTATATGAATAACATCGGCTTGCTGCGCCTCATCGAGGTCGCTCCGCCAAACGAACAATGATGTAGCATCGATTGGGCGCGTCCGGTCAGTTCCGCCCGGACCTTCCCCTCGATACAAGGCGTGCGAGCGGAGCGCTTCAGCGGAATCTGGCAAATGGCATTCGTCCAGTATCCGTGAAATCATCCGGTCCGGCTCGCAGACCAGATCCTCATATCTAAACTGCGTCACGCAAATGCCCGCCTGGCGGAATGTTGGCGCCATACTTGATTTAATGTTCCAGATCGCGGCCCGCCTTATCCACGGAGGCTGAGCTTCATCTGCGATGAGCCGGTACTCCGCCGCGAACCGCTCGATTAGCTCTGGTCGATTATTGAGCAAACGAAGCTGGTTTCCGACGAAGTCGATGTGGCTAAGCCGGGCCATCGAAGCGACGACGGCTCTGGGGTCTCGCACGGGGTAGACGACAGATACAGGCGCTCGCAGAGATGAAAGCCGGCCGACGTCGTAGGTCAAGTTTGGAGCCTTAAGAACGAGGATCTTCGCGCCTATGTCGCCTGCAGTCACAGCGCCGCCGAGACGGCGCGGCTTATCCATTTGCCGATATTTCGCCTCGGCGCTTTTTACCATTGCCTCAGCAAGCGCCGCAGCATTATGGTGCCTGTCGGTCTCCGCATGGAACCAGGGATAAAGGCCATCAAACTCATCTACAAGAAAAGCCTGTGGATGAGCGCCGACGATCTGGCCCGTCAGCGTAGTCCCGCTTCGCTGACACCCTACGATAGCGACGACGCGCTCGATTCCGTCCCAAAAGCCGGTTCGCGAAATGTTGCTATATGTACCGTGGTCTTCCCAACCCACTAGCTCCCCCCTCCAAATTCTAAGATATCGGCTGAACTTGAAGAGGAAGTCAAATATATGCCAAGCGTTGCTTTGGGAGCAAGACACCGTCGTCTACTTCCCTTAACAATTGCATCAATCACCATCGACGCTCGGATCAGGCCTTGCGGCGCTCATTTGACTGAAAGTGAAATTAGATGAATCGCCGCACGATCGTGTTTCTGGCCTGGGGTGACGCCTTCATCAATAATGTTGGACGATGCATTGCGGAAAGTCGCCTTCCAGATTATCCGATTCTTCTTATCACCGACAATGAGACGGATGTCGCCTGTTTGCCCTCCCATGTAGCGGTCCTGAGACGAGATTTGATGTTTCCCGGCAAACTGGCAAAGCTCGAGCTGTTGTCGGCTGTGCCCGATGACCTTGAAACGGTTCTCTTCCTCGATGTCGACACTCGCGTGATAGGGGACATTTCCTTAGGGTTCGAGAAAGCAGAGCGTCATGGGGTAGCGATGGCGGCTGCGCCTCACTATTCGCTCGAGGATTTTCGCTCGTTCCGCAGCGTCATGGTCCGAGAGGGAGTTTCGCCTTGCGGCCAGATGATCTACAATTCCGGAGTTATCTTCTTTGCCGCGAACCGACCGGAAGTGCGAGACATCTTCAGTCTGGCGCGCGCCACTGCAAACAAGGACGAAATTGCGCCCTGGGGCGATCAACCATACATAAGTCTTGCAATGGAGATGCTGGGTTTCAATCCGTACACGCTATCTCCGAGCTTCAATCATCGCGCATTTGGAGAATTGATCAGCGGCTCTATCCGGATTTGGCATTCTTACAGTCCGTTACCTGCGGAAGCGCAAAATCTTTCACCAGGATATCTGCACCGCTATGAGAACGGCGCTCTTGTGAAGGCCGTAAAGGTGCCGTTGTGATTGAGCTATGAACAACATTCCCCGCATCATTATCCATGTTGGCGCGCCGAAAACCGGTTCGACTTACCTCCAAAAGCGACTGCGCGCGGATCCGGCGCACTTGCGGAGAAACGGGATTTACGTACCCGTCCTACCCTCGGTCGCGCAGATGGCCGGCAACGCTAAACTGCTCGCGACTGTCCTGAGCAAGCGTGCTTCTTTAAGCTTCGAGCGGATATTTCCAAACATCGACGTAACCAGGCTGAGGCCGACCGCGATTGTTTCCGAGTTGCTTCGCGATTGGCGGTCGGATGAGGAAGCTATTGTTCTTTCAGCTGAAAATTTCCGCCCGGAGCACGCGGGAGCACTTCGCGAGCTTCTCCCGACGTGCAGGGCCTGCGTCATTGTTCTGTTCGTGCGCCGACAAGACCAATGGATAGAATCCTACTTCAATCAGTTGACTAAAACAGCAGATGTAGCCGAGGATCTCTCGAGCTTCGTTACGCGGCTCTGCGACACGCAAGGTGAGCGCTTTTGTCGTCCTGATTGGAATGCTCATTACGAGGCATGGCGGCATGCTTTCGGCGCTTGCAACATCGTCTTTTACGACGAAGCCCGATCCGATCTGTTCTCCGCATTCTTAAGCGCGGCCGGCCTGCCCATCGTGCCCGACCTCATTGAGGTTCCCCCCGCTCAGGTTTCGCTCAACATCCATGATCTCGCCTATCTTTTGGCTCTGGAACGACCGTTCTCCCACGCGGACTTCGTCCGGCGCCGAGCGGCGGGCGAGCAGGCGTCAAAGCGTCTCGCGTCAGGAGTTCGGAGCATTCTCGGCGGGGCCGAACATGAAAAACTGCGTCAGCGGTTTGAAGCGTCAAACCATAATCTCCTGATCGCGCTCGGACGCGCCAATGAACCAAAACTTTTGCAATTGACGCCTTCCACGCGTCGCTGCGATCTGAATGAAGTATATGCGTCGGACGATTATGTTAGATACAGAAAACTGGCGGATGAAATATTTTCTGCGCAGCCGCGCGGTTCGGTCTAGGATTTTTTCCCAGGATCAATTGCTTCATTCGGACTCTTTGTATCCAACGAAAAGCCTTCTGTGTACTTACGGAGATATGATAGGGAACCCGTCAAAGCTCTGGCTGAAATAGCCCCGAAAGTCTCCCGACAGGCACTCCCACTTCGCTAAGAGGTAGGAGTAATGTCGTGTTTAATAAGACGCCAGCCTCCTGTGACGAAGCGACGGGAAGCCTTCGCGGTCCGGACCGTTGCCGCGCCGTAATTTTACCTCGACGAGGCGCTGCTTGAAAAACGTTCAATATGGCTGGCGCTCTCGGCATTGAAGGCGCCATACAGTAGCGGCCTGCGCACGGGACGCTTATATTCGACGCCCCGGATGGCTCGGTACTCGCGGCTGAATTCTGCCCAAGGTGACTCAAGCGCATTCGTCGCCACGCCGCCGTGGACCTGGTGAAACGTCGCCTCGCCTAGCAACATGATCAAACCCGATGTTGCATCTTCGGCCAGCCGATGCCACAGGTCTAAATTCGCCAGACCTCCGCCGGGCGTCCTGAAGCGGATATCATAGCCGCCATTTAAATCTCGCCAATGCGAACGCTTGAGGAACAATGCGTTTGCTTCTGCTGGCAATTCGAACCACCCCTCGGCTGAGGAACCAGCGAAACTAGAGATCTGGAAGAGCCGATAGCCGTCCTTCTCCCAGTCGCAACGAGCGAGAAGGGTATCTTCGACCTCCTGAGAATATCCCTCAAGGACGCTTTCCATCTGCACCTTGAAACCCAGATGAAAGGCCAAGGTCCCGATTACCGGCTTCGGATGGAGCTGAGACGCGGCCAGAGCATTGACAAGGAGGCCTGGGGACGCCATTCGAGCTCCATCGATGCAAACTCCGATAAGTTCGCCTTTCGCCGCAACCAACCCTTGGTGAATCGCGGCGACAGGCGAGGGAGTGGGATCGGGCGCATCGAGAACCCTGACGTTTGGCGCAAAGGGCTCCAGCTCCTGCTGGCGAAAAGGGCGTCGAGAGCCGTTATCGACCACTATCAACTCATAATCGTCGACACTCAATCCCTGCTGCATCGGGGGAGAGAATGACTTCAAGGTTCTCGGCAGCTCACGTTCCATGTTGTGAGCTATTAAAATGATGCTCAATGCAGGCATAGATTTGTCTACCATCATTCTATAAGTGACGATGTAAACGAAAAACTAGCAGAGCGCGCTCGGATTGTTGGGATAGTTTTTCCGGTTTGATAAGTCGCGCCTCTGCCGGGTTCCGGATCGCCGCGATCTGCGGCAGCCGGTTGAAATAGGCCTGATCTGACCTCTGCAGGTCAAGGCTGGATTGGATCGGGGGAATTGTGGAAGCGAGGATAGTTGGCGAGCGAGGCTCGGGCCTCCGCGATGAGCGGCGCAAAGACGCCGTAATAGCGATCAATGCACGACGGGGCTCAGCCAAAATCAGAGTTATTGGAGGCCTCCTGAGCCGCTCCCGGTTTTTAGGCCAGCCGAAACTGGAATTTCCGCCTGTTTTGGCTTATGACGCGGGGAGCGTCGATAAGCCGTTTGCCAACGATATCGGGGGCTTATTCCCGATCGCGCTATGGGGTCTGACCTCGTTATAGTCTCTACGCCAGACCTCCATTTTCTCCCGGGCGTCCGCAAGGCTCATGAACCAGGGGGCATTGAGGCACTCCGCCCGAAACTTGCCGTTGAACGACTGGATGAAAGCGTTGTCGGTCGGCTTGCCGGGCCGTGAAAAGTCGAGCACGACGCCCTTCTGATAGGCCCACAGATCAAGGTCCCGCGAGATGAATTCGGAGCCCTGATCCACCCGGAGGGACTGTCAGGAATCTTGTGTGCTGGGCCATAATGACGCCGATGGAGGGCTCATATGGCAATCAAGAAAGACACCCTGGATCAACTTCTGGCCGGCCGCGATCCGAAAGAGGTTTTCAACAAGGACGGCTTATTCGATGAGCTGAAGAAGGCGCTGGCCGAGCGGGTGCTAAACGCTGAGATTGACGATCATCTTGAGGGCGAGACGGCCGAGGGCAGGAAAAAGCCACCGCAATGGCTATTCGAACAAGAAGGTGATCACCGAGACGTCGAAGCTCGATATTCGCATACCGCGCGATCGTGAGGGAACTTTCGATCCCAAGCTGATCGCCAGATACCAGCGCCGGTTTCCCGGTTTCGACGAGAAGATCGTGTCGATGTATCCGCGCGGCATGACGGTGCGGGAGATTCAGGGACATCTGCTTGAGATTTATGGGCTGGATGTTTCGTCCGACCTGATCTCGACGGTGACGGATGCGGTTCTGGAGACGGTTGGCGAATGGCGGAACCGCCCTTTGGAGGCGAGCTATCCGCTTGTTTTCTTTGATGCGTTGCGGGTTAAAATCCGGGACGAAGGCCTGGTGCGCAACAAGGCCGTCTATATCGCGCTGGGCGTCAAGGCGGATGGGACGAAGGATATTTTGGGTCTTTGGATCGAAAATACCGAAGGCGCCAAATTCTGGCTGCGGGTGATGAACGAGCTGAAGAACCGGGGCGTCAATGACGTTCTGACCGCCGTCGTCGACGGTTTGAAAGGCTTTCCGGAGGCGATCAACGCCGTCTTTCCGCAGACGATCGTTCAAACATGTATCGTTTCTCGTCTTGCGCGAGACCGCCCGAGAGTGGAAAATGCCGCCGCGCGAATGGTTCGAGGCAAAGACCCAATTCGCCATCATGTTCGACGAAAGGTTCGTTCAAGCATGATGGCTCACCGGCCTCGCACACAAAATTTCTGACACTCCCAGCTCGGATCGTCTTCGGATAGCCGACGCTCTTGCAGATCCGCTCCAGCGTCAAGACCACGTCTTCGCCCCGATAGCTGAAACGGGGATCAATAGCCGGAGAGAAGCGGGAAAACGTGTCGACTATGGTCAACACGCGAAGCTTTCGGCCTGTCGCCAACTGGTCATGCACAAAGTCCATCCCCTCCGCTGGCTTCTCCAACAGGCTGCGCCTGCCGGAGCCTCAAACCAGCTCCGCCCAGGTTTCGTTGTGCTGCATGGCGGCGCATCGGTCGTCCCGCAGTTTGGCCTTCACCCGCCTCTTTGGGGTCTTGTTCCGCAATTGCAGGCCAATATCCTTGTGAAGCCGATAGATCCGCTGGCGTTCGCCGCCCAGCCTTCCCGCCGCAGCAGCACGTGAATGCGCCGATAGCCATAGCGCACGCGCGTCTCCGCGATCTCCTTGATCCGCTGCTTGATATCCGCCTGGCCGCCCCGTTTGGAATTGTAGGCGTACGGCGCCCGGTCGACCCGCAGGGCCGAGCAAAGGCGCGCCGGATCGAGACTTTCCGATCCGATCGCAGCTTGTCGACAAGCTCCCGCTTGCGGCCAGGCGTCAGTGCTTTTTTGCCAGCACGTCCTGAAGCATGGCTTTGTCCAAGGACAGGTCGGCGACAATCCGTTTCAGCTTGGCGTTTTCTTCCTCAAGCTGGCGCAGCCGCTTCATCTCCGACGGCATCAGGCCAGCGTATTTCTTGCGCCAGTTGTAAAAGGTCGCATCCGAAATGCCCGCCTTGCGACAGACCTCGCAACGGCAACGCCATCCTCCGCCTGCTTCAAAACGAAGGCGATCTGCGTCTCCGTGAACTTGCTCGTTTTCATGGAATTCTCCTTGATCAGGGATCATAATTGGAAAATCCCAGTTCAAAATGGCCGGGTTTTCAGGGAGCAGGTCAAGCCCAAGGGGTAAGGTCATCGCCTACTGAGCTTGTCATACCAACGGCCTCGATATTTGACTCGTGAGGGATTCCGCTTTCGCGTCTGAGATGATTGCATGGCGCGGGGAGGATACGCGCGATGGCGTCAGCGGTTAAATTACGGACGGATTTTTCAGCTGGCGAACTTCGGCGGCTTGCGACGGCGGCGAAGAACGCGAACCAGAGCCGGCGTCTATTGGCGCTGGCGGCGGTCCTGGACGGCATGAACCGGACAGATGCGGCGCGGATCGGCGGCATGGATCGCCAGACACTGCGCGACTGGGCGCATCGGTTTAACGACCATGGCCCAGACGGGCTTCTCGACAACTGGTCGAAGGGCAGGCCGACGCGCCTCTCGGCGGAGCAGCAGGCGGAACTGGCGCAGCTTGTCGAGACCGGTCCGGACCGGGCCGTGCATGGCGTCGTGCGCTGGCGGCGCGTCGACTTGCAACGCGTCATCGGCGAGCGCTTCGGCGTCGTCTATCACGAGCGTACGGTCGGCAAGCTCCTCAAGGCGCTCGGCTTCTCCCATGTCAGCGCCCGTCGGCGCCATCCGGGGCAGGACGCCCGGACGATCGAGGCGTTTAAAAAAACTTTGCGGCCGCGCTGAACGTCCATCTGGCCGGCGTCAGGAAGGGCAAACCCATCGAGATCTGGTTCCAGGACGAGGCCCGGATCGGCCAGAAGAACGGCATCGTCCGCCAATGGGCAAGACGCGGAACGCGGCCGCGTCAGCCTGCCGACCAGCGCTACGAGAGCGCCTGGCTCTTCGGCGCGATCTGCCCGGCCCGCGGAACCGGCGCGGCGCTCGCACTGCACTATGCCAACACAGAGGCCATGCAACTTCATCTCGACGAAATCTCACGCATGGTCGCCAAGGGCGCACACGCTGTCCTGCTGCTCGATCGCGCCGGGTGGCATACGACGGGCGCCCTCAACGTCCCAAAGAACATGACGCTGATTTTCCTGCCTTCCCGATCCCCGGAGCTGAACCCGGTCGAAAACATCTGGCAATATCTGCGCGCGAACTGGCCCTCGAACCGCGTCTTCGAAAGCTATGACGCCATCATCGACGCCGCCTGTGAGGCCTGGCGAAACCTCATCGCACAGCCCAAAACAATCACCTCAATCGGCATGCGCGAATGGGCCCACATCGGTCAATCATAAGGGCCGTTGGTATCTATGGGCTTTAATAAAGCCGGGTTGGATCGTACCCAGCAAATCAGGCATGCGGAGCTTATCGAAGCCTTCGCCTTGCAAGCTTCTCGGACATGAGACTGATGCCCAAACACGCTGTCGAAAAAGCGAAGAGATAAGGAATATTAACAAGCTTATCCGGGTAATCCTCGTAATACGACGAACGGATCCACTCGACGCATTGCAGCAATGGATTCAAAGCGGCCCAGTGATCATAAGGATCCGGGATCGCCGGAGGAAAGAAGATAATGCCTGAGCTGATCCAAAAAAGCGGCATCGAAAGGTTAAACAACAGGGCCCATATTGGAACAACTTGTGCAATTAAGCCATTCAAGACACCAAATGAAAACGCAAAATAAATCGTTCCGGCAATCGCAAAAACGAAGCCCGTAGGATCCCGCGGCGAAAACCCGTCTGAGAAAAAGACCAATATCAATATCACGACAATTGAAAGAACGATCGAATTTGCGAGTTCCAAAGCGCCTCTTGCAAGCAGAATATCGAAAACCTTTACTCTACTAAAATAAAGAAGCTGCCGGTTTATGATAAGCGCCATAACAAGCTGTCTGGCAGCGTAAACATAAATCACAAATGGAAGTATGGATACGCCGTAATAGACAAGCTGGTCCGTTCCTACCGCCGGTAACCGGCCGAAAGTTTTGAAGACGATCACTACGGCCAGAAGATGCCCGAGGGGCATCAATAAGAGAACAATCAAGCCTGTGCCGTAGGGTCCGGTTTGGACGCTGATATCGCGCAACAAAATTGCCCGGACGACTGCCAGATTGACCGCAAGCGCGGACGAGGCGGGCCGCGATGGCTTAATCGTCATGTTTGATTGCATGGCTGCGCCTCAATGTTTCGTTCCCGCAACTCAATTCGCGTCATCGATTTAGGAGCCTGCCGATTTCTTGTGCTTTCAGGACGGATTTTTCGAAGTGTCCGATAATTGCGGACTGACTGAGGCGCAACCCCGCTGTAGATGTTTGATCGCCTCCAAGGCTCCGACGCAGCTGCGCGTCGATGGTTCGCATCTCTAATGAGAACTCCGAGCGGAATTGCGGCAGAGCGCCAGGACCCGGTTTATGCCGCCGCCCTCGCCATCGTTTGACGGCGCCGACGCCGTCCCGGTGACGATCAATGATTGCCCGGCGATGACCGGAGAAAAGCGCATTCCTGACCATAAGCCTGCGCGGAAGAGGAAATCATTCCGGAATTAAGCCGGCGGCTCGAAAGGCGAGCGAGGCCGAATCGCATCAGATCCATTTTGACCGACGATCCCATGCCGGTGAGAGCTTTGGTTGACAGCACGTTGAAGAAGGGTACTTTGCCCCCCATGTGATTATGGTCTTTCGACGTGGCGGGCGCGCACGGTTAGTCTGTTTTCTTGGCCGTCCCGTGATGGATATTCGCACCCGGGAGAAATAATGCTGGATTTGCTAAAAAGTATTTATAGCAAGGTTCCGTCCTGGGTTTCGACAGGAACGATAACATCGGCAGAGGCTGCTGTTCTTTCCAGCATGGTTCAACGGTTGCGGCCGCGTGTTCTGGTCGAAGTCGGAACGGCTTCTGGAGTTTCGACGGCCGTGCTCGCCGCCGCCGCGGATGCGGCCGACCAGCAATGGGAACTGCACACTTTCGACATCATGGAAGTCTGTTACTTCGACGAGTCGAAGATCGTCGGACAGGCTGCTCTCGAAATCCTCGGCGAGCGTCCGAATGTACATTTTCATCGGTCGTCGACCGCGCTCGACATCAAGGCGACGCTGGGCGACCGGCAAGTGGATTTCGTCTTCATCGACGCGTCTCATTCGTCGCCCTGGGCTGCGATCGACCTGCTCAGCATTCTGCCGAACTTAAGGGAAGGAGCCGTTATCGCTTTACACGACCTTCTGTTGCCTTTCCGCGAGGGCTATTCGCACCAAAATGCCGCGCGTGACATTTTCCGGGTTTGGCGCGGTCAAAAATGGACGGAGGCGAGCGCGCCGAATCTCGGAATTTTGCGCTTCACCGATATTAAGCAGACGCTCGCCGACATCGCGACATTGCTGCAGGCTGATTGGGACATTGCGCACAGCGCCGAGGTCATAGACGACTTTGTTTCCCTGCTATCGCCCTTTGCGGAGATCGACTATCCGGGCGAGGCGCAGTGCCGAATGTTTTTCGCCAAATGCGTTCCCGAGGTCATCAACGGCAACCAACATACCAAGCCGGCCCGTTTTCCGTTTGCTTGCGGCTCCCAGGTCCATCCAAATCAAACCGACGACGCCCTCCGCGTGATCTGGAAGGGACTGCCAACTTCATCAGGGACGCATTTGCTGTTTTCGGCCTATGCCAGCAATGGCGCGGCTGACAACCCCGGCGCCGTGGTTAGCGTTCGCGACCTCAATCGGAAGCCCGATGAAATCCAAAGCATCTCGGTGGAGCCTCGCACGCGGACTTTCATAGACTTTGAAACTGGTAATTGTGATCATCTTGATCTGGAGATTGCTGTCACCCCCACACCAGGATTGCACGCCTATTATGCAGGAATCGAACTCTCGCCGTTCACGGTCAAAGGAGCCGGGAGCTCCCGGAAAAATTGACGTGGCTCTTTCGCAATTTCTCTATGACGAATGAGATGAGACCCCACCCGGAACTCCATAAAAGCAGAGTTGTGTTCGAAGCGCTGCGTCGCGAGCAAAAGCGGATGTCTCTCGATAAGCGCGACCGACGGCGCGCTGGTTGAGAACCTCGCTTTTCTGTCTAAGAATGCTCTCTGAGTTTGGCTTGATAAGGAAATAGGTGGGGGCGCCTAAACATGGGGCAATTTATAGAAAGCGTCGATGTCAACATTGACGAATCTCTATTGAAGATAATCCGGTCAAGTGGATTATTTGATATTGAATGGATCTATCTGACGGCTCCTCTCGTCCGCGGGGACGTGGACGAATTGATCAAACAATATCTTAGGGGTGAAGAGCCTAAATTTAGCG
The DNA here is from genome assembly GCF_038024855.1 of Methylocella tundrae. Classification (NCBI taxonomy): domain Bacteria; kingdom Pseudomonadati; phylum Pseudomonadota; class Alphaproteobacteria; order Hyphomicrobiales; family Beijerinckiaceae; genus Methylocella; species Methylocella tundrae. The sequence continues at coordinate 823,515 of NZ_CP139089.1, forward strand.
CAAATTCTCTTTTCGATGAGGAGTGGTATTCGAAGCACAATTCGGATGTCGCGGATGCGGGAATTCATCCCCTCGTGCATTACATTTTGTTCGGCGCCAAAGAGCGGCGCGCGCCTAGCCCACTCTTTAATCCGGAATGGTACGAGGAGACCTATCCCGAGTCTAGCCAAGCGGATGAAGGGACCTTTAGCTTCCACTTGACTGCGGGAAGGGTGCTGGGAAATAGCCCGAACCGGCTTTTCGATGTCGCGTGGTATTTATTACAGAATCCGGATGTTGCGGCTTCGGGGATCGATCCGGTCGATCATTATGTCGCCTTCGGCGCCGCGGAAGGACGCAACCCCCATGCTGAGTTTGAGACCCGCTGGTATACCAGCCGGCATCCAGACCTGCTGCGTCTGGGCGCGAATCCCCTTGCTCACTTTCTTGAGTTTGGAGCGCCCCGCCAGGAACGAACGCGCTATAAGCCCCTTTCCGGCGGCTCGGTGAACGCTGATCTTCCACCCGGATGGGCGAAGCTCAAATACTATAATGTGGTGAAGCCAAGGCTCGGCGAAAGCTTCAAACTCAACGACCCGCGGCCGAGAATCTTATTCGTAACCCACGATATGTCCCGGACCGGGGCTCCTCTGATCATTCTGACGCTAATAAAATTCTTTGCTCAGCTCAACCAATACAGCTTAATTACATTCACTGATCAACCGGGGGATCTCGAGAGAGACTTTCGTAGATATAGCCACGTGTTTGATTCATCACGGCATTCGATAAATGACAAAGAGCTGAACCTCAGCGACCTGGTGAGCGAACTGGGGTTAGGCGGCCCTGTGATTCTCGCCCTATGCAACACCGCCAACACAAACCACTACTCCGGACCGTTCCACGCACTTGGCATTCCGGTCATCTCGCTTGTTCATGAAATGCTGTATTTGTACCCAGAAAACTACATTAGGGACCTGTACGAATTCTCGGACCAAATCATTTTTCCTGCCCAATTTGTCCGTGATGTGGCCGACGCTAAAGTGCCGCTTCCGCCGGGGCTCTCGAAAGTTTTGCCGCAGGGCCTACTCGATGCTCGTTTTGGCGACGGTTCTCGAGAAGAAGCGCGATTGTCGGTTCGTCGTGAACTCGGAGTTTCAGCGGACGCGCTTCTTGTTCTTGGATGCGGGACCGTCAATATCCGCAAGGGCGTCGATATTTTTATTAGCGTCGCCCAGCGTATTTTTCAGACGCTCGGAGATCGTGCGCACTTCGTCTGGCTGGGTTCAGACACGATGGACAAAAATTTCGCGTATTGGATGAAAAAAGATGTCGACAGCTCTAATATTCGCGACGTCTTCCATTTTGCCGGATTGAAAGACGATCCGGCTCCTTACTATCAGGCAGCGGATGTTTTTGCCATGACGTCGCGGGAAGACCCTTTCCCGTGCGTCATACACGAGGCGATGGCTTGCTCTCTCGCCACAGTCGCCTTTGCCGACGCCGGCGGAGCCCCCGAGGCCCTGGCGGAAGACAGCGGTATTGTCGTGCCTTACGGCGACGTATCGGCGATGGCTGCTGAAATCGAAAAACTGCTTACGCGTTCGGATGAGCGTGCACGCATCGGTGCAAATGCGTTACGCAGGGTCGAGACGCGCTACCGTTTCGAAGATTACTTCCTCAGCGTCGCTTCTCTGGCTCGGGAAACGCTAGGCGCGCCTCTGATCGAGACCAAGAGCCGGGCCAAAGTGCCCGTCAAGCCCCGCGTTTTTTTCTTCGGGCGCGATTGGTGGATAAGCGGCGTCAATTCGTTCACAGAAACGCTGATGCATGACCTGATCGATCGCGGCGTTGATTGCGAACTTGTCTTTCCAAGCTTCAACGATTCAAACCGCAAGTTTCTCCCGCAATTGCCGATGCGCTTTCTTAATCTTATCGGCCCGCAGGAGGATGAATGGCAGCGGTTGATCGATTTTGCCAATGAAAACGCGCCGTGCATCCTAGTGCCCAACTATGATTATCTGACCTCGGCGATAACTCCGGCGCTTTCGAGCCGGATTGGCGTCGTGGGCATCGTGCATAGCGACGACATCGAGCATTATGATCATGTGTACAGGCTCGCGCGTTACTGGAACAAGATCGTCTGCAGCAATCGGCATCTTCTGGATAAAGTGGTGGACATAAATCCCTCCCTGGCCGACAGAACCCTCGTCATACCCTATGGCGTTTCAGTAAAGGGCGGGGTAGCGCGAATCGCAAACCGGGCGGCGGACCACCCGATTCGTATCGTCTTTTGCGGACGCCTCATGCAACACCAGAAGCGTGTGAGAGATCTTGTGGCGATCACGAGGAGCCTCGATCGCGAAGCCGTTCCATATCGCTTGACTGTCATCGGCGAAGGCGACGAACGGGAGTGGCTGGCGACATCGTGGAATGAGAAAATCAAGAACGGCGTCGTCAGCATGGTTGGCCGCCTCACCCGTGAAGAAATGTACGAGGTTTTTCGTGAAAGCGATGTGTTCCTGCTGGTATCGTCTTTCGAAGGCATGCCGATCTCCCTGATCGAGGCCATGGCCTGCGGATGCGCGCCCGTCGTGAGCGATCTACCCAGTGGAATTCCAGATCTCGTCTCGATGGATGTAGGAGATCGACTGCCGATCGGCGACGTTCACGCCTTCGCTCAGTCCATCGCCGCACTCCAGCGCAATCCAGCGCGACTGGCCTCCATGTCCGCTGCGGCGATAAAGCGTGTCAGCGAGGGCGGGTTTCGGACGGGCGACATGGGCGAGCATTATCTCGCGGTCTTTGAGGAGATCTGGAGCGATCTTTTGTCTGGCCGCTATGTTCGACCGCAATCGCTGGTCTGGCGTGGCCCGCTTTCCAGCGTTTCGCCCCCAAGTTACCTTTTTAAGGGGCTATGAATGAGTCTGGGGCCTTGTACGATTCGTCAATTTGACGCTCGCCCCTGGGACTTAGATCCATCGCGATGACCGAAGCCGCAAAAGAGAGCCTCTGCCTGCCGCAGTTACGCAACGCACGATGTACGGTGCTTGGCGCGGGAGGTTTCTTTGGCGTCAATCTGTGCCGCAGCCTGGCCGCGCAAGGCGCGCAGGTGACCGCGATAGGTCGTGTTCTGAATTATCCAAATGCTTTCCCGGAAAACGTACGCTGGACCAGCGCCGAACTGGATGACCGCAATGTCTTACGTCATGCTGTCGATGGAGCCGATTTTGTTTTCTACCTCCTGAGCGCTTCCGTTCCGGGAACGCCCACGCGGGAGATCGTGACCGATCTGACTAACGACTGTTCGCCGGCTCTAAACTTGCTCGAAGTCTGTCGTGAGGGTTCTGTCGGCAAGATCGTCTTTGCGTCTTCCGGCGGCACCGTTTACGGAATTCCTCACAGCACGCCTATCCGGGAAGATCATCCCACCAATCCGATCTCGCCCTACGGCGTCAACAAGCTCCTCATCGAGAAATACCTTTACTTTTATGCCCATGCATATGGCGTCGACTATCAGGTGCTGCGCGTTTCCAATCCCTATGGACCGTTTCAGCGCTCCACTAAGCGCCAAGGGCTGGTCGCCGAAGTCATCCACAGGGTCCTTCATCGCAAGCCAATCGATATTTGGGGTGATGGAGGAACCGTTCGGGACTACATCTATATCGAGGATGTTGTCGATGCGTTTTTGCTCGCCGCTCTCTACAGCGGGCCTCATAAAGTCATGAACGTGGCAAGTGGAATCGGCCGCAGCATCGTTGAGGTTATCTCAGATATTGCGCGGTGCATTGGCGACCCGAAGCCCGAGATTCGCTTCCAGGAAGGGCGTAAGGCGGACGTCCCCGCCAATGTGCTCGACGCCTCCCTGATCGCCAACGAAACCGGCTGGCGGCCCAAAATTTGCTGGAAACAAGGTTTGCACGCGACAGTCGCTTTCAATGCCAAGCAGGATGGATTCAAGGCGCTTTGACGCCTGCCTCGGTCCAATATGGAGCGCAGCGATCGTCGTCGAGCGCCTCGGCGCATTTTCAAGGCGCGCCCTCGCGTTTCATTTGCAGCCGGCGAAATGGGACGCACTTTCATCATGCTATCTCATAAAGTTTTCCGTTGATGCTTCAATTACGCTATAGCGGCTCTTCAGTGTCGATTGCGCCTAAACTATTTGTAGGCTCTTTCAGCGCAGCGTCTACTTGAAACAGCATTTGTTATGAGGAACGAAGCCGCATGCGCTATGGCAAGATGAAAAAAATCATGGTCACGGGAGGCGCGGGCTTTCTTGGGTCCCATCTTTGCGAGAGGCTCCTGGCGCAAGGACACGAGGTCTTATGCGTCGACAATTTTTTCACCGGAACGCGACGAAACATCGCTCATCTGACAGCACATCCGAACTTCGAGTTGCTCCGGCACGACGTCACGCATCCGCTCTACGTCGAGGTCGACGAGATCTACAATCTGGCATGCCCGGCCTCGCCAGTGCATTATCAATTTGATCCCGTCCAGACGACAAAGACGAGCGTGCATGGCGCTATCAACGTGCTCGGTCTCGCGAAGCGTCTGCGAGCGAAAGTGTTGCAGGCGTCGACAAGCGAGGTCTACGGCGACCCTGAGGTGCATCCGCAGACTGAAGCTTACTGGGGGCGAGTCAACCCGATCGGCTATCGAGCCTGTTACGATGAGGGGAAGCGTTGCGCCGAAACTTTGTTCTTCGACTACCATCGCCAACACGGATTGCAGATCAAGGTCGTGCGCATATTCAATACTTATGGGCCGCGCATGCATCCAAACGATGGACGAGTGGTCTCAAATTTCCTGGTTCAGGCGTTGAAAAATGATGACATCACCATCTACGGAGATGGGTCGCAGACACGCGCCTTCTGTTATGTTGATGATCTCGTCGAAGGGTTCCTGCGTTTGATGGCGACAGGACCGGATTTCACCGGACCCGTTAATATCGGCAATCCAAAGGAATTCACCATGAATGAACTTGCGCACCAAATCATCGAACTGACTGGCTCTCGATCCAAAATCGTTTATCGCGGATTACCCCCGGACGATCCCAAACAGCGCAGGCCAGACATTACGTTGGCTAAGGATAAGCTTCAATGGCAACCCACGGTGGAATTGCGGGAAGGGTTGTCGCGCACCGCCAAGTACTTTGAAGACTTTTTGCGCGAGGAGGCCAGCCGATGACTGTGATCGAGCGCGTGATCGTTACAGGCGGCGCGGGATATATCGGGAGCCATACCTGCAAGGAGCTGGCTTCGGCGGGGATCGAGCCTATCGTCTACGATAATTTACTCTACGGTCATCGTCACAACGTCAAGTGGGGGCCCCTCGTTGTCGGAGATATTCTCGACCACGAACAACTCGCGATGGCGTTCAAGAAGTACCGTCCCCAGGCCTGTATCCATTTTGCCGCGCTGGCCTATGTCGGAGAATCGGTTGAAAGGCCGTCTGCCTATTATCGAACCAACGTCACGGGCACGCTCACGCTGCTATCTGAGATGCTCAGGGCTGACGTCCACACGATCGTTTTCTCCAGCACTTGCGCAACTTATGGGGTGCCTGACGTTCTGCCAGTCGTCGAAACCACACTACAAAATCCGATAAATCCCTACGGCGCCTCCAAGCTGATGGTGGAGCGGATCCTCGCCGATTACCGGACAGCCTATGGCCTGCGATACGCGTGTCTGCGATACTTCAACGCCTGCGGGGCGGATCTCGATGCTGAGTTGCAAGAAGAGCACGATCCCGAGACGCATCTCATTCCGCGCTGCCTGATGGCGGTCGCCGGACGAATTCCGAAGGTCGACATTTATGGCGACGATTATCCGACGCCGGACGGAACGTGCGTTCGCGATTATATTCATGTCACGGATCTTGCCCGTGGACACGTCGCGGCCCTATCGGAGCTTGCGCAAGAAGATCTCGCGCTTCGACTAAATTTAGGAACAGGCCAGGGCTTTTCGATCCGGCAGATTTTGGCCGGGATCGAAACAATGACGGGGCGCCCGGTTCCGCATAAATTCCAACCTCGCAGGGTCGGCGATCCGCCTTCCTTGCTGGCCGATGTTGGCGAAGCTAAGCGTAGGATCGGTTTCGTCGCGAAGCATTCTGATCTCGAAACCATCCTGCGCACGGCGTGGCGTCAATATCGAGTGGATTGAGTTCGCGTCCCGCACCAAGCCGCACCTGCGCGTGCTGTCTCTTGTGTGTGGAAAACTTGACCGTTGTTTCAGAGCGATCGAGGATCCAAGCGTGCGTAGTTCGCCGCGCGGAAGCATTGGCTCCAAATTACTTGCGTTTATCATCAGGCGTCGCTACGCTAAATTGTTTTTTAGCAATCAAACTAGGACGAGAAAGTGAATTCCACTACGGCGGCGAACAATTATGGTCCGATTTTTGTGTTGGGCGCAGCTCGTTCGGGCACCACGATTGTTTCATCAGCGCTCGAGAAAATGACCGGATTTCGTTCATTAGGGGAGGGCCACATTTGGCCTCTCGTTTTGGCGTTAAGCCGCCTATCCAGAAGATATTATGCAGGGCTCGCTGCTAAAATTGACGACAGCCATCAATGTTTATTGTTTGAACATAATTCTGAGGAACTGACGGCCGGCATTATTCAAGCAGTACTTGATCTTTATGGGATTGCCAGAACAGATTTTATCGACAAAACTCCCGGCGTTGAAATGATTGCATGCACGGACATGCTGTCTCATGTATACAAAAATGCATTTTTCATATTCGTAAAAAGAGGGCCGATCGCTACGGTCCGATCAAAACTAAAAAAATTTCCGGATGTTGAATTCTCGGACCACTGTTTAGATTGGGTTAACTGCCTCAATGCGTGGGACGATATAAAACAGCATGTTTCCAATCGTTATTATGAAATAAATCACGCTGATTTAGTCGAAAGACCGGAAACTATTGCAACTGAATTGGCTGAGCAGTTGGGCTATGAACCACATGCGGCATCGCAATTTGTGCGTGAGATCACTGTCAATACTCAAGTTGAGCGCACCTCCGCGGATCACAGCGTGAATGACAATGATGTTGCAAACACTGAATGGGACGAAAAGCAGAAATTGGTTTTTCTTCGCATCTGCGAGGGGGCGGCGGCCAAGTTTGGCTTTGACATATTCGGGAACAGCAGCGGAGCAGGAAAGATCGGAAAGATCGCGTTGTTCTTTCCCATGCGTGAAAGCGAAGAAGCTTACGTAGTCAACCGCAACGCGTTTTGCTATCCCGTGTCACACGGATTTCAGCTGTGCCCGAACTCATCGGGCGAAGGCGTGCTCGCTTTGCATTTTAAAGACGTTTGTCTGAAGGGACGGCGCCATGTCAGCCTTACGGTGAGGCGAGAGTTCCTCCACGGCCCAGACGTCATGCTCAGGATCGCCATCGTAGAGACTACGGATGGAAGCATAAGAAATGTCGTCGAAGAATTGATCGACACAATAACGCCAAAAAAGATCGCGTTTGCCATTGATCGTGCGGCAGAGATTGTCGACATTGAAATAGGCGTCCATATTCTTGGTCACTCAAATAATCATTATGCAACGATTATCATCAACAGCCCGACCATTTCGGAATCGGTATCGTCACCGGCTTGAGAAAGGCAGCCAGTTAGAGGCCCGCGCTGACAGCCGAATTACCGAATGCTTTGCGCTTCTGTTCGCCATGGCGTAATCATGCCGGCGATATGCGTTCCCGGGACAATCCACGAAAAAGAGTGTTAGAGGTCGCGTGGGATTCCGTTGCAGCGGTTAGACATCGCCTCTGACTCACGAAATCTTGAGGAAAGTCGCGTATCACTCTTCGGACCCCGGCGCCCGGATCATCGTTATAGAACGTGCGACCGTTACACGAGAAGGGCTGGGCGCCATTTGATGTCGATCATTGAGTTGAAGAGGAGGACGAAAAGCGCTCGCGGCGCCATCAAAAGGGGCTTTGGATTACGGATTGCATGTTTGTGCCTTTCGGCAGGCGGGGCCAACGCCGCGGAGACCGGCCGCTTGCGCACCGTGGAAGCCGCTGCTCCGGCGGTCCCGGCGCCCGAAGAGAAGCATTCGGTCTATACGCTCACGCCCGACATGACGACGGAGCAGATGAACGCCGTCATCGCGACCGCCATTCGGAAAAATGCGGCCGGCGTCAATCTTGAGCCGAATGCCGTCTACGATCTAAAGGCGGTCCCCGGAGCTTCCATCGGCGGTGCGGCCGCCGCTTTGCTGATCAGGAAGGCCAGAAATTTCGTCCTTGACTGCCAGGGTTCGACACTGGTCTTGAATGGGTCGGACAAGGAGAGCTATGGAGACATCCTTCGAATGGAATATGACGAAGGAATAACGCTCCGCAACTGCGACTTCGACTATGCTCAACTACCGTTTACGCAGGCCGTTTTGACCTCAGTCGGAAGTGATGGAGCCGTTTTTAGAGTCGACCCAGCATTTCCGATCGAATGGTCGAGTGTGCAGCGCATTTCACAATTCGATCCGGCCGGCAAGGCTTGGCTAACGACGAACCTCGAATGGAGTAATTCTGAGGCGGGCAGCCGCGCGCTAACCAGCCTTGGCGAAGACTCGTACCGAGTTTCGCTTCGGGGAAAAGACAAGGCGGCGTTGGATAGCCTAATTGTGGGCGGCTCATACCTCCTGGAAAATCAAGTCTACGGTGCGAATGCCGTTAGTTGGTATAGCGTCAAAGGCCTCACCTTCGACCACACCCGCGTGTTCGCGGCCGCGGGTCAGGGATTCAAGGGCCAAGTCTCCTCCGACGTCAGATTTACCGGCGGTTCGGGAGTCCGGATCAGACCCGACACGACCCGCGTCCAATCGACCAACGCAGATGGCGTCAATATCGCTAATCAACGAGGCGTATTCACAGTTAACGATGGCGTCTTTGAAGGATCGCAGGACGATGCAATCAATGTCTATGGGACGCAAACCACCATTAAGGCGCTTGCGGATTCCACCCACATAACACTCGCCGGGAAACCCACCGCCTGGTCTGCAGGCGATATGCTTGAGTTCATTGATGCTGCTGGCGCGGTCAGGGGCACAGCAGTCGTAGGCGCGCTGGCGTTCGACTCCAAAACCACAAATGTCACGCTCGCGTCTCCCGCCCCGAGCGGCGCTGAGTCCGCCTGGATCGTTGCAGACCAGACTGATTCGCCGACCCTGTTCAGCGTCAATGGAACCACATTTCAAAAGCTTCGCGGAAGAGGCGTGGTTGCCAACGCGCAGAAGATCGACGTGACGGCCAACCGCTTTAGCGATCTTCCGAGTAATGGCGCGATGACGTTCTATAGCGACTATTCCTATTTTGCGCAGGGCCCAATGCCGAAGCACATCAGCATCGTCGGAAATAGCCTCGAACGGGTGAACACCAGAGGCGGCGACCCCGGGGCGATTTCAATCTATGCATTCAGCAAAGATGGAAAAACAACCGCTCCCGCTGGACAGATTGCCGACGTGTCAATCAAAGACAACCATTTTCGAGAGACGCGAAATATGTGCGTTTATGTGGCGGCCGCCGACAACGTGCACATCGTGGGCAACACGGCAGCGGAATGGGCCACCAGCTCTAATAGAGCTTCATTCCGTGGATTAGGCAGTTTTTGCTACGGCATTGACAATGTTTCGAGCGGCGAGATCGGGCCGAATACATATCTCACGACCAACGGAGGACGGGCCGCAGCGGTTGGCGCCTCATCGGTGGATCTCGCGCCGGATCTGCAGCGTAAAGGGTCGCCTGCGAAGAACTCGTCAGCACGATAGATCACGCGTATTTTGCTTTTCCGTGATCCGTGAGCCCGGAAAGAATACAGGTACGGAAATGATCGCGAACCAACTTGACCTGCGCCCTTTTGCTTTCCGAAGGCCCAACCCGCGCACTTTCACTGGGAACTGTCGATCGGGGCCTCCGCTGGAGAGCCGCCTGCGTGTGAATCCATGCTAACCAAAACGCCTCGCGCCGCCCCACGTCTTCTTTGGAGCATCAATGTCAGGCGCATCGATCCGGCGTCTGCTGGATTTGGGGATTGAGGGCGGCACGCCTTGAGCGGAATGGCATTTTCCTCTTTAAGCCTTTGTTTTAATGCTTGATATGATGCCGAAGAGTCTGCAACTTTTCGGCATGGCGCTGTAAACAGCGCCGCTGATCCACCCGGCGATCGTGAGCCGGCCGGAGCACTTCAGCCGTTCAAGACCGGCTCCTTTCCGGCAATGATCCTTTGCGGGGGCTACCCAAAATCCGGCCAGGCGCTTATGGTTCGGCGGTTTTCACAATAGGGATGAGATCATGGCCGCCCATGCCACGCCGCATTTTCACAATCAGCCAGGCGTCCCCCGCGTGCGCGTCGGCGCAAAGGAATTCATGTGCGTCGGCGCGCTGCCGCCCTTCGATCATCCCCATATCTTCATTGACATGGGTGATGCGGACGAAGCCATCTGCCCGTATTGCTCCACGCATTATGTCTTTGATGCGACGCTGCATGGCGGCTGCGTTCCGCCGGAATGCGTTTTTGATCCGGAATCAACGAACGCCGCGGTCTGAGCCGCGCGCCTTTCGATGAGCCATCCTCACGCATTGATCGCCGGCGCTGGCATTGGCGGCCTTAGCGCCGCCCTCTGCCTCGTCCGGGCAGGGTGGCAGGTCAGCATCTTTGATTGTGCGCCCGCGCTCGAAGAGGTCGGCGCCGGTTTGCAGCTGTCGCCAAACGCCACCGCGATCCTGCGGCGGCTTGATGTCATCGAGCGCCTCGCCCCATCGAGCCTGACGCCCGAGGCGATCCGGGTACGCCGAGCCAGCGACGGCGCAACCCTTGCCCTGATGAAGCTCGGCGACGCCGAAAGCCGCTGGGGGGCGCCCTATCTTCTGGCTCATCGCGCCGATCTGCAGCGGGCGCTTCTCGACGCCGCTGCGAAGGAAGACGCCATCAGAATTCACACCGGGGTCGCGGTCGCCGGTTTCGCGGCGGGCGCGGACGGCGTCGTCGCGGCGTTGCGACAGGGCGTCGTGCGGGTTGAGGCGGCGGGCGATTGCCTGATCGGCGCGGACGGATCGCGCTCTCTCATTCGCGCGAAACTGCTGGGCGGCGCGCCCGACGCTTTGCAATTTTCGAAGCGGACGGCCTGGCGGGCTCTCGTTCCGGCTGGTCGCGCGGGAGCAGAGGCGCTACGCCCAGAATCCTGCCTCTGGCTTGGACGCAAGGCGCATCTCGTGCATTACCCCTTGCGCGGCGGTTCCGTGGTGAATGTCGTCGCCATCGTCGAGGACGATGAAGGTCCCTCGGCCCTCGATTCCGGTTGGTCGAACCAAGGCGATTCGGATTTCCTCAAGGCGCGTTTCTCAACCTGGCACGACGCGGCCCGCAGCCTGATCGGCGGCGCGGCCGATTGGCGGAAATGGCGCCTCATCGATCGTGATCCGCTGCCCGCCTGGTCAGCCGGACGCGTCGCGCTGCTTGGCGATGCCGCCCATCCGATGTTGCCGTTTCTGGCGCAGGGCGCAGCGCAAGCGATCGAGGATGCAGGCGCGCTTGGCGACGCCTTGCAACAAACGGCCGGACGAGACGAGGGCGCGGTATCGCGCGCGCTTGCCGCCTATGCCGCCGCGCGGATCGACCGGGCAAGCAGGGTGCAAAGAGAATCGCGCGCCCAGGCCAAAATCTATCACCTTGATGGAGCCGCCGCTTTCGCGCGCGACATGGCGATTCGCGCCCTTGGCGGCGAGCGCATGCTTGCCCGCTACGACTGGCTTTATGATGCAAGAAGCCAGAGCGCGGCGCCCGCGCGAGATCGTCGCATCCGGGCTTGACAGAGACAGGCTCTGAATGAGATGGGGGCGCAGCCTTCTCTTGCGGAGTCCAGAATGCACCGGATTTTATTGTCGATCGCGCTTGTCGGCGCTTCTGTCGCGCTTGCCGGCTGCAATCAGTCTTCCGGCGCTCCGGGGCCCGTGGCCGCGGCGCCGGGACCTCGCTTGCCGAACTGGCCTGCCTTGCCGGAGAACGCCGCCTGCACGGAAAGCCTCAACAACTATCAGAAGGTTCTGACCGCGGACGTCGCCACCGGTAATCTCAACCAGTCCGTCTACGATAAAATCGAAGCGGATCTGGCGCGCGCGGCCAATGCCTGCGCGGCCGGCAGGGAGGGTGAGGCGGCGGCCATTATCCGCTCGACCAAGGTGAATCATGGCTATCGCGCGTGAATTGGAGCCGTTCCCGGCCAAACAAACGCCGTTCGCCTGAACAAGGATCAGTCCAACCGGCTCGATGATCCGCCGACGTTACGACGCCCGATAGCGTTCGAGCGCATGACGCAAATAGCGCAGCGTGAAATCGGGCATCCGTTCCTCGTCGAGGTCGCACACCGAAAAAACAGGGTGCAGCGCGACGAGTTCGGGCTCCGCCTGCAGCGCGATGAAGGCCTGAAATCGCGCCTCTATTTCAGCCGCGCGCAGTCGGGAGCGGGTCAGCTTCATGCAGGCGATGCGCGGACCCTCGAAGACGACGGTCCATCCCGGCGCGAAATCAACCTCATCGGCGCCGAGGCCGGTTTCCTCCAGCAACTCACGCGAGACGCTGCCTTCGAGATCGAGCGCTCCGTCCCTGACGTCGCTGGGGTCGGGCGTCCCTGCTGGAAAATAGATTTTTCCGCTGTTTGCGGTCAGGTCGTTCATTCGTCCGAGCAAGAAGGCGCCGTCAGCCGAGCGCAACGCCGCCATGGCGAAGCAATTGCGCACATTTGAATCGGGAAAGCCGAAATCGCGCCAGGCCAGAAACGCCTTGTAGTCGACGGCGGCCGCGGCGCCTCGCAGGGTGCGCCGGACGCCCACGGTCTCTTCACGCCGCTCAAAGTTGAGAAAGACGCGGCCATTGAAGAGACGCGGATTCTTCGCGCGCAATTTGTCCCAATGACGGTCGATCGCCTCGCTCTCGTCGATGGCGAAGGGCCAGAGCCGCTCGCGCACCTCGATAGCGATGTCTTCGATGTCTTCGATCCGGGCCCCGTCAGAGTTCATCCGGAAGACGCATCAATGCTGACTGGCGTGGGAGCGGAGCGCTGTTTCACCGTGCTCCACCATTGCTGCAAAGCCTCGGCGGAACAGGGCAGTTCCTCGTCGAAGCCCATGGTGAAGCGACGCCAGGCTTCAAGAAAGCGCGCCGGGACGCAGACCAGCGTCGGAATTCCAGCGACGGCCGCCGCGCCAATTTCCGAAAGGAGACCGTTGCCCTCGATTTCCAGCTTGCCGAAACGATTAATGAATAGAAGGTCCGGCGATCTTTCGAGCGCCGTCGCGATCAGATGGGCGGCATGTGCGATCGCCGATGTGTCGACGCGGCAGGATTGTGACTGACGGCCAAGATCCTGCAGGATCGAGACGCGCTCGCCGGTCTCGACGTCATAGAGAAGCGTGTCGCGGCAATCGCAGGCTTGCGTGGCGTCGGCGATCTGGATCACGCCGCCGATGCGATGGCCGGCGAGGGAAACATCGCGCGCGAAAGCCTCGACGATGCGGTTCGCCGCTTCGCTGTCCTCAAACACCAGCGCCGCCAGTGTGTTGACGTCTGAAGAAGCGCGTCCGCTCATAAATGCGTCCGCCTGATATGAAAAATCGTCGCGCCGCCGATATTTTCCTGGCGCTCCAGGAGGTCGCCAGTCTCACGCAAGAGGTGAGGGATATCGATGGCCGCGAGCGGATCGGTGCATTCGACGACCAGCAGATCGCCGCTGCTCAGCCCGCGCAAAGCTTTTCGCGTGCGCAGCGCCGGCAGCGGACAGCGCAGTCCGCGCAGATCAAGAGCCGTTGAAGTCGATTGGATCGTCATGCGTTAAGCTATGAGAGGTCCTGTGGCGCGAATATGACGGCGTGGATGGTAAGCGATGCCGCCGCAATTTTCCAGAGGAAGCGCAGGCGTTGAGCGGAAATGACGCGCCACAGGTGGAGCAGGGGAATGAGCGCGTCGGGGCAGCGCGGGCGGCCTCTGTCTCCAAGCCCCGCATCCGCTGGCCGATCCGCGCTCGGAGGGCTATGCTCCCGGGGCGTTGGTTCTTTTTCGCGCTTCTTTGGTGATAGTTCGAAGCAGAGGTTCACGGCATCAGATGACCAAACCGATCCCTCCAGCTGGCGCGGGCAAAGGCCGAGCCTTGGCTCAGGAGCGCGTGGTCGACCCGTTCTCGCGCGAAGAATTGGCGCGCCTCTGATGCGCGTCATTGGCCTTGCCGGATGGAGCGGCGCGGGCAAGACGACCTTGATCGTCAAGCTCATCCCTTGCCTGATCGCGCGCGGCTTTTCGGTCTCGACGCTGAAACATGCGCATCATGGCTTCGATGTCGATCAGCCGGGCAAGGATTCCTATGCGCACCGCGAGGCAGGCGCGAGCGAGGTTCTCGTCGCCTCCGCCAATCGCTGGGCTTTGATGCATGAACTGCGAGGCGGCGATGAGCCGCGGCTCGGCGCTTTGCTCGCGCATATGAGCCCCGTCGATTTCGTTTTGGTCGAGGGTTACAAGCGCGACCCCCTTGGCAAGATCGAGGTGCATAGACTGGCCAACGGCAAAGCTCTGCTTTATCCAGATGATCCCAGCATCAAGGCCTTCGTAAGCGATGCGGGCGGCGAGGGCTTGCTTCTTCCCTATGCCGATCTCAACGACGTCGAGGCGGTGGCGACGCTCGTCGAGCGTTTGGCCGCGCCGCTCGGCGAAACGATTGCAAGGCTCGAGCGCGGCGCTCTGGATTTCTAAGGTTCGACCTTATGGCTCAACTCAGCAAGGATAGCTTTGCGGCCGACGACAGGCTGATGACGGTCGACGAGGCTGTGGCGGCCATATTCGCGCGCATGCCGTGCATTGAGGACGTCGAACCCGTTTCTCTGATCGAAGCTGAGGGCCGGGTGCTGGCGCAAGATCTCATCGCGCCGAGGGATTTGCCAGGCTTCGACAATTCGGCCGTGGACGGCTTCGCCGTGCGCTTCGACGATTTGGCGCCAGCGGTTGAGACCGTGCTCGATCTCGGCGGAAGGGCGGCGGCGGGCCATGCGCTTGCGATTACCGATTGCCGGACGGCTGCGGGTTTCGCTGGAAAGGCGGTGCGGATCTTCACAGGCGCCGCCATGCCGGAGGGGATGGACACGGTTTTCATGCAGGAAGACTGCCAGCGCATCAGCGATGGGCGCGTCAGCCTGCCGCCCGGCCTTTCGCGCGGCGCCAACCGTCGCCTGCGTGGCGAAGACATCAGCGTCGGCGAGACCGCGCTTCGGGCAGGCAGGCGTCTGCGCCCGGAAGATCTAGGCCTTGCCGCCGCGCTCGGCCTCGACCGCCTTGGCGTCCGACGCAGACTGAAGGTTGCGATTTTTTCCACCGGCGATGAAATCGTTTCGCCCGGCGAGCCATTGAAGCCGTCCGCTGTTTATGACGCCAATCGCTTTCTGCTGCAGGGCTTGCTGCGCCGCCAGGGCGTGTCGGTCACCGACCTTGGCGTTCTCGCCGATGACACAGCGGAAATCCGCTCGGCGATCCGCGCCGCTGCGCGCGAGCATGATCTCGTGCTGACTTCGGGCGGCGTCTCCATGGGCGAAGAAGATCACGTCAAGGCGGCGATTTGCGACGAGGGCGCGTTGGTGTTCTGGCGGCTCGCCATCAAACCGGGGCGCCCCGTCGCAATGGGCGTCATCGAAGGCGTCCCCTTCGTCGGGCTGCCGGGCAATCCGGTTGCGGTTTTCATCGCCTTCGCCTTTATCGCGCGTCCACTGATCGCGGCTCTATCTGGCGCTGAATTCGAGCCGGAGCGCAGGTTTCCGGTGAAGTCGGGTTTCGCTTATAAGAAGAAAGCCGGCCGGCGCGAATATGTCCGTGTTGTCGTGCTCACGGATTCGACGGGAGCGATGGTGGCGGAGAAATATGGCGTCGAAGGCGCGGCGGTTTTGACCTCGCTGACGCGCACGCATGGGCTTGTCGAATTGCCGGAGGACGTCGTCAAAGTCGCCCCCGGAGACGTTATCAACTTCATCGACTACGATCTCATCCGCTGAAGCCGGACCTTATCTGAAAAGCTCAGATGTCCCGATGCCTTCGCCGTGGAAGAGGGATCGGACTGCCGCGATTTTGCATAGCTGCCGATCAACTTTAGCGTAGACGATGGGCCGATGGCGCCCAAGACCGCATTGGCCTCGCGGCGGTTACCAGAGCTTTGCTGGAGCCAGCCAGACGGGGTCGACAAAGCCTGGCCGAGCGGGTTCGTTCCGGGAGTGCTGCCGCGAGGCGCTCGCAAGAGCCGGGACAAACAGCCAGCCGGGGCGGGTTGATGTCTCCTTCGCGAACATCAAAAGTCCAATATCGAAATAGAATAGATAAGAAACATGTCTCTTGCAGCCAAATAAGCATCCGTTTAAATATAATACCCGCAACATACGCGGAGGATGCTATGTGTGACCTGTTAAATGAAAGAATTAGAATAAATAAAATCTTGCAACAGGCGATCGATGACGGCTTTGGGGAATGGTCGATAAAGACCGATGAACTGGTGCAACACTGCTTTCTTGCGCTGCAGGCCTATTACGACGGATCTTGCGTCGAAGAATGCTTGAAGAAGAAAGCCGAGGAGTTTGTATCTTCCCATCTCGCACGAGCCAGGACGGACGATCGGCCCTCGGCAAGGAAGCAGGCGGCCGGCTGAACGCACAGTCCAGCAACATGTCTCGACCCTTGAAATCGATCCATGACCAGACGGATGGCGCAATGGTTCAGAATCAAAAACATGCAACGGAAGTCGCCGGCGTTCATGCCGACGCCCCGGCCGAACATCTCTTCTTCGCGCAATACCGCTATTGGATGGCGGGCTATACAATGCGAGACATGTTCTGCTGGGATTGCGCCTGGGACGTTTTGCTGCGTTACGTTTCACTCGACGCCGGCAAAGCGCTCTATGCCGAATTTCATCTTTTCACGCGGGTCCTGAACCAGCGCTCGCAAAGGCCGATCGGTTGGCTGCCCGACGTTTGCCGCTGCCTGTGCCGGGACGAATATTGGGTTCTCAATCTCGTCGGCGCGTCGCAGCAGAATAATCCGCATGAGGAATTGCTCGCCGCCGCCGAACTCGTCGGTATCGACGAGGCGCGCATCCTGCTCGCCGCCAGCCGCTCTCTCGGCCGGGCGCTCATGGCGGAAAACTTCGTGCTGGCCCCCTTCGGTGGCGTGCTGACGAGGACCATCGCGCAGGCGCCGTCAACTGGCGCGTGGCCTGGCACACGGCATTGAGAGTTTGGCGCGCGGCGCGCCTACCCGGTCTGCGCCGCCTCAAACTGGCCGGTGAGCTCCAGCCATTCTTCCTCGGCGAGCAGCAGAGTTTTTTCGAGTTCGCTGCGCTGCGCGGAAAGCTGGGCGGCCTTCGCGGGGTCTTTGGCGAAGCTCGCGGGATGGGCGAGAGCCTTGTCCACGCGCTCGATGAGGTCCTGGAATTTCCGCATTCTCTCTTCGACCGCCCAGATGCGCTTCTTCAGCGGCGCTGACTCTTTGCGGCTTGGCGCGCTCTGCCGTTGCGGCGCCCGCTCCAGCTCCAGCGCCCGTTCTTTCTTGCCTGCTTTGCCGTTGCCGCCGCCGGCGCGATCGAGCACATATTTCCGGTAATCGTCCATGTCGCCGTCGAACGCCTTGACCGTGCCGTCCCCGACGAGCCAAAGCCGGTCCGCGCAGGCCTCGAGCAGATGGCGGTCATGCGAGACGAGGATGATGGCGCCCTCGAAATCATTGATCGCCTCGATCAGCGCGGCGCGGCTGTCGATGTCGAGATGGTTGGTCGGCTCATCGAGAATAAGAAGATGCGGTCCGTTGAAGGCTGCGAGGCCCATCAGGAGCCGCGCCTTCTCGCCGCCGGATAATTGCGCGATCTTTGTGTCGGCCTTGATGTTCGGAAAGCCGAACTGCGCGCATTTTCCGCGAATTTTGGCTTCGGTCGAATCGCGCATGAGTTCGGCGACGCATTGATAGGGCGTCGCCTTTTCATCGAGATCATCGACCTGATGCTGCGCGAAAAATCCGACATCGAGTTTCGACGAGCGCCGCAGGACGCCGCCCTGCGCCGTAAGCCGGCCAGCGACGAGCTTGGCGAAGGTCGATTTGCCATTGCCATTCGACCCAAGAAGGCCGATGCGGTCGTCCTCGGCGATGTTCAAAGACAGCCGCTTCAGCACCGGAACTTCGCCGTAACCAACGCTGGCGTCATCCATCGCGACGATCGGCGGACTTAAAGGTTTGGCCGGCGAGGGCAGGTGGAACGGCAGAATATGGCCGTCGACGATGGCCGCGATCGGCTCCATCTTCGCGAGCATTTTGAGCCGCGATTGCGCCTGCGCCGCTTTGGTCGCCTTCGCCCGGAAGCGGTCGACGAATGATTGCAGGTGCTTGCGCTGATCGTCCTGCTTCTTCTTGTGCTTCAGCAAAATTGCCTGCTGTTCGCGGCGCTGCTTTTCGAAGCTCGAATAATTGCCGCGCCAGAGCGTTAACTTCGCCGTATCGAGATGCAGGATATGGTCGGACACGGCGTCGAGCAGGTCGCGGTCGTGGCTGATGACGAGGATCGTCGCTGGATAGCGCTGCAGATAGTCGATCAGCCAGAGCGTGCCTTCGAGATCGAGATAGTTGGTCGGCTCGTCGAGCAGCAGCAGATCGGGGGCGGAAAACAGCACAGCGGCGAGAGCGACGCGCATGCGCCAGCCGCCGGAAAACTCCGACAGCGAGCGATTTTGCGCCGCCTCGTCAAAGCCGAGGCCGGCGAGAATGCCGGCGGCGCGGGCGGGCGCGGCATGAGCGTCGATATCGACAAGCCGCATCTGAATATCGGCGATGCGGGAGGGGTCCGTCGCCGTCTCGGCCTCGCGCATCAAGGCGGCCCGTTCGAGGTCGGCCTCGAGCACGAAATCGATCAGCGTCTGCGCGCCGCCTGGCGCTTCCTGCTCGACGCGGCCAAGCCGCATCTGGCGCGGGTAGGATATTGTTCCTGATTCGGGAGCAAGCTCGCCCGAAATCATACGGAATAAAGTTGTCTTCCCGGCGCCATTGCGGCCGACGAAGCCAATCCGCGCATTGTCGGGCAGGGCGGCGGTCGCCTTGTCGAACAGAATCCTCGGACCCAGCCGAAGCGTGACATCGTTGATATGAAGCATGAAGGCTTGTCGCCCGAGTTGTGTTGCATTGCAAGAGATCGGCGAAGAATTGGCCTTATCAACCCGCGAAAGCGCGTCGGGCGGCATAGCGCCAGCTTTAGCTGCGACTTAATGTCGCGTGGAGCGCGGACTGGCGGGGGCTTACTTTAGCGTTGGTGTTAGAGGAATTCTAAGTGAAGCTTCCTCTGACAAGGATCAATTTCAGCGCAAGCCGCGAAGCAGAGGCGTTTTGCCCCCTGCGATCCTGCGCGTCAGGGCCCGCTGCCGCCGGAGACACGGCTCGGTCGGTCGAAAAAGGCTGATAATCGGCTCGATAGGGGCAGGCTATCTTTTCGATTTACATAAGCGATTAGACGCGCTTTTGGTCAACTAATATAGGTTCACAACGGCTACATCAGCTGTTCAAGAGGAGAGTATACATGGCTGGAATTGGCGAAACAATCCCGAGTTTTTCTGTAACTGGCGTCAAGCCCGGCTTTGAAAAGCACGAAGAAAACGGCGAGAGCGCTTTCGAGACGCTCACCGAACTGAGCTTCCCTGGAAAATGGAAAATCATTTTCTTTTATCCCAAGGATTTTACCTTCGTCTGCCCGACAGAGATCGCCGAATTTGCGCGCCTGAACGAGGAATTTTCCGACCGCGACGCGGTCGTTCTCGGCGGATCGACGGATAATGAATTCGTCAAGCTCGCCTGGCGGCGCGACCATAAGGACCTCGCCAAGCTGCCGATCTGGCAGTTCGCCGACACCAATGGCTCGCTGACCGACGGCCTCGGCGTCCGCTCTCCAGCCGGCGTCGCCTATCGCTATACCTTCATTGTCGATCCCGACAATGTGATCCAGCATATCTACGCGACCAATCTCAATGTCGGACGCGCGCCGAAGGATACGCTGCGCGTGCTCGACGCCTTGCAGACGGATGAACTCTGCCCCTGCAATCGCGAGGTCGGCGGCGACGTTCTCAAGGCGGCGTAAGGCGCATGTCGATCGACAGCCTGAAATCGCAGCTGCCCGACTTCGCCAAGGATGTGCGCCTGAACCTCGGCGCGATCGCGAACGACGACAGCCTCGGCGAGCAGACCAAATATGGTCTGCTTCTCGCCTGCGCCATCGCGACGCGCAACGCGGATGTCGCGGCGGCTTTCGATCGCGAGGCGACGTCGCATCTAAAGCCCGAAGCGCGGGACGCGGCGCGCTCAGCCGCGGCCATCATGGCGATGAACAATGTCTATTATCGGTTTGTTCATCTGGCCTCGAACGCCACGTACCGGACGTTGCCCGCCAAGCTCCGCATGTCGGTGATCGGCGCGCCAGGCGTGCCAAAGACCGATTTTGAACTATGGTGCCTTGCCGTCTCGGCCATCAACGGCTGCGGCGCCTGCATCGACTCGCACGAAAAAGTGTTGATCGAGGCAGGCGTTACGGAAGAGGCCATTCAGACGGCGGTTCGTTTCGCCGCCATCGTCCAGTCGGCCGCGGTGGCAATCGAAGCCGCGCGGCTGCCGGTGCTGGCTTAACGGCTCCCACGATCCACGCACGACAACATTCATTCCGGAGGCTTTGAGAGGGCCTGCGGAATGCTCTTTTTGATGAGTTGCGACAACGCCTCGATCGCTGGGCGGCGCGGGTTCGTCGGCCGCGAGATAAGGCGGATCAGCCGCGACGTGTGCGGTCCACGCAGCCGGCGCGCCGCAAGATTTCCCGGCAGGCGCGGCTCATCGAGCAGGGCGAGGCCCGGCATCAGCGTCATCCCGTAACCAGCCGCCGCCATATGCAGCAGAGTTTGCAGACTCGTCGCGCGCATATCCGCCATATCGCCCTCGCCGCGCCGCGTATGCTGGCAAAGCTCGAGAGCCTGGTCGCGCAGGCAATGGCCGTCGGCGAGCAGCAATAGCTGCTGCGGATCGATGGCGCTCGCCTCCACAATGTTGCCGGCGGCCAGCGGGTGGTCTTGCGGCAGAACCAGGAGAAACGGTTCGTCGAACAGGGGCGTAATCTCGAGCGCGTCCGTTTCGGGATCGGACGCGATCAGCGCGGCGTCGAGTTCGCCTTGCAGAACCGGGTCGATCAGCCGCGCGGTCAGATCTTCAACGAGCGCGAGCGGCGTTTTCGGCATCTGCGCGCGCGCGTTCGGAAGCACAAACGGCATGAGATAGGGGGCGAGCGTCGGAATGACGCCGAGGCGCAGCGGCCCCAGCATCGGATCGCGGCTGGCCTTGGCGCAGGCAATGATATCGTCGGCGGCGGCGACCGCGCGTCGCGCGTGTGACAGAATGAGGTTGCCGGCGGCGGTCGTCGTCAATGATTTGCCGACCCGCTCGAAAATGGCGACGCCGAGCTCTTCCTCGAGCTTGAGAATCTGTCCGCTCAGGGTCGGCTGGCTCACATGGCACGCCATCGCGGCGCGGCCGAAATGCCTGAGATCGGCCACTTTAATAATGTAGCGGAGGTCGCGCAGGTTCATGCCGCCACGAATATCAATCCTCTATAACCAATACAACCAGAGCTTGATGGTCCAGCCGCCCGGCGTGAGCGCTGCGGCGGGTTGCGGGCGTCGGCGCGCGCCTCTATAAGCGGCCTGATTTTAGCCCCTCCCTGCGCAAAGGACGACCGCAAATGGCGATCGAACGCACTTTCTCTATTCTCAAGCCGGATGCAACGCGGCGCAATCTCACCGGCGCTATCAACGCCCTCATCGAAAAGGCAGGCCTTCGCATCGTCGCACAGAAGCGCGTGCAGATCACGCGCGCCCAGGCCGAGACCTTTTACGCCGTGCACAAGGAGCGTCCGTTCTTTGGCGAACTCGTCGAGACGATGATCGGCGGTCCGGTCGTGGTGCAGGTGCTCGAAGGCGAGGACGCGATCAGGAAATACCGCGACGTTTTGGGCGCCACCGATCCGTCGAAAGCGGCGCCGGGCACCATTCGTAAGGAATTTGCGCTGTCGGTGGGAGAAAATTCCGCGCATGGCTCGGACGCGCCGGAGACCGCCGCGATCGAGATCGCGCAGTGGTTTTCCGGAAACGAGATCGTCGGCTGAAACTTCACGACTTCATAGGGCGTCTTAATTTGACGCCCTATTCCATTGAATTTGCTGTGCGCAATCAATTAAACCAAAATACTCGTTATTCGCAACTGACGGCTGCATTGGCGTCACGCTCAGGCAGGTGGATTGCGTAGCGAGGCCGGCGCGGCTGCGCAGTCATTCGAAAACACGCGATTGCCTTCGACGCGAAGCATTCCGGCGGCAAGACGTTCGAGCGAGGCCGGATAGATAATGTGCTCCTGCTCTAGCACGCGCGCCGCCAAAGATTCCGGCGTATCATCGTCGAGCACCGCTACCGCCGCCTGCGCGATGATAGGGCCTTCATCCATGGCGGGAACGACGAAATGCGTCGTGCAGCCATGAATTTTGACGCCATCGGTGAGAGCGCGCTCATGCGTGTCGAGGCCCCGATAGGCGGGCAGCAGGGCGGGGTGGATATTTAGCATCCGGCCCTGCCATTGCGCGATAAACCACGGGGTCAGCAAGCGCATGAATCCCGCAAGGCAGATAATCTCGATGCGATGCAGTTCGAGGAGAGCCTGCATCGAGCGCTCGAATTCCTCGCGCCCGGCATAGATTTTATGGTCGACGGCGGCGCAGGCGATGCCATTGGCTTTGGCGAAGGCGAGACCCGGAGCGTCAGGCCGGTTCGACAGCACGAGTGCGATCTCCGCCGGAAAAGCCGGAGCCCGCGCGCGCCTGACCAACGCCTGCATGTTGGAGCCGCGACCTGAGATCAAAACCGCGGTGCGCTTGCGCCGGATGGTCAAAGCGCAAGCCGACCGGTGAAGGCGACGCGCTCGCCGGAGGTCTCGATGATGCGGCCAAGAGCGATCGGCTCTTCGCCGGCCGCGCGCAACGCGGCGACGATGGCTTCGGCCTCCGCGGCGGCGGCGACGAGAACCATGCCGACGCCGCAGTTGAAGGTGCGCAGCATTTCCGCCTCGCTGACGCCCCCAGCGCTCGAAAGCCAGGCAAAAACCGGTAGGACCGGGATCGCTGCGAGATCAATTTCCGCGCAAACGCCGGGGGGTAAAACGCGTGGAATATTGTCGGGAAAGCCCCCGCCGGTGATGTGGGCCAAAGCCTTGACGCCGCTATGGGCCGCGAGAACAGGCAAGATCGTCTTAACATAGATGCGGGTCGGCGTCAGCAGCGCTTCGCCGAGACTTTTCTCCGGCGCAAAGGGAGCGGGCGCGGAAAACTTAAGGCCGCTCGCTGCGACGATCTTGCGGATCAGCGAAAAGCCGTTCGAATGCGCGCCGGATGAGCGCAAGCCGATGAGCAGGTCGCCAGCCTTGACGTCGCCTCTTGGCAGGAGTTTTCCGCGTTCGACCGCGCCGACCGAAAAACCGGCGAGATCATAGTCTGCGCCGGCGTAAAGGCCCGGCATTTCGGCGGTCTCGCCGCCGATCAGCGCGGCGCCAGCCTCGACGCAGCCCCGCGCTATGCCCTTGACGACGGCGGCCGCGACTACGCCGTCGAGCTTGCCGCTGGCGTAATAATCAAGGAAGAAGAGCGGCTCGGCGCCCTGAACGATGAGATCATTGACGCACATGGCGACGAGATCGACGCCGATCGTATCGTGAATGCCTGTCTCGATCGCGATTCTGACCTTGGTGCCGACGCCGTCGTTGGCGGCGACGAGGATCGGATCATTGAAGCCCGCCGCCTTGAGGTCGAAGAGGCCGCCGAAGCCGCCGATTTCGGCGTCGGCCCCGGGGCGTCGCGTCGCCCGCACGAGGGGTCTGATGGTCTCGACCATGGCGTTGCCGGCGTCGATGTCAACGCCCGCGTCTGCATAGGTGAGGTTGATTTTCTTGGTCATCTGGCGTCCTGCGTCGATCGTTCAGGGCTAGCGTTTCCCGCGCTGCAAAGCAAGGTCGCGCCGCGCCTTCGCAGAGGGCCTTGATTGCGCGGCCGAGTCATCGGCATTCGGCCATGGAAAAGCGCTGAGCCATCCGTCGAAGTTGCGCATCAGGCTGGGATTTATCCGCGGCCATGCTAGTTTGACGGAGCTTTCAACGTTTTAGACGCCTTGAACTGACATAACGAATGAAGTTTTTCAAAATCGGCAGCCTTCCCAATTTGATTTCGCTGGGCCGCCTCATTCTGGTCCCGGCCATCATTTCGCTCATCGCGGCGCATCGCTGGAAAGAAGCCTTCATCTGCTTCATCATTGCCGGCGCTTCCGACGCGCTCGACGGCTGGATCGCGAAAACCTTCGATCTTCGCACGCAGCTTGGCGCCTATCTCGATCCGCTCGCCGACAAGGCGCTGATCGTCTCGATCTATGTCGCCCTCGCGATCATAGACGTCATTCCCGCGACCATCGCTATCCTCGTCGTCGCGCGAGACGTCATGATTGTTGGCGCTTTTATCGTGTCGCGGCTTCTCGATAAACGACTCGAAGTCAGGCCGCTTTTGATCTCGAAACTCAACACTCTGGTGCAAATCCTGTTCGCCGCGCTGGTTCTTAGCATCGAGGCCTTCGGCGTACACAAAGGCGCCTGGTTCGATGTGTCGCTCTATGCCGTCGCCGCCCTCGCGCTTGCCTCGCTCGGCGCTTATCTTAGCCAGTGGATCCGGCATATGAGCGCTTGAGGTCAGCCTCGTGGTAGAAGCGCGCTGCGGCCCGGCGTTTGCTATTCTTTGGCTATCGGCCGGGCGAGCCGCCGCGCCTCATCGCGCGGCTGCTCGCATGCGAAGGTAAACGGAACACAAATGATGCGGCTTGAATGGCAGATCGGCTTCTGGATCGGCGCGCTGTTATTGCTCGTCCTGCTGCTTTGGCTGTTCAGCGGCGTGCTGCTGCCTTTCGCCGCAGCGATGGCGCTGAGCTATCTGCTCAATCCCGTGGCGGACCGACTTGAACGGCTCGGTCTCAGCCGCCTTGGCGCGACGCTGCTCATTATGGCCGGGTTTCTTCTCGTCCTCGGCCTCTTCCTCGTTCTCGTCATGCCGGCGTTCTGGCGCCAGCTCGCGAGCTTTTTGCAGGCCTTGCCTTCCTATGTCGTCAAGCTAGAGGATTTGATTACCGATCTTAGCGTGCGCCTCGCCCAGGATCACGGCGCCACCATGATTGAAAAGCTCGGCTTCGGCAAACAGGCGTCGACAGACCTGCGCAATTCGACAAGCGATCTCGTCAATCAGGCGGCGCAATGGGCCGGGACATTCGTCAAGTCGATATGGAGCAGCGGCGCCGCACTGATCGGGCTCTTATCGCTCCTGGTGCTGACGCCGGTCGTCACTTTCTACATGCTGCTCGACTGGGACAAGATGATCGCAACGGTCGATAGCCTCGTGCCCTTGCGCCATCGCCAGACCGTACGCGAATTGGCGCGCGAGATCGACGCCGCCATGGCCGGCTTTCTGCGCGGCCAATCGCTCGTCTGTCTGTTTCTCGGCCTCTGGTATGGAGTAGGGCTGTCCCTTGTCGGCCTCAATTTCGGGCTTCTCATCGGCATATCGGCGGGGCTTTTAAGCTTCATCCCCTATGTAGGTTCGCTGACTGCATTGGTGCTTTCCTCGGTAGTGGCGCTCGTCCAGGGCTGGCCGGAGTGGAAATTGCTGGCCATGGCGCTCGCGGTCGTTCTCGCCGGTCAATTCCTGGAAGGCAATGTTCTCTCGCCAAAGCTCGTCGGCGAATCTGTCGGCCTGCATCCGGTCTGGCTGATTTTCGCCTTGCTGGGGTTTGGCAGCCTGTTCGGCTTCACGGGGCTCATCACCGCGGTGCCCCTCGCCGCCGCCGTGGGCGTGATCCTGCGCTTCGCAGTCAGGCGCTACCGCGAGAGCAAGCTCTACAAGGGAATCGATGCAGCGCCCGCGAAGATTATGATCGAGGCCTCGTCCGTGCCGGTCGAAAAGCGTGGCTGATATGACCGCCGAAGAAAAAGTCCCGCTTCGCTCCCGGCAACTGACGCTGGAGCTTCCGCTCGCGCCCGGCTTCGGACCTGAAGATTTTTTTGTCTCGGGCTCAAACGAGAGCGCCTATGCGATGGTCGAGCGCTGGCCCGCCTGGCCTGACCCTGTGCTTATCATCAAGGGGCCGCGAGGCTCGGGCAAAAGCCACCTTGGCGCGATCTGGGCCGCGAAGGCCGGCGCTGGAATCCTTCCCGCTGCATCATTGGGAAACGCCGAGATCGAGGCGCTCGCCAGTTCTGGGCCTCTGCTTCTGGAGGATCTTGAGGCTCTCGGCCCCGCGCAGACGCAGCTTTTTCATCTCATTAATCTCATACGCGAGAGCGGCGCCGCTCTGGTTCTGACCGCGGAGCGTCCGCCCGACGCCTGGGGCCTCGGCATCGCGGATCTTCTGTCGCGCCTGCGTCTTGCGCCCTGCGTCGAAATCGGCGCGCCGGACGACGCCCTGATGCGCGCTGTTCTCGTCAAGCTTCTCATCGACCGGCAACTCGTCGTCGACATCCGCGTCGTCGATTATGCGGCCCTGCATCTCGAGCGCTCACTCGACGCCGCGCGCATCTTCATCGAAGCGCTGGACCGGGAGGCGCTGGCTCGCAAATCCCGGATTACGCGGCAGATGGCGGCAGATGTGCTGCGCGCACTTTTGAAGGCCGACGCCGACGATCTCACCGCGATCGATGAAAAAGGATGACGTCTTGGCTCTCCAGTCGGCTGCGCCACGCGCGGGGGCGCTCGTGAGTTCATTTATCCGTCGCTTCAAGCGTTGCGCGCGGCGAAGCCTTTATCTATAAGGGCCGCAGTCGGAGTGTAGCGCAGCCCGGTTAGCGCACTAGTCTGGGGGACTAGGGGTCGTGGGTTCGAATCCCGCCACTCCGACCATCTATCTGCCTGATCTATAATTCATTTCAGTTCTATACGAGGTCGTGAAAAAGCGGTCGACAATAGAACATAAAGGCATCAAACGCATAGGTTGGAGCAGAAAGTCCCGAAGAAAGTCCCGAAGTTGTTCATGTTTCGGACGTTCCCAGCCGGCGCCTGCTCGCCGCCTCCATTCCCGCCAGGACTTCCTCATCCAAGACGTGCGCATATTTTGTCGTCGTCTCGATCTTCGAGTGATGCAACGCTTTTTGCACGAGCTTGAGGTTCTTGGTCTCGCGCAGCAGTTTGGTGGCGAAATCATGCCTCAAATCGTGAAAGCGAAGATCCGCGGGGATGCTCGGGCCGCCGCCCCGATTCTTTGCGCGTCGCCACATCGTCTTTAAGCCCGACGCCGTGATCGGTTTCCGCGCGCCCCTGGCATGGCCTTCCTTGCCCGGCTTGGCGCGCGCCGCCGCATAGGTGAAGACATAGTCGGTCGGATTGGCCATCTCCGACATAAGAATCGCGCGCATCTCAAACGTGATGGGATGGTCGATCAGCTTGCCGCCCTTGCCGATCGTCCTGATTCGACCGCCGGCCAGGTCCACGCTGTCTTTTCTCAAAAGGCATTCCGACAATCTGAGGCCGGCCGCCCGCGCAAAGCAGACCAGCGGCAAGAAATCGCGTCTGACAGCTTCGCGAACCGCACCTTCCTCCGCCGCGCGCACCTCGCGGACACGCTCGGTCGGCTCTTTGAGCAAGTGCTTCCGCCAATCCGGCTCGTTCTTGAGGGGGATGCGCCAGACGCGCGCCGCCCGATTGAACAGCTTCTGCAAGGGCTCAATGGTCGAGCGATTGACTGTCGCCGCGGCGATCGTCGGGGGCGCGATGCGCCTTTTAGGATTCTGTGGATCGCGAACCAGCTTGCGGCCGCGCACGGTTTGAGCGCGCCGCCAGGCGACGAGCTTTGCAACGTCGTCGTCCGAAATCTGGTCCAGCCGCATCGCGTTGCCGAAGTAATTGCAAAGCCGGTTGAGATTGGTGAGGGTCGTTTCGGCGCCGGAATGGTGCTGGCCGACCTCAGTCCAGTAGCGCTGCGCCGCGACGCCCATCATCAGCGGACCGCCGGCGACAGACTCTTGCGCCTTGAGCGCGGCCTTCGCCTTCTCTTTTTGGTCTTTTTCTACCGCTTCCGCTTCTCTTCGCGAAGTTTGGCCCGTAGAGCCTGAAAATCGAACACGTCGGAACTGGAAGTCAAATTGGTAGACCGCCGAGTTTTTCGGCTTGTAGACTGACACGACCGCCCTCCGAATTCCTTGCGCTCGCGCTTGAAAGCTTCAATGTCGGCCGGATCGAAAGCATAATGCTTACGCATCTTGCCGCGACCCGTTAAAATACGGGGCAGCGTGCCATCCTTGACATGCTCTTGCAACATCCTTGGCGAAATGCAGAGGATTCGCGCGACATCCTTAGCCCGCAGCAGCTGGCCATCGTTGGCGGATTCATCCATGGCCGCCTCCGTTGGCCCAGATGACCTCGAAATTGCGCTTGAACGCCGCCGCGGCCTCGGCGCTTTCGAGGATGATGAGGTCATTATCCTGGCGTTTGAGGCCCGAGGCCGAGAAATTTGCGGCTCCCGAGCGGAGCACGCGGCCGTCGACCGTGTAGCTTTTGAGATGCATCAGTGGAGTTGACGCCGATTTTACCCGGATCTCGACGCCTGGCGTGATTTTCAGATCCTGAAGCGCCTCATAGGGTTTTCCGTAATCACGGATCTGATCCTCGTACAGATAGATGCGCAGGGCGACGCCACGATCGGCGGCGCGGGTCAGCGCTTCTATGACCGCGACGTCGCTCAGGACATAGGCAGCCATGTCGATCGAGACTTTGGCTTCATTGATCAGCGCGACGTCGATTCGCTCGAGGTTCTCGGCCGGCGCGTAATGGACGATTGGCGCTGGATCAGCCTTGGCCTGCCATAGAGCGGGGACGCCTCGGAAAAGCGCCGCGTCGAGCACTGTGCCGACCAGCAGGATGGCGACGAACTTGCGGCTGGTCATTGCGATGCTCCCGGAAACTCATTGTGCTCGCGGCCGTCGAGGAGGCGGCTGGCGGCCCTCTTGCCGACGCGGCGCATCACATGAAACCGATCGCCGTGGAAGCCGCAGCCTCCATCACGATTCAGCCATTTGGACTTGCCATGGTTTACGTAATCGTAGGTATAGTCAGCGCGCCAATCGGGGTCGTCGTGATCACGATCTAGGCTCGTCTCCCACTCGCCCCATTGTTTGAAAAAGAAGGGAACGCCGGCGGCGGCGCATTGATCGCGGATCGCCCGCGCCCAATCGGGATGCATGGGCCTCGCGTTCGGGCCGCTCTCGCCGCCGCAGATGACCCAATCAAGGCCACGCTTGCATCGTTCGTCATGATGGTGATGCAGTTGGCGCGGGCACTCCGGTGTACCGATTCCTCGGTGCATCCCGTCACATCCGCGCTGGCCGCCGATCCATAATGTACCGCCTAATGTCGAATCGAGATCGATCGGCCCGAGCATCGGCTCAATCGAAACAAACCGCACCGCCGCTGGCGTCGCGCGCAGATCTGGAATCCGCGCGTTGGCGTTCTTTTGATCCTCGGCGGAGACGCCAAGCCAACAATTCTTGATCGGCCATTCGGCTGGGGTCTCCGGCAACCATTCGGCTCCGGTGATGGCCAACGCCGCTTCGTAGATCCGTTCGGAGCCTGGCGCGGGCGGCCCGCGCTTGCACCACGTCTCGTGGACTTCCGAGATATACGCCCGCATCCGCGCGCTGCGCTTCGTGAGCACCTGAAAAGTATGCTGCGGGCAAAGCGCCATAATCGCGAAGATGCGGTCGATCCATTCGTCTTTCACGAAATCGGCGAAGATATCCGTCATCGAGCAGACGAAGATCCTTCGCGGCTTTTTCCAGCGCAGTGGTTGGAGCAATATTCGCTCGTCGAGAAACAGATCAACTATGCTCAGATTGCCCGGCTTGAACGCAAGGCCACTCCCGAGACGAAGGTTCATTCTTTCGCTGTAGCAATTGCGGCAGCCTTCGCTGACATGCTCGCAATGCCATCCATCGCCGTCTTGGCTAGACGCCCGAATAGGCGTCCAACTGGCGTCGGTCCATTCGATCTTGCTCTTATCGCCCATCAGACTAATCCTTTGTCGATCGCGAGGCGCTCGGGCATCGTGACTGTGGCGACATCGGGGCTTGTAATCTCGAACTCGACGGCTGCCTTTGGAAGCCAAACGGCTTTCTCTCGGTCGCCATCGTCCGAGACGAGAATGGCGCCTTCGTTCTTCATTCCAGGCTTCGTCTCATGATGGATCACAAGCGCGAGGTCGATGATGTCTGAGCGGGCGGTCATGATCGCCATTCCTTTCACGCTGCGAGATTGGCCTCGTCGAGACTGACGCCTTCATAATAGCCGAGCCAGTTGAGGCGCTTGAGCAGGCGAACCGCCTGCTTTTCGGCGGAGCGGTTCAGCGCCGGCTCATTGGCCGCCGGCTGCAACGCCGGCATGATCAGATCCATGCCGCGCGCCATGGCGCCGCCGGCGTGCAGGACGAGGTAATCCTGCGCCACGATCCTTTGCAGCGCGTAGAACCATACAAGGCCGGCCTTGGCGACCAGCGCGCCTTCCTGCCGGTGCTGGCGCATCACATCCTCGAAGAGACGTTCGGCGCGGCGCTCGAGGCTTCGGCGCTTGGCCGGCAGCAGATCGGCGAACGGCTCCTCGGCGGCTTGCGCGAAAAGGTCGATCGCTTCCCGCGCCTCCGGCCGTGTCGGATCATCGACGCCGGACGTCATGACGTCGAACATTACAAGGGCGGGGAGGGCGAGCTCTACGCGGGCTTTGTCGGTCAGGCGCATGGCGGTCTCGGTTAGAATGGAATTTCGTCATTGATCGCTTCCGAGATCGATTTGTCGGCCTCGGTCCGCGTCGATGTGGTTCCGTAGGCGTCCGCGTCTTCGGCTGGCGGCGGCCTGTTAGATTGGCTCGTCAGCATCTGCAGCTCGCCACGGAAGCGTTCGAGCACGATCTCCGTCGCGCGGCGCTTGATCCCGTCCTTGCCGTCATATTCCCGCGTGCGGATCTTGCCCTCGAGATAGACGAGCGAGCCTTTCTTCAGATATTGCTCGACCACCTTGCAGATGTTCTCATCGAACACGACGACATTGTGCCATTCGGTCCTGTCCTTGCGCTCGCCCGTCGCCTTGTCGCGCCAGCTTTCGCTGGTCGCGAGCGAGAATGTGGCGATCTGATCCCCGGCCCTGTTGTGCCGGATGTCCGGATTGCGGCCTAAATGGCCGATGAGAATCGCCTTGTTGACGCCCGTCATTGGATCAATTTCTTAGTCATGGGCCTTACCTTTCGCTTTGGTCTGTTGAGCGAAGCAACTCTGCTTAAATGGAGCGCAACGTTTTGCGCCCTAATGATCGCCGCCGCAGCCGACAGAAGCCGCATTGAAGTGACAATGTTCCCATTTTCGCGCTCGTCACATGAAAGCATGATCAAATGAGAGAAATCGCTTGAGGCTGTATAATTTAATCCTGCCTTGCGGGCCGCTCTAAGCTCTCTGGCTGCCGTTTCCTCCGGCGGTTGCCAAAATGGCCGACGTACAATTTTCAACCTCGGCCGGAATCGAGAATAAACAGCAGGCATTTCATTTACTCCACCTTGGCCTTGTTGTGCCGGACGTCCGGATTGCGGCCTAAATGGCCGATGAGAATCGCCTTGTTTACGTCGCCCGCCACGCCTCACAGCGATGCGCGCTGGCGGAAAGGGGAGCCGGCGGCATGGCTTCCTCGAGCTCTTCCTCGAGCACGCGCAGGCGCTTCAGGAGCTCCGCGCGCTCCTTGCCGAGCTGGTAGCGGAGGGGGTCGGACATTTCCTCGCTCGCCAACCGCGCCTCGATCTGCACGATGCGCCCGTGCAGAGTGTGGGCCTGGCGGATTGGATCATCCTGCGGCCATTCGCCGGCCTCATATCTGGCGCGCTTCCATTCATCCCGGATTTCCTGCTGCCGTTCGGGAGACAGAAACTCGAAGATGGCGAGCGCCTCGCTCTTGCGCCGCACCGCTGGCCCCTGCGACGGCGCGGGCCACATCCCGAGCCGCAACAGGACCGGGAAGATGAAGGCGGCGAACATGACGACAGCTATTGCGGCCGTCAGCAAATGTGCAATCGGCATGGCTTTGGGCTCCTCGATTTAGAGTCGGGCGGAAGGCTCTATTGCTCTGGCGCGCCTTCGAATGTCGGGAGTCCGGTCAACGCCGCGGCGGTCGCAAGATCGTCCTGCACCTGGCAGCGCAGCCAATATTCCGGGCGATAGAGCGCATAGGACCATTTGATCTCGCCGCCGCCGCTGCGGTAGCGCAGCCGGGCCGGAATGCGGACAGGATCGCCATCAACGAAGGCGCGGACCGAAACCATGAAGATGCCGGGAATATCAACGGGCTCGCCCTTGGCGTCGGAGTGCTGCGTATCGAACACAACCGTCCGCTCGCCGGTCTGAAGACGCTCGGTGCGCTTGATTTTCTGGCCGACATAGATTTCGAGATTGCGCGAAAGGTTGATGACCTCGATCGGCGCGGCGAAACGCTCTTTGAACAGCAGCTCATATTCTGTCCGCTCGGCGTCCAACGGAGCGGCGAGCTCGGCGGCGTGCTCCTCGAGGAAGAGCGCGAAGATGCCTTGCTCCATCGCGAAGCCGTTACCCTTCATCCAGGTCTTGAATTCATCCGTGAGCGGGAAGGCGTAATTGATGCGGTGGCGGCCAAAACGCGCTGTCTTGTCGGTTTGGTGATAGTCGATAAGCGCGGTAAGGCTGGGATCGGGCCAGCTCGTTTTCGCGAAGATCGCGGAGTGCTCGTCCTTGTGGCGATTGACGAGATCGCAGAAGCTGGCCAGCGTGGTGACCTCGGCGGTTCCCGCGCGCCGCTGTGGCGCCGTGCGGTGTGCGGCGAAGAAGCTATCCAGCGGGACGATTTCCGGCTTCTCGCCATATTTGATCAGCGCGGGGACTTTTGACGGGATGCCGACGCTGCCTTCGGGCGCAGGCAATTCGACCAGCTCGACCTCGCGGCTCTCGCGCGCGAGTTCGGTCAGCCGATCCAGCACGTCCCGCCGGGAGACGAGGAGCGCCGCCTCGGCAGACGGCGTCAACAGCGCCTCGCCTTGGGCGTGTTGGATCGGCGTGGCCGGAGTCTCTTTTTTCTCAACCATGGTATTCTCCTTAATGAGGGATTAGCCGGCGTCGCGATCGCGCTCAGTGACGCGGGGCCCGGCGAACATGTCGATCTGGCTTGGGTGCTGAACGGAAAGCGCGCCTTCATGCGTCCAGAACGGCGTGCCGGAGAAAGCCTTTTCTTCCGGCAATTTCGATTTGATCGACGGTTTGATTTCGAGACGGCCACTGTCGTAATGCACCGTCACGGCGAGGTTGATGGTGACCGTTCCTTTTTGGTCCGGCAGCGCCTCAAGCGTCTCGATCGCTTTTTCAAGATGCTCATCGCATTTCTCGATGAAGCGGCCGCGATTGAGGAGTTCAAGCATGCTGACGAAGCGGCGGATGACAGGTGATGACATTGGCTCAGGCTCCAATCGATGCGTTTGCGAGCGCCGGCAAATAGGCGCGGAACAGCGCGTAAAGCTCATCGGCGATATCGAAAGCCGCGCGCAGGCGGTAGACTTTGCGCAGGGGGGCGGCGGCTTCGATGTCGGGCGCCCAGGCCTTCGCGCAGGGGCTTAGAAAATCGCGGCGCTCGGTGCGCAGGGCGATGATATCGGCGCGCTTGATCTCGTCATGCTGCGCGGATGTCGGCAGAGGGAGGCCAGCCGCCGTGTGGATGGCGCGGTCGTGCCGACGCGCGATCTCATAGAGGACCTGCTGCATCAAGACGCGGCCGCCCGGATACATGCCGGCGATCTCGCACAGCGCCAGTTTGGTCGGCGTGGTGATGTCGCCGATGCGCGCCTCATGCGCGTCGTGCAGCAGCACCAAGGGTTTGACCTCGTCCCGCGCCGCCTCGAAAGCGATGATGGTGTGCAGGGCGACGGAGACCGGCTTCAACGCCGCGCCGCAATAGCGGTTGACGGTCGAAAGCGTGTCGGCGAGCTCGCGGAAATCGACCTCGGCCGGCGTGGGGTCGACCATATCGATCATCCGGCCGCGAAGGGTTTGCATCCAGATCCCGCTCATGCGAGGCCGCGCGAGTAATCGACGGATTCCTGTACGAAGGGGCGGCCCAGTTCACCCGCCAGCCCCTTGGCCGCGGCGTCGAAGATCGCCTCGCAAATCGTGCCGAGGGCGACGATCTCATCCTCTTTATCGACGCTGTTGCTGACGAGGTTGATGAGGAGAACGGACATTGAGCCGGCAAGGCCCTTGACCAGTTCAATCGCTGGCGATCCTTTCGCCATCGCCCGCCACTTTTCATGCACGTAGCAGAGCGTGAACACCTCCATCAGAAGCGGCGTCACGCGCGCCTGTACGCCGATGGCGCCGTCCTCCTTCTCATGTTGCCTGAAGTCGTTGGCGCGCTTGGCGAGATAGGCGACAATCTCCGGCGGCGCGCTGGCGCGCAGATCCTCAAGCGTCATGGGTCTCTCCTGATAAAAGGCATGTTTCCGAAAGGGGATCGAAACGCACAAAAGCCCGGCCCGCATGGGGAAGAATGTTGCGGGCCGGGGAGTGCGCGGACGGGCAGGAGGAAGACGCCCGGCCGGATGCGAAAGTGAGAAGGGCGAGCGCGAAGCCAGCGAGCAGCGCCAGAGTGGTCAGCGCGCACAGAGCGATCATGAAGGCCTCGCGCAGGGCTTCGAGGATGACGCGCCCTCTCATGCGCGCGTCCTCGCGAGCTGGCGCGCCTTGAAGGCGTCGAGCTGCGGGCGCATCCAGCCGCGCCGCAGCAGATCCTCGAAATAGACGACGCCGGCGCCGGCGAAGATTTCGAGGATGTCGAGCTTCATGCGCTCATCCGCGACCACCTGGTCGGTGATGAAGCGGCGCGGCCCAAGCGTTGCGCCGATGGGGCTTTGCGGCGGATCGTAGAAGGCGGGCATCACGCGGCCTCCTCACGGTCATCTTCGATGATGATTTGAAGCGTCTTTGCGCCGCGCAGATCCGTCTTTTCGAAAAGACTGAGAATTCCGCGCCGGGTGATATGGCCCGCGATGGATTTTTCGCCGGCGACGGCTCGATCCGCCGCCTCGATGGCGAGCGCGAGACCGCCGACTCCATCGAATCCCCAAGAGAAGAGCAATTTTCTCGTCATCACGCGGCCTCGCTGACGCGGGCGCTGATGGCGCGGCGGCGGATGCGCTCGACTTCCAGCGCGCCGGCGTCGAAGCGGAGGATGGCGGATGCGTCGAGGCCGAGCTCGGCGCGATAGCGCGCGGCGCGGCGGTCATAAATGGCAAGATCGGCGTCCGGCAGCGCGCTCAGCACGAAGCGCATGGCGCTGATCAGGATCTCGTCAGCGAGATCGCGTCGGGAAAGATTGGGAGAAAGGGCGCACATGGGCGGCTCCATCGGGTTCGATGGAGCTAACCTAGTGGGCATTTGCCCATCATGTCAATGGGCAAAATGCGTTATTGCGGCGGCGATGGGCAACAGCCCATTGGAGGAGGGGAGTCGCATCCGATTCTGTGCATAAAAAAGCCCGACGCTGCGCCGGGCTGGAAGGGTTGCGCGCTCAATGCCCGCGCTTCATGCGAGCAGTTTAATCGGGGGCATCGGCAGCGTAGATATGAAACCAGAGCCCTGCTGACTTTTGCAGTATATATCTGCGCTCCGCCGTCTTTATAGTTATACTTTCACCAACTTTTAATCCTTTAAACAGTACAGATATAATTTCACTCTGGTGTTCAATGTCCTCATCTGTGCCTGCGGCAAATATCGCCGCCTCGTACGAGATAATACATTTTGCCGCGTCAATATCATTCGATGTTGTGCAGATCATCGTCAATCCGACGATCTCGCTGCCGCCCTTTTCCGTTTCTGCCATCACAATCATAAAGTTGCCGAGCTTATAAGTGCAGACGGTTCGCTTATCTTCTGAACCATCCTCGCAGCGCACCTTATTCAGCGAATAATGCTGCGACTCCACTTTCGAGAACGCCTTTTTGAAATCAGATGTGATGCTCGAAAATGTCAGTGGCAGTTTGTCGCTGTCTGCACTCACCGGCTTGGGCGTAAGAGCTAGGAATGCGGCGGCGGCTAGCAATTTTAGGCGCATTGTTTCACTCGCTTTCGTCTCGACGCGCTTTGCCCACGATCGGGTAGCGAAGGGCGCCGTATGGCTTTGCTCAACGCGATATTTTTTCCCAGTATCCACCGAGCGTAGCTGACGAACGTTATTCGTCAAATACCTCGCGAGCGGGAATGATTCGCTGGATCAGCTTGATGTCTGTGTTTGAGAAGCTCTGATCTCCTGGCGGATTGAAGCGGTGACAGACATAGCGCTTCCCGTCCTTTTCGATGAGTTGCCGGAAATAACGGCGCGGGCCAATCTCCCGAAGTATGGGATGCATTTCAATCATGACGTCATCGCCTGGCCGCGCCTCGGATTTCGCGTCGATGAAAACGAGATCATCCTTGGTCAATGTCGGAGACATCGAGGCATCCGTGATCCTGACGGCGTAAATACCGGGTCGCCCCATCAGCCCCTTTGGTCGCGGGATGCGGCCGGAGACGCGCTGCAAAGCGTAAGAAAAGTCTTCCCCAACAGCCTCCGCGCCGCCGTAAATAATGACCTCGCCATTATCGTCTGGCTTATTCGTCAGCGGTTTTTCAGCCGCGCCTGCTGCATGGAAAAAGACGGGCAGCTCCGGCACCGGCGACTCGGCCACCCCTGCGCCTCTCGCGTTGCCCTTCGCGATTATTCCCTCGAGCGCCGCGAGCGGCCCGAATCGGGGCCTGATCGTCTCTTTAGTGGGTCCGGGTCCCTTGGCTCGCGCAACCCAATCGACAAAGTTTGGGTCTATGGTCGCGACAATTTCTTCGATTGAATCGAGCTTGCCGCGCCCGCGCCTGATGACGTCTCGGGCATAGGTATCGCCATGCTTGGTCCTGCTGGTCGCATTTTTCATATCGATCTCAGCAAGAGCCAAAAATTCTGCAAATCGCTTTCGGACCATGTCATCCATAATGGGATATTGCCCACTTCATTGCCCATAAGCGAATGTGCAAATGCCTATTGACACGATGGGCATTTGCCCACTAGCATCGCATTATGAAAGAAACCGAAGACCTCCTCCACGAAATTCAAACCTATCTTATCGCGTCGCGCATGGCGCCCTCGACGTTTGGTCGGTTGGCGGTCAACGACGGCAAGCTGATTTCGCGGCTGCGGGCCGGAGGCAGTGTGACGCTGACCATCGCGTCCAAAATTAGAAGTTACATTGATGACCATCCTCCACAGGAACATCAGCCCCCTTTTTCCGTGGCGGGAGACGCCTCATGACGTCCAAAAGTCTGGCTGAGGCTCAACCGCAGGTTGTTGAAGATATCGCGGGCGGCCTGGTGATCGGAGAGGATGGTCTTGTGCTTATCGAGATCGGGCCTCTGAGCCTTTCCCTGACCGGCGATGAAGCCGATGAGATCGCCGCCGCGATCGGGCGCGTCCGGGCGCAGCAACGCGCGGCGGAAGGCGGCGAGTCATGAGCATCGCCGCCGCATCGATCTTTGGCGAATGGGATGGCCAGCGCTGGCGTTTCTCAAGCGAGCCTTCGCCCGCGCCGCATCTCGATGAACAGATCATGGATGAGGGCGATCTGCGCGGCGCGCCCGGCCTTGTCGTCCTCTTCGAAGCCGAGACATCCGAGCCCGGCCTTTGCAAGTTCGGCGAGGCTATCGTCCTCGATGAAATCGATATCGCTTTCCTGCGTCTCTATTTTCCCGAGCACCCGCTGTGCCAGGCGCCCGTAGGCTGTCGAGAAAGCGAGGAACGCGAGAAACAGGCCGGTTTCTCCCTGCGGCAGACGGACCCTCTTGATCGTCATCTTCTGGAGCTCCTGTTCGTGCGCAACCTGCGCGCCCTGATAGCGGACATCATAGGACGCACAGCGCCGGGGCAAAGCTCATGAGCCGCGCGCATTGTCCGCAGCCGGACGCTTGTGGCGCGCCGCCGCATGGGCCGTGCTTCAAATGTGGGGATACGGAGTATCTGTCCCGCCGCATGCGCGCGCGCAATCGCCTGCCGGGCTGGGTTCCACAGGATCTGCGCGGCGAATGGATCGATCTCGCGATCGAGCTTGGCGAGGTCTACGCCGCCGCGCAAATCCTCGCCTTGATGCGGGAAACGCGCCCGGTCGAGGTTTTGGGATGAGCGGCGTCACAGCCATGAGCTCAAATCCAGCCGCGGCTGTTCGCGCGGGACTGCGTTTTGCGGCGAGAAGGCGAGCTCGCCTTCATGCAGCGCATGGAGAATTTCGCCGAGGCGGTCTTCGGCTTCGCGCATGGCGGCTTTACCGAGCGGCGGCGCGATCGTCCAGTTTTGCTGCGCGCCGCCGAGCGCGAGGCGCAGCCGCGCGAGCCATCCGGCTGGCTTCGGCGCGAGGCGCGCACAGCGCCACACCAGTTTTCCGAGAGCGGTTTCGAGAACCAGAATCCGCCCCTTCAACAATTCGATTTCTTCCGCCTCGGAGCGCGTGATCTCCGCGTTCATTCGGGTTGATCCTTGTGTGTTGTTTCCTGGCCGCTGAGCGTTGGCGCGCTTTTTGGCCGTGTTGCTTCAGGTGTATTCACAAATGTCTGCGTCTGCCGGTCTTTTGCCCTTCAATGATCTGCGGCCTCAAGCGTCTTTAGAGATGCCAGAGGACGCTTTGAGAATGTGCAAAAATCCTTTGAGAGATTCGCAAAAGAGCGACGTTCCCTATGTTGAGCGCGCCTCGGTCTGGGCGGATGCGCTGGTCCGCAAAGAGACCCGAGGTCCGGGCGATCTCGATAATGCGATGCGTCGCGCCGCGCGCGCCAGCGGCGTTCCCTACAGCGCGTTTTGGGCGCTGCGATACAGGCGCCCGAAAGACATATTGGCGTCGATCTATTTTGCGTTGCGTGACGCTTATGAGGCCGAGCGAGCAAGGCAACTTCAGGCATTGAAACATGAACTTGAAATCACAGCGGCGCAGGCCGGGGATTCTGCGCATTCTGTTCGCGCGGCTCAGGCTTTGGTTGACGAGGCTTCGGACGTGACCAAAGGGAGTGAGTGATGGCCTATTGGTCGGATGATCGCATTGCGGAGCTTGAAGGGCTGATCGCCAAGGGCGCGAGCGCGGGAGACGCCGCCGCGCATTTTGACGGCAGGTTTTCGCGCTCCGCGCTGATTGGATTTGCGGCGCGGCGCGGGTTGCATTTCAACAGCAGACCCGGGCGAAGGGGTGAGGCAAAGGCTACGGCGTCAGCGCCCGCAGCCGGCGCGCGGCCTGCGCCATGCGCCAGACGCGTCCCCGCGCTGAAACCAGCCGCTCCCAAGCCGGCGCCCAAGCCAGCCATGCGGCCGGCGCCAAAGCCGATCATGCGTCCCGCGCCGGAAGCGCCGCCGCCTGCCCCTGAGCTGGTCGAGGGACCCGGCGTTCCGTTCGCGGAACTGGCCGCGCATCAGTGCCGCTGGCCATCCGGCGGACCGGCTGTCGAGGATTTCCGCTTTTGCGCCGCGCCGCGGCCTGGCGCCGGACCTTACTGCGCCGCGCATGCCGCGCGGGCCTATGCGAAGCCGCGCGCGTCAGCCGCCGGCCGGATCGGGAGGGACTGATGGCGCTGGAAATATTCGAGATCCACGACAAGCAGGAACGCGAGATCGCGGCGATTGTCGAGGGCGCGACGCCGGAGCTGGCGTGGCTGTTCTGCGGCTCGGCGATCACAGCCAATATCAAGGCGGCGCGGCGCGTGCTCGGCGAGGAAAAGACCCGCGCCATGCTGCGGGAGGTCCTGGCCGATTGCGGGCTGAACCTCAATCGCGCGCCCCGGGCATGAGCGTCATGGCGCGCCTTTCGCGGGATGATCTGGCGCAGGTGAAGGCGCTCAATCCGCTCGATGACATCATCGACCAGCGGACGAAGCTGAAACGCGCGAATTCGCGCGGCATCCGCGAAGGGCAGTGCATCTGCAATCCGGTGCGCGGCAAATGGCCCTTGTGGGTCAATGCGCAGACCTCGACGTGGGGATGCCTGGCGCGCGGAAGCGTCTGCGGCGGCGACACTTTTACTTTCCTTGAGCAGTTCGAGGGGTTGGATTTTCAGGCGGCGCTCGCCTCGATGTGCGGCGCTGAGGCTGTGCGCGATCCCGAGGCCGCGGCGCGGATGGAGGCTGAGCGCGCGGCGCGCGCGGCCGAGCATGACGCGCGGGCGAAGGCGCTGGCCGAGGATGAGCGCGCGAAAGCCTATGCGATCTGGCAAAACGCCGGGCCTGTGGCGGAGACGCTGGTTGACGCCTATTTCGCGCATCGCGGGCTTGATCCCGTGCGCTCAAAGGCGCTGCGGTTTTCGCCGATGGAGGCCTATTGGCATGCGCCGGAAGACGCCGGCGCGAAGCCTTCGATCGTGCATCGCGGACCCTGCATGCTGGCGGCGATTCAGGGTCCGGATGGGCGGTTTTTGGGGCTGCACCGGACCTGGCTCGACGCGCGTCTTGGGACGGCTGACATGCCGCGCGAGGCGTCGGGTAAGGCTGAGATTTTGGCCGCTGACGGCGCGCCGCTGCCGGCGAAAAAAATGCGCGGCGGCAAGCAGGGCGGCGCGATCCGGCTGCATGACTGGCATGAGGGCAGCGGCGAAAGAGTCTTTCTCTGCGGCGAGGGGATCGAGACGGTTGAGACGGTCTATCTGGCCGTGCATCGCGGCTTCGGCGCGAATTATTGCGCCTGGGCGGCCGGCGATCTCGGCAATATCTCGGGCAAGGCATTGGGGCTTTCGTCCAAACATCCGGCCAAGCCGGGCCGATGGATACCCAGCGAGGAGCCGGACCCGGATGCGCCGGGGCTGATGCCGCCCGCTGGCGCGGCGAAGGCGATCATTCTTGGCGATGGCGACAGCGATCCGCTGGTGACAATGGCGCGGCTCGAATGCGCGCGGCGCAGATGGTCGCGCGCGGGATGCCCGGCGGAGGTGCGCATGGCGCCCGAAGGGTCTGACTACAATGATCTGGCGCGGCAGAGGGAGGATGTGGCGTGAGACACACTAAAACGCCCTACACGCGCGGCGCCTCGACTGTTCGGCCGTTTGCGGCGAGCGAGGATCAGCTGATAACCGATTGGCGCATTCAAGGTCACGGCACTACGGCCATAGCCCGCCGCCTTTCGGAAGAAACGGGCTATCTGCGCTCTCCAGCAACAATAAACATGCGCCTCAAAACCTTGGCGCGGATTGAGGAGCAGGATGCGCCATGAGCATTTTCGAGCAACCTGACTTGGCGGATGTCGACCATGCGGTTGACGCGCTTTGGCGCTGCCGTTTCGACACCGCGACCATCGCTCGGCTGCTGAATCGCAGCGAGGCGCAGATCTATAACCGGCTGTGCCGGCGCGCCGGGATGGCCGCGCATCCGGACCCCGCGGAGTTCAGCCAATTTGTCGAGGGAGGCGTCTATGCGGCCGATTGAGCCTGTGAAAGGGGGCGTGACGCCGCCGGAGCATTTTGGGCCGGTCCCCGAATTGCGCTGGCTGGCGATCTCGCAGCTTGTTGTCGACGAGACCTATCAGCGCGAAATTGGCGGACCCGGCAAGACCAATGTCCGGGCGATCGCGTCGAACTTCTCCTGGATGAAATTCGCGCCTGTCGTCGTCTGTCCGGTGCAGGGCGGGGCCTATGCGATCGTGGACGGGCAGCATCGCACGACGGCGGCTTTGACGATCGGCATAGACAGCGTGCCTTGCCTGATCATCCAGGCCGACCGGAAACAACAGGCCGAAAGCTTTCGGGCGATCAACGCCGGCACGGTCAAGGTCAACCGGCTGGCGATCTATCGGGCGTCGCGCGCCGCCGGCGACCCGGAGGCGCTGGCGATCGACGCCGCATCGCGCGCGGGCGGCGTCACGATCGTCGCAAGCTATATGGCGTCAAAGGATCTGAAGCCGGGCGAGACCATGGCTTCCGGCACGGTCGGCAAGTGCCTCGCACAATATGGGCGCGATCTGACGGTGCTGGCGCTGAAAACCATTGTCACCTCGGAAAGCGAACAGGGCGGCGCGTTGCAGGCGAAGATCATCGCCGCCGTCGCCGCTGTGCTTTACGATAATCCTGCCTGGCGCGAGGACGCGCGGCTGACGGGCGCTTTCAAAAACATCGATCTCGCCGGGGAGATGGAAGAGGCTTTCTTCAAGGCGAAGAAGCCCGGGGCCGCGAAAGCGGCGGACCTGCTGTATTGCGCGATCGTCCGTCATCTTGACGCGGCGCTGAGGCGGAAGGCGATCGCGTGAGCGCGGTGGAATTGCCTCCTCCTTTAATTGCCGATCTGCGGCGCGGGGCGGCTCAAGAGGCGCGAATTCTAAGGGGCGAGAATGCTCATCTCAGAGAGATAATCGCGGAACTCGAAGACCGATTATCGCAGATGCGCCAGCGCGACGAAGAGCTGATCGACGGCGCGCGGGTGCGGACCTGTGGTCTGACAACGCCTATGCGTGGGACGCTTCTCGCGCGAAACGGTGAGTTTAGTTGGGTTATGTTTGATGGCTGCGACGAGCCGAGAACGTGGCCCCTTAAATATCTGGGTGTGACCAAACGGTGAGATCGCGGGAGGCGGCGGAATGAGCAATCCGGACCTGTTGGAATTAGCGATTCGCGAGGGCGCGGCGAAGGCTTTGCGCGCGCGGGCGGAAGCGGCTGCGGCGCGCGCTGAAG
The DNA here is from genome assembly GCF_038024855.1 of Methylocella tundrae. Taxonomy (NCBI): domain Bacteria; kingdom Pseudomonadati; phylum Pseudomonadota; class Alphaproteobacteria; order Hyphomicrobiales; family Beijerinckiaceae; genus Methylocella; species Methylocella tundrae. The sequence continues at coordinate 866,348 of NZ_CP139089.1, forward strand.
ACTGCCGGACGAAGATCGGGCTGAAGACGGGCGGCGCCCTTGTTATTTCGACGGCTGAATCGGCGCTGGAAGAGCGCAACGCGCGGGACTGGCGCGCGCTCGCCGATGAGATCGGGAGCGGGTTGGGGGAAAAGCAAAATGATTCGGGTGACCTTTGATCTGCTTCCGGGCGGCGACGCTGATCGCGCCCGAACCATCGGCATTATGGAAATTGCGAACATTGGAATTCATGGCGATGGAACGGCCGACTATGCCGTAGCGCTGAAAAAAACGCCGCCTTTCGCGGGCGCGCTGCGCGCGGCATGGAAAAAGGGAAAGGTCAGCTCTGATGATACGGCGTTGAACGCGGTGATGGCTGGCGAGGATGACGAGCTGATCACAGCTCTCGCAACCGGCCATCACCGCACGCGGCGCGGCGTCTATGACCTGCTGTTCCGCGCGCTGCGTTCCTGCGGGCTTGATAAGAGAAATTCATGAGCCGTGGACCTTGCGCGAAACAGATCGTGCGCGCGACGATTGTGGCGGTGGATGGCTCGCGGTTTGTTGGCGAGAATGATTGCGCCAACCCGCAGCCCGTCTGCCCTCGCAAAGACCTGCCGACCGGCGTCGGTTATGAGCTCTGCCACGACGTGTGCGGGCAGAGCAGCCACGCCGAGATTGCGGCGTTGAAGGCGGCCGGCGCCGCGGCGCGGGGCGGGGCCATTTATCTCGAAGGGCATAGCTACGCCTGCGAAAACTGCCGCGCGGCCTGCCTGGCGGCTGGAATCGCTCGGATATACGTTGCGGCTCCGCCGTCTGGTGACGAATGACGCCTGAACAAGCCGCGCTTATTGCCTCCATGGTTGAAGGCGCGCCGCCCCGCGAACCCCTTGCCGCGCCGGCGCCGCCTCTCGACCATAGCGACGAGATCGACGATGGCACGGAATTGGGGCCTTCCGATTCCGACGCGCGGCAGGTTGACGCCGGCGCGCTCATACGCTGCTGCGAGCTCGACCATTCCGACACGGATAATGGCAAAAGGCTGCTGGCGCATTTCGGCTCGGAATTGCGCGTCTTGAAGCAGGGCGACGCCAAGACGCCGAGCTATGCCGCCTGGGTCGGCACGCATTGGGATATTGATTGCGGCAACCTCTATGCGCATGCCGTGGCGCAAAAGCTCGGCGGCCGCATCGGCCTCGAGGCCGATGTGATGGCGCAGACGCCTTTTGAGGAAAAGATCATCGCCGAGGCCGACCAGGCCGATGATGATCTCGCCGCGCTGGAAAAGCGCAAGGCGGAGTGGAGCGATGAGGATGTTGCGCGCGCCCGGGTTTTGAAGCGGCTGGTCGACGAAGGGGACGCGGCGCGCGACGCTCTGAAAAAGCGGAAAATCGCGCGGCGGAAATTCGCCGTCTCAAGCAAGAATAAATCGCGAATCGAGGCGATGATGATCTGCGCCGCGCCGTTTTGCGCTGTCGAGCCCGATGATTTCAACAAGAATCCATTCCTGTTTTCGACGCGCAAGCACACATTGGAGTTTGTGCGCGAAAAGGATCTGGAATGTCCCGACCCTGACGTCGAGCGCATGAAGGTCCGCCTTGACGTGCGGGATGGACACCGGCGCGAAGACATGCTGACGCGATTTGTGCCGCTGGCCTATAAGCCGAAGGCCGAATGTCCGAGGTGGCTCGCCTTCCTCGATGAGTTTTTGCCAGACGCCTCCGTGCGCGAATTCGTGCAGACCTTTTCCGGCCTTGGCCTGATCGGCCGCACCGTGCAGCTGCTGGTCTTTCATTATGGCTCGGGCGCCAATGGCAAGAGCGTGTTTCTGGAAACGCTGATGCGCGTGCTGGGGCCGCTGGCGGTGGGCCTGCCGGCGGAAAGCATCACCGGGCAGGGCGATCGCAGCGCTGGCGGCGCCTCGCCCGATCTGGCGCGGCTCTATGGCGCCAGAGCCTTGAGGGTTTTGGAGCTGCCCGCCGACAAGCCGCTGCATGAGGATTTGGTGAAGAAACTCACCGGCGGCGAAAAGATCCCCGTGCGCACGCTGTTCAAGGGCTATTTCGAGTTTACGCCGATCTTCTCCTGCCACATGAGCGGCAACGGCTATCCGCGCATCGACGGAACCGACAATGGCATCTGGCGGCGCATGGCCGTGGTGCATTGGCCGGTGACGATCCCGGAAGAAAAGCGCCGCGAGTTCGAAGATGTGCTGGCCGATTTCGCGCCGGAATATCCGGGCATCCTGAATTGGCTGATCGAGGGCGCGACGCGCTTTATCGAGAGCGGGCTGCACATGCCGGATTCGGTGCGGGCCGCGACGGCCGAGTATCGCAGCGAAATGGACCCGATCTCGGATTTTATCGCGGATTGCGTGAGCGAAGCGCCGGGGCAGTATCTGACCGCGCGAACCATGTATGAGGCTTATGTCTCATGGTCCATGGCCAATGCGAAGAAACCGATCTTTGAGACCAAATTCGGCCGCGTGATGAAGACGAAGTTCGAGCGCACGAAGACAGGCGTGCGACGATATTTGAATTGCCAGCTGCATGACGTGCCATACCGGCCCGATGCCGAGCCCCGCAACCCCGATTGGGAATAAAGGATAGGAAAAACCCTCATGAACGATTTGGAAACCGTCGCGCCGAGAGCGCAGGTGATTGCCGCGCAACCTGGATTCTTTGTCTTAACGCTCATGGGTATTGACGAAGACATGTCAATCTTGATGAGCCCGATCATCGGTTGGCTGATTGAAGGCGAAAATGCCTTCCCGCTGACGTCCTTTGGTACGCGGAGGAGCTCAACCGTTCTGCATCCAGGAGGGTTGATCGAATCGGAAAATGGATGGTGGTCCAATGCAAAGGATTGGGTATTGGATGAGATGGAGGAACACCCGCGCTATGCCGGCTTCCTCCAAAACCGGGACGCCTGGAATGTTGAGCCTGCCGTCTCTGGCATGATGGCCATCAAGCGCCTTCGTGAATTTGGCGGCGCGCTATGAGCTCACCTTTTCCTCTCGCAAAGACCTTGCGCGCAACAGGACCTCCGCGTCCAACGTGACGCTTCACCCTCCTTTCGGCCAAAAGTCAGTCGAGGGGTCTATTTTTTGGAACGTGTGGATCGCGAGCGATGGCGCTTGCTCTAAATTTGGCGGAAACGAGCGATTTTCTAGGGAGGGTTTGGAGGGTTTGGTGAGGGTTTATGCAAACCCTCCACACTAAAAACAACAACTGAAACAGTATCTTATCGAGTGCTTAGGGAGGGTTGGAGGGTTTACGCGCGCGTATATATAGAAAAAAGGGGTTACGGGGGAAAAGGAAAAACAGAAAAATTCCTTATGTATACGCGAGATAAACCCTCCAACCCTCCCTAGTGGTATTTTAACACATTGAAATGATTGAACAAAACATTAGGGATGGTTTTTTGAAACCCTCCCTGAACCCTCCAAACCCTCCACATTGCGGGAACGGGATGCGACATGGCGAAAAAGCGGGTTGAGGTTGAGGCGCTGCTGCGCTGGGCGTATCGCGATGAGTTGCCGAAAGAGCAGGCGCCAGGCGGCGCGATCGTGCCGGGATTTCGCGCCGGATGGGGCGGCGTGTCGAAGTTCGGCGACTATCTGACGGTGATCGATGAGGCCGGGCTGAACCGATGGGGCGTCGTGCCGATCGCAGGCGCGGAAAGCGAGCCGCATCCGGATGCGCTCGCGATCGCGGCGGCTGTCGCGGCGCTGGATGGTCTCGAATTGGGCTTGCCGGAGGATTGGAGCCCGTTTTCGGATTTGGGCGATATGGGCGTGCTTGGCGAAGCGGCGGTTGCCGCGACCGTGGACCGGCTGACGGTGCGTGACGCCGATGGCGCGCGGCGGTTGCGGACGCCGCCAAGCCGGTTGATTTTCAAGTTTGCGATCATGGGCGGGTGTCCGGTGTGGAAAGCCGACAAGCCGGAGGTGCGGATTGTCTCGGCGCATGGCAAGCCGAAATGGTTTGTGCGCAAGATGATCACGACCTCGGTCAGCGATACGCCTTACGAGGTCGAGGCGGACGGATATTCGCAGACAGCGAAAAGGCCGGTCGCGGGCGCGTATCAGAAACGCTATCTCGATCCGTGCCCTGTCGATGCCGGCGTGGCTCGGGGCGAATATGAAATCTGGCGATTCGCGATGGATGTGCTGACTGACGATTTGCGCGGGATGCTGAGCGAGCATGAGGTTTTGGCGTCGCCGCGGGCGATTCGGCCATGGGAACAGGATGAGCGCTTGCCGCGCGTGCTGCCGGATTTGACCTGGTCTTGCCATGTCGCGAAGGTCGTACAGAGGCGCGGACGCGGGAGGCCGCAAAAAACCGCTTGACTTGCGGCAGTTGTTTGGCGCACCTTATGCAGGCTTTAAAAGGTTACACAAACCCGACGCTTCCCGCGCCGGGTTTTTTGTTGTCTCGGCTTCGGGAGGCGGACATGTGCCGATGCGCTGAGAGACGCGCGGCGATCGGCCGTGTTGTGTCGTCTCTGGCGAATGGCGAAGTGGAAAAAGCGCGCATCGCCGAGGCCGCGCGATTCGTGACCAACACCATGGTCGAGGATGCGCGGGCGCTTGTGAGCGGCGCGCGTCTGGCCGCGGCGCGGATGAGCCTGCGTCGATGATCGCGCTGCGCGTGAAGGTCGTCGGGATCAAGACCGGCGGCTTCGCGAAGAAAATCCCGCTGGCGATTGCGCGAGGGCTGAACGAGGGCGGCGACAAGGTGCGCACGCAGGTGCAGCGCGCGCTGAAGACGCAGACGGGCGTGACGAAATACGCCTCGATCACGTCGAGGATGCAGGATTCGGGACGCGGCTATGCGCGCGCCGCGCCTGGTAAGCTTGCCTATCAGATCATCGCGAAGGGCAAGGGCATTCCGATCAAGGAATTCCCGGTGAAAGACACCGGCCATGGGATAGATGCGCGCACATGGGGCGTCGATCATCTGTTCAAGCGCTCGTTTGGGATGCCTGGGCGCGGCGTCGACGGGTTTCGCGCAAGGCTGACGGATAAGCGATTGCCTATCCGCAAGCTGTATGGGCCATCGCTGCCGAAAGAGCTGGTGAAAGACAAAGCGGCTGAGGTGTTTATCGCATCGGCGCAGGGGGTTGTGCCTGCCGCGGTGCTCAAACATCTGCTGAAGTCGGTAGGGTGAGATACGGCGTGGATCTGTGGTTCACGGGTCCTTCCCCCCTCCCGAATGGCACGCGCCGCCGCCGCAGTCCGGAATTTCTCTAGCAAGACTTTGATTTTTTAGGGTCAACGGGGTCAACATTGACATCAACAGCCGTCAACGCCGACGCTGGCGATGGCCTGTGGATCTCTGTGTCGGATCTCGCTCGCCAAAAGGGCGTCGACAAGGCCGCAGTTTCGCGCCGCATCTCGCGCCTCGAATCACTTGGCTCTCTTGAAACACGCACCGGCGCCCGCGGGACTAAACTCGTCAACATCGCGGCCTATGATCGCGCCGTTGGCGAAACCGGCGACGCTATCCGCACGATGAACGGCGCCGGCGCGACGCAGCAACCTCCGCCATCCAGCAATGGTTCAGACCCGATTCTCGCCCGCGAGCAAGCGCGACGCACAGCCTACCAGGCGGACATCGCCAAGCTCGACCTCGATGAGCGTCTGAAAAAGCTGCTGCCCGTCGACGACATCGCCGCCGCGATCGGAATTTGCGCCGAGCGCATCGTGCGTGTCCTCGATCAGCTCCCGAGCCGCGCCGATGAGCTCGCATCGGCTGTCGGCAAAGATGGAGCCCCGGGCGCCCGCGCGGTCCTCAAGATTGTCGCCCGCGATCTCCGCTCCGCTATCGAGCGCGAACTGCGCAAGCTCGCGGAGACCGGCGTCAATGCGCCGGCGCCAGACGAAGAGGCCGACGCGGCGTGACGCTCCAATTCAAGCGTTCAGCCCTCGAGGTCGTGGCCAACGCATTCGCCGATGTCCTGTTGCCGCCCGTTCCCATGCCGCCCTCGCAATGGGCGACAGAAAACCTCGTTGTTCCAGACGGCCCGCAGGCAGGGGCGGCATGGGATCTGGCGTTGACTCCCTACATCAAAGAGCCTCTCGACCTGCTCGGGCCTGATTCCGGCGTCAACCAGCTCGCCGCAATGAAGTCCGCACAGACCGGCTTCACCACGCTGCTCATCGCCGCCATCGGCCATTCGATCGATCGCGATCCATGCCGCATGATGATCGTGCAGCCGACCGACGCCGCTCTGTCCGACTTCAACCGCGACAAGCTGCAGCCGGCCATCGAATCGACCAAGGCTTTGAAGCGCAAGGTCGCGCCGCAGACCTCCCGCTCATCGGAAGGCTCGACGACCTATTCGAAGAAATATCCCGGCGGCTCGCTGACGCTGGCCATCGCCACTTCGGCGGCGGACCTTCGCTCGAAGACGATCAAGAAATTGCTGCGCGACGAGATCGACCAGTATCCGGACGATCTCGACGGGCAGGGCGATCCGATCGAGATCTCGGACGGCCGCCTGATGTCGTTCCTTTCGTCCGGCGACTGGAAGAAGGTCGACATCTCGACGCCGACGATCAAGGGCGCTTCAAAGATCGAGGCGCGCTACGCTGCCGGCGACCAGCGCCGTTGGCACGTGCCATGTTCGCATTGCGATGAGGAGTTCGTGTTAGAGTTCGGCGCGAACTTCCGCTTCGAGCAGACCTTCCCTCACCGGGCGCACTACGTTTCGCCGTGCTGTGGCTCCATCATCGAGGCGCACGAAAAGAATGCGCTCGTGCGGAGGGGCCGCTGGGTCGCCACCAATCCGCGACCCGGCGCGTTCCCATCCTACCACTTCGACACGTTTTCGAGCCCATTTGTGCCCTGGGATGAGATCGCCAAGGCGCATATCTCGGCCGGAGACGACCCACAGAAGCTCAAGACGTTCTGGAATCTCTGGCTCGGGCTGCCTTACGAGATCAAAGGCGATGCGCCGGACCATAAACGTCTCCTGGAGCGTCGTGAGGAAGGCATAACCCGTGGCCACGTGCCGTCGCGCGGCCTCATGCTGGTCGGCGCGGCTGACGTCCAGATGCGCGGCATTTGGGTCGAGATCACGGCTTTCGCGCCGAACCGTGAAAGTTGGGTTGTCGACGCGTTCTATATCGACGGCGGGACGGAGAGCTTTGACGCCGGCGCATTCGAGAGACTGGCGGCGCAGACTATCGACCGGGAGTTTCCCGACGCATTTGGCCGCAAACGGCGTCTCGACGCTTTCGCGATCGATTCGGGCTATCGAAGCCATGTCGTCTATGCCTGGGTGCGCAAGAACCAGCGTCTGCACGACATCACCGGCCGCGATACCGTTCTCGCCGTCGACGGCCGCGACGGTTGGGGCAAGCCGCCGATCGGCACGCCGAGCCTCGTCGACATCGATTTAGCGGGCCACAAGGTCAAAAAAGGCTGCCAGCTCTGGCCGGTCGGCACATGGCCGCTGAAAGGCGCGTTTTACGCCGATTTGCGCAAGGAAGGGCTGCGGTCCGGCGGCACAAGCGATCCGGGAGGCTATTGCCACTTCGGAAGCTGGCTGGATGAGACCTATTTCCGGCAGATCACGGCGGAATATCTCGCTGACGACGTCATTCGCGGAAAAATTCGCAAGTTCTGGAAGCTCAAAGCCTCCGAGCGCGACAATCACTTGCTAGATTGCCGCATCTACAACCTCGCCACGGCCGAATATCTCGGCCTTTCGTCGCTGACGGACGATGAATGGGCGCAAATCGCGCGCATTCGCGGCCTCCCAGACGATGCGTGGCGGCCGAATCTGTTTACGCAGCTATCCGCGCCCCCGGAAAGGCCTCTGCCGCAGCCAGCGCCCGTCGCTGAGGCTCCAAAAGACGATATTTTCGCGAAATTCGCCTCGTTGAACGCGCGGAACTGAGGAATCGATGATGCACTTTCATCTGCTGCAATTCATCGTCGCGGCGTGGATCGCCGTTGGTTGCTTCTATCGCCTCGGGCCATCGCTCACGATCGCTATTTTTCTCATCTGGGGCGGTTTTTTCGCATGACCCTGCAGGAAATGCTCGCCGATGCGCAGCAAAAGCTCCATCTCCTGCAAACCGGGCGCCTGGCTGTCGAGATCATCGCGGACGGCTATGTGGTCAAATACAACCGCGCGCAGATCCCGCAGCTGATGGCCTATATCTCGAACCTTCAGGCCCAGATCGCCGGTGCGCCGATGATCGGCGCCATCAACACGATCTGGTCGCGTTGAGCGAAGCTCCGGGCCTCCTCGACAAGAACGGCCGCCCGATTTCCTCGGCCGAGATTGACGTGATCCGCGCCCAGGCGATTGGCGGAAACGGCTCTATTGGCGTCGTGCCAATGGGTGGCTCCGGCTACATCAACCAAGCCTATCACGCCGGCGGCATCGATTCTCAGGACACCGCCAACTGGTGGCCAACGCGGTCCTCGGCTGACGGCACGATCCTGCCCGCCAGGGATCTGACGCTCGCCCGTGTCCGCGACGTCATCCGCAACGATCCGATCGCCAGCGCCGCGGTCGACCGTCTCGTCGATCTTGTTGTGGGGCCCGGCCTGCGTCTTTCAGCGAAGCCGGACGGCCTGGCGCTTGGCATCAAGGATCCGAAGGTGCTGCGCGATTTCGCGCGCTCGATCCAGTCCGAATGGCGTCTCTTCGCGGAAGATCCGCGTTATCTCTGCGATGCGCAGCGGCGTGTCTCGATGAATGGCCTGTTCCGGCTTCTGGCGCGCACATGGATCGTCGCCGGCGAGACGACGGCCGTGATGAGCTGGCGCGACGCGCCGGGACAGCGCTATTCGACTTGCGTGCTGCCGGTCGATCCGGACCGGCTGTCGAACCCAAACGGCGTCTATGAGCAGCTGACCTTGCGCGGCGGCGTCGAGATGGACCTTTTCGGCGCTCCGATCGCCTATCACGTCCGCAACGCCCATATCGGCGATTGGTGGGCCTCGGAGCTCGCATGGACATGGACGCGCGTCCCGCGCGAGACGTCTTGGGGCCGTCCGGTCTTCATTCATGGCTTCGAGCCGGATCGCGAGGGCCAGACACGCGCGATCTCGCCGTTTGCCTCGCTGATCCAGCGGTTGCGGATGATCGGCAAGCACGCCGACTCGGAACTCGCCAGCGCCGCCGTCAACGCGCTGTTCACGGCCTTCGTCGAGACAGATCTGCCGACGAGCGAGGTGCAGCAGCGCATGGCGCCGTCGGTCTCGGATTATGCCGACAAGATGGTCTGCTACTACTCGCAGAACCCGGCCATCGTCGGCGGCCAGCGCATCCCGGTGATGCTGCCAGGGACAAAGGTCACGATGAACTCGACGCCGCGTCAGACGGCGAGCTTTGATGGTTTCCAGACAGCCTTTTTGCGGTCCATCGCCGCCGCGCTCGGCATTTCTTACGAGCAGCTCAGCATGGATTGGTCCAAGACCAATTATTCCTCCGCCCGCGCGGCGCTGAATGAGGTCTGGCGGGCGGTCAAGCGCATGTCGTCGGTCTTCGTCGAGCAGGTGGTGACGCCGATCTATTACGCCTTCCTCGAGGAGGCGTTCGACAAGGGCTATCTCAAGCTGCCGAAGGGCGCGAAGCTTGTTGGTCACAACGGTGGACCACCGCTCGATGATCTCGATGCCTTCCTCGCCATGCCAGGCGCCTTCACGCGGGCCAGATGGATCGGGCCCGGGCGCGGCTATGTCGATCCGGTGAAGGAAGCCGAAGGCGCAACGCTCCGCATGGAAGGCATGTTTTCGACGCTCGAGAAAGAGTGCGCCGAGCAGGGCGATGATTACGAGGACACGCTCGACCAGATCGCCAATGAGGAAGACGACCTCAAGGAGCGCGGCCTGACGCGCATGTCGCTCGTCGCCGCTGTGCAGAGCACGAATGGCCCGAAGCCGGATTCGGAAGAGGCTGAAGGTCCCGCCGGGCCTGGCGGAACAGCGGAGCCAAACAAGTGACAGAACTCGCCCGCGTCGCCGGACTGCTCTTCAACCGTCCGCTGCTGCTGATGCCCGAGACCGCCATCGCCATCGCCTCCAACCTCGCCGATCGCTTCGGCGTGGATCCGATGCAGCCGCCGGCTGAGGCCAGCGCCTTTCGAGGGCGTCCCGTTACCGGAACGCTCGACGATGGCTCGAAGGCCAATCTCTATCGCATGCAGGATGGCGTCGCCATCATCCCGGTGATGGGCGAGCTCGTCAATCGAGGGTCATGGATCGGCGCTTCGAGTGGCCTTACGAGCTATGAAGGCCTCGCCGAGCAGCTGCGCAAGGCATCCGCCGATCCCAACGTGCGCGGCATTCTGCTCGACGTCGATTCGCCCGGAGGCGAAGCGGCTGGAGCGATGGAGACGGGCGCGATCGTGCGTCAGACGGCGGCGCAAAAGCCTGTCGTCGCTTACGTCAGCGGGCTCGCCGCATCCGCCGGATATGCGATCTCCGCCGGCGCGAACCATATCGTCACGGCGCCATCCGCCAATCTCGGATCGATTGGCGTCGTCCGGCTGCACGTCGATCGCTCTGAAGCAATCGCCCGCGCAGGCCTCAAGCCGACGCTGATCACGGCCGGAGCCTACAAGGGTGATCATTCGAGCTTCACGCCGCTCGAACCTGAGGCCCGCGCGCGCATCCAGGCTGGCGTCGATGATCTTTATGACCTGTTCGTCTCGCATGTCGCCTCCAGCCGCAAGCTTCCGGAAAAGGCCGTGCGCGCGACCGAGGCTGGAATGTTCATGGGTCAGCGCGCGGTCGACGTGGGCCTTGCGGACAGGGTCGGCGATTTCGACGCCGCCATGGCCTATTTCGACGATTCATCTCCCAAAAACGTCATTCTGAGCGGAGCCAACATGACTGAATCAACGACTGCCAACACCGCCGCTGAACTGGCCGCGGCGACCTCTTCCGCGGCCTCGCAGGCCCGCACGGCCGAACGCGCGCGCGCGCAGGCGATCCTCAATGCGCCGGAAGCGCAAGGCCGCGCCGATCTGGCGAACTATCTCGCCTTCGAGACGGATATGGCGCCCGAAGCGGCGTCCGCGCTTCTCGCCAAGGCTCCCGTCGTCGCGTCCGCCGCCGCTGCTTCCGAACAGACCGCGGCCAGGCCGCGCCTGACCGTGCCCGTCCCTGATGTCAATCCGGATGCGGATGCCGCCGCCGGCGCCGAAGCGGCGGCGGGTTGGGACAAAATCTACGCGGACCTCAATCGGCAAGCCGCCGCATCGAACCGGGCGTTCGTGATTCCAGGCTAAAAACGTAACGGAGAGCTTTTATGACGACCGTCCTGACAGAACACCTCCACGCCGGCGCATTTATCGTCAGCGAGGAAGAGGGACTTTATTCGCGCGATCAGATCACGATTTCGAATCTGACCGCGAAGACCCCCGGCACGGTGCTGGGCAAAAGCGGCGTTCCCGCCGCCGAGACCGCGACCGTCGCGGCCGATACGGGCAATGTCGGTACGGGCGCTCTCGTCATGGACGCCACTGCGCCGATCGCCGCCACGGCCATCGATGGCGTTTACGAGGTCATCCTGCGCGCCACGGGCGCGACCGCGTCCTTCGATGTGATCGATCCGAACGGCATCTTGGTCGACGCGGGTCTGGTCGGAACCACATTCAACAACCAGATCAAGTTCCTGCTGTCGAGCGCCGGCACGATGACGATCGGCGATCGCTGGTTTGTCACCATCAGCCGCCCGGTCGGGACAGGCGATACCTGGGATGCTCTCAACTTCACCGCGGTGAACGGTTTGCAGATCGTCGCTGGCATCCTGTTCGGCGATGTGGATCTTGGCGCCGGCTCGCAGGCCGCCACCGCGATCGTCCGCACGGCGCAGGTTCGCCTGGCCGATCTCACCTGGCCAGCCGGCGCGACCGCGGCGCAGATCGCCGAGGGCGTCAACCAGCTGCGCCGCCTCGGCATCATCGTTCGCTAAATTCCAGATCGGGGCCGGGTGTTCCGTGAGGTGATGGCGGGCGTCTTACGCACGCAACAGAAAGGCCTGATCGGTCCGGCCCATCGCGCTAATGCGCGAGGAACTCAACCCGCAATCAGGCCATCCCGTCAATCTGATCCAAATCCAGTCGAAAGGACTTCGCAGCCATGCTGACGATGGACGTCTTTACGCAAAATGCATTCTCGGCCATCGAAATGACCATGGCTGTTGATCGCGCCGGTTATGTTCCCACCACGCTCCAGAGCATTCCTGGCCTTGTAACGCCGGTCCCGGTTTCGACGGAGCATATCTTCATCGAAGCGCGCGCGAACGCGCCCGCGCTGATCCAGACCTCTCCGCGCGGTTCTGCGCCGTCGCAGAAGAGCGGCGATATCCGCGACGCGCGCCCGTTCAAGACGCGCCGCCTCGCGCGCGCCTCGCTCATCACGGCCTCCGAACTGCAGGGCATCCGCGCCTTCGCCTCGCAGACGGAGCTGAAGACGCTGCAAATCGAAATCGGCCGCCGCACGATGAAGATCAAGCAGGACTTCGCGCTGACCAAGGAGAACTGGCTGCTCGGCATGGTGCAGGGCCTTGTCACCGACGCGGACGGTTCGACAATCTATAATTGGGCGACCGAATTCGGCCAGACCATCCCGGCCGAAGTTGGTTTCGATCTGGCGAACGCGACGCTTCCCGAGGGCTCCATCCGCCTGAAATGCGCCGCGATCCGCCGCACGATGACGAAAAACCTGCAGGGCCTCGGCGGCATGGGTTTTGACATCGTGGCGCTCTGTGGGGATCAATTCTACGATCAGCTGACGAGCAATGCCGAGGTGCTCAACACCTACAAGAATTGGGCCGCGGCAGCGGATCTCCGCAATGACCTCGGCCGCGCGTGGTCGGCGTTCCGTTACGGCGACATTAATTTCGTCAACTATCGCGGGACGGACGACGGCGCCATCGGCATCTCGACCGACAAGGCGAAAATCTTCCCGACCGGCGCGGGCATTTTCCAATGGGCGATGGCCCCTGCGGAAACCTTCGAATTCGTCAATACGCCTGGCCGCGACATGTACAGCTGGGTTGTGATGGATCGTGACCGCAACATGTGGGCGGCCCTAGAATATTATTCCTATCCGCTGCCTGTCTGCGTCCAGCCGCAGGCCCTCGCCAGCGCCCGCGCCGGAGCGTAAGCTTCGTGGCGTCGCTCTTTATGGCGGAAGTCCTCGACATGGCCGCGTCTGTCGGCGAGGTTATGTCGGAGCCTTTCACCTTGCTGCCGCGCATCAAAGGCGCGGACAGGAACGCGCCGGATATTCCTGACCCGGCCCGCGCCCAGGCAACCTTCAACGGCGTGTTTCTCGATCCGCCGATGAAGCCGGCGATCATGCGCGCCTATGATGCGCGCACGGATCAGCGCCCGGGCACGAATGCAAGCGAGCCGCGTATCGACATCATGCCCGACCAGCTTGTGCCTGGATTTACGGTGCAGGCGCCGGATCTGATCGTGTCTCAAAGCTCGGGCAAGACCTGGCGCGTCACGCATGTGACGCCGACGAAGGCCGCGATCCTGCGCTGTTTCGTCAATCTCGTCGGCTAACCCATGTCGCTCGCGCGTCTCGCCCTGCGCCTTGCCGCGATCGAGGCGCTTTGCCCGTCCGCGACTGTCGCGACGGGGCCTTATCCGACCGTCGCCGGCGCGCGCGTCGACGACAGCCGCGTCGATCTCATCGCCGCTGCGGAAAGCCCAGAGGCCATCGCCGCGGCTCTCGCAGCGCTGGAGAACAACCCGCTGCTGGTCGTCTACACGGAAGAACAGCAGACATCGCCGTATGGGGACGTCAGATATCCAGCGGCGGAGGAGGTCGTCACCCTCGTCATCGAGGCCATGATCGCGGGTTCCGGCGTCATGCAGATCGAGCTGCCTGATGGAACCATCCAGTCGATCGGAACGCTCGAAGCGCCGGTGACAGATCGCCAGCATGAGGCGATGCTCGATCTCCTCGAGGCGCAGGTCCGCTATATTCTCACCATCAAAAACCGCGCGCCGACGGCCGTCCTCTATAACAAGGTGGCCATGGAAACGCGGATGATCCATTCGGACCCGCAGCGCGCCGCCGACCGCACGCTGCGGCTCGCTTCACGCACCATCAAGTTTCACGTCAAGGTTAAAGCGGAAGTCTGGCCGGCGCCCGTCGCGGCGTTGCCGGAGCCTCTCGCGAGCGTCGCGGCTGGCCTGGCGCCCGGCTCATCCGGCGCGCTGCTCTGCGCATCTCTTCTTCCGCTCATTCCTGGCGCACCTGCGCTGCCGCCGCCGCTCCAGGGCATCGACATTTACACTCATCTCGACGGCACAGCATCCGCGACCGATCCGGATGGCGTGCACGCCGTCGCCGCCGCGATGGATTTCAGCAGCGGCGGCAACAGCGGCCTCATCGCCGCGCTCGCTGGTTAGACGTCAACTTTTGAGGATTGATCATGTCCCAACGCCATGTCCAGGCGCATCTCGTCCATCCGTCGCACAAGCTGCCTATTCCCGGCACGCAGCGGTTCTTCTCCGCTGATGACGCCGGCGAGACCATCGATCTGTTCGATTCATTCTGGCTGATGCTGCTGCACGATGGTTCGCTCGCGCTCGGCCCGCGCCTTTCTGATGCGCCAGCGGCTCACGACGAGCCGATCGCCTGATTTCACACGTGGATTCTGAGCCCATTCTTTCTTCGCATCATCTTGGGGAGCCTCGCCCGTGACCAATGGCGTCATCTTTCAGTACATTCCAGGCACGGGGCTGGCCGCGCCCGGCCAGTTCTTCGAAGTCAACTCCGGCGGCCAATATCAGCCGACGACCCGCATCGTGCTGCAAGGTCACGCCACCGCGGCCGGATCGCTGGCGCTCGATACGCCGACGCCCGTCGCCTCGCAAAATGACGCCGACGCCTTCGCTGGCCCCGGCTCGATGCTGCGTGAGATGTTCCGCCTCGCCGCGGCGAATGCGCCGGCCCAGCCGATCTGGATTGAGGCTGTCGCCGATCCCGGCACGCCCCCCGCGCAATGGACGCTGACCGTCGCGACGCTTCCGGCGCCCGGACAGGGCGTCATCGAGATCTGCGGCCGCCAGATCCCGATCGCCGTCTCGACCACGGATACAACCGCGACCGTCGCGGCCTCGCTCGGTGCGGCCATCAACGCCTTCTACGACACGCTGACCAACGCCATGCTGCCGCTGACCGCGACGGTCGCGACCAATGTCGTGACGCTCCTGGCGCGTCACGCCGGCGCCATCATGAACGACGTCGATATCTACAATTCGACGGCGCCTTCCAATGTTCTGGGCGCCACGGGGGTTTTGACCGTCGCGCAGCCGGTGCTGGGCACGGGAACGCCGACCCTGTCTTCCGCGCTCGCCGCCCTCGGCGATGATCCAGCCGATTTCGTCGCCTCGCCCTTCTCCGACGCAATCAATCTCGCGGCGGCGAGCATAGCTTTCAATGACACTTCAGGCCGCTGGTCCTGGAGCCGCCAGAGCTATGGTCATTACTGGACCGTTTCGACCAGCGCTTTCTCGGCGCTGACGACGCTCGGTCTCAGCCTCAATGACCGCCATGAGCTCATCATTGGCCGCTTTCCGGGCTCGGTTACGCCGTCCTGGGAATGGGTCGCCGGCCGCACCGCCCTTGAATCGACATGGCTCTCCGACGTCACCACCGGCAACGTCTCGCGCAACCAGACTGGCCGTGTGGTGCAGGGCGTGCGCGGTCCGCGCAGCCGTTCAGGCCTGTGGAACTATTCGGCGCGCAACACGCTTTTGAATTCCGGCATTTCGACCACGACGATCGACACCAGCGGCAATGTCATGATCGACAAGACCGTGACCTGCTACCGCGTCGGCACGTCGGGCCAGCCGGATACGGTGTTTCGCGATATTCAGGCGATCTATCAGGCCGCCGGCGGCATTCAATACATCCGCGCCATGCTGGCCGTCGAGCAGGGCCAGAAATCCTTCGCGGCGAGCAACCCTGGCAATCTGGCGGCGATCTCGACGCCATCCGATATCAAAGGCACTTTCGTTCACGCCTATACGGATCTGGTTGACCGGGGCGTCTTCCAGGATGCCGACACGTTCACCCGCAATCTGATCGTGCAGGCCAATGCGAGCAACCCCGCGCGATGCGACGTTCTGGCGCCGATCGAGCGCGTCAATCCGCTCGATATTCTGGCCGTCAACGCGACTTTCTATCAACAGTATCCGACCGGGTTCTGACCGGTAAAATTAGGGACTTACATATTTAACGACCTCAATTAAGGGAACTCATAGGAGAAATCAGATGCATTACAGGAACGGACGTGAAGCAAGGAACGGCGACAAGATTGTGAGGCTCGAAGGCGGAAAGATAGTTGCCTTCGGCGTTCTGCACAGCGCAGTGCCAGGCTATGACTACTGCAACGGTAATATTGCCGTCATCCAACCGCCCAACGACTACGCCTGCATGTGTGATTGTCTACACATCGACGACGTGGCGGCAGTTCTTGCCGAAGGGGGGATGGATAAACGTCCTGAAGGAAAATAGGGAGTTATCTATATAAATCCCCAAAATTAGGAGCCTTTCATGGCAGACTTCGGCGGCTTTATGCGCTTCACGGTCAACGGCAGTCCGCTGACCTTGCGCGCTAAATTTGAAAGCGAACCGTCCGCGCTCGAGATGGACGGGGGCGCGAATCAGAACGGCTCGATCTATCGCACGATGAAGCCGATGGGCTACATCTTCGAGCCGACCTTCGAGGATACGCCGACAGGCACGGCGACGGCGCTCGACTGGGCCGCGATCATGCTTGGCGGCCCGTACAATATCTCGCTCGTCGAAGAGCAGACCGGCCGGCTGCACACCTGGACCGGCGCGCAATTCGAAGGCAAGCCCCGCGTCGATCACATGACCGGTGAAGTCACCGGCATCAAGGGTCGCGCCACGGCCTACGCCAAGACGAGCAGTTAAGATGAAAATCAAAACAATCGCATTGGCGCAGCCTGTCGAGCTGCACGGCAAGATGATCACGGAGATCGCGATCAAAGAGCCAACCGGCGGCCAATATCTCGATTTTGGGGAGCCTCATATTTACACCCAGTCGAGCGGCGGGTTTTTTGCGGTCGAGGATAAGTCTGTCGTAGCCAATTATCTTGACGCCTGCGTGCAGCACGAAAGTGGCTCGCACGTTTTGCGGCTGCTTTCGCTCGCCGATGCGCGAAAGGTGAAAAAGGAACTTCTGAGTTTTTTTACGGTCGGCGCCCAGGAGACCTCAGAATCATAATCGACGCGCTCGTTTTCGACCTTCAGATGCGGGATGTCGAAGCCATGTCGTTGACGCGCATCGTCTACTGGTTTGACCGCGCGATTCTGCGCAAAAAGAAAGCGAAAGGGTAGGCCGGTGGCGGGTTCGATGATGGAGGCGAAACTTGTCATCAGCGGCGAGGATCGGACCGCGCCGATTTTCGCGGAGATCGAGCGAAAGCTCACGGCAATCAGCGGCGTTTCCGACCAGATCGGCCGCGTTTCTGGAAGCATTGCCCGGGTCGCCCCTGATTTCGATCGCATGTCGAGAAGCGTTTCCAAATTCGGCATGAACGCCGCCAATATGCAGCGCCTCGCCCAATCGGTCTCTTCGGTTGGAACAGCCTTTGGCGGCGTGGCGGGCGACGTCGCCAGAACGTCGACGCAGGTCGGCAGGCTGTCGCGTGCGCTCCATAGTGTCGGCGAAGTCGCTAAATCAGTGGCGCCGCTGGTCGCGGCAGGCGTCGCAGGCGCGGGCGTGAAGGCGCTTGAAGCGGGTGGAGATCTTGCAAGTCAGCAGGCTAAACTCGGGGCCCTCGGCCTTCCGGCTTCCGAAGCGGCGGCGGTTGACGCCGAGACCAAGCGTATTATGGCGAAAAATCCGAATGTCACCCTGGCTGATTCGACAGAAACGTTTCGCGAGTTGCGCGCATCGCTTTCTCATCCCGACGAGGTGTTGCCGAACCTGGAAGGCGCTGTAAAAGCCCGCTCCGCGCTAAAAGCTCTCGGCCTTGATGATCGCCAGTTCGGCGACATGATTAAAGCTGGCGAGTTGCTTGGACAAGCGAACAATCCAAAGGATCTGCAGAGGTTCTTCGACGCATATGTTCGCGCAGTGCAGGTCAACGGAAAACTGTTGAACCCGGAGGATTTGCTCGAAAGCGCAAAGATGTCGAAGACAGCCGGAATGCATTTGAGCCCGCGATACCTGATGACAACCGGAATGTCCTTGCCGGCGGAGCTTGGCGGCATGCAGGCTGGTAGCGCAGTCTATCAGTATGAGAATACAATCAACGGCTCGGCGCTGGCGCATAATCACGCCGCGATCAAGGAATGGATGGACCTTGGATTTCTGACCGATGATGATGTCCTGATGAATAAACAGGGAGACATTAAAGGCCTTAAACCGGGCCATTATATTAAAGGATGGGAAAAGGGCGTCACAGACCCTGATAAATTCCTTTATGAAAATGTCATTCCGGCCCTCGACAAGGCTGGCGTCACCGATCCGTTCAAGCAGGATGCAATTTTCGCGCGGTTGTTTCCTGGTTCACGCGCATCGAACTACGCGGCGCATCTACGCAATCAGCGCAAGGCATTCGAGAACCGCGCCACGCAGTACGAAGAATCGAAGGGCATCGAGGGGACGGGCGATCTGCTTAAATCTGATCCGACCGCCGCCTTGGGCGCGCTCGGTACGTCGCTGCAAAACTTCGGCGCCGTCTTGACGAGCCCAGGCATGAAGGATTCCGCGTCCATCCTTTCATCAATGGCTACGTCGATCAGCGAATGGAGCCAGGCGCTCGACAAGTGGCAGAAAGAGCATCCTGACCTTGCCAAAGGAGCAGCGGCTGGCGTTGGCGTAGGAACCGCCGCCGCGGCTGGCGTGGTGGCTACGTCTCTATACGGCCTTTTGACCGGAAAAGGCGTCCCTGGCGTCGTCGGCGGCGCCGGCAGCCTACTTGGGAAGGGGCTTGTCGCCGGCGCCATCTATGAGGGCGGAAAGGCTGGGATTGATTGGGCGTTCGATAAGCTCCCGCATCCGCAGTACCCTGCTGGATATGACCCGAAGGCGGAAATGAACAGGAGCATTTTCGATCGCGCCTCCGACGCGTGGAATCATCCGCTGTCGGGGCCAGGCTTCAACGGCTCATGGTCCGATGGCCGTTTTCATTCTGCGCCAAGCGGTTATGAGCATGATTTTACGCTCGGCTCTGGGGGTGGCTTTTCGAGCAGCGGAAGGCTGCAGCCGCCGTCCAATCTTGGCTATATGTCGAAATGGGATAGCAGCCATGTCGCGCCGACGCCGCTCGGCAAGGAAGGCCCGGCGATCGCTGAGTTAAAGGGTGCGGCGGATATTTCCCTGACGGTGAAAATCGACGCCTCGCCGGAGCTTTTCAGCGCCATCGAGACGGCGCGCAGCATCAGCGCCAATGGCGCGTTGCGGGCGAATACGGGAACGTCGATGCCGGAAGCCGCGCCCACGGGCGTATCAGGAAATTAGTTATTTCGGGCTGGCCTTTTCGTCCTTGTCTTTAGTGTTCACGTGCTCCGGCGTGCAATGGGTCGTCGGCGGGATACCGCAGACGCTATTGAGGCGCTTCCAACTGAGGCATTGTCTATCTGGGCCTCTGTAGCCCGGGCCTCCTTTGCAGCCGCACTCATCGCAGCTTTGCCCATCTGCGGCGCCGCCGGCGCATATGATCATCCCCGCGATTATCAGGCGCAGCATGCCGTGCTTCCTCCCGGAAAGCCGATCCTATGCTGATTATGCAGACGCGCATCTCTTTTTCGCAACCGTCGCCCGATTCGCTGCTCGGGACGTCGCAATCGTCCGGGGCTGCGCCTCTTTCCCCCGGACAGACCTTGCCGCCGCTCGGCGCGACGCCTCCCGCGTCGCTGAGCGCCGTGACGCCTCGCCCGATCGATCGTGGCGGCACACCCGCGCATCATCGCTATCTGCGGCACTCCCCGCTTCGCGACAATGGCGCGATGACGCCGGTGACCGCATCGCCGGGCGGTTCGACGCCATCGTCGGCAGTCGAGGCCGCAAAATCAATCTCCGGCGCGCATGAGCGGAGCGACAATGCGCTGATCCGCAAATATCTCGCGACCGGCGGCCACGGCATGAACCCGGCCGATACGGCCTGGTGCGCGTCCTTCGTCGGAGCATCGCTCCGCAAGGCTGGCGTCAAAGACGTCCCGGCGAGCCGGGGCGGCAATGTCGCGACGTCTTATGAGAGATGGGGCGTGCCGGTTGATCCCGCCAAAGGCGTCTCCGCCGGCGACGTGCTGGTCGAGACGCGCGGGCTCGGTCCCGGCCGGACCGGAGGCCATGTCGGATTGTTGACAGGTCGCGTCAAGGACGGCCGCGTCGAGATGATCTCCGGCAACTACGGCAACCGCGTCAAAACATCATGGGAGAAGCCCGGCGGACGCAACATGATCCGCCGCGCGGGGGACGCTGAATTGCCGCGCGCATCCGAGATGGCGAAGGCGCGCGAGAGTTTGAAGAAGCCGGAATAATGGTGCGATATATCAAGACCCCGATCGACCGCTTCAATCTGATGATCATGCATTGGCTATCGTTCGATTTATCGGCGCGGATCACCGAAAGTCTTACCGGCGACGAGATCGCCATCCTTATTGATGAGCGCGCGACACGAATCGTCGGCAAGGTCCGGTCGACCGGCTATCTCCTCGACCAGATCGCCGAGATCGATAATAGCCCTTGACTTGCGGCAGTTGTTTGGCGCATCCTGTGCAGGCTTTAAAAGGCTAGAAACCCGACGCTTCCCGCGCCGGGTTTTTTGTTGTCTTGGCGTCGGGAGGATGGATGCGCAACTGGCCATCGACCCTCTGGCCGGCGAGTTTCCGCGGCATTCCGTTCCAGGTTGAATCGGATCGCGGCCCCGGCGGCCGGCGCATCGCCATCCATGAATTCCCTGGCTCCGAGACGCCTTTCATCGAGGACCTCGGCAAGACCGCGCCGACGTTTCAGGTCACCGCCTATCTCGCCAGCGACACCGTCGACGCCGACGCGACGGTTTTTCGCGCGGCGCTCGATACGCCGGGACCTGGCGTGCTTGTCCTGCCGATCGAGGGGCCGCTCAGCGCGCATTTGCGCGCCTATGATCGCGCCTATGCTAAAGATCGCATGGGCCTCGTCGCCTTCACGCTGGATTTCGTTCGCGCCGGCGCGATGAGCCCGCTGACGTCGGTCCTGATGCTGGCGCAGCTCGTCTATGACGCGGTTGATTCGCTCGGGGCTTCGATTGCCGCGTCGGCGGCGCAGATGCAAGCGTTCGGGCAGCCCGGCTGGGTTGTCTCATCCGCGATAGCAGGCCTGCAGGATATTCCCGCTGTCCTCGAAACCGTGCGCGCTTCGGCTGTCATCGACCCGACGGTTTCGGCAGGCCTGCAATCCACTCTGTCCGGCATCTATAACGCCGTTCCGGGCGCCGTCTCTTCGCTGACTGGCGTCGATACGAGCGTCGTGACCGACAGCCTCGCTGCAGCGGCAGCGCTTCAAACGGCGATGGACCCCGCGGCGGCGGCGACCGCTTTTGGCGCCGCTGTGGATGATCTGGCGGTGCTGCCGGCGTCGACGGGCGCAACGCCGTCGGCGCAGACTCTCGCCGCCAACGCGGCTTTAGCGCAGCGCCTGGCGCGTCTGACTTTGATGACCGCCTATGTTTCCGCCGTGGCGGGGGCGTCCTATGCGGCGCGTCCGGACGGCGTCGCCGCGCGGCAGTTGCTTGTCGCGCGGTTTGACGTCGAATTCGCCGATTGCGCCGGCGCTGCGAATATCGACCTTTACGTCGCGCTGCAGAATTTGCGCGCCGCCGCGCTGTCCTATCTTTCCTCCGTCATCGCCGATCTGAGGCCGCTCGTGACGGCGAGCTCCAATGCGCCGATGCCTTCGCTCTGGTGGGCGTGGCGGCTTTATCAGGATCCCTCGCAGGCGCTGGGGCTCGTCGCCCGCAACAGCGTGCGCCACCCCGCCTGGATGCCGATGCGCATATCGGCGCTGGCGCCATCCGCTTTGGCAAGCTGATGCCGCAGACAGAGCTCGTCACGGTCGCTGCTGGCGGAGCGCTTTACTCGTCCTGGCAGAACGTCAAAGTGCGAGGCTCGATCAAGGAGGCGTGCCGCGACTTCTTTCTGCTCGCCGCAGCGAAGCTTGGCGCGGACGCTACGGCGGCGCGTTTCCAATTGTTCACGCCGCTGAAAATATATGCGACGGGCGAGCTGGTGTTTAACGGCTTCATCGATCGCCGCCGCCCGCATCTCGACCCGCGCCAGGGCTATATCAGCATCGAAGGCCGCGCGAAGGGTCAGGACGCCGTCGATTGCTCCTGCATCCATCCGACTGGCCATTTCGAGAACATGACGCCGCTCGACATCGCCAAGACGCTCGACCAGTTCAATATCGGTTTTTCGTCTGACGCGCAGTTCGACAAGATCCCCGAGTTTCAGTTGCAGCCGGGGGAGACGCTATTCCGCGCGATCGAACGCGCCTGCCGCGACCAGGGCGTGACGCTGGCGGGGCAGGCGGACGGATCGATCAAGCTGACGAAAGCCGGGCAGACGGCGCAGAGGCAGTCGGGCGCGCTGATCGAGGGCGTCAACATTGAAGTGATCGACGGCGATTTCAACGCCACGAATCGCCACTCCAAGATCTATGCGCGCGGCCAAAGCTATGATGGCCACGGCAAGGATGCGCTGCAAATGGAGGCGATCGCGTTAGATAGCACGATCCCGAGGCTGCGCCCTCTGGTGCACGTGCAGGACGCCAACACCGACAAGACGCGCCTGCAAAAGCGCGCTGAAAACCGCCGGGACAAAGCCGCCGGCGACGGCGTCCGCGCCACGGTCCAAACCGCCGGCTGGCGCGACGAGACCGGCACTCTCTGGGCTCCCGGCAATAAGGTCTGGACGGAGAGCCCGTTTGCCGGCCTCGCGCAGGATATGCTGATCGAGAATGTGAGCTACCAGCAGGCCGAGTCGAGGACGTGGTCTCTTCTGTCGCTTGTCGATCCGCAAGCGCATGGCGGCCAAGCCGGTAAATCCTCTGGCTCCGGCTCGCAGTGGTCTTTCGACTCCAGCGACGCGACATTGCAATGACCGACGAACACGACACGGCGATCAAGGGCAGCCTGCGCCGCGTCTCGGTCGTAAGCATCGACGATACCGGCACGCAACAGCGCGCGACCTTGAATGGTCTCTCCGGCGAGCAGTTCAAAAACGTTGTGCGATCACAGCACTTCGGGCTTTCGACCGTGCCGCCGATGGGTGGCGAGGGCGTGATCCTGATGCAAGGCGGCCGTTCCGATCGCGCGCATGTTCTCGGACTTGAACATCCGCAGTATCGGCCAAAAAACACGGAGCAGGGCGGCACGGTCCTTTATGATGCGAACGGGCAAGCCATCTCTCTGATCAAGAAGAACCTGCGCATTGTGGGAACAGACACAATCACGCTTACGGCGCCGAAAATCGTCCTCGACGGGATGGTCTATCTCGGCGGCGCCGACGCATCGCTGCCGGCGTCGATGAAGGGCACAATCGACACCGCCGGCGACGCCGATATCAGCAATCTCGCGCAAAAAGTCTTCGTGAAGTGAGCGATATCGTCATCCGGCCCGATCCGGCCTGCAGCGATAATGGGCTGTTCGGCTGGGACTCGGTCTATAACGAGACGACTGGTTGCGCCGATTGGTCTCTCTCCGGGCCGCAGGATGCGCCATCCAATCTCGGGGGTCTCCAAAACATCGCGGCGCTCTCGACGTTCGTTGTGATCGCTCTCTTTACCGATCAGGCGTGCCCGCCCGGGCATCCTTTGGAACAATACGCCGATGGCGACCCGCGCGGCTGGTGGGGCGACGGCCTTCTGGAAGACGGCGAAGTCGCCATGGGCTCGCTGCTCTGGCTGCTCGAACGCTCCGTCGCGACCGAGACGACGCGGCGCTACGCCGAAGTCTTTGCGCTCGCGGCGCTGCAGCCGCTGCTCGACGCCAGCGCCGCCGCTGATATCGCCGCATCAGCGAGCATTCTGCCGCAAGGCAATGGGATTTTTCTCGACATCGCGCTTTACGGCCAGGACGGATCGAAAATCTATGATCGCAGGTTTGAGATGAGCTGGCGCCAGGCCGCTCCGGCCGCCATTGGATCTCCGCGCGGCTGATGTTCGCACTCCCCGCGCTTGGCGACCTCTATCAACGCACGATTGGCGCGTTCCGCGCCTACGCCAATCTCGACGCCTCGCTGCCGCTCAATAACGTCCAGCCGACCGCGAAGGTTATCGCCGGCCGCGATTTCGAAATCTTCGGCCGTATGGATTATGTCGGCCAGCAGGCCTTCGTGCTCTATGCCGATGAGATATGGCTGCCGCGGCATGCAGAGCAATATAATATGCCTCGTAAGCCCGCGGCGCTGGCGACAGGCCGCGTCGGGGTTGTCTCGCCGGCTGACATTCTGGTCCCCGCCGGTACGCTGCTCACGCGCGCCGATGGCGTGCAATACGCCGCCGCCGCCGACTTCTCTCTCGCCGCGGCCGGAACACTGCTGGTTTCCGTGGTCGCGCAGGCGACGGGCGCTATCGGTAATACCGACGCCGGCACGATTCTGACGATCGGCTCGGGACCGACCGGAAATGGCGCGGCAACCGCGACGGCCTCGGTCGCTGCCGGCGGCGTCATCGGCGGACTCGACATCGAGGATCTGGAAGCGTGGCGCGACCGCATCCTGTTCCGGCTGCGCTATCCGCCGCATGGCGGCGCCGCGTCGGACTATGTGATTTGGGGCAGGGCGGTCGCCGGTGTCACGCGCGTTTTCGTCGAGCGGCTTTATCGCGGCCCCGGCACGGTGCGGGTTTTCCCGATCTTCGACGATCTTTTCGCCACGACTGGCGGCGTCGCGACCGATCCTTACATCGAGGCGGTCGGCGCGGCTATCGCCGCGCAAGAGCCCGCGACGGCGTTTGTGACCGTTTCGGCTCCGACTCCGCAGCCGATCGATATCGTCGCGACTGGCGTCGCGCCTTACACGACATCGGTCAAGCAGGCGATCGTTGACGAGCTGCTCGACATGATGCGGCGGCTTGGCGCGGTCGCGGGCTCGGACACGGCGACGCCGTCGATGCCGTTTCTCGCCTCGCCGCAGGTCTTCTCGCGGTCATGGATCTGGCAGGCGATCGCCAATGCCAGCGGCGAGCAACGTCATGTGCTGGCGCTGCCCTCGGCTGACATTCCGATCGCCCCCGGCGCCATCCCGGTGCTCGGCTCGGTTGATCTGCAGCCATGAGCAGCTCTTCCTGCAGCCCCGGCGTCGTATCGGAAGATATCTGCCTGACGCAACCGCAGGCGCTCGACCAGCTGATCAAACTGCTGCCTCGAGGACGCGCCTGGCGCACCGACGAGGACGCGCCGGTGCGGCGAGGGTTCCTCAACGCGCTGGCGGCGAGCTGGGCCTATATCGAAGAGCGGCTCTGCGCCCTCCGGCTTGAATTCTTCTGCCAGAGCGAGACAGAGACGAATGACGTCTGGCTCAGGCAATATGGATTGCCGGACGCCTGCGATCCCTATCCCGATCTCTGCGGCAAGGTCGCCGCTTTCGGCGGCACGCAATGCGATTATTTCCAGGCGATCGCGGCCCGTGCGGGATGGTCGATCGCCTGTCTTGAGACGGGCTGCGGCGCGATTGCCGGTCGCGCGCTGGCGGGCTGCGCGCAGGCCGGGCGAGGGCGCCGCATGGGCGAATTGCACGTGCTCGTCAATCTTGCGGAGAGCCATGCCTATACGGGCGGCTATCGGACGCCGCCTCTCGCCGGACGGCTGCGCGCCGGCCAGCCGCTCGCCTGTCCGCCAGATCTCTCGGCGCTCGAATGCCTGCTCGAGCGCATCGTCCACGCGCATGTGCTGATCGTTTATTCCACGACCACTGTGCCCGCCTCCTCGATGGATTTTCGTAGCGGCGACAATAGCAGCCTTCTGGCGGCGATCGCGGCTTAAGGAAAAACGATGACAGACATCCTCGGCCCCGGATCGAACGCCACCAACGTCACGACGACGCGCCCGGCCGATAGTCGCATCATGGCGTCGATCGACACATGGCTGCAGGATTGCACCTCCTCGACGGCGCAGGACGGCACGGAGATTTCGGCGGAATTCCTGAACGGCGTGCTGGCTAATCTGCGCGTTCTCGCGCGCGGCAATGGACCGCAGATCTCTGGCGGGCCGGTCGTTCCGGAAGATAATTCCGATTTGATGCTGCTCAACGCCGCGCTGCATCTGATCCAGCGCGGCAAGATGCATGTCGCGACGGATGCGGGCGGCGTCAACGCGCTTGTCGCGCAGCTCTCGCCCGTGCCGCCGGAACTCGTCGACGGCATGCTCATCGTCATGCGTCCCGCGATAGCCAACACGGGGCCGACGACATTTACCGCCGCTGGCGTGACCAACCAGGTCGCCACGGCAACCGGCGCGCCTCTCGGCGGCGGCGAGCTCAATCCGTCGCTGTTTTCGGCTTTCCGCTGGAACGTGACGTTGGGGAAATGGCAGCTCGGGGATTCCGTGCCGGAAGCGGCGCTGGTGCATTTCGGCGCGGACACAAGCGCCGCCGCCAACACGATCATCGCAAATGTGACGCCGGCGATCTCTTCTTATAAGCCCGGGATGCTTTTTTCGGTTCCGGTCGCCAATCTCAACACCGGCTCGTCGCAGGCCAATTTCAACGGCCTCGGCCTCAAAAATATCGTCCTCAACAACAGCGGCGCCGCGCTTTCCGGCGGCGAAATGAGCAACATTGGCGGCTATACTGCGCTGTTCCTTTATGATGGCGTGAGTTTGCGGCTTTTGAACCCGCTGCCGAAGGGCGTTTCGCGCCGCGCGCCTTTTACGTCGAGTGGGACGTTTACGCCGGTCGGCTCTCTCGTCATGGTGCAGGAATGGGCGGGCGGCGCGGCCGGCCGCAATGTCGGAGGGAGCAGCTACACGGCGGGGCAGGGCGGCGGCGCTGGCGAATACCGCTACGGTTATTTCCAGGTGACGCCTGGTGTTGGCATTGCCGTAACCGTAGGCGCGGGAGCCGCGGCCGGATCGAACGGCAATGGGGGCGCGTCGTCTTTCGGGTCGCTAATGACGGCGCTTGGCGCGATCGGGACGGCGGGCGGCGCCGGCGGCTCCGGCGGGTACGGCTTCTCGGGCGGCGCCGGAAGTCCCGGCTTTTCGAACGGCAATGTGACGGGGGCGATCGTCGTCATCGGCTCCGGCGGCGTGCCTTATCTCGCCGGCCTCTTCGGCGGCGGCGGGCAGGGTGGCGACGGTGGTCCGTCCGGCAATCCGAATGGCCGCGCCGGGCAACCCGGTTTCGTGCTCGTATCCGAGGTGGGTTAACTAATGTTTGCATTGATCCAAAGCGGAGTGGTCGTCGAGCTTTTTGCGGAGCGTCCGGTTTTGCATCCAGACGTCGAATTGGTTGACGTCTCGGCCTTTCCTGATATCGCCGTCGGCTGGGTATTCGCGAATGGATCCTTCCTGGCGCCTCCTCCCGCGCCGCCGCCAACGCGGGCCGAGCTTCAGGCTTATGCCGCCGCCAAATGGGCGGCCGTCATCGCCAATGGAACGGTGACGGTTGGCGGCTTTCAGTCTTCGACGGCGGAACAGTGGCAGGGATATGTCTCGCGCGCCGTGCAGCTTGCGCAGACCGATCCATCGACCCCTATCCTCTGGAACGGCGTGACGCCGATCACGCCTTCGCAATTGCAGGCGCTTGGCGCGGCTGTCGGCATTTTCGTGCAGGCGGCGTTCACGGCGGAGGGCGCCGCGCAGGCGGCGATCGCGGCCGGAACCATCACGACCTTCGCCAGGATCGACGCGGCGGCGTGGCCTGCGAATAGCTGATGGATCTCGCCTTCGCCAACAATCAGTCCTGGATCTGGACGGTCAGCCTCAGCCAATGGGCGCTGCTCTATGACCTGACGCAGGCGACGTTCCGCATGCAGATGCGGGCGGCGGCCGGCGATACGCTGGTGATCTATCGCTGGTCATCGAACCCCGCCGACATGGCGCGCGGGCTTCTCTCGTATGAGCCGAGCTCGAAGCTTCTGACCTCGACCGCCCCCTATGCGGACATGGCCCAGATCGCCGCCGCGACCAATGTCTATGACCTGCAGGCGCAATTGCCGGTCCCAAATCCCGCGATGGTAAAAATCTTCACCGGCGGCGCGCTCTCATTCTCATCCGGCGTGACGAGGTAGCATGACAGACACAGTCGTCGTTACGACGCCAGACGCCACGCCCGCGGTGCTTCAGCCGACGCTGACGGACGCTATCGCCGCCGCGCTGGCCTATTCGCTCTCCGCCGGCGAATCGGCGCTGGCGTCCGCCGCATCCGCCGCGACCAGCGCCTCCGCCGGGGCGACGGCCGCAGCGGCGGCGTCCGCGGCGCTGGTAGCCCTTGTCGGCGTTGCGAACGGGATCGCAGGCCTCGATGGCTCGCGGTTTGTGCCTTTAGCGCAGATCGCTGGATTAACCGACGCGCAAATCAGCGCCACAGCGGCGATCTCTGGAGCGAAGATCAATCCGGTCTTCCTCACGCCCGTCTCGATCAACAGGAGCGGCGGCGCGGTTCTGACGATCGGAAATGGATCGACGGGCGGCGCCACGCCGACGAGGTTGAATTTTGACACGAGCTATTCGACCGTGCCGGGAGCAAACCCTAAACTATCGATGTTTGGCAGCGCGGGAGATGGCTTCGGCGTGTCGGCCAGCGCGCTGGATTATATGGTCGCGGGCGGCCATGCGCATAATTTCTATGTCAACGGGTCTAAAGTTGGCAGCTTAGCGGCGACGGGCATCTCCAGCATCGGCGTGTCTGTGGCTCCGCCGGCTAATTCTCTATCTCAGGCGTTTGCATCAATCCAATCTTTAAGCGGGATACTAGCCGGGAACCCTGCCTTCAACGCCAATTGGTTGAAGCTATCGTCTGATACACTGGATGTTGGAGGCGGTTTCGTCCAAGGTCTACTGGTTGAACAACATTTTGGGGGCGCCGGAACGAAAGGCGGCAGGCAAACTATACTATCTGCCGCGTTTCTTGTCGCGCCAACAGACGCCGCGAATACTAATCGCAACTACGTAAGCCTTTCCGCCAGCATAGAGGCGGCGAGTGGTGATGGCGGGTCTCTTGGGTCTGAGAAGGGCGCTCTATTTGCGTCCAATTTTGTAGCTATAGCTGATGCCGGAGCAACTCATCTCTTAGACGTGACGGGCTCTGAAGTTGATATCATCATGCGGGCCGGCTCAAGCAGCCTTTATAAATGGGGCTGGGATGTTGTATCCGCAGTAGGGGATGCGGTTCACGGCTCGCTTGAGGACGCTGCGTTCAACGCGCGTTGCGATCAAGGCGCGATTGGTTGGATGAATGCTTTCCAAGTATCAACTGCCGCCGGAACAGCGCCGACATATGGAGTATCTCCTGGCGGAACAATTCTATATGGGGGCGTTACGGCTAGCGTCGCGCTGCGCGCGGGCATAGATTTGAGCGGTGTGTCTTCGCCGTGGGTTCAATCTGCGATTGTTTTGCCAGCTAATAACGGCGGTATTTGGTGGGGAACGGGATTTCAGGGCGGTTCAATAGTCAGCGTTACGGCCGCGAACGGCGGCGGGATCATCTTCGATAATGACGTAACTATTTTTAATTTTGGAGCTTCAGAACCGGTGAAAGTAACACCGGCAGGCCTACAAATTCCGGGCAGCTTGATTGTTGCGACGCTTCCTCCTGCGACATCTTCATCCATCGGCGCGCAAGGCCAAATAACCTGGGACGCGACGCATATTTATGTATGCGTGTCGTCTAATACTTGGGTGCGCGCGCTGTTATCGACGTTCTAAAACAGCACAACGCACGTATCCATTATAGGACATATGGAAACAATGAAAATAGACTTTTCCAAGAGCATTCTCGGCATCGACGGCGCTCCGCTCCTCGACGAAACAAAGCAGGAATTGCGCCTCAGCGTGCTTTCGATCAATTCGCTGTTGTCGCCGAAGACGCCGTTGAGCGGAGAACAAAATGTGAAGCGTTTTCAACTGGCGCTTCGGCTCAATGACGCCAGCGAGGTCGAGATCACGCCGGAAGAGGCGGCTTTGATCAAAACATGCGCGACCGAGACTTTCGCATCGCCCCTGATCGTCGGGCGCATGTTCGAAGCCCTCAACGGCTGACATCGGCGAAATGATCTCGCTGCCGCTCCTCCCGAATGTATGGACATCGTTGGGATCGGGACCGCTCGAGATCCGCGCCGCGCGCGGGACAGTCTGCTATGCGATTTCCGATTCCCCGCCAGCTCCCACTGAGCGCGGATTCACGCTCGCCGCCGGAAAGCCAAAATCGATCCAGGCGACGGGACAGGTCTGGGCGCTGACCCAAAGCCCGCTTGGCGCGACCGTGCTCTATCAGCCGTCAGCGCTGAAACACCGGCTTCTCTATGGGGCGGGGACGATCTCAACGCCTCCGGCGCTCCCCGTTCCGGCGGTCATTACGCCCCCGGCGATCCTCGGCTTCTACTGCGTCGGCCAGACGCTGTCGTGCAGCGCGGGCGCATGGACGAACGCGCCGGCGTCTTTCGCCTATCAATGGCTGCGCAATCTCACGCCGATCGCCGGCGCTAATGCCGCGACCTATGTGCTGACGTCAGCCGATCTCGGCGCATCGATTACACGGCGCACGACGCCGGGCAACGCCAGCGGCTCCGGGGCCTCGTCGACGGCCTTTCCGACGCCGGCGATCTCGGCCGCGCCAGATATAGTCGTCTCGCTTTCCGGGAGCGACACGGCGGCCGGGACGCTCGCGGCGCCTGTCGCCACCTTCGCCAAGGCTCAAACGCTTTTGCGCGCGAGGATCGCGGCCAACCGCAACGCGGCCTGTTTGATCCTTTTTCGCGGCGGCGTCTATTTCCAGACCATCGGCAAGACCCAGTCCTACTATGGCGTCACGACCGGGCTGACGATGACCTACGCCGACACGCCGGCGGCTCCGGGCAGCGTAACCGTCGCGCCCTATCCCGGAGAGGCGGTGACGATCAGCGGCGGCTTGCCGGTCACGGGCTGGGCGGTCGATTCTTCGACAGGGTTTTGGACCGCGTCGCTTCCCGCCATCGCCGCTGGAACGCAGCCCATCTTCAACGAAATGTGGGTGACGAACGGATCGAGCACGGCGCGGTCGCAATGGACGATCCGCCCGGTCATGACCAGCGAATATTATCATATCGCGTCGGCGCAGACGGCCACGGGGACGCTGACGGGTTCGCCGCCTTCCTATCGGGGCGAAACCCTTTATGCATCGAATTTCGGCGATTACGGCCAGGGCAACAAGGGAACGAACCGGTTTGGGTTCAATTCCGGAGAAATCGACCCCGCCGCGCATAATCTCGCCAGCATCCGCATCAGGTTCGAGAGGCGGCAATTATCGGTCGTGCCCCTCGCGGCGGTCGATGGGGTCAATAATATCGCAACGCTGAGCAGTCATTTGCTGTTCACAGACGATGCGCAGGTCAACCAGCCCTATCGCGTCTGCAACGCCAGGGAAGCACTGTCGCTATCGGTTCCCGGGGAGATGTATCTCGACGCGATCAGCGGCGTTCTGACCTATGTGCCGCGCCCGGGCGATGCTCTCGGCGTCACCACGTTCATCGCGCCTGTCGTCGACGAGATCATCCGCTTCTCGAACGCCGCCTCGGATGGCGACGGCTCGGGAAACCTTGTCGGCAACTGGATCTTCAGCGACATCAATTTCGCGCACACGAATTCCTACACGCTCCGCCTCGGAAGGCTTGAGAGCGACCAGGGCAAGTTCATGGGCGCTGTCGGAGCCATCGCCGGCATCGGCGCCGACAATGTCGTATTCTCCGGCGGCTCGATCCGTCACACCGGCGAAAGCGCGACGGCGTTCGGGCCCGGCTCGAAAGCGATCTCTTTCATCGGCGGCGCGCAATATTTCGATCTGGGCGCCAATGGCCCGACAGTCGCCGATGAATTAGGGATGAACCCATGGTTTGGCGGATCCAGCGCGCCAAGCACGCCGACAGCCTGGAATGACAGCGACGGAAACATCAGCAGCTTTTTGCCCGGATACAACGTCGTCAATAATGTTGTTATTCACGATACCGGTATAAACGTCACTAACTCGGCATCGATTGCCTTCGGGCGCGGGGGCTTCAACTCAATCAAAAAAGTAACGATGTACAACGCCGCCTCATTTGGCATCGCGTTTGGTATTGACAGAGCGCCCTACCTGACAAACGATACCAAACAGACGAACAATTATTTCGGATATATTCTTGGCTACAATTTCGGCATGGGCGGGACGACCGGCGCACAGGATTTCGGCATATTCTATTTGTCCGGTCAGCAAGGATCGAGCGTCGAATCGACCAAGACCGTCATCGAATACTGCTGGGTCAGGGATATCTATGCATCATCCTGGCCGACCTATGACGGAACGAACTACATCGCGCGCGGGAACAATAATTTCAAAGTTTATGTTGATCAGGTCGGGCGCGGCGTCATCGTTCGGAACTCGGTGTTTTCCGGCGTCGGCAATACGTTTCAGATCAAAGGGACGCTCCACGAGTGGACGAACAATATCGCCGTTGGCGATTACACCGGGCTGATTCAAAACGTTCAGCACTATCCGATGCTTCCATATGTGGCGTCGCCATCGACGAGCGGTCCGGTGTCGATCAGCATAAGTGAAAGCATCTTCGACTTTACGCCCGGAGATTCGACGATGCTCTTCTATGCGAATCTTGCCAGCTACAACATGCCGTCTGATAATAATCTCTTTTTCATGCGCGGCGCGACGATCTCGCGGATGAGCGCCGACATGACGAAAACGCAATGGCTTGCGTCCGGCCGCGACGCACATTCTATTTTCGACGTCGATCCGCGGTTGAACGCCGATTTTACGTTCGCCGCCGGCAATCCGCTGCCAGGCTTCATCCCGATCGACGTAACGGCCATGGGCGCGGCCTGACATGGCAGCGACGACGGAAGTGGATGTCACGCCGGGCGCCTGGACGTCCTTGGGCGCGGGGCCTTTGTGCCTGCAGGCGCTGCAAAGCCAGATCTGGTACGCGATCGCCTCCGCGCCGCCGCCGGTCGGCGCGTTGGGCTTCGTGCCCGATAGCATCCAGGACGTGTGGACCAACACGAACGTCTATGTGACGACGCCCGACGCGCTTGGCGCAAAACTGGTGTGGGCGCCGCTCGCGCCATTCGTTGTCTCATCCGGCGCCAGCGCCATGGACTTCAGCCAATCCGCAAACAGCGGCCTCCTCGCCGCGATCGCCGCCTAAACTCCGGAGAATCAACCCATGGCTTTGCCAATCCTCAACGTCACTCCCGGCTCGGGAGCGACGATCAACACGCTGCCCAACGCGCCCGCGGTGATCGCGGACAGTATCTCCGTTGCGCTGGCGACCGACACGGTGCTGCCGCTGCCGACTGGCGCCGCCGCCGATGGAACCGACGCAACGGGCGTCGTCCAGCTTGCCGGCGGCATCGGCATTCGGGGATGGTTGTCGGGCATCTTCTCAAAGGTTTCGACGGCGGCCAATCAGGCGACGCAGATCACCAGCCTTGCGGCCATTCTCGCCGCGATCCAGGCGACCGACACGGCGATCGCCATTACCAATCGCTCCGGATATATCAACGGCGCGGTGTCCGCCGCCGCCGTCCAGTCGATTGGAACGCAGGGCTGGGCTCCCGGCGACACGCTGACGATGCCGAGCGGCGCAGGCGTCGGCGCGCCGGCCGTGCTCAATGTGCAGAGCACGCAGCTTGCCGCTGTTCCGACCATCGCCGCCGCCGGATCGGGCGGCACGAACGGCGCGGTCACACTGACAGGCACGACCGGAACCGGAACCAAGTTCACCCTGGCCGGCACAATCTCCGGCGGCGTGCTCACGGCGATCGGCTCCATCAGTGTTGCCGGCAATTACACCGTCAACCCGACGAATCTGGCGGCCGAGCCGGTGACCGGCGGCGGCCTCACAGGGGCGACCGTCAACATCAAGATGGCGATCCTGGCTCTCGGCGTTACGACCCCGGGCGTCTATACGGCGCCGGTGACCAATCCGCTTGCGCCCGCAGCGACGTCCGGCTCCGGCGTCGGCGCGACAGTCAATCTGACGAGTTTCACGCCGCTTTCCACGCAGGTCGCGGCGCTGAATGCATCACGGCAATATCTCGCGATCCGCAATGAGAGCACTGCGCAGAATATCGGCTTCTCTCTTTCAGGTGCGGCAGCCTTTGGGGCAGTCGGAACGTCGACGCTGCTGTCGAACTTCAACGGCTACGATTGGTCCGGCAATCGCGTGCCGAGCAACGCATTGACGGCGATAGGGCAGGTCGCATTTCAACAATTCACGGCTTGGGAGGGCTGATCGGAATGCTGCTCATCAAAAGGATCCTCGCCCTCG
The DNA here is from genome assembly GCF_038024855.1 of Methylocella tundrae. Taxonomy (NCBI): domain Bacteria; kingdom Pseudomonadati; phylum Pseudomonadota; class Alphaproteobacteria; order Hyphomicrobiales; family Beijerinckiaceae; genus Methylocella; species Methylocella tundrae. The sequence goes on from NZ_CP139089.1 coordinate 900,797, forward strand.
CCACGGCGATTGTGCTGGGCTCGCAGCTCGCCATCGCAGGCGCAACCTCCTCCTATGTGCCGCAGGCCGAAACCCTCGGCGCCACGCTGCGCAGATTGGCGTCGGCCGCAGCTCACAAAAATCCCTACAACCAGCCGCAATTGCTCGGTGCGCAGCCCTGGATTCAACTCACCGGCGCATATCCCGGCAACGCCGCAGTGGTGGCGGCGGGAACCCTATATTCCAATGCGGGCCATATCTATTACGCCGCTGTTGGCGGGACGACAGGTACAAGCACTGCTCCAACGGGAACAAACCGCACGCTGGCATATCCCGATGGAAGTATAACATGGCTCTATTATGGGCTGGCGGCGGGAGACATCGTTTCCAACGGCGGCTATCTGTTCCAGGTGGTGACGCCGGGGGTCCCGGCAACGACTGGCTCAGGGCCGACTCCTGGAAGCCTGTCTGACGGAACCATCACATGGGCGATGATCGGGCTGCAAACCTCTCCGGTGCTGACGCAGATCAACACGCACAATGCGGCGTTGACGAATGTCTATAACCCGGTCGGCGGCCTCTCCAATAACTCGCTCGTGCCGGACGGGCCAAACACCGCCAATGGCTCCGTTTTCCGTTGGGAGGGCGGGTGGCCGGTCGTCCAGAGCTCCGGGTTTGGCGTATTCCCGGCCGGCCCGGATATCTCTCCGGTGACGGGAAACTGCAACGCTCAGACCGCATATAGCGGCTTGCAGATCCAATGCAATTATGAATCTGTGGAGTTCGTGGCTGAAGCCGCCATAGTCGAAATTAACACCATAAATACGGGCACATACGCGATACAGGTTGATGGTCAATACATCAAATCCGGGGCGGGTCCGAATACAGTTGGCGGCGCGACGCTAGTATCTGTGTATAGTGGCGGAAACGCCAGAATTACACTAGACTTCACGAACATTGGCGGCAGGGCGGCGCACACGATTAAACTTGAAATGACGGCATACAATCTGCTGCGCCAAGTATCTGTAGGCCCTTATGATTATATTACATATCCGAACCAATCCGATAATTTCGGGGTCGCCTTCGTTGGGTCCAGCCTGACAGCTGGAACGGGCGCGACGGGGACTTATTCGAGCTGGTCCAATGTCTTCCGGCAATTGGTCGGGCTTCCTGACGCGGCGAATTTCGCTATCGGTGGCACTGGACTTCTTAATCCGGGAACGTCGACCCCCTACATCAGCCACTTCATGGCCGATCTTTCAAGATATGCGGCCTTCCGAGGTGCGCCGAAAGTGATCTTCGTCGAGGCGGACATCAATGATGTCTCCTACGGATCGACTGCGGCGCAAATTACAACCGCCGCGACGACCCTGATCAAAACCCTACGGGCGGCATATCCGGGCGGCCCAAAAGGGACGCTCATCGTTGGCGTCGCCTCGCAGAATGTAGGTCAGGGCGGCGGCTCGCTCGGCACATGCGGCACGGCGATCCAGTGCGAGGCGGCGGTTCAGGCGGCGTTCACCGCGCAAGCAGCCTCAGGGGACCAATACATCGGCTTTATTCCCAATTATGGCGTTCCCACGCCGCCCGGCCCAGTCCTCACCGGCACGGGTCATCAGACGACGCTGGACGGCACGTGCAACGGCGCCAATGCGACGGGATCGACCGCCGGCAACAACTACATCGACCTGTCCAGCAGCGGCCCGCATCCGAACGATTGCGGCTATATGGTGTGGGCCAAGGCCATTGTTGCGGCCTACCGGGCGATCATCAACGCTTTGCCGTGATGCTGGCCGGGTTTGATTAGATCCACTCTCGGCGCGCTGGCCGTGCTCGCATGGCTGGCCGCTGCCGCTCAGATCGCCCGCGCGGAAACGTGCCGGGCGTCGTTCTATGGCCCGGAGAGCGGTCATCAGACCGCCAATGGCGAACGCTTCCGCCCGATGGGCCTTTCGGCCGCTCATCGCACATTGCCATTCGGGACGCGCCTGCGCGTCTCGGCGAATGGCCGCAGCGTCATCCTTCGCATCAATGATCGCGGGCCCTTCGTGCGCGGCCGCTGCATCGATCTTTCCCTGGGCGCCGCACGGGCGCTCGGCATCGCCGGCGTGGCGATCGTTCGACTCGATCACCTTCACTGATTTCTCTTTCGATAAGGCTCTCTCATGCGCGCGGATCTTCTGCATGTGGTTACGGCTGTGGCCAATCCGGTTCGCTGGAAAAGCCGGATCAGCCTCTATCATGAATTCGAGCGGCATATGCTCGACAGCGGCGTGAAGCTGACGACCGTTGAATGCGCCTATGGTGAACGGCCATTCGAACTCAGCAACCCGCATGTCAACCACGTAAAGGTGCGCGCCAACCCCGCCGCCTTGGTGTGGAACAAGGAAAACCTACTCAACATTGGCGTCTCCCGCCTGCCGCCCGAGGCAAAATATATCGGTACGTTCGATGCCGACATCACGTTCCGCCGCAAGGACTGGGCCGCGGAGACGGTGCATGCGCTGCAGCACTATCCCGTCGTGCAGCCGTGGTCTGATTGCTATGATCTTGGGCCCAACGGGGAGCACATCGAGGCGCATCGGTCCTTCTGCCGGCTTGTTCACGAGAAGAAGCCGATCGTCCAGGGGCCGAATGCTGTTAACGGACCTTATAAATTTGGCCATCCGGGCTATGCCTGGGCGTGGACGCGCCAGGCGCTCGAATGGGTTGGCGGCCTTGTCGAAACCGCCGGTCTCGGCGCCGGCGATCATCATATGGCGATGGCGCTGATCGGCCGCGTCGACGACAGCATCCCCGGCAACATTGGCGACGCCTACAAGAAGCCGCTGCGGCTTTGGCAGGCGCGCGCCATGCCGCATATCGCCCGGAGCATCTCTTATATCGCCGGCACGATCGAACATGGCTTCCACGGCCCGAAGGCCAAGCGCGCCTATGTCGATCGCTGGGGCGTCCTCATCAACAATCATTTTGATCCTGAAACAGATCTCAAGCGCAACACTTACGGAGTGCTCGAGCTCGCCGGCAACAAGCCGGCGCTTCGACATGATGTCGATCTGTATTTCCGCCAGCGCAACGAAGACGCCAACGTCGCGGAGTGAGATATGACCCTGCTTGATCGACAGAGAGAACTGACGGGTTATCTCATCGCGGGATATCCGGATCTTGGCCTTCCAGGGCTTCCGCTCGTCTCAGCATCCGCGGGGACGGGCAATTCGACGCAGGAGAACCTGTGCCAGCCAGTGACGACAGGCCCGAAGGATCATGGCTCGGACGGCCTCTTCCAATGGCGCGAAGAGCGCCTCGCCGAAATGCAGTCCTGGTGCACGGCGCATTTTGGCGATTGGAAAACGGTCAAGGCGCAAGCCGCCTTCTTCCTGAAGGAGCTGCGCGATGGGGACGCGGGCGGCGTCAAATATGATGCGCTCTATCGGGATCTTCTCGACGGCAAAAAGTCGCTCGCGACCCTGACGACCAACATAAACCGGTTCTATGAACGCTCCGCCGATGACGAAGCCACCAATAACAAGCGAATCAAATACGCGACAGACGCCCTCAACGCCATGGGCGGAGTAAAGGCTGCGCCGCCAGTAGTTCATTCGGCCGCGCCTGCAATTGTCGCAGGCGCCGCGGCAGGAGCGGGACTGTTGTCTCACATCGTCCATGGTGCGGCGTGGATCGGGATAGCCGTGCTCGCCGTCGCCATCATCGCCGCGATCGCCGCCGCCGCCACGGCGCTGCGGCAGGCGAAGACGGTTTCGACGCTGGACAGCGCTGTCGCTGATCTCAAGGCGAAGGCGTTGGCGGTCGAAGCCGCCAAGGCCACCACGATCGCCTCGATCTCGGCCGAGGAGACGAAAGTCGCCGCCGCGAAGGCTGTCGTGGCCGGCGTCCAAACGGCTGCGCCAGCGTCCGCCGCATCGCTGCCTATCGTTCCTCCCACGCCCGCGAAAGGATAATCCACATGAGCGGCTTCCTACACGCCATTCTCGTCATTCTCGCGATCGCCGCCGGGGGCGGCGCTGTCTATGTCTATTTCACGTACATCCGAAACAAAATGGTCGAGACGGCGGCCGTGACGGGCAAGGCCGCGACCGTTGCGGCGACTGCCGGGCCGGAAAAGATCCTCGCTATCTTGCAAGGGTGGAAGACGCACATCTTGGTCCTCGTCGGCGTGGTGACGAACGGCCTCGCCGCGATCCCGCACGCGCTCGCCTGTTTCAACGCCGAACTTCTGCAGCAATGGCAGGCTCTGCCGTGGTCCTCGGTCGTTGATGTTCATGTCGCGGCATGGATCAATTTTGCCATTCTCGCGCTGATCCCGCTGACGCATGAACAGGGCGTCAACCAGGCCGCCAAGACGCCGCCGCAGGGGCAGTGAGATGGGCGCGCTCATTCTTCCCCTCCTCAACGCCCTGTTTGGCGGTCTTATCACGCCGTTTGTGACGGCATGGGTCAATTACAAGACGAATACGGCGACGATCAAAGAGCAGGGCTTCGCGGCCGGCGCCGCAGCGGACGCAACCGTGATGCAGGCGGCGCTCGCCAGTGACGTTCAGCTCGCGGCCCTGAAAGTCCAGGTCTATGGCCAGCCGATCAATCGGTTGATCATGCTGATCGCGGGCGTGCCGCCGGCACTGCATTTCGGGCTGATCTTTATCGATACGATCTTGGCCTCGAAAGCCTTTCTTGGCGCTCCCTTTTTCGGCGTCGCCAAGCTGCCCGCGCCCTACGACACCTTCGAATGGGCGATCGTCTCCAGCTTCTTCCTTGTCCATGCGGTGACGCTTGGAACAAGCAACGTCTCCTCCTGGCTTGGGAAGGCGAAATGAAAATCATCGTCCTGGTCCTGACATGCCTTGCTTCCACACCACAGGAAGAGTGCACCAAGAAAACAGCCATCGATTTTCGCGAGATCGCTGCCGATTCGATCATGCAATGCGCCATGGCGGGCATGACGATTGCCGCCAGCGATCCCCGCGGCAATGAGGGGCTTCGCACCAAAATCGTCTGCGGACGTCCGACAAAGGAAGGGAGCCGCGCAGATGGCGGTCAATGAGAATGATATTGTCGGCGCGGTCGTCTCTGGAAACATAGGACAGCTTCTGGGCGCCGGCAGCTTTGGGGCGGTCTTCGGCGCGATTGCCATCATCGTTGCCGCGCTGATCAAAAGGCAGCCGGCCATGGTCGCGGCGGTCAATGATAGCGTCCGCACGTTGTTCGAGGCGCAGGAAAGACGAATCGTCGAGCTCGAGGAGAAAGTTGTTGAGCTGACGAAGGCGCTCGAGGAAGCGCGCAAGCAGCGGGGCTTTGGCGCATGATCGGCCTGACCAAGAAGGAAGCGCGGCGCAGCGTCGAGGCCGTTCAGAAAGCCCTCAAAGCCGGCCATGCGCCGCCGAACGGCAAATCGGAGAGCGGCAAGAGCGCGGTCTCCGTCGCAGCGGCCGCTCTTGGCATAGCGCCATCGACGCTCTTTTCCCGAGTGAAGGCTGGCGGCCCATGCGAGCGCCTCCATGCGCTGCCGGTTAATTGGTCGCTGGCGAAGCCCGCGCCGGAAGCAGCGCCGCCGCGTCCGCCAGCCGATCCAATCGAGGTGCGGCGGCTGAAGGACCGCGTCCGCGCGGAGGCCACCGGCCGGCAAATCGCAGAGCGCCGGCTCGCGGATGGCGAGGCGATTCGCGAAGCTCTATTTCGGCTCACGGCCGCGCCGCTCGATCCGCCTTCATGGAACCCGAAGCCGGACCGGCCGGATGGCAAGGTGGGCGAGGCAATTATCCTGCCGATCTCCGACATCCACATGGGCGAGGTCATCGATCTCGACCAGATGGGGGGGCGCAACAGCTACAATGTGAAGATCGCGCGCCGGCGCATCGAACGGCTTTTCGCCTCGGCGGTGAAGCTGGCGACGGTCCATTGGTCCGGACCCAAGCCCTCCGCGATCTTTGTGCCGCTGATGGGCGACCTTGTCTCGGGCGAGATCCATGAGGAGCTCGCCAAGACCAACGATCTCCTCGCTATTCCGGCCGTGCGGGCGGTCTCGGAAGCGCTCATCGCGGGCTTTGACATGCTCGTGCGGGAATTCCCCGCGACGCCAATCCACGTAATCAGCGTGCCTGGCAATCATGGCCGCACGACACGCAAGCCCGAATCGAAAGGGTTTGCTTTAAATTCCTATGACACGCTTGTCGCCTGGACGATCGAGTCCTGGTACGCGGCCAAGGGCGCAGATCAGATTTCGTTTTCTGCGCCTGCAAGCGGCGACGCTCTGGTCAATATCCTCGGCTGGAATGTCCTGCTGACGCATGGCGATCGAATCGGCTCGCGCGGCGGCGCGGGCTTTGTCGGCGTCTCCGCCACGGCGACGCGCGGCATGAAAAAGCTGATCGAGGATTATTCGGCCGAGGGCGTGATTCTCGACACGATCATCGTCGGGCACTTTCACTCGCCGATGGAGCTCGAGTATGGATTTGTCAACGGAAGCCTGCCGGGGCCGTCCGAATATGGGCGGTCCTTGCGCATGCGCTCACACCCAGCCTCGCAATGGATGCTCTCGGTGCATCCGCGCCGCGGCATCGCCAGGCGCTGGAAGATCATGGTCGGCGACCCGAGCGAGGGCAGCATTTATAAGGGTCGGGCATGACGGCGGTTGAATGGCGCGGGCCGCGCCTCATCGGCTTCGCCGGCCGCGCGGGCGCAGGCAAGACCACGGCCGCACGTTATCTTTGCGAGCGCTATGGTTTCACCCGTGTCCGATTCGCTGGGCCCCTGAAAGATATGATGCGCGCGCTCGGCCTGACTGACGCGGAGGTCGAGGGAGACCGCAAGGAAGCGCCATGCGATCTTCTGTGCGGTAGGACGCCGCGCCAGGCGATGCAATGGCTTGGCACAGAATGGGGCAGGGATCTGCTCGGGCCTGATTTCTGGGTCGAGGCATGGTCGCGCCAGGCGCAGGGGGTCTTGGTGGCCGGCGGCCGCGTCGCCATCGATGACGTCCGCTTTCTGAACGAGGCGTCGAAGATCTGGGGCTTCGGCGGCATTGTCGTGAAGATCGTCGCGGAGGGGGCTGCGCCGCCGCCGGCTTCGCATCGCTCGGAAGAGCAGGGCTTCCCGTATGATCTGACGATCGAAAATCCACATGATGGCCTTCTTGCGCTGCATCATGGGATAAATATGCTGAATTGTTCGGCGGCATTCGGTGACGCCGTGCGGCGCAGATATTGGCGGCAGCATCTCGGCGATCATGCCGCTGGCGTGGACGCGCCGCTCTCCCATGCCGAGGCATGTGGAGATCCGGGAGACACAAAATCCCGATAAAATTCCCGAAGGTCGCAAATAAACGCGCGCATCCACTTGATTTACAAGCACTTCGCGCCTTGCGCACTTATGACTGGGGGACTAGGGGTCGTGGGTTCGAATCCCGCCACTCCGACCATTAAAATCAAGCATCTCAGCGAATGGATGCTTCCGGCGAGGAACATTCAGAAGCGAACCGGAAGCAGGAGGCGTGCGGGGGGCGATTCGGCAAAGGAGCCGCCATCGACCTTCTACCATCGCACGGGCGCCCGCCGCCGGGGTCTGGACAGAATTGGCCAATGTCGCAGCTCCCGCGCCGCCGCCGCTGTCACCCCGTGACCTTTGGACGTTTGGTTACCGCAATGCCGAGCGTCCAAATCAAAACGGAGGATCGGTCCGTAAATAGCGGGAGGATAACGGGAACAGCGCGTGGCTCGTAGTCCCGCAATGAGGCGACGCGGATTGATCTTGAAGATTGAAGGATCGCCAGTCCCGGTCCGCTTCGGACGTTTGCATTCTAGCGCTACTTTGGCAGATTTTTGAGGGGTCGGGCGTTTTTAGGATTCCCGAGACGCGCATTGCGTGATTCATGGGTGGTCGGCGTCACGGAGGGCCGACCATGGACGAGATTTGGAAGTCCGATCTTGAGCGGTGGCTGGCGCCTTTTCTCAGTGCTTTTCGACACAAGGCGCGGGCACGGATGTGCCCGGTTTATGTTGCGGGGCTGATCGGCGCGGGGGATCGCAAGAGCGTCCAGCCCATGGCGGCGCGCGACGGCGAAGTCGGCTACGACCAGCTTCATCACTTCATCGCCAGCGGCGTGTGGGACGCCGCGCCGCTTGAGAAGGCCCTGCTCGCCGAAGCCGACAGAATGGTTGGCGGCGCCGACGCGTGGCTGATCGTTGACGATACGGCATTGCCGAAAAAGGGCGAGCATTCGGTCGGCGTCGCGCCACAATATGCCTCGTCGCTCGGAAAGACCGCCAACTGTCAGTCGCTGGTCTCGCTAACGTTGGCGTCACGCGAGATTCCGGTGATGGTGGGCCTGCGGCTATTCCTGCCCGAAAGCTGGACAGATGATCCCGAGCGCATGGCGCGGGCTCGTGTGCCGGAGGATAGGCGGACCGCTCTGACGAAGCCGGAGATCGCGATCGAAGAGATCGACCGCGTCATCGCCTCGGGCGCGCGCTTCGGTTGCGTCCTCGCCGATTCGGGATACGGCTCCAGCGGGTCTTTCCGTCAGGCTCTGAGCGCGCGCGGTCTCAAGTGGGCGGTCGGGCTGTCGCGGCGCCAGAACGTCTATCCCGCCGACGTCGCTTTGATCTTTCCGGTCGCCAGGGCCGGAAGGCCGCGCAAATACAGCATCCCGGATCAGCCTCCGGTCTCTGCCGAAGCGTTGTTGTCGGAAGAGAAATGGCGAAGGGTTAATTGGCGGCGGGGCACAAAGGGCCGGCTGACATGCCTCTTCGCGGCCCGCCGCGTTCGCGTTGCAGACGGTCATAAGCACCGCATGCTTGATGATCGCATGCAATGCATGCCGGGCGACGAGGTCTGGCTCGTCGGCGAACGGAGGTCGAGCGGCGAGCAAAAATACTATGTGTCCAACCTTCCGGCCGATACCAGCCTCAAGACGCTCGCCGCCACGATCAAAGCCAGATGGGTCTGCGAGCAGGCGCATCAGCAGTTGAAGGAAGAACTCGGCCTCGACCACTTCGAAGGCAGATCCTGGATCGGACTACACCGGCACGCCTTGATGACAATGATCGCCTACGCCTTCCTCCAGACCCGCCGCCTCAAGGCCGCGGGACGGAAAAAAAAGAATCGGGGGACCGCCGCCACAACCGAGCCTGCCGGCCATCAGACAAGCCATTCTCGACCTCTTCGCACGGCCTCCACCCAGACGATGCCCCCACTGTGAGAAACTCATCGCCGACGCCGTCGAACCAAATCTGCCAAAGTAGTGCTAGGCTCAGGACTCATTGATTGATCCAGAAGATGACGGTTGCGGCGATGCAGATTGCGGAGAAAAAGGTGTGTGCGCATCGGTCGTAGCGGGTGTGGATGCGGCGCCAGTCTTTCAGCTTGCCGAACATGTTCTCGATCCTGTGGCGCTGACGGTAAAGCGTGCGGTCGTGGTTGATCGGTATTTTGCGGTTCGCCTTCGACGGGATGCAGGGGACGATACCGCGTTCGGCCAGGGCGTTGCGGAACCAGCCGGCGTCGTAGCCTCTGTCGCCGAGCATGGCCTTGGCTTTCGGCAAGGCGCCAAGCATCAGGGCCGCGCCCTTGTAATCGCTCATCTGGCCTTCGCTCAGCAGCATCACCAGTGGGCGGCCCTGGCCATCGCAGACCGCGTGAAGCTTGGAGTTCAGGCCGCCCTTGGTGCGCCCGATACGTCTGGGAACAGCCCCTTTTTGAGCAGGCTTGCCGCCGTGCGATGGGCTTTGAGATGCGTGGCGTCGATCATAAGCCGGTCGGGCTTGCCGCCCTTGGCCGCCAGCTCGGCGAAGATCCGGTTGAACACGCCAAGCCGGCTCCAGCGGATAAAGCGGTTGTAGATCGTCTTATGCGGGCCGTAGTCCTTCGGGGCGTCGCGCCAGCGCAGTCCGTTGCGGATCACGAAGATAATCCCCGAGATCACACGCCGATCATCGACCCGCGCAACCCCATGCGACAGCGGAAAGTAAGGTTCAATACGGCGCATCTGCGCCGGCGACAGCCAAAACAGATCACTCATCAAAGCACCTCCCGGCGCCTCCAATGAATCAATCGTTCGCCATCTCCGCAAGCAAATTAATAGGTCCTGAGCCTAGCGCTCGCCTACGACGCCATGCAGGGACCGGACGCCGACGATCCGGGTTGCGCGCAAAAGCCGGTCGAGAACGTATCGGCGCTCCTCGATCGCGGCGCTGAGGGGCTGCGAATCGGCGTCGCCGGGGGCTATTTCGCGGAGAACGGCAATCAAGAAGCGTTCGCCGCCGCTGATCGCGTGGCGAAGGCCCTGGGCGCGACGCGCATCGTCGAGTTTCCAGAGGCGAAGCGCGCCCGGGCGGCCGCCTTCCTCATCACGACGACGGAAGGCGCGGCGCTGCATCTCGATCGGCTCCGGACACGGGCGGCCGAGTTCGATCCAGCAGTCCGAGATCGATTGATGGCTGGCGCCATGATCCCGGCCGCCTGGGTAGCCAAGGCGCAAAAATTTCGGCGCTGGTTTCAGCGCGAGGCGGAAGCGCTTTTCGAGACTGTAGATGTGGTTCTCGCACCCGCGACTCCCTGCCGGGCGCCCAAACTTGGCCAATCGCAAATGACGATAGCGGGAACGACGATGGCCGTACGCGCGCATCTCGGTCTTTACACGCAGCCGATCTCGTTCATTGGCTTGCCGGTCGTCACGGTCCCGGTCTGGAGCGACGGCGAATGTCTGCCGATCGGCGTCCAGATCATCGGCCCGGCCTGGCGGGAAGACCTCGTAATGCGGGTCGCGGCCGCGCTGGAAGCGATTGGCGTAGCGAAGGCGCCGGTCGCAATGTTGCGGACCTAGAGCCTGGCCAGGCGCGTGGTCCCTGCACTCCGACTACTCGGATTAGAGCAAGATAAAAAGGCCTTGATTCAGTCCTTGGCGCAGCAGAGCGAAAGCCGCCAGCTACTCATTTGCCGAGCCGGTGATCGCCATCTTCTTCAGCAAGGCTCCGGGCGTCTTGACCAGTTCAAGATCGGCGAGGCCAAACCCTTCCGGCGCCAGCGCGACGAGATTAAAGCTTTTCGGCTCGACGATGAATTTCGCGAGTTCGGAGCCAAGGAGGCGCGCTGAGGGATTGTTTCCGAGCAGGGCCGGAAACATGAAAGTCGCCGCCATCAGATCCGACTGACGCACCTCATCCACAGATTTCTTTTGGCTTTTCGCCTGGGCTGCGAGAGACCGGTCGAAGAGGCCAGCGTTTTCGACACGAATGTCGATCTTTTTAACAAGAAGATTGCGCGCGGCGGCGGCAGCGATCTGCTCATTGTTTGAGGCAAGATCCTGCGTCACATTATCGATCAACGCCGTCATTTTGAGAGCGCCCATACCGGCGCCCTCAAGCGAGAAATCATTGATTGCGAGTTGCTTGGACGTCTGCGTCCAGACGACATTGAGGCGGCTCGTCAGATCGAGCCGGGAATACCCCATGGCGGCGAGCGCGGGCAGGGCCCCGCCGTCTCCGCCTTCATCGAGCGGATAGACCAAATGATCGAGCGCAACGTCGAGACCAGACGTGGAGTCGTCCTTTTGCGCCGCGCTCCTGATGCCGAAACGCTCGACCTTGAATGAGCCGCCGGACTTTGCTGTTTCGCTGGCGGGAGTCGCGTCGGCGGCGAACTTCGTCACCACGATCTCCTCGAAGTCCGGCCGCAGATCCTTGCCCAATAAATCCGGCGCGTGATCGGCGCTCGAGAGAGGCCTCAGATCAATGCCGCGGAAGCTGACGCTCTCGACCGCCATTCTCCCGGCGGCGCGGTCGAGGGCGAGGTCTTTCCCATCGAGGGAATCGATCTGTGATCCATCGAGGCGCGTCATCGACGCCTGCGCCATCGTGAAGGTGGCGGCGTCTCCATCCTTATTGAGCTCGAGTTTCAGCGCGCTGGCCGCGACGTCGTCGACCTCGAAGCAATCGAGTAATCTCAGGGCGTCGCCTTTCGCTGTCCTCTGCGGCTGAGCCTCGACCGTGTTCGCATCGACCTGTTGTTTCAGTTCCGGACGCGCCTTCACAGCGCCGACGGTCAGGTTTTTGACGTCAAGATCGAAATGCGCATTGCCAAGATGAAATCCGTTGATGGCGAGCGAATTATAGAGCGGAAGCTTGGGCGCGTCGGCCCGATCGCGCGTTTCGGTCAGGATTCTGGCGCCAAGGACGAGGTCGATATCCTTGGCGCTCATTGGGCCATAAGCGCCGCCGACGTCGCCGGATTGAGGATTGGAAAGTGAAAAGCTGGCGCCGGCGGCGCTGGCGGAGGCGGCCTTACCATTGACAAGGCTGTTCAGCGCAATGTCGCGATAAGTCAGCTTTTGCGTTGCCGCTCCCACCTTGCTCTCGACGGTCATTTCAGGAATCGTAATCGCCGCGGCCGATAGCGCGGCCAGCCGTTCGGCGAGGGGCTTTGCGGCTTTCGCGTCGAAGAGGGCCAAAAGATCCGAATTTGAAATTGATGCGCCGGAAAGCTCGATCTTTTTGATTTTATAGGTCGCGAGGCCGGTCTCGATGACGACGTCCTCGGCGCTTGCAGAACCCGTCCCGGCAAGCGCCGCGGCGATCGGCGGCAGCAACGCCGACGCGGCGAAGTTCAACGCGCCGATATGGAGCGAGACGTCCTTGCGCCGCCAGTCGAGGCCAATGATGCGGGCGTCGCCGCGCCAGGGCTCATCGATGACCCGGCTGAAGGTGAGACCGTCGACGCGGGAGGCGACCGCCGCGACCGATTGACGGAAAGCGTACCGATCCGCGGCCTCGAGCGAGACGACGGCGAGGGCGCAAAAGGCGACGCCGCCGAGTAAAGTTCTGGACTTCATGAGACCTCGCGAGGCGCATGATGGGTTCGAAGGCCCGGCAGGCGCACCGACACATCCACAATAGGCGCCGCGGTCCCACAGGCTGCTCGATTAAAGCGCCGCGTCGTCCATATAAAGCCACCGCCCCTCAAACGCTAGGCGCGGGGACGTTCCGTCCTTCAGCTCAAACGGCAAAGCTCGAACCGCAGCCGCAGGAGGCGGTCGCGGCGGGATTTTCAATCTTGAACATCCGTCCCATCAGATTATTGATGAAATCAATGCGGCAACCGCGCAGGAACTCAAGAGAGATTTGATCGATCAGAACCAATGCGCCGTCCTGATCCAGGACGAGATCGTCCTCCGCGCGTTCGGTTTCAATCTTATAAGTGTAGGTGAAGCCCGAACAGCCGCCGCCATCGACGCCAATACGCAGGAATGATCCCTCAGGCTCGGTCTTCAAAATCTCTGCGATGCGCAGCACTGCGCTTTCGGTCATCTCGACGGGGGCTTCAACTGCGGCTTCGCTCATGATTGTCCTCAAGGTGACATTCGGCGGATTTTGCGGCGGGTTTCAAGGCGGCGATGCAAGCATCACGCCGCACCAACGCCGCTTGCCTCACCGTGAAATAAAGAACATAGGTCGCAGCGTTCGCGACCGCAATAAGCCCGCCGACGAATCGAGTTTCATGCAGCCCTCAGCCTTTCCTCCGGTTCGCGCGCCTTACGCCGCCGATGCGGCGCGCAGCCGAGGCCGGCTTGTCAGCGAGCCGGCGTCCGCCTCGCGTTCGGAGTTTCAGCGCGATCGCGACCGCATCATTCATTCGTCGGCGTTCCGGCGTCTTGCCCATAAAACCCAGGTTTTCATTCCGCATGAGGGCGATCATTACCGCACGCGGCTCACCCATTCCCTCGAAGTCGGCCAGATCGCGCGCTCGCTCGCTCGCGCGCTCGGGCTTGACGATGACCTCGCCGAAGCGCTGGCGCTCGCCCATGACCTCGGCCATACGCCCTTCGGCCACGCGGGAGAGGATGCGCTCGACGCCGCCATGCGCCCCTATGGCGGCTTCGATCACAATGCGCAGACGCTGCGCATCGTGACTAAACTCGAACGTCGCTATGCCGCCTTCAATGGCCTCAATCTAACATTTGAGACGCTGGAGGGGCTGGTCAAGCATAATGGGCCGCTCTTGCTGTCCAGCGGCGGGCCGGTCGCGCGCTACGCCGGGCGCGGGCTTCCCGCCGCGCTTCTTGAATATAACGCGATCTCCGACCTCGATCTCAGCCGGTTTGCGACGGCCGAGGCGCAGGCCGCGGCGCTGGCCGATGACATCGCCTACAATGCTCATGACATCGACGATGGTTTGCGCGCCGGGCTGATCGCGATATCCGACATCACCGAAGTTCAATTCCTACGCGAGCTTGGCTGTGAAATTGAAAAGCTTTACCCCGGCCTGGAGCCGTCCCGTTTCATTCATGAGCTGACGCGCCGCCTTATCACTTTTTTCATCGAGGATGCCATTGATGAAAGCCGGCGGCGGCTTGAAAAGACAGGCGTTTCCAGCGCGGAGGACGTGCGCTCGCAGGGCGCGCCGGTGATCGGATTCTCGCCTTCGACCGCGAGGATCGAAAGACAGATCAAAGACTTTCTCTTCCAAAACCTTTATCGCCATCCGCGTCTCATCCGGGTCCGCGATCAGGCGGCCACGATCATTTTCAATCTGTTCCCGCGCTTTTTGAACGCGCCCCGGTCAATGCCCGCGGAATGGTCCGAAGCGGCGCTGAGAATCGGCGCTGACGAGGGGCGCCGCGCCCGCGTCGTTTGTGACTATATCGCCGGTATGACCGATCGCTATGCCGTGTCCAAGCACCGCAGGCTTTTTGACGAGGCTCCGGATTTGCGCTAGAGCACCATCGCTCCCAACTTGGGGAGCATCGTCTATGTCACTGTTTTAGCAGATGATCTTAACTGCAGTCGGCGGCCTTTGTCGCAAGTGCGGGCGCCCGCGTCTCCAAGCGAAGCGAACTGCCGGTTCGCGCGAAGAAATGCGCGGAAACAAAAGGATAGAGCGATTTTTAAGGCCCGCGGCCGGCAAAATGGCTTACAAGGCGACGTCCGCGCGATGTTTTCCCTGATCTTGGCGCGGTCCAGATCTGGCGCTGCTGGATTTTATAAAACCTGCTCAAGCCGGAGCCGGGAAGGCAAAGCCTCAGGCCTTCATGATCTTCCATCTTGATCCGGTCTGTTTCAAGGCCGCGGGCGCCGGCGCGGCCACATGAGCGCGCTGCGCCGATTTATGAGAAGTCGATAGAAATGAATGTGTTCGCCGATTTTCACCAGCGTATCGCCGGCATCCTGCGGAAGATCATCGCAGACGGACGTTTGCCGCGCGACCTCGACCTCGACCGTTTTGTGGTCGAGCCGCCTCGCGACTCTTCGCATGGCGATCTCGCCGCCAATGCCGCGATGGTCTACGCCAAGGAGGCCAAGGCGGCGTTCGGCAATCCGCGTCAGCTTGCGACCGAGATCGCCTTCGCGTTGTCGGAAGACGCCGACGTCGCTGAGGCCGAGGTCGCCGGGCCTGGCTTCATCAATATTCGCCTCAAACCACAGGCATTCAGCCGCATTCTTCACACTGCGCTGGAGCAGGGGGCGGATTTTGGCAAAGCCGACAGCGACCATTACGGCGCAGGCAAGCTTCAGCGCGAAAAGACCAACGTCGAATATGTATCGGCCAATCCGACGGGACCGATGCACGTCGGACATGGCAGAGGCGCGGTCTTCGGAGACGCGCTCGCCAATCTGCTCCAGTTCGCAGGCCATGACGTCGCCCGCGAATATTACATCAACGACGCCGGCGCGCAGGTTGATGTTTTGGCGCGCTCCGCCTATCTGCGCTACCTGGAGGCGCTGGGCGAGCCGATCGGCGAGATTCCGGAGGGACTTTATCCCGGCGATTACCTGAAAAGCGTTGGCGCAACCCTGGTCGAGCGTTTTGGCGGCAAGCTCCGCGGCCTACCCGAGAGCGCATGGATCGCTGACGTCCGCGCTGTCGCGATCGAGGATATGATGACGATGATCCGCGAGGATCTCGCCGCGCTCAAGATCGAACACGAGATTTTTTTCTCTGAACGATCGCTGACAGGTGGCGACGCCGGCGATCAGGTGGCGGCGGCCATCGCTGATCTGCGCAGGCGCGGGCTCGTCTACGAGGGGCGTCTGACGCCGCCGAAGGGCCAGCCGATCGAGGATTGGGAGGATCGTGAGCAGACTTTGTTCAGATCGACCGCTTTCGGCGACGATGTCGACCGTCCGCTGCTCAAATCGGATGGCTCCTACACGTATTTTGCGTCCGATATCGCTTACCATAAGGCCAAGATCGACCGGGGCTACCGGCTTTTGATTGATGTCTGGGGGGCCGACCATGGCGGCTATGTCAAGCGGATGCGGGCCGCCGTCGAAGCCCTGTCGGAAGGCGCCGCCACGCTCGACGTCAAATTGTGCCAGCTGGTCAAATTGATGCGCGCCGGCGAGCCCGTGAAAATGTCGAAACGCTCGGGCGATTTCGTCACATTGCGTGAAGTCGTCGATGAAGTCGGCGTCGACGCGGTCCGCTTCATGATGCTGTTTCGCAAGAACGACGCGGCGCTGGAATTTGATCTGGCCAAGGTCATCGAACAGTCGAAGGACAATCCCGTCTTTTATGTACAATATGCCCATGCGCGGGCGAAATCCGTGCTGCGTCAAGCATATGCGACGATTTCCGGGATCGATCTGTCAATAGAAGGCCTGGCCAGGGCCGATTTCGGCTTGCTCAACGATCGCGGCGAGATTGAGCTGGTGAAGCTTCTCGCCCAATATCCCCGCGTCATTGAGGCCGCCGCCCTCGCGCACGAACCGCATCGGCTGGCGTTCTATCTCCACGAACTGGCGTCGACTTTGCATGCGCAATGGACGCGCGGCAAAGATCAGCCACAATTACGATTTCTTAATGAAGAAATGCCAAATCTAACCATTGCAAGGCTGGGTTTGGTAACGGTATTGGCAGCCGTATTGTCGTCTGGCCTTGGTATTCTTGGGGTCAGCGCTCCGGAAGAAATGCGCTAGACCACAAAATTCTTCGTCGAAGGCATCGAAACGCGCGGGTTGAAGCCGGTTATAGAGGACGCAAGTCTCTGAAAAGCGTGACCGGCAAAAGTCACAGGTTCGCCGCGGGCCGCGCCCCCGCTCGAGCACTGAAATCGCCGGCCTTTTGGGCCAGCGCGCCGTTGCGTAAATGCGGCAGGAGGTAGGTGAGCATGCGCGAGACTGTTGCAAAGCGGCGCCCCATGATCGACTTGGAGCAGTTCGAAAGACGTCTGCGCCAACCAAACACCGCCGGCAGAGCCGATGAAGATCCATTGGCGGAGCTGGCGCGTCTTGTCGGCGGCCAGGATGACGACGCTTATAAGGCCGACCCATATAAAGCCGTCTTCGAGCAGAAGGGTCAGCAACCTTCAGCCGGCAGGGCGGAAACGCATGACGATTATGCGGACGCCTATGAAACGGAGCGCTGGCGCGAACCGGCGCCGGATGATCTCGCGGAGCAGGAGCGCCTGATCAGCGGAAATTTCGCTTCCATCGAGGCGGGTCTGCGCGCGACGGGCCGCCCCCAGCAGGCCTCGCGCCCGGACGATTTGAACAATTATCCGACGGAGGATCGGTCCGACGATTGGCGCTACCAAGACGACGATCCCTATGCCTCCGGCTTTGGCTATGAGCCGGAACGTCGTTCGCGCCGTCCACTCTATATCATGGCCGCCATCATCTTTGCGGGGATCGGCGGGATCGGCGCGACCTTCGCGCTAAAGGGCGGTTCGTCTTCGCATCAGATCGCCATGATCAAGGCCGTTGACGGACCAGTCAAGATCCAGCCGGAGGGCGCCGGCAAAGCCGACGCGCCGGGCGAGGACGCCTCGATCCTGAACCGCACGCCGCAGGCGGCGCCCGTCGCCGTCGCCGATGGAGCCGAACAGCCGGTCGATCTGTCGCAAATGCCAGACCGCGCGCCACGCGTCATTGCCATGAATGGAGCGCAATCCGGGGCCGCGAGCGTTCCCGTGCCCGCTCCTCCCGCGCATGCGGCGCAAACGCAATCTTCCGAGCCGCTCGGCATCGCCGGGCTGATCGAGCCAAAAAAAGTCAAGACCATCTCGGTGCGCCCCGATGGAACCTTGTTGCCGAACGACCAGCCCCCGCAGACAACGGGCGCGCCGCTGCCGGCTGCGTCAGCGCCGCATCAGCCATCAACGCCGACGGCCAAGGCCGCGACCCCGAAGTCGACGGCGCGCGTCGCCACAACTCCGAAGCCTGTCGCCAGCGGCGCCGACGCCGCGCATGCGACGGCCGCGCCCACGAAGGCAAAGCCCGTGCAGATCGCCGCCGCTCAAGCCGACGACGCCCCTGTCACAGCGAGTCCTGCGGCGGGCGGCGGCTATGCGGCGCAGCTCGCAGCGCCCGCTTCGGAGCAGGAGGCCCGTGAGATTCAGATGCGCCTCATCAAGAAATACGGAGGCGAGATCCCCGGCTTCCATCCCGCGATCCGCAAGGCCATCAGCGGCGAAAAAACAGTCTATCGCGTGCGATCCGTCGGCCTCTCGAAAGAGGAAGCCACGGCGCTCTGCCAGAAAGTCCAGAGCAGCGGAGGCGCATGTTTCGTCGCCAAGAATTGATGCTGGCGCGGGCGGGGCGCGTTCGTCGCCCTGCTCCTGTGGATTGAAGGTGCGGGCGCAAGAGGCTTGTTGCGGCGCGGGCGCGATCGGGTCAAGCTCGATGACTTGATCGAATCGATCGACGGGAGCGGCCTTTTTGGAATTTGATTTTGAGCCACGACCCGAAGAGGAGGCGGAAGACCGCTCTTTCGTCGTCGACATCGAAGGATTTGAGGGGCCCCTCGATCTGCTCCTCGATCTTGCTCGGCGACAGAAAGTAGACCTGCAGAAAATCTCCGTGCTGGCGCTGGCGGAACAATATCTCGAATTCGTCGAAGCCGCCCGGAGCCTTCGTCTGGAGCTCGCCGCTGACTACCTGGTCATGGCGGCGTGGCTCGCTTATTTGAAATCGCGGCTTCTGCTGCCTCAGACGGAAAAAAGTGAGGAGCCGGCAGCTGAGGAACTGGCCGAGGCCCTGCAATTGCGCCTTCGCCGCCTCGAGGCGATCAGAGCTGCCGCCGAGGCTTTGGTCGCGAGGCCGCGGCTCGGACGCGACGTGTTTTCACGCGGCCGGCCCGAACAGGCGGACCCGAACGGCGCGCCGCAATGGCAGGCGAGCCTTTATGATCTTTTGTCGGCCTACGCGCAGCGGCGCCAAAAGCATGCGCTGACGCGCGTTACCTTGAAACAGCGCTTCGTCTGGTCATTGGCTCAGGCGAGGGGCGAACTGGAGAAGCTCGTCGGCCACGCTGTCGACTGGACCGTGCTCGATTCGTTTCTATTGGAGTTTTGCACAACGCCGGAAGTGCGCCGGACGATCAGGGCGTCGTCCCTGTCCGCAACTCTTGAAATGGCGCGGGAGGGCTTCATTTCGATCCGGCAGGATGCACCATTCGCGCCCGTTTGGATTAAATCGCAAAAATTGCCGGCGGATGAAGATCCGCGGAGCATTCAATGACAGGGCAGGACGGAGGGCTCGTTATGGGAGAAATCGCCAGGCTTTTTCCCGCGAGCGCTAACGGCGGCACAGCTGAGCCGGCCGAAGCACACCAGCAGCTCACCGAGGCGATGCGCATAGCCGAGGCGCTGCTGTTCGCGGCGCCGGAGCCCCTCGCCGAAGAGGATATCGAGAAGAGGCTGCCGCGCGGCGTTTCCGCCAAGGCGGCGCTCGACCATCTCAAGGCGAGCTACAGCGGGCGCGGGGTCAATCTCGTGCGGGTCGGCGGAAAATGGATGTTTCGCACCGCGACGGACCTTGCCTGGCTTTTGGCCGGCGGCGAGGGCGAACAAAAACGCATGTCCCGGGCGGCGCTCGAAACGCTGGCGATCATTGCTTACCATCAGCCCGTGACGCGCGCCGAAATCGAGGATATTCGCGGCGTCGCCATCTCCAAGGGAACGCTCGACGTTCTGCTCGAAACGGGCTGGGTGCGACTGCGCGGGCGAAGGCGCGCGCCCGGCCGTCCAATCACCTATGGCACGACGACAAATTTCCTCATCCACTTTGGTCTTGAAGCCATTACGGATCTGCCGGGGCTCGAGGAGTTGAAAGGCGCGGGCCTATTCGACGGCCGTCTGCCGTCGGGCTTTGCCATTCCGCAACCCTCTGACGATGACGCCCTCTGCGCCGATGAGGATCCGCTCGAGGCCGATGGCGCCGCCGAGCCGGATGAACCGCAGCCGGCTGCGTCTGACGCCGATGAGGATGAATGACGTCAAGACGTTTTCAGAGGAAATCCGGCGTGATCGACGGCTTACGCTCGGTCCAGCCGGGGAGAGAATGGCGCATTGGGTGGCTTCGGAGGCATGCCTCAATTTGATGAACGGCGTGTGGCCTATGGCCTCGATGACGTTTTTGCAGAAACCCATTTTGGCGCCATAGCGTTTTAATTCATGAAAACCATAGAGGCTATGAAGCCCGCACGTCGCCCCTTTCGTGTCTGCTCATGAAGTCCGTCGCACAAAGAAATGGCCTGTCGAGAGGTCCCGGCAGGCCAAGCAGGTGTTGTGAAGCCGGTTAGATCAGCGTGTTTCTTTGTAAAGCACGCGTGAGACCAGGCCGGCGATAACGCCGCCGGCGATGGGCGCCGCCCAGAAGAGCCAGAGCTGCGCGATATATTCGCCGCCGGCGAAGAGGGCGGGGCCTGTGCTGCGCGCCGGATTAACAGATGTATTGGTGACCGGAATCGACACCAGGTGGATGAGCGTCAAGGCAAGGCCGATCGCAAGGCCAGCAAAGCCGGCCGGAGCAAAAGGCGCGGTCGCCCCGTGAATGATCAGCACGAAGAAGAAGGTCAGCAGCACTTCGATCATGAGGGCGGACTGAAGGCTGTAATGGCCGGGGCTCAGCGCGCCATAGCCGTTCGATGCGAAGCCGCCGAGCACGAAATCTGGTTTGCCGCTCGCTATGACGTAGAGCACGGCGGCCGCTGCGATGGCGCCCGCGACCTGCGCGACGACATAAGGCACGACATAGATCGAAGGCGTGCGGCCGCCGGCCCAAAGGCCGATCGTGACCGCCGGATTGAAATGGCCGCCGGAAATGGGTCCGAGCGCATAGACGCCGGTGAGGACGGTGAGGCCGAAAGCCAATGCCACGCCGGCGAAGGCGATGCCGAGCTGAGGGAAGGCCGCGGCGAGCACGGCGCTGCCGCAGCCGCCGAAGGTGAGCCAGAAAGTGCCGAGAAATTCCGCGCTCACGCGTTGAGTCAGTGAAGAATTCATGAACTTATCTCCTCAAGATGACCAATCGTCGGAGCTCTTCGCCCGGCGCCTTCCGAAACAGCCCGACAGCTTCGCTTCCCAGACTCTTGACCGCAACCTTCGTTTCTCACGTGGCGCAGGAGCGCTTCCGTTTGCATCGGTCACGAATTGACGTGGTTTCCGGATGGTTTTGCACGCTTCGCTCAGTCGTATTGTCATTCATGCGAGCTCGATCGCTTCATAAAACAGCGACATGCTTTGATACAAAGGTTTAGTGCATATTCTTATACAAATGATGAAAGGCTTTGGAGAATAGACGCCATGAACCTGGATGCAGCGCAAGACAGACAGCTTGCCGCCAATAGAAGGATTCTGTAGTGGCGCAATACTACGCTACTAGAGGACGCCTGCGGCCAGCATTTGGGCAAGATGAAAATCAATTGTCAATTGCAAAGCTGAAAAATGTTGTGATTTTGCGCCGGCCGACGCCGCGCGCGCTATGACGGAATTGTATCCTGCCTTTTAACCTTTTGATTTAACGTCTCGTCTTGCGCTCTGACGGCGGGCGCTCGGCGCCATCGTTCGATCAGCCGGGCAGGCGGATAATCCGGCACGGGTCTCCGGCCTTGGCCGCCGACGCATGGGGCGGACGAATCAGGAGGCAGCGCGCCTTTGCGAGCACGCTAAGCATCGACGAGTCCTGCGCCTCGAAGGGCGTCGCGATCGGCGGCCCGTCGCCGCCCGGCTCGAGAGTGGCTCGCATAAAGTCTTGTCGCCTGTCGTTGGCGTCAACAGCCGCGCCAAGAATTGCCGCTTCGCTCTGGTCAGCGCCCGCGAAAAGATCGCCTGACAACGCTCGCACCAAGGGCTTGAGGAACAGCACGCCGCCGACGACCGCCGAAACGGGATTGCCGGGCAGGCCAATAATCGCCATCCGGCCAAGTCTTCCATGCAGCAAAGGCGCGCCCGGTCTGACCGCGATGCGCCAGAAATTCAGCTCCATTCCGGCTTTGGCGAGCGCTGGCCTTACGAGATCATGATCGCCGACCGATGCGCCGCCGCTCGTCGCCAAAATATCGCATCCGGCGTCGATCGCTGTTCCGATCGCGATCTCCAGCGAGGCGAAATCATCATGCGCGATGCCAAGATCGAGCGGCTCGCCACCGGCGTCTTCGACCAGGGCGGCGATCGCAAAAGCGTTCGAGGCGACGATCTGATCGCGCCCGATAGCGGTCCCAGGCAGAACCAACTCGTCTCCGGTGGCGACGATGCCGACGCGCGGGCGCCGAGCCACCGGCAGTTCGGCATGGTTCATCGCGGCGGCGAGCGCGATCCCTGCCGGACCGAGCCGCGTCCCCGCCTGAAGCAAAACGCGCCCCTCAGCGAAATCAAGGCCCGCCGGCCGAATGAAATTGCCTTTCGGGACGCTTCGCAGAGGCTCGATAAAGCCCGCCTCCAAGCGCGCCTCCTCCTGAATGAGGATCGCATCCGCGCCGTCGGGCGTTGGCGCGCCGGTAAATATCCTGACGGTCTCCATGGGGCCGAGACGCCCCGAAAAGCCGTGGCCGGCGGCGCTCTCGCCGATCTGCGTCAGCCGCACGGGGAGGCGCGCGAGATCGGCGGCGCGAACGGCGTAGCCATCCATCGCGGAGACGGGGTAGGGCGGCTGGGTTCGCCTCGATGAGAGATCGTGTGCGAGGGTGCGGCCCAGCGCCCTGACGAGCGGGACCATCTCGACCGGACGATCGGCCGGCGCATCGGCGAGGATGCGCGCGCGCGCCTCGGCGACCGAAAGAGCAGCCCTGCCGGTCATGCGCGCGGCGTCTCCGCGGGATGCTCGCCTTCCGCTTTCCAGTCGCCGGATTTGCCGCCGGTCTTCTCCATTAGGCCGATGGCCTCGATTCGCATCGAACGGTCAACCGCTTTCAACATGTCGTAGAGGGTGAGGCAGGCGATTGAGACGGCCGTCAGCGCTTCCATTTCAACCCCCGTCTGGCCGAGCACTTTCGCACGGGCGCTGACGAGGATCCCCGGCAGCGCCGGGTCAGCTTCAAGATCGACGCTGATTTTGGTGAGCAGCAGAGGATGACAGAGCGGGATCAGTTCATGCGTTTTCTTGGCCGCCATGATTCCTGCGATCCGCGCGACGCCGAAGACATCGCCTTTTTTGGCGTTGCCGGACAAAGCGAGCTCCAGCGTTTCCTGACGCATGACGATGCGGCCGGAGGCGACGGCGACACGCTCCGTCGCCGCCTTGCCGGAGACGTCGACCATGGCGGCGGCGCCGGCGGCGGAGAGATGAGAGAGGCCCGCGCTCCCCATTTCATAGTCCATGCGCGTGCTTGCCGTGGACCGGCGGCAGCGCGCCGATAAGCAGATCCCTGGTCGCGGCGGTCACGTCTTTCTGGCGCATCAGGCTTTCGCCGACGAGGAATGTCGATACGCCATGCGCCTTGAGCCGCAAACAATCCTCGTGCTTGAAAATCCCGCTTTCGCTGACCGCGATGCGGTCTGAAGGAATTTTATGCGCGAGCCGCTCGGATAGGTCGAGCGAGGTTTCAAACGTGCGCAGGTCGCGATTATTGATCCCGACGAGCCGGGTTTCGAGCCGTAGGGCGCGGTCCAGTTCGGCTTCGTCGTGAACCTCGACGAGGATGTCCATCGCAAGATCATGCGCGGCACGGGTCAATTGGCTGGCCTCTTCGTCGCCAACGCAGGCCATGATGATCAAAATGCAGTCCGCGCCATTCGCCCTCGCCTCATAAACCTGATAAGGATCAAAGAGGAAATCCTTGCGAAGACAAGGTAAATGCGTCGATTTACGCGCCGCGTCCAGATAGCTCAAATCGCCTTGGAAGGAAGGCCCGTCGGTCAGCACCGAGAGGCAGGCGGCGCCGCCCTCCTCATAGGCTCTCGCGAGCGCTGGCGGGTCGAAGTGCGCCCGGATCAGACCTTTTGAGGGACTGGCTTTCTTGATCTCCGCGATCAAAGCGAGATGGCCGGTTGCATGCTTGGCTTCGATCGCCTTGACGAAACCGCGCGGCGGATCGTGATCATGCGCTTTGCGGGCAAGCGCCTCAAAGGGCATGCGCACTTTCGCCTGAGCAATTTCGCGCCGCTTATAAGCCTCGATGGTCTTCAAGATGTCGGTCATGGATCAGGTCCCATCGCGACGGCTTTTGGCGCAAGGTCCGAGCGCGCCGTCGCGCGGTTCGAAACCTTCACAAGCTTCGTCAGCGTAGCGGCGGCGCGGCCGTCGTCAATGGCGGCGGCGGCCTGCGCCGCACCTTCCTTGAGATCGCCAGCCTTTTCAGCGATCACGAGCGCCATCGCCGCATTGAGGACGGCGATGTCGCGATAGGGTGTTTTGTGACCCTCCAGCACCGCGCGCAAGGCCGCCGCATTGACCGCCGGCGTCCCGCCTTTGAGATCTTTCAGCGAAGCGTGGGGCAGGCCAGCCGCCTCGGGGGTTATCTCAAAAGACCGGACTATGCCGCTCTCCAGAGCCGTCACAAGGGTCGGTCCTGTGGTCGTCGCTTCATCGAGCCCATCGGCGCCATGCACGAGCCACACGCGCTCCGACCCCAGATTGCGCAGCACATGCGCAAGCGGCTCGAGCCAGTCGGCCGCATAGACGCCAAGCAACTGATATTTGACGCCGGCCGGATTACAAAGCGGCCCGAGCAGGTTGAAGATCGTGCGCGCGCCAAGCTCAGCACGGACCGGCGCGACATGGCGCATCGCCGCGTGATGAGCCTGCGCGCTCATGAAGCCGACGCCCGCCTCCTTGATCGAGGCTTCAACATCCGCGGGCGAAAGGCCGATCTTGACGCCAAGCATGGAAAGGACATCGCTTGCGCCAGAACGGGACGAAGCGGCTCTGTTGCCATGTTTCGCCACGGGAACGCCGCAGGCCGCGACGATGAGGGCCGCGAGAGTCGAGACATTATAGGTTCCGTGCCCGTCGCCGCCTGTTCCCACAATGTCGATCGCATTCGCCGGCGCTTCGACTCGCAGCATCTGCGCCCGCATGGCGGTGACGGCGCCGGTGATCTCCTCGATCGTCTCTCCGCGCAGCCGCAGCGCCATCAGGAAGGCGCCGAGTTGAGCGGCGGTGGCGTTGCCTGCAAAAATATGATCGAAAGCGATCCTCGCCTCCGCCTCGGTGAGGCTGGCGCCGGTTGCGACTTTGGCGATCAGCGGCTTCAGCGCGTCCAACGTCCTAGTCCTCGATCGTGGCTGCGCGCGCCTTATTCCAACGCGCCGCGAGCGCAAGAAAATTCTCGAAAATACGCAGCCCGTATTCCGACGCGATGCTTTCGGGATGAAACTGCACGCCATGCGCCGGGAAACGCCGGTGCGAAAGTCCCATCACCAGCCCGTCAGTCTCGGCCGTAATCTTGAGGTCGTCCGGCATCGTCTCCGCGCGCACCACCAGCGAATGGTAGCGCACCGCGCGAAACGGCCCATTGATACCATGAAAAAGCGTTTCGCCCTGATGCTGAATGGACGCGATCTTGCCATGCACCGGCAAAGGCGCGCGCACGACTTCGCCGCCATAGGCCTCGCCGAGCGCCTGATGGCCGAGGCAGACGCCGAAAATCGG
The DNA here is from genome assembly GCF_038024855.1 of Methylocella tundrae. Taxonomy (NCBI): domain Bacteria; kingdom Pseudomonadati; phylum Pseudomonadota; class Alphaproteobacteria; order Hyphomicrobiales; family Beijerinckiaceae; genus Methylocella; species Methylocella tundrae. The sequence goes on from NZ_CP139089.1 coordinate 926,590, forward strand.
GATCGAGGGCGCGGCGGCCTTGATCAGATCGAGGCAGATCCCCGCTTCCGCCGGCCCGCAAGGGCCAGGCGAGATCACGATGCCGTCGGGAGCGGCCTCGATCACCTCTTCGACGCTGACTTTGTCATTCCGGTAAACGCTCACATCCGCCCCGAGCGAGCCAAGGCAATGCACCAGATTCCAGGTGAAACTGTCGTAATTATCGATGAGCGTTATGGCGGTCACAGGCGCGCTTTCCATGTCGGAAGCCGCTCTTTTGAGCCGCGGGCGCGCCGAGGTCAAGAAGGATCGCCGCCGCCGCCGGAGGAGGAGCCGTTTGTTGCGGGCGGCCGCGGAGTTTTTGCCTCAGACGATGCCGGCAAGCTCCTCGGCCTCGGCCTTGGCCTTTGATCTCGAGGCTTCGTCCGCCTCGGTTCCGAAAAGGGTCTTCTCGACCGTCACGGTCCGAACATCGGTGACGCCAACCATGCGGCTCCACATGCGCAAATAAGCGCTCTGGAAGTCAAAATCTTTTTCAGGAAAATCTTCGCCCAGGGCCACGCCGCGCGCCGCCACGATCACAACCGTGCGGCCGCCAAGGAGGCCAAGGAGGCCGCGTTCATCGAAGGTGAACAGGAGGTCTTTTTGCGACACTGCGTCGATGAGATGTTTCAGCCGGTATGGAATGCCGAAATTCCACATCGGCGCGCTGAACAGGATCAGATCGGCGCGGTGAAAGCGTTCAGCAAGGGCTCTGATCTCGTTCCAGACTGTTTCCTGTTCCACGGTCCTCGCTTGACCCGCGAGCCCTGCATATTTGGCGTCGAGCGCCGCTCCGTCGAAGGGCGGCAAGGCCATGTTCCAGACATCGAGCGTATCGATCGTCCCTGAGGGATAACGGGCTTGCCAGGAACCGATGAAACTGCGCGCGACCTCGAGCGAGGCGGATCGCTGCTTGCGCGGCGATCCTTCCACATGGAGCAAATGCATGTCGCAGATCCTTTCGACTCCGAAGCGACCGCGCCTTCGCCTTTTTACTGCCCGCGCCTGGCCTGCGCCGCAAAACGCACCGCCTCTTCGGCGGCGCGAAACAGCGCCTGGGCTTTGTTCACGCATTCGCGCTGTTCATAGGCGGGATCGCTGTCATAGACGACGCCCGCGCCGGACTGCACATGCATCATGCCGTCCTTGACGATCGAGGTGCGCAGGATGATGCAGGTGTCCATCTCGCCCGAAGCGCCGAAATAGCCGATGCATCCGCCATAAATGCCGCGCTTGTCAGCCTCGAGTTCGTCGATGATCTCCATCGCCCGCACTTTCGGCGCGCCAGAGACGGTGCCAGCGGGAAACCCGGCGCAAAGCGCGTCGATGGCGTCATGGGCGGCGCTGAGCCTGCCCTCGACATTGGAAACGATATGCATAACGTGACTGTAGCGCTCGATGACGAATTTATCGGTCACGCGGACAGAGCCGATTTCGGAGACGCGTCCGACATCGTTGCGGCCCAGATCGAGCAGCATCAGGTGCTCCGCGCATTCTTTTTCGTCGGCAAGGAGGTCCTGCGCCAGAGCGTCATCCTCGGCTTTGGTCTTGCCGCGCCAGCGGGTGCCCGCGATGGGACGGATCGTCACTTTGCCATCGCGCAGGCGAACCAGGATCTCGGGGCTGGAGCAGACAATCTGGAAGGGCCCGAAATCGAGATAGCACAGGAAGGGAGACGGATTGACGCGGCGCAAGGCGCGATAGAGCGCGAATGCGGGCAAGGCGAAAGGCGCCGAAAAGCGCTGCGACAGCACAACCTGAAAAATGTCGCCCGCGCGGACATAGTCCTTGGCGCGTTCGACCATCTCATGGAAGCGCTGCTTATCCGTATTGGAGCGCGGCGCCGTCGTCGAGAGCGCGGGGTCCGCGGCGATCGCCTCGTGCTGAAGAGGGCCTTCCAGCGTAACCGTCACAGCGTCGAGGCGCTCCAGCGCGCGCTCATAGGCCGCGCGAAAGGATTGTCCGGAAACGGGACGCAGCGGCGTCACCACAAAAATCTCCTCCCGCACGGCGTCGAACACGACCATGATCGTCGGGCGCAACATCATCGCGTCCGGAACGCCGATCGGATCCGGCTTGGCGGCGTCAAGCTTCTCCATTTGCCGCGCCATATCATAGCCAAGGTAGCCGAATACCCCGGCCGCCATCGGTGGCAAATCCTCGGAGGCTTCGATCTGTGATTCGGCGATAAGTTCGCGCAGCGATTCAAGCGGCCGCGCGGCGCATGGCGAAAACGCGTCCGGATGCGAGAGGGCGCGCCGGTTGATTTCTGCTTTATCGCCGACCGTGCGCCAGACGATGTCGGGGTCAAGCCCGATCATTGAATAACGGCCGCGCGCCGCGCCTCCCTCCACCGACTCAAGGAGAAAGATGCGCCCTTCGCGTCCAGCCGACAGCTTCAGGAAGGCCGAAACCGGCGTCTCGAGGTCGGCGATGAGGCGCGCTGACACGAGACAAGGCTTGCCAGCCGCATAGCTCGCGGCGAAGGCCGCATGCGTCTCATCGGTCATCATATCGGCCTCAGTAAGCATCGGCCGCGCCGGTCGCCGCCGCGAGGGCCCGCATATTGACCTTGACGCCGAATTCATTCTGCAGCGCCCCTAGATATTGCGCCAGAAGATCGTCGGAATAGGTCTTCTTCACTTCACCGCCAATGGCGACGAGCGCCGGGTCCGCGAAGTCGATCGGGGGGACGACGGCGTCGAGGATCCTGAAGACGAGCCGGCCGCCATCATCAAGGCGCGCGGAGCCGACGCCCCCGACGCCGACATTGAACATCTGGGCGACGGCGTTCGCCGGCAGATCCTTGCCGCCGCTGCGTTTGACGTCATTGGCGTGCTTGACTTCGAGATTGCCTTCCGAGGCCGCGACCGAAGCGAGGGGTTCGCCAACCTCCAGGCGCTTGCTCATGTCGACGGTCTTCGCCGACAAAAGCTTCGCCGTTTCATCGTCGCGCCACGCCTTTTCGACATCGGGCCGCGCTTCCTCGAAAGTCTTTTGCCGCGCCTTATCGATCTTGGCGACCTCAAACCATTGGTAACCGCCCTGCGGCAGCGTCAGCGTGTCATTGTCGACGCCGACATCGGAAACAAAGGCAGCCTTGAGCAAAGCCGGCCCATTGGTCAGGCCGGCGACTGGGGCGCCGCTCGGGTTCTTCCCGGCGGCGTCGACGGCGGCGATCGTGCGGGCCTCGAGGCCGGCGCTTTTCGCGGCCTCGGCGAGCGATTTGCCCGAGGCGCGTTGATCCTCGATCGCGTCATGCAGCCGGCCGATCTCGGCGCGCGCGCGCTCGATGGCGATATCGCGTTTGATCTCGTCCGCCACCTCCGCGAAGGGCTTGACGCTCGAGGGCTCGATCTTCGTGACGCGGATAAGAGCGGCGCCAAAACGCGTCTTGACCGGAGCGCTGACGGCGCCCTCCGGCAGCGCAAAGGCGATGTCGGCGGCGTCCTTGTCGATCAACTGCGCGCGCGTCACCAGGCCGAGAGAGACATCTTTCAGCGTCAATCCCCGATCCTTGACAATATCGTCGAAGCTCGCGCCCGCGTCGAGCTTGTCTCGCGCCGCCTTGGCCGCGGCGTCGTCGGGAAAAATGATCTGCTCGATGGCGCGCTTTTCGGGCGAGCCGAACTTGTCGCCCTTGGTTTCGTCGTATCGCTTTTGGGCGTCGGCGTCGGAGACGTTCTGAGGTGTGGCAATGGACTCCGGCGTCAGCGTCAATGTCACGAGGCTGCGATATTCGGGGGACGAATAACCAAGCTTGCGATCTTCGAAATATTTGCGCAGCTCATCTTCCGGCGGCGATGCGACCGGACCCACGCTGGAGGCCGGAAGAATGACAAAATCCACGCTGCGGGTTTCCGCCTGGAAGCGATGGATCGCTTCCAGCATGGCCTTCGGCAGCTGCAGTCCGGCGGTCAGCGGGTCGACGAGCTCATGGCGCAGGTAAAAGCCGCGCTGATCCCGCACGAAAGCCTTTTCGTTGAGGCCGTTGTCGCGCAAAAGCTCATCGAAGCGCGCATGGTCGAATTGCCCGTCGGGGCCTTTGAAAGACGGATCATTGGCGATCGCTTTGGCGATTTCGGAATCGTTCATGGCGAGTCCCAGCGCATGCGTCTCCTGGTTCAGCGCCGCTTCGCTGAGGAGACGCGACAACACCTGACGATCAAGGCCGAAGCGCTTCGCCTCTTCATTGGTGATGGCCCGTCTGGCCTGGCGCTGAACGCGTTGCAGTTCCGTCTGATAGGCATTGCGAAAGGTGTCGGTGGTGATCTCTTCGCCGCCGACCTCAGCCAACTTATTGGCGCCGAAGCCGCGGAAAATGTCGCCGATGCCCCAGATTGCGAAGCTGAGAATGATAAAGCCCATCACGATCGCCATGATGATGCGGCCGATCCAGCCCTGTGTTGCGGCGCGCATGGCTTCCAGCATGTCTTACTGATCTTTCTTTATCGCGAGAGTTGAGGCCAAGCTTGGGCCGGACGTTTACAAATTTGGTCGGGACTATAAGAAGGTGCGCCGGCGCTTGCAACGCGTCCGCGGCGCATGTCCAGCCTCAAAGCCGGAAGTTTTATGATGGCATATAGACAATCGCAGCCTCCCCGGCGACCCCTCGTCGCCGGAAACTGGAAGATGCATGGGCTTCGCAAGGATCTCGTCGAAGCGGAAAAGATCTGCGCGGCGACAGCCGCCGGCGAAGCGGGGCAGGCGGAAGTCGTGATCTGCCTGCCGGCGACTTTGCTGATCTCCGCGGCGCCGGCCTGCCGCAGCGCCGGCGTCGGACTTGGCGGCCAGCATTGTCACGATGAGCCGAGCGGCGCCTTCACGGGCGACATCTCCGCCGAAATGCTGAAAGATGCAGGCGCTTCTTATGTCATTCTCGGCCATTCCGAGCGGCGTTCCGGCCACAACGAGGGCAATGAAAGCGTCCGCGAAAAAGCCAGCGCTGCTTTGCGGGCCGGATTGACGGCGATTGTCTGCGTTGGCGAAACACGGGCCGAACGAGAGGCCGGCGAGGCCTTGCCGGTCGTCGGCTCGCAGCTCACCGGCTCGATCCCGAAGAAATCCACGCCGGAAAGCCTCGTCATCGCTTACGAACCGGTCTGGGCGATCGGCACCGGCCTGACGCCGACTTTGCAGGACATCGCCGCGATGCACCGATTCATCCGCGAACGGATTGACGTCGATTTGCCGGGCATCGGCGACAGGATTCGCCTCCTTTACGGCGGATCGGTAAAGCCGGGCAACGCGGCGGATCTCCTGGGAGTCGAGGATGTCGACGGCGCCCTCGTTGGCGGCGCGAGCCTGACGGCGCGCGATTTCATGGCGATCGCCGGCGTTTATCGCGATTTCATCAGATAAGAGCGGGCAAAAAGCGCCATCGCCCGCTTTTATTCACTAGCCCTCGCGGCTCGAGGCGGTATAAGAACCCGTCGTGGCGCATCGTCCATGAGGGCGACTTCGCTGGGTGTGAAGCTTGCCATGCGCCTGGAAACTGGGGGCCCGCTCTGGAAGCGCGCCGCAAAGACCCTTAATTAAAGCCGCAATGCGAGGCGTCGCGACTCGCGACGCGGGTAGAGAAGAGATTTTTGATGCAGTCGGTGTTGATCGTCGTCCACCTTATGATCGTCGTTGCGCTTGTCGTGACCGTGCTGCTGCAGCGCTCGGAAGGGGGCGCTCTTGGCGTCGGCGGCGGCGGCGGTTTCATGACCGGCCGTGGACAGGCGAACGTGCTCACTCGGGCGACAGCGATTTTGGCCGCTCTCTTCTTCGCCACCAGCCTTGGCTTGACCATTCTCGCGCGGGTCAACCAGGCGCCTTCATCTATTATCCAGCATGTTGCGCCTGCGACGAAGCCGGCCGCTAACGCGCCTCCCGGCCAGCCCGCCAGCCCCGGCGGCGGTTTGCTTGATCAATTGAAGCAGATCGAGGATCAGCGCCAGTCCTCCCCGTCGCCGGCTCAGCCGGCAAGTCCGCTCGCCCCGCCGAATTGACGGCGCAGAGCTGGACGAAGCTCAGACGCCTGCCAAATAAATTCTGACCGGGGTCAGCGCGCAGGCCCCAATCGACTGCGAGCGGCGGCTGCCATGCCGCTGACTTGTGGATGAACCGGGGGACCGCTCGAATCGGCTTCCCCTCCCGATCAAACTCGGATAAAGCTCAAAGCCCATGGCGCGGTACATTTTCATCACCGGCGGCGTGGTTTCATCGCTTGGCAAGGGACTGGCGTCTGCGGCGCTTGGCGCCTTGCTTCAGGCGCGCGGCTACACCGTCCGGCTGCGCAAGCTCGATCCCTATCTCAATATAGACCCGGGGACGATGAGCCCCTACCAGCATGGCGAGGTTTTTGTCACCGACGATGGCGCGGAGACCGACCTCGACCTTGGCCATTATGAGCGCTTTACCGGGCGCCCGGCCATGCGCAACGACAACATCACGACCGGCCGCATCTATCAGGACATCATCGCCAAGGAGCGCCGCGGCGACTATCTCGGCGCGACGGTGCAGGTCATTCCGCACGTGACCAATGCGATCAAGGACTTCGTGCTCGACGGCAATGACGGCGTCGACTTCGTGCTCGTCGAAATCGGCGGCACAGTGGGCGATATCGAGGGGCTGCCGTTCTTCGAGGCGATTCGCCAGCTCGGCAATGATCTGCCGCGCTCCCATGCGATCTATATTCATCTGACTTTATTGCCGTTTATCCCGAGCGCCGGCGAACTGAAGACCAAGCCGACACAGCATTCGGTCAAGGAATTGCGTTCGATCGGGATTCAGCCGCATATCCTGCTTTGCCGGACCGACCGCGAAATTCCGCGCGAGGAGCGGCGCAAGCTTGGACTGTTCTGTAACGTCCGCGAAAGCGCCGTCATCGAGGCGCGCGACGTCGCCTCGATCTATGACGTTCCACGCGCCTATCACGCCGCCGGCCTCGATCAGGAGGTTCTCGCCGCGTTCGGGATCGAGCCGGCGCCTAAACCCGACATGAGCCGCTGGAACGCCGTGATGGAGCGCATCCACAATCCAGAGGGCGAAGTCACAATCGCCATCGTCGGTAAATACACCGGCCTCAAGGACGCCTATAAATCACTGATCGAGGCGTTGGCGCATGGCGGCATTGCGAACCGCATCAACGTTCGCATCGACTGGATTGAATCAGAGATTTTCGAGAGCGACGATCCCGCCATTTACCTTGACCATGTGCATGGCATTCTCGTTCCGGGCGGCTTCGGCCATCGCGGCGCGGAGGGAAAAATTCTCGCCGCTGGTTTTGCGCGTGAACGCAAGGTGCCTTATTTCGGGATTTGCTTCGGGATGCAGATGGCTGTGATCGAAGCAGCCCGCTCTCTGGCCGGCGTCACAAAGGCGAATTCCACGGAATTTGGACCAACCAGCGAGCCGGTCGTCGGCCTGATGACAGAATGGATGCGCGGCAATGAATTGCAGATTCGCGCCGCCGAAGGCGATCTCGGCGGCACGATGCGGCTGGGTGCCTATCGGGCGGAACTCGCGCCCGGCTCCAAAATCGCAGGGATTTATGGCGCGACCGAAATTTCAGAGCGCCATCGCCATCGTTATGAGGTCAATACCGCTTATCGCGCCCAGCTTGCTGAAAAAGGGCTGATCTTCGCGGGGCTTTCGCCTGACGGATTGCTGCCGGAAACCATAGAACTCATGGATCACCCCTGGTTCATCGGCGTGCAATTTCATCCCGAACTCAAATCGCGCCCCTTCGACCCGCATCCGCTGTTTGCGAGTTTTATCGCTGCGGCGCTTGAGCAATCGCGGCTCGTCTGACCTAACCGGCGCAGCGCGCTTCCGCTATCAACCCCGGCCGCGATAGGGCGGGACGCCCTGATCGGGGAGCCAAAGCCCGGCTGGCGGTTCTCCCGTGGACCAGAAAACGTCGATCGGAATGCCGCCGCGCGGATACCAATAGCCGCCAATCCTAAACCAGCGCGGCGAAAGGATGGCCACGAGGTCCTTGCCGATGCGCAGGGTACAGTCCTCGTGAAATGCGCCGTGGTTTCGAAACGAGCCCAGATAGAGCTTCAGCGACTTTGATTCGACGAGCCATTCGTCCGGCACGTAATCAATCACGAGAAGCGCGAAATCCGGCTGGCCGGTGACCGGACAGAGCGAGGTAAATTCCGGCGCGGTGAAGCGCGCGAGGTAATGCTCGCTTCGATGCGGATTAGGGACGCGCTCCAGCGTTGCTTCTTCGGGCGAGGCCGGCGCGGCGACGCTGGCGCCCAGCTGACTCGTTCCCGTATGCGTCTTAACCATTTGAACAGCCTCAGCTTGGGCGTCAGGCGTCACGGCCGGTAGGGTAGGGGGCCATCGCGCCTCTTCGCACCCGCCTCTAGGCCGATCCCGAGAAAATTTCAATCTCCGCAGCCCAGAATATGTTATCATGATGTAGCAATCATGATAACAGATAGTGAAATCTGTTATCATGATACATGGATTCGGATCAGCCGCTCCGTTCGGCCTATGCGAATTGCTGAAAGCATTGAGAATGAATGAGAAAGCCCTCACGCCAGATGCCATTCTCGATGCAACGGAGGCGGCGCTGCGCCGGTTTGGTCCGGCCAAGACCAGCGTTATCGACGTTGCCCGGGCTCTGAATGTCAGCCACGGCAGCCTCTACCGCCATTTCGACGGCAAGGCGGAACTGCTCGACGCCGTCGTCGCGCGCTGGTTATCCCGCATGGCGGGGCCTCTTTCGGTGATCGCCGCCGAAAGCGGGCCCGCGCCGGAACGCTTGCGGCGATGGTTCGATATCCTCATGGCCTCGGCGCGCGCCAAGGCGGAAAACGATCCAGACCTTTTTGGAACCTACCTGGAACTGGCCCGCTTAGACCGTCCCGTCGTCGCTGACCACCTGGCGAGATTAACGGTCCATGTCGCCAAAATCATCGACGACGGCGTGAAGCAGGCCGCCTTCACATCCGTCGAATCGGGCATGACGGCCTGCGCTATTCTTGACGCGACGTTGCGGTTTCATCATCCGCTGCACGCGCGCGAATGGGCGCGCCCGGAGATGAAGCTGAATTTTGACGCGGTTTGGCGGCTGATTTCGCGCGGACTTAGCCGGTGAGCAACCAATTAAGACAAATCGCCCATTTCGTTAACGCGACGCCATTCTGCGCCACTTGGCCTCGATGCGCCGCGAAATCGCCGCGACCCTTGCCTCGTGCGCGGCCCAGAACGCCCGGCTGGTTGACGCGGTGCGAAGCCGCGGCAGGCCGCGCCTTGCCGTTCTGAAAGCGCGCGGCGCCTTCGACTGGATGGACTCGAAAACCATCGGAACCGAGGCCGCCGCCGCGAAGGGAGAGCCGAGCGCGGCAAGATGCGCCCGCGCCCGCCCGCAATAAGTCGCGGACAGCGGCGACATCTGCTCCTCGCCGTGGCCGGCGCGATATTTCATCAGCGCGCGGCAGAGATCGCCATTGGCGAGCCGCCACGCCTCCGCGAGATAGACGACGCCATAGTGAATATTCACTTCCGGCCTGGCGAGTTCGGTCGCGTCCCCGCGAAAACCAAGCATGGCGGCTGTCTCGGGCCGGACCTGCATCAGTCCGATTTCGCCGATGTCGCCGATCACGGTTGGATCATAGCCGCTTTCAATGGCGACGACGGCATCGGCTATGTCGGGCGGAAGGCCTGTCTTGCCAGCCTCGCGCCGCAACAAAGTGCGAAAATTTTTACGCGCATCTGTCGAAGCAGCAGAAAAGGCAGGCTCATGGCGATCATCGTCCGCATTATCTTGCGCGGTCTTATCTGCGCCGGCCGGGTCGTGACGCCCGGCATCGCCGGGACTGGCTGGCCTTGCGACCGGCAACGGAGCGGCCGGCGCATTGCTCTGCGCCTGAACCGGCGCCGTCAGCGCCACGCAAATGGCTCCGATTGACGCGAAAGCGATTTTGCCTGCCACGTGATGCTCTTGCCTAAGGGTCGCGATGCTGACGCTAACGCGGAATAATTAAAAGGAATCGCTGCATTCAATCCCTCGGCAAGATTTTTCGCGGGCAGAGGGCGTCGCGTAGAAATTTTAGATAGAGGCTTAAAAAATTCCAAGCGCAAGACCCTGTTCAAGCCCTTTTGTCCAGCGAAGCTTCGTCGTAAAAGCCTAAGCCATTCGCCCTAATCGAAAGAAGAGGAAGCCTCCATGACCGCGATCATCGACATTGCCGCCCGTGAGATTTTGGATAGCCGCGGCAATCCAACCGTCGAGGTCGACGTGACTTTGGAAGATGGTTCACACGGCCGCGCCGCCGTGCCGTCCGGCGCTTCGACGGGCGCGCATGAAGCCGTCGAATTGCGCGATGGCGACAAGTCGCGTTTTGGCGGCAAGGGCGTGCTGAAGGCCGTCGAAAGCGTCAACCGAGACATTTTCGATGCTCTAAGCGGCCTCGAGGCGGAAGATCAGGGCAAGATCGACGCGATCATGATTGCGCTCGATGGAACCCCGAATAAAGCAAAGCTCGGCGCCAACGCCATTCTCGGGGTTTCCCTCGCGGTGGCCAAGGCGGCCGCCGACGCCTCCGCATTACCGCTCTATCGCTATATCGGCGGCGTGCAGGCGCATGTGCTGCCCGTTCCGATGATGAATATTATCAACGGCGGCGTGCACGCCGATAATCCGATCGACTTCCAGGAATTCATGATCCTGCCGGTCGGCGCGCCCTCGATCAAAGAGGCCGTGCGCTGGGGCTCCGAAGTGTTCCAGGTGTTGAAGGGCGCTTTGAAAAAGGCGGGACACAACACCAACGTTGGCGATGAAGGCGGTTTTGCGCCTAATCTGCCGTCTGCCGAAGCAGCTCTCGATTTTGTTCTGCGGGCGATCGAAAGCGCCGGCTTCAAACCGGGCGCCGACATCGCGCTCGGCCTCGATTGCGCTGCGACCGAATTCTTCAAGGACGGAGCCTATATCTATGCTGGCGAGGGGCTTTCCCGTTCGCCGGAGGAACAGGCCCATTATCTCGCAAGACTTGCCGCGTCTTATCCAATCGCGACCATCGAAGACGGCATGTCGGAGGACGACTGGGCCGGCTGGAAGATCGTGACGGATCTGATCGGCGGCAAAATCCAGCTCGTCGGCGACGATATTTTCGTCACCAACGTCGAGCGTCTCTCCGAAGGCATCAAAAAAGGCATCGCCAACTCCATTCTCGTCAAGGTCAATCAGATCGGTTCGCTCACCGAGACGCTCGCCGCCGTCGATATGGCGCAGCGCGCCGGCTACACCGCAGTGATGTCGCATCGCTCCGGCGAAACGGAGGATTCGACCATCGCCGATCTCGCTGTTGCGACCAATTGCGGGCAGATCAAGACGGGCTCGCTCGCGCGGTCTGACCGCACCGCAAAATATAACCAGCTGATCCGGATCGAAGAGGAGCTCGGCTCGCAGGCGGTCTACGCCGGACGCAAGGCGCTGAAGGCTTTCGCCTGAGGGCAGGCACCGTTTGAACGACAGCTTCGCCGCGAAAATGTTCGGCGAAGCCCTGGAACCAACGTCGCCTCGAAGGCTTAAGGCGTCACGCTTCAGCTCTTCCAGGCGGCTCCATGCACAACGAAACGTCGCTCGACGCTTTGAATTTCTTTCTCGCCGATGTACGGGAAGGGCTGGGGCCCTACCTCGCGATTTATCTCCTCACGGAGCGTCATTGGCCGGAAGACAGGATCGGGCTGGTCATAACGATCGCCGGCCTTGCCGGCATCATCGCGCAGACGCAGGCCGGAGCGCTGACCGACGCCAGCCGGGCCAAGCGAGCGATCATCATCGCCGCCGCCCTTGTCGTCACCGGCGCGTCGATCATCCTTCCCTATATGACCTCCTTCATCCTCGTTGCCGGCTGGACGGTGTCGGGGCGGGCCTTTATGGAGCGCCTTTCGTTGTCGTCGTCGCCGATCTGACGCGCGGCGGCGGACATTTCAATCTTGCGCAAGGGGCTGTCATCACGGCGCAAGGCGTAGGGGCGGCGTTAAGCACCTCTCTGGCCGGATTTATCGTCGTGCGCGCCGGATATTCCGCGGCCTTTCTCGTGCTCGGGGCGATAGCGGCTCTCGGCTTTCTATTGTATTTGTTCGGCATGCCGGAGACGCTCGAACCTGATCGAGGCGAAGGAGAGACAATTCCAGCGCCGGTCCCGGCTCAATGAGCTTTTCAGCTATACTCTCGTGGACAGTTGCGCTCGATTGGCGGCGGATCGCAGTCGTCGCGATTTTTCTTGTCACCTTGGCGGGGATCGCTGTCGGCCGGGCGCCCGGCCTGCGGATCGATCGAGCGGGCATGGCGCTCGTCGGCGCCAGCATGATGCTCGCGACCGGCGCTTTTGGTTTCGAGGACGCGCTCAAAGCGGTCGATCTCGACACGATCGCGCTGCTTCTCGGCATGATGATCATTGTCGCGCAACTGCGCGTTTCTGGCTTTTTCGAACTCGCCGGAAGCTTTGCCTTGCGGCGCGCGCATGGTCCGCTGCTGCTTCTCGCGGCGATTGTCATCGTCACGGGATGCCTTTCGGCCTTTCTGGTCAATGACGCGATCTGCCTCGCGCTGACGCCGCTGGTCATCGACTTGACGCGCAGACTGCGCCGCAATCCGGTTCCCTATCTGCTCGCGGTCGCCATGGCGTCGAACGCGGGAAGCGTTGCGACCTTCACCGGCAATCCGCAGAATATGATGATCGGCGTCGCATCGCATATTCCCTACGCGCAGTTCGCTCTTCGGCTGGCGCCGATCGCGGCGGCGGCGTTGCTTTTGACCTTCTGCCTCATAGCGGTTGTGCATCGGCGGGAATTTTCGACGCCATTTTCGGAGGCGGACGGACCGGCGCGGGCTCGCCGCCACCCCTGGCAGATCGGCAAGGCGGCGCTGGTGACGGTTTGCGTCATCATCGCCTTCTTCGCCGGCGCGCCGGTCGCCGAGGCGGCGCTCATCGGCGGCTCTTTGCTTCTCGTCTCGCGCGCGGTCAATCCGAAAAAGATCTACGCTGAAATGGACGGCGCTCTCCTTTTGATGTTCGCCGGGCTTTTCATCGTCGTGGCTGGCGCGAAAAATGCTCTTTTGACGCCGGACGCCCTCGCCGCCGTTGGGCGGCTCCACCTGGAAAATGGCTGGATTTTATCCGGCGTGACGGCGGGCCTTTCCAATCTCATCAGTAATGTTCCGGCCGTGCTGGTTCTGAAGCCCTTTATCGAGGCTTCGCCCAATGCGAATCAGGCCTGGCTTGTCGTCGCCATGAGCTCGACGCTCGCCGGCAATCTCACTCTCGTAGGCTCGATCGCCAATCTGATCGTGGCGGAGCGGGCGAAGCGATCGGACGTGACCATCTCCTTTTTCGACTATTTGAAGGTCGGCCTTCCCCTGACTGTGCTCAGCCTTGGCTTGGGCGCCTTCGCGCTTTCGCAATGAATCGAGGAGGCGTTAATGGATCGCTAACCTTGGTCGGGGAATGTGCCGCAATGGTCATTCGCAGGCGCTGGCGCGCTATCCTCTATCCCTTGTGTCTCTATTGCGTCTCCGGCGCGGCGGGCGGCTATTTTGTATGGCACGCAGTGAACGGCGAGCGCGGGCTGAAAACTCAGGACGAATACCAGGTTAAAATTGAGAGTCTGCAAAAGGAGCTGCGGGGTCTCAAGGCGGACCGGGCCCTTTGGCAGCACAAAATCGAGTTGATCAACGGCGCCGTCATCGATCGCGACCTCCTCGACGAAGAGGCGAGGAGTCTTCTCGGACGCGACGATAAGAATGATCTCGTCGTTTTGCTGCCTCATCCCGCGAACTAAGAGCGAGCCGGCGCCGATTGTCGATGCTCAGGTCAAGACAACGCTTGCTCGGGCATCTCGGTAGGATTATGCGTCAGTGCGGCCGCGAGCCTCTCCTCGAGCCGTAATCAAGGCGTGATCTTCCGCTCTCGCTTTCGGCGAAGAGCTGCGTTAGCTTTCGCTTCATCTTGTGTGTCCGCACTTGCAAAGGGTCTGTCCATGGCCGATGCATCAACCTCCGTCCGCGCCGAATCGAAGTCGCGGAAGGCGACCGACGCCCCTCCTGTCCCGCCTCCCTTCTCGAAAGAGGAAGAACTTAAGGCCTATCGCGAGATGCTGATGATCCGCCGCTTCGAGGAGAAGGCGGGGCAGCTCTACGGCATGGGCCTCATCGGCGGATTTTGCCATCTCTACATTGGGCAGGAAGCTGTCGTCGTCGGCGTCATGATGGCGGCAAAGCCCGGCGATCAGACCATCACGAGTTATCGCGATCATGGCCATATGATCGCCTGCGGCATGGATCCGAAGGGCGTTCTCGCCGAATTGACCGGGCGTAGAGGCGGCCTGTCGAAAGGCAAGGGCGGCTCGATGCACATGTTCTCGAAAGAGAAGAATTTCTATGGCGGCCACGGCATTGTCGGAGCGCAGGTGCCGCTCGGCACCGGGCTCGCCTTCGCCGACCGCTACCGGGCCAACGGGAACGTCTCATATACTTATTTCGGGGATGGCGCGGCCAATCAGGGGCAGGTCTACGAGAGCTTCAACATGGCCGAGCTGTGGAAGCTTCCCGTCGTTTATATCGTCGAGAACAACCGCTATGCGATGGGCACCTCCGTCAAGAGATCTTCGGCCCTGACCGATTTCTCAAAGCGCGGCCAGAGCTTCAATATTCCTGGCGAGCAGGTCGACGGCATGGATGTGCGCGCCGTCAAGGCCGCGACGGACCGCGCGCGTGAATGGTGCGCCGGCGGCAACGGCCCGATCATCCTCGAGATGCAGACCTATCGCTATCGCGGCCATTCCATGTCCGATCCTGCGAAATACCGATCGAAGGAAGAAGTGCAGAAGATGCGCGAGGAGCACGATCCGATCGAGCAAGTGCGCGCGCGCCTGCTCGCCGAACACAAGCTCGGTGAGGATGATCTCAAGGCTATCGACGGCGAGGTTCGCGCCGTCATCGCCGAGGCGGTCGACTTCGCCTCGCATGATCCAGAGCCTGATCCAGCCGAATTGTGGACGGATGTGTTGAAGTAGGCTCCAAAAAAACATTCGAGGGATTTGTTCAAGGAACGCCGATGACAACCAATGTTCTCATGCCCGCGCTTTCGCCGACCATGGAGCAGGGCAAGCTCGCGAAATGGCTGAAAAAAGAGGGCGATTCGGTGCGTTCCGGCGATATCCTCGCCGAGATCGAGACCGACAAGGCGACAATGGAGGTCGAAGCGGTCGATGAAGGCACGCTTGCCAAGATCCTTGTTCCTGATGGAACCGACAATGTCGCAGTGAATACGCCAATCGCCGTCATCGCGGGCGCGGGCGAAGACGCCGCAGCGGCCGCCGCTCCCGCACCCCGCCCCAATGGCGGGACCACGGCCCCGGCCGCCGAACCCGCCGCGGCAAAACCGGCGTCGAGCGCATCCCTTTTCGCGGCGCCCGCAGTGGCCGTCGTCCCGCGCGCGCCCGAATATCCTGAAGGGACCGAGATGGTCTCAATGACCGTCCGCGAAGCGTTGCGTGACGCCATGGCCGAGGAAATGCGCCGCGACGAAAGCGTTTTCGTCATGGGCGAGGAAGTCGCCGAATATCAAGGCGCCTATAAAATCACACAAGGACTATTGCAGGAATTCGGCGACAGGCGCGTTGTCGACACGCCGATCACCGAACACGGGTTTGCCGGCCTTGGCGTCGGCGCCGCTATGGCGGGTCTGCGCCCGATCGTCGAATTCATGACCTTCAACTTCGCCATGCAGGCGATGGATCAGATCATCAATTCCGCCGCCAAGACACTCTATATGTCGGGCGGACAGATGGGCTGCCCGATCGTTTTCCGCGGCCCCAACGGCGCCGCGGCGCGAGTCGCCGCCCAGCACAGCCAGGATTACACCGCCTGGTTCTCGCATGTGCCAGGTCTCAAGGTCGTCGCTCCTTACACCGCCGCCGACGCCAAGGGCCTTCTGAAAAGCGCCATCCGCGACCCCAATCCGGTGATCTTTCTCGAAAACGAGATCCTCTATGGGCACAGCTTCGACGTGCCGAAGATCGATGATTTCGTCGTGCCGATCGGCAAGGGCCGCATTGCGCGCGCCGGCAAGGACGTGACGCTCGTCTCCTTCAGTATCGGCATGGTTTACGCCTTAAAGGCGGCCGAGGAACTGGCGAAGGAAGGCATCGAGGCCGAGGTCATTGATCTACGCAGCATTCGTCCAATGGATACGGAGCTGATTATTGAATCCGTGAAAAAGACAGGCCGCTGCGTGACGATCGAAGAGGGCTGGCCGCAGAGCGGTGTTGGCGCGGAAATCGTCGCGCTGCTGATGGAGCGCGCCTTTGATTATCTCGACGCCCCTGTCGTGCGGGTCAGCGGCAAGAATGTGCCGATGCCTTACGCCGCCAACCTCGAAAAGCTCGCGCTCCCCAACGCGGGTGAAGTCGTCGCGGCGGCGAAAGCCGCGCTTTATCGATGAGCCGCTTGGAGAAGTTTTTCATGCGCGACATCATAGAAACCAGCTAACAATGTGTTTTTATTCATTTTCTTGAGGTTGGCGTTCTCCGCCTCGTTTGAAGATGACCCCCATCGACGTCGGCGTCCAGCTCGAAATGTGAGCCTCCCATGCCTATCAATATCCTGATGCCCGCGCTTTCCCCGACCATGGAAAAAGGCAATCTCAGCCGATGGCTGAAAAAGGAAGGCGACACGGTCAAGTCCGGCGACATTCTCGCCGAGATCGAGACGGACAAGGCGACGATGGAGGTCGAAGCCGTGGACGAAGGCGTCCTCGCTAAGATCGTCGTTCCGGACGGAACGCCTGATGTCGCTGTCAATGACGTCATCGGCGTCATCGCAGGCGATGGCGAGGACGCAGCATCCGCCGCGCCGGCCGCTGCGCCAAAGGCCGCGCCGACGACGACGGTTTCCGCCCCGGCTCCCGCCACCGTCGCCCCAGCAGCGCCAGCCGCCGCTCCTTTGGGCTCCAGCGTCAACGGGCATGCAGGACCGCGGATTTTCGCTTCGCCGCTCGCAAGACGCATTGCGAAAACGGAAGGCCTAGATCTCTCGGCTATCGCCGGTTCAGGGCCGCATGGCCGCGTCATCGAGCGAGACGTGAAGGCGGCGCTAACTCAGCCACGCCTGCAAACAGCTAAGGCCCCGGTCGCTCCCGCGCCGACTACTCCGGCGCCTACGCCAGCCTCGGACGACGCCATTCGGAAACTCTTTCAGCCTGGGTCCTACGACGAGACGCCGCATGATTCCATGCGCAAGACGATCGCGCGTCGCCTTGTCGAGGCGAGCCAGACGATTCCGCATTTCTATCTTTCGGTAGACTGCGATCTTGACGCTCTCCTCGCCGTGCGCGAGAGCGTCAACGCGAGCGCGCCACGCGATAAGGACGGCAAGCCAGCCTACAAAATCTCGGTGAATGATTTCATCATCAAGGCTCTGGCGCTCGCACTTATTCGCGTGCCGGACGCCAATGTGACCTGGACCGAAGCCGCTATGCTGAAACATAAGCACGCCGATGTTGGCGTCGCCGTCTCGATCCCCGGCGGCCTGATTACGCCGGTCATTCGCTCCGCAGACACGAAAAGCCTCTCGACGATCTCGAACGAGATGAAGGATTTCGCCGCCCGCGCGAAAGCTCGGAAATTGAAGCCTGAGGAGTATCAGGGCGGCTCGTCCTCGGTCTCCAATCTCGGCATGATGGGGATCAAGTCCTTTTCCGCAATCATTAATCCGCCGCAGGCCTCGATCCTCGCCGTCGGAGCGGGCGAGCAGCGCGTCATCGTCAAGGATGGCGCGCCCGTGGTCGCAACCCTGATGAGCGCGACCCTCTCGACCGACCATCGCGCCATCGACGGCGCCCTCGGCGCAGAACTCATCGGCGCGTTCAAACATCTGATCGAGCGCCCCATGGGGATGCTCGTCTAGTTTTTCTTCCGAAACGAGTCCGCAATGGCAGACCCATACGACATTCTCATCATCGGCGGCGGGCCTGGCGGCTATGTCGCCGCCATCCGCGCCGCCCAGCTTGGCTTCCGCACCGCCGTAATAGAGCGCGAGCATCTTGGCGGCATCTGCCTCAACTGGGGCTGCATCCCGACCAAAGCCCTTCTGCGGTCGGCCGAAATTTTCCACTACATGCATCACGCCAAGGACTATGGTCTGGCGCTTGAGGGCAAGGCGGGCGCCGACGCCGGCGCGGTGGTCAAGCGCTCGCGCGCCATTTCCGCGCAGCTCAACGCGGGCGTCGGATTCCTGATGAAGAAGAACAAGATCGACGTCATCTGGGGCGAGGCGACGATCACCAAGGCTGGCGAAGTTGTTGTGAGCGCCTCGAAAAAGCCTGTTGTGCAACCGCAAAACCCCGTTCCCAAAGGCGTCCTCGGCGAGGGGACGTATCGGGCGAAGGACATCATAATAGCAACCGGCGCGCGGCCCCGCGTGCTGCCTGGCATTGAGCCGGACGGCAAGCTGATCTGGACCTATTTCGAGGCGATGAAGCCGGAGGCGTTTCCGAAAAGCCTGATCGTCATGGGCTCAGGCGCGATCGGCGTTGAATTCGCCTCATTCTATCGAACCATGGGCGCGGAAGTGACCGTCGTCGAAGTACTGCCGCAAATTTTGCCGGTCGAGGATGCTGAAATCGCGGGGCTCGCGCGCAAACGGTTCGAAAAGCAGGGGATCAAGATCTTCACCGCGACCAAAGTGACGAAGGTCGAGAAGAAGGCGGACAGCCTCGTCGCCACGATCGAGGACGCCAAGGGCGCGACCCAGACACTTGCCGCCGAGCGCATGATCTCGGCGGTCGGCGTCATGGGCAATATTGAAAATCTTGGGCTCGAAGCGCTTGGCGTCGTCGTCGATCGCGGAATCATCAAAGCCGATGGCGTCGGCCGCACCAATGTCGCTGGCGTCTATGCGATCGGTGATGTCGCCGGGCCGCCGATGCTTGCGCATAAGGCCGAGCATGAGGGGGTTATCTGCGTCGAAGCGATCAAGGGACTCCATCCCCACCCGATGGATAAGCTCATGATCCCGGGCTGCACTTATTGCAATCCGCAGGTCGCTTCCGTCGGGCTGACCGAGGCCAGGGCCAAAGAGGCGGGATATGACGTGAAGGTCGGTCGCTTCCCGTTCATCGGCAACGGTAAGGCGATCGCGCTCGGCGAACCCGATGGGCTGGTCAAAACGATCTTCGACGCCAAATCCGGCAAGCTCCTCGGCGCTCACATGGTCGGCGCGGAAGTGACCGAATTGATCCAGGGCTTCGTTGTCGCCATGAATTGCGAGACGACCGAGGAAGAGCTCATCAATACGGTCTTCCCACATCCCACTCTTTCCGAGATGATGCATGAAAGCGTGCTCGATGCTTATGGGCGCGTGATACATATGTAGTTACGGTCGCGAGTAGGCGGCAGGGAAACGCAGATATGACGGACGCATCCGACCTCTCCGAACTCGTGGAAGACGCGAAGGCGCAGGAAGCCCGCGCGAACGAGCCGCTGCGCCATCCTGAAAAGGCGCATCGCCCCGATCAGCCGGTGTTGCGCAAGCCGGAATGGATAAGGGTCAGAGCGCCGGGGTCGCCCGAATGGGCCGCGACGCAAAAAATCGTCAAGGATCACAAGCTCGTCACCGTGTGCGAGGAGGCCGGCTGTCCGAATATCGGCGAGTGCTGGGCGAAAAAGCACGCGACTTTCATGATCATGGGCGACACCTGCACGCGGGCTTGCGCCTTCTGCAACGTCAAAACCGGACTGCCGCGCGCTCTTGATGCCAATGAACCAGAGAGAGTGGCGGACGCCGTGGCGAAGCTCGGCCTCTCACATGTCGTCATCACGTCAGTCGATCGCGACGACCTTACGGATGGCGGCGCGCGCCATTTTGCGCAGGTGATCGAGGCGATCAGGACCGCAAGCCCGAGGACGACGATCGAGGTGCTGACACCGGATTTCCTGCGCAAGCCCGGCGCCCTAGAGGCTGTCGTCGCGGCGAGACCCGACGTGTTCAACCATAATCTTGAGACTGTCCCCTCAAAATATCTGACGGTTCGTCCGGGCGCGCGCTATTTCCACTCGATCCGGCTGCTGCAGAGGGCAAAAGAGCTCGATCCGACGATTTTTACCAAATCCGGCATCATGGTCGGCCTCGGCGAGGAGCGCCATGAGGTGCTCCAACTGATGGACGATCTGCGCAGCGCCGATGTGGACTTCATGACCATCGGACAATATCTGCAGCCGAGCAAAAAGCATCACGCCGTCGAGCGTTTCGTGACGCCGGAGGAGTTCAGCTCTTACGCCGCCATCGGACACGCGAAAGGCTTTCTCCTGGTTTCCTCGTCTCCCCTGACGCGTTCCTCGCATCATGCGGGAGAGGATTTCGCCAAGCTGAAGTCGCAACGGCAGGCGCGGCGCCCGGCCTTGCAGCGTGGCGCCTGAGCCGCTAGATCAGTTCCGATTTTCCAAAGCAAAGCATGCTCTTTGCGCCTTGCCCGCGCAAAATGGCCGCATGTTGCTTTAAGGGGCATTTGTGACGAGGCATGCCTTCCTTTCGAACGACCCGCAGGGTTCGCCATAGCGCGACCGAAATGTTCGACCTTGTCGCGGACATTGAAGCTTATCCGCAATTCGTGCCTTTGTGCCGCGGGCTCGAGATCCGCAGACGCACGGAGAACGACGGCGTCGTGACAAAGGTCGCGGATATGTCGGTCGGCTACAGAGCGATCCGCGAAACGTTTACGAGCCGCGTCGCCTGCGACCCCGCAAAACGTGAAATCTTTGTCGAATATATCGACGGGCCCTTCAGGCATCTCGAAAACCGATGGAGTTTTCGCGAACAGGCCTCCGGCGTCTGCGTCGTCGAATTTGAGATCGCTTATGAATTCAAAAGCCGTGCTTTGAGCCTTTTGATGGGCGGCATGTTCGACACGGCGTTTCGCAAATTTTCCGAGGCCTTCGAGCGCCGCGCTGATGTTGTGTACGGCGCGCCGTGACGCGCCGAGGTCAACCTATTCCACGGCCCTGAACAAAAGATCGAGCGCCACGGCGACAGACGCGGCCCGCACATTGGATCGTCCGAGGTCGCCAAATCGCTTTTCGAGCGTCCGCGCCTCGCCGCCGCGGCGCGCAACGCCGAAATAAACGAGTCCGACCGGCTTGGCAGGCGAACCACCGCCCGGACCGGCGATCCCAGTCACGGAAACGGCGACGTCCACAGGCGAATTCTCCAGCACCCCGACCGCCATCGCCGCCGCGACATCGGCGCTGACGGCGCCGAACCGCTCAAGAAGCGCGCTGTCAACGCCAAGACAGGCCGTCTTGGCGGCATTCGAATAGGTGACGAAGCCGCGCTCGAACACCTCGGAGGAGCCGGCTATCGAGGTGAGAAGGCCCGCGACGAGGCCGCCGGTGCAGGATTCCGCGCTTCCCAAAAGAAGTCGCTGTTCGCGATAGAGCGCGATCAGCGCTTCGGCCCGGCGGATCAGCTTGTCGTCGAACATTGAGAACGCCTTAAAGCGGCAGCCGAATGGTCGCGATGGCGATCGAGGCGATGCCTTCTTCGCGCCCGGTAAAACCGAGGCGTTCGCTGGTTGTCGCCTTGACCGCCACCCGGTCCAGGGGAGCGTCAATGATCGCCGCGATGCTGGCGCGGATCGCCTCGCGATGAGGGCCAACTTTCGGCCTTTCACAGACAAGCGTCGCGTCGATATGCGCGATCATGCCGCCGCGCTCACGCACCTTGGCCGCCGCGGCTGCGAGGAAAATTTTTGAAGCGGCGCCGCGCCATTGCGGATCGGAAGGCGGAAAATGACTGCCGATATCGCCGTCCGCGAGCGCGCCGAGCAGCGCATCGGTGATCGCGTGACTTAATACGTCGGCGTCGGAATGGCCGACAAGCCCATGATCGTGTGGTACTTTCAAGCCACCCAGCCAGATGTGATCGCCCGGCCCGAATGCATGGACGTCATAGCCCTGACCCGTCCTGATGTCCTGCAGGTCCCGGATCAGCCTCGCCTCCGCGGCTACTACGTCCTCGGCGCTGGTGATTTTCATATTTCCTGCGTCTCCTTCGAAAACATGGACACGGTGGCCGACCCATTCGGCGATGGCGGCGTCATCGGTCAGTTCGTTCGCGCCCGCCGCCGCGGCCTTCCGGTGCGCCGCGAGAATGAGGTCGAAATCAAACGCCTGTGGCGTCTGTACCGCCCGCAGCCGCGCACGCGGCGGCGTCCGGGCGATGAAATCGTCGTCGGCGATCTCCTTGATGGTGTCCGTAACGACAACCCCCGGAATGGCAGCCCCATGAGCCTTCGCCGCCAGAATTGCGCGGGCAATTAATTCATCGCTCGCAAAAATACGTGCAGCATCGTGAATAAGCACGATTTTTGGTCTTTTGTTCCGGTCTAGGTCAAGCGCCTCGAGCCCCGCCCGAACGCTTTCCTGCCGCGTCGCCCCACCGAAGATCGGAGCTCTCAAATTCTGCGCCCGCGCGCCGAGGCTCGCGACGCTCTCTCTATAAAGCTCGAGATCATCCTCGTGAATGACCGGCGCGATGAGAGCGTGCGGCGCGGCGCGAAGCAGCGCCGCTAAATTATGGGCGAGCATGGTTCGGCCGGCGAGCGGCCGGTATTGCTTCGGACGGCCCGCGCCGACGCGTGAGCCTCGTCCGGCGGCGACGACGAGAATGGCCAATTCCGCGCCATATAAGGGAGATCGAGCGTTCATGAACCTTGAGAATTGCTGGATTGCATCAGCGTTGTGGAGCATGGAAAGAGCTGCGCTGTTCCTGTCGCTTTTCCAGCCCTGCGTCAATTTCTCCGTCCAGTCATCTGAACCATTTTATTCCATTGTCGCGGTGCACAAATTGATTATGATATAGGCATGAGCGATAGTGCTAAGAATTTAGGCAGTCGTGATCCGGCTGCCCGCCTTCGGATCGGCGCCCTTTGCGTCGAGGGCCGAGCCATGCTGGCTCCCATGTCAGGGGTCACAGATCTCGCAATGCGCCGACTGGCGCGGCGCTTTGGAGCCTCTTTTGTAGTCTCCGAGATGGTCGCCGCCGACGCCTATGTAAGGGGCGACGCGGCCAATCGCCTGAAGGCGGAAGGGCGCGGCGTCGATCCGCATGTCGTGCAGATCGCCGGTTGCGCGCCCGCGGCCATGGCGGAAGCGGCGCGGATTGCTGAGGATTGCGGAGCCGCGATGGTCGACATCAACATGGGGTGCCCGGCGAAAAAAGTGACGACCGGCTACGCCGGATCGCATTTGATGCGCGACCTCCCTCTTGCGCTTGACTTGATCAGAGCCACTGTTGGCGCCGTTCGCATCCCCGTAACGCTCAAAATGCGGCTGGGCTGGGACGAGGGCTCGATCAATGCGCCTGAGCTGGGCCGCCTCGCTGAATCGGAAGGCGTCGCCATGTTGACGGTTCACGGCCGCACCCGCTGTCAGTTTTATGCCGGCAAGGCCAATTGGCGAGCGATCCGTGACGTCAAGGCGGCTGTGACGATTCCGGTTGTCGCAAATGGCGATTGCGCCAGCCTGGCCGACGCGGCCGCGATGCTTGCCGCCTCTGGCGCGGATGCGGTCATGATCGGGCGGTCGGCCGTGGGGCGTCCGTGGTTCGTTGGCGACGCCGCGCATTTTCTCGCGCATCGATCAATGCGTCCCGAGCCCTCGCGCGAGGCGCGACGCGACGCGGCGTTGGAGCATTACGAGGGAATCCTCGAACTGTTCGGCGCGGAGCAAGGGCTCCGCCACGCAAGGAAGCATCTGGCGGCTTATGCGCAATGGTCCGGGGCAGGGACCTTGCGCCAGCGCCTTGTCACGGCCGATGATCCGGCGATTGTCAGATCTCTTTTGCGCGAGGCTTTCGAGGCGCCAGCCCAAGCGGAGGCGGCATAATGGCGACGCTTTGGGCTGCCCGCAACGATGAACCCACGCCGATCGCTCCGGCGGGGTTCGACGCGACTCGACTTTTGGACGCATTGCCTCATCCGGTGCTCGCCGTTCGGCCGGACGGCGCGATCGCCGACGCCAATGTCGCTTCGGAAACTTTCTTCGGCATGAGCCGGGAATCGATGCGCCAGCTTAAGTTGAGTCAGTTCGTCGTCCGCGGCTCTCCGCTCCTCGAATTCGTCGAGCAGGTAAAGGCCAGCGGCGCCGCCTTCAATGGCTATCGCGTCGAACTCGGTCTCGCCAAAGGCGGACCGGTCGATCTTCTGGTCGATATTTTCGTGACGCCGCTGGCGGAGCCGCAAAACGGCGTCGTCGTGATGCTGCAGGAACGTTCGCTGACGGACAAGATGGAGCGGCAGCTCAATCACCGCGGCGGCGCGCGTTCGGTCGCCGCGATGGCCTCGATGCTCGCGCATGAAATCAAGAACCCGCTGTCTGGCATCAGAGGCGCGGCGCAACTGCTTGAAATTGATGCAAATGATTCGGACCGCGCTTTGACGCGCCTGATTTGCGAGGAAACCGACCGGATCGTAAAGCTCGTCGACCGGATGAGCGCCTTTTCGGATGGGCGGCCAATCGAGCGGGAGAGCGTCAATATTCACGCCATTCTCGATCACGTGAAGAAGGTGGCGCAGGCCGGATTCGCCCGCAACATCCGCTTTCACGAGATCTACGATCCCTCGCTGCCGCCCGTGCTCGGCAACAGGGATCAACTCGTGCAGATGTTCCTCAATCTCGTGAAAAACGCCGCCGAAGCGATTGGCGAAGGAGGCGATGGCGACATCGAATTATCGACGGCGTTCAGGCCGGGCGTGCGAATGCAGATTCCCGGCTCCAAAAAGCCTGTCAGCCTGCCACTTGAATGTTGTGTACGCGACAATGGTCCAGGCATCCCTCCCGAAGTAATGCCCTATTTGTTCGATCCATTCATCACCACCAAAGCCAGCGGAAGTGGCCTTGGACTTGCATTGGTAGCCAAGATTATTGGCGATCATGGCGGCACTATTGAATGTGAGTCCGCGACGAGGCGCACCACATTCCGTGTTCTCATGCCGATGTATTCGCCACGCGATGGTCGGGGCGCGCCACGCAGCTGAGGTCAGTTAGCGCCGGCGTATCCCACCCGGGTCAACGCCCGATGAAACCACGCGTATGCATGGCGTGATCGCGCATTCGCGATCGACGCTCGCCCTGAAGGAGAGGCTTGGGTAATGGCGACCGGAAACATCCTCATTGCTGACGACGACACGGCGATCCGCACAGTGCTGAGCCAGGCTCTCTCACGGGCCGGCTATGACGTGCGGGCGACCGGCACGGCGGCGACTCTGTGGCGCTGGGTTCAGTCCGGCGACGGAGACCTCGTCATCACCGACGTCGTCATGCCGGACGAAAACGCCTTCGAACTGCTTCCCAAAATGAAAAAGTTGCGGCCAGATCTGCCGATCATCGTCATGAGCGCGCAAAACACCTTCATGACCGCGATCAAGGCGTCCGAACGGGGCGCTTATGATTATCTGCCAAAACCTTTCGATCTGCGCGAACTCGTCTCGATCGTCGGGCGCGCGATGAGCGAACCCAAGAACCGGGTCAAAGTCGAGCGCAACGAAGAGCTGGAAGGCATGCCGCTCGTCGGACGTTCGCCGGCCATGCAGGAAATCTATCGGTCTCTCGCGCGCCTGATGCAGACCGATCTGACCGTCATGATCAGCGGCGAATCAGGCACCGGCAAGGAGCTCGTGGCGCGCGCGCTTCATGATTATGGCAAACGCAAGAAGGGCCCCTTCGTCGCGATCAACATGGCGGCGATCCCGCGCGATCTGATCGAGAGCGAGCTGTTCGGACACGAGAAGGGCGCTTTCACGGGCGCCAACCAGCGCTCGGCGGGGCGTTTCGAGCAGGCCGAGGGCGGCACTTTATTTCTCGATGAAATCGGCGACATGCCTATGGAGGCGCAGACCCGGCTGCTGCGCGTGCTTCAGCAAAGCGAATATACGACCGTTGGCGGCCGCATGCCGATCAAGACCAATGTGCGCATCATCGCCGCGACGAACAAAGACCTCCTGGTGTTGATCCAGCAGGGACTCTTCCGCGAGGATCTGTTCTTCCGCCTCAATGTCGTGCCTTTGCGTCTGCCGTCTCTGCGCGAACGCATCGAGGATATCGGCGATCTCGCGCAGCATTTCTTCACGCTCGCCGCGAGCGAGGGTTTGCCGCTGAAACATATCGAGCCCGACGCCCTCGAACGGCTGAAGCGCTATCGTTGGCCGGGCAATATACGCGAACTGGAAAATCTGACGCGGCGGCTCGCCGCTCTTTATCCGCAGGAAGCGGTGACGGCTCAGCTGATTGACATGGAGCTCGCCATCAATGCGCCGGCTTTGACGCAAGGCTTCGCGCCGGCAGGGGCCGCACGCCCGCAGGAGCCGGAGCGCGCCGCGACGCTGGCAAGCGCCATGGAGCGGCACCTTTCCGAACTGTTTCGCGGACACGGAGACAGCCTGCCGCCTCCTGGCCTCTACCATCGCATCCTGCGTGAGCTGGAATATCCGCTGATTTCCGCAGCGCTGGCGGCGACACGCGGCAATCAGATCAAAGCGGCGGAACTCCTCGGGCTAAACCGGAACACGCTGCGCAAAAAAGTGCGCGATCTCGACATTCGGCTTATGCGCTCGCCACGATAATTTGGAACGAGAGTCGCTTCGCAATCTGAGCTCCCGGAGCCTGCTCGAAGCGTGAGAAAATGCGCCTGCGTTTTCAAAGGCTTGCGGCCGTCCCTTAAAAATGGGCTGGCGCTGGCTCGCTACGGCCTTGGCTCTGGCCGTCGAAATGTCGTAATCATGCAACACCGTGGCATAAAGGCAACTGGGATTCGCTCATTTGCAGCCCTAGTCCTGATCTGACCCTCGATGAGCGACAAAACAAAAGCACGAGCCCTATCAGGCGCTTCCCACAGCGATCGTCGCTTTACCGTGCGCTTCGGTCCCGCGGCCGTCATTGCTGTGCTGCTCGTCGCGCTCGGCAGCTTCCTGATCTTTGCCGGCTTTACCCCGATTGCTCCGACAGGCGGCGTGCTGTTCTGGCTGTTGGTCGCCAATGTCCTTGGCATCTTTCTCGTCTTCTGCTTCATCGTCGTCGAGGCCTATTCGCTTTTCAAAGCACGGCGCGCGGGCGTCGCCGGCGCGCAGCTGCATATCCAGATCGTTGCGCTGTTTTCGATCGTCGCCGCCGCGCCCGCGCTGCTGATGGCCTGGGTCGGATCGGTGACCCTGGAGCGCAGCCTCAATCCGGCGTTCATGCGCGACGGCAAAGCCTTCGTGCAGACGACGATCGACGCCGCGCGGCTGTTTCGGGAGGCGCAGTGCAAGTCGCTGTTGCAGGAAGCGCGGCTGACGGCCTCCGATCTCGACCGCGCCAAGCTCATGTTCGAGGTCGATCGACCGCTGTTTCGCGACTTCTTCACCTCACGCGCCCGCTTTCTCGGCTTTACCGCGGCGGCGCTTTTGAAATCCGACGGCTCCATCGTCGAGAAGATCGACACGGGCGCGCTGATCGGCAATAGCGTCGCCCGGCCGGAGGCCAATGATTTTGAAGACGCCCGAAAGAATGAACCTTTATGCCTTGTGCTCGACGAGGGGAGAACATTCGTCGCCCTGCGCGCGCTGATTTCCTTCCAGGACACTTTCCTCTACGTGGCGCGGCCAGTCGATCCATTCACGGTGGAATTTCCCCGCCAGGCCACCAAGCTCGTTGCACTCTACGACGGCTTCGACATGCATCGGCGGAGCATTCAGATCGCTTTCGCGACGATGTTCATTCTGATCGCCCTGATCATGCTTTTGTCGGCGACCTGGCTCGGCCTGTCCTTCGCCAATCGCCTTGTCGCGCCAATCAGGCGCCTGATCGCCGCGACGGATCAGGTCTCATCCGGCAATCTCAATGTTCAGGTCGCGGTGCGAAAATCGGAAGGGGATCTCGCCCATCTCGGCGAGACGTTCAATAAAATGACCTCCGAGCTGCGGCTGCAGCAGAGCAGGCTCATCGCGGCCAGTAATCTCATCGACGAGAGACGTCTCTTCACCGAGGCGGTTCTGTCCGGCGTTCCCGTCGCCGTCGTCGGCGTCGGCGCCAAAGGCGAAATCACAGTGCTCAACCCGTCCGCCGAACGGCTGATCCCGCCGGCGGGGGAGGGCGCGACCGCGATCGTCGGTCAGGCGGTCGATGCCGTCCTGCCGGAAATCAGAGAAGCTTTCGCAGAGGCGCGCGCCGGCCTGTCGCGCTTGGCGCCGACCGAGATCTCGCTGTCGCGCGGCGGTCTCGACAGGCTGTTCAGCGTCAGCATCACCAGCGCCCCGACAGGCCGCGCCGACAAGAGCTATATCGTCACGCTCGACGACATCACCGACCTTGTGAGCGCGCAACGGACCGCCGCCTGGGCCGACGTCGCGCGCCGCATCGCGCATGAAATCAGAAATCCGCTGACGCCCATTCAGCTTTCGGCCGAACGCCTGAAACGCAAATACGGGCGCCTCATCACGCAGGACCGCGATATTTTCGATCAATGCACCGATACGATCGTGCGGCAGGTGGACGACATTAAGCGTATGGTGGATGAATTCTCGTCGTTCGCCCGCATGCCGAAGCCCCGCGTGGAAAACAATGATCTTGGCGAATGCATTCGCCGGGTCCTTTTCCTGATGCGCGTCGCACATCCAAGCATCGTCATTGAGGACCATTTGCCCGACCAGCCGGTGCTCGGCCATTTCGATCGACGGCTTTTGTCCCAAGCCTTGACCAACATCGTAAAGAACGCGACTGAAGGGATCGAAGCTTATGCGGGCGACGCCAGCTTCGAAGGACATATTTCCGTCTTCCTCTCCGTCGCCGCGGAGATCGTGTTCATCGATGTTGTCGACAATGGCAAAGGCTTCCCAAAAGACAACCGGCAACGGCTGCTTGAGCCTTACATGACGACGCGGGCGGAGGGCACGGGACTTGGGCTTCCGATCGTCGCCAAGATCCTTGCCGATCATGGCGGCGGACTCGAGTTGCGCGACGCCCCGAAAGGGCGCGGCGCCTGGGTGCGTTTGTATTTCCCGATAAACGGAGAAACGGGCGCCGATCGCGGCGGCTCCGATCAAGCCGCAGCCGGTGAAGATCAGCCGGGCCCTTCGGCTCACGCCGCGAACGCGGCCGCAACACAAGGATCGTGAAGGACACTCATGGCGAGCGACATCCTGATCGTAGATGATGAAGCCGACATTCGCGACATCGTGTCGGGGATCCTGTCCGACGAAGGGCACGGCGCTCGAACGGCGAAGAACTCGGACGAGGCGCTCGCCGCGATCGAAGCGCGCCGGCCCAGTCTCGTCTTTCTCGATATCTGGCTGCAGGGCTCAAAGCTCGACGGCCTTCAGATCCTGCGCATCATCAAGGAGCAGCATCCTCTGCTTCCGGTGGTGATGATTTCCGGGCACGGGAATATCGAGACGGCGGTCTCGGCGATCAAACTCGGCGCTTATGATTTCATCGAGAAGCCGTTCAAGGCCGATCGGCTGGTCCTCGTCGCCGAACGCGCGCTCGAGGCCTCGCGGCTGAAGCGGGAAGTCAGCGAATTGCGCACAAGGGCAGGGGCGGTCAACAAGATCATCGGCCACTCGACCGCCATCAATCAATTGCGGCAAACCATCGACCGGGTTGGCCCGGCCAACTCGCGCGTCCTCATCACCGGCGCGCCCGGCTCAGGAAAGGAGCTCGCGGCGCGCTCGATCCATGACGTCTCTGCGAGAGCGAGCGGTCCCTTCGTCGTGATCAATTCGGCGACCATCGCGCCCGAGACCATGGAGATCGAGCTTTTCGGCGTCGAAGGCAAAGATGGGGCAGGCCGCAAGATCGGCGCCCTCGAAGAAGCTCACGGCGGCACGCTCTATCTCGATGAAATCGCCGATATGCCGAGAGAGACGCAGGGCAAAATTCTTCGCGTGCTGGTGGAGCAGAATTTTCAGCGGGTCGGTGGCGTCACGCGAGTGCATGTCGATGTCCGCATCATCTCGTCGAGTTCGCGCGATCTCGCCCTTCTCATCGCCGATGGATCGTTTCGAGAAGATCTGTTCCATCGTCTGGCGGTCGTCCCGGTGCGCGTGCCGGCTCTGTCCGAACGGCGTGAAGACATTTCGGAGCTCATCGCTTTCTTCATGGAGCAGGTCTCGACGACGACGGGAATGCCCAAGCGCGTCATCGCGGACGACGCCATGGCGGTGCTGCAATCGCATGACTGGCCGGGCAATATCCGGCAGCTTCGCAACAATGTGGAGCGTTTGATGATTCTCGCGGCCGGCGATCCGGACGCCGCGATCACCGCCGATATGCTGCCCTCTGAGATCGGCGCTCTGGTCCCTTCAACGCCGAATGGCGCGGGCGGCGAAAAGCTGATGAGCCTTCCCCTCCGCGACGCGCGCGAAGTCTTCGAGCGGGAATATCTCGTCGCCCAGATCAATCGGTTCGGCGGCAATATTTCGAGAACCGCCGAATTCATCGGCATGGAGCGCTCGGCTCTGCATCGGAAGCTGAAGTCGCTGCGGGTCGACTAGCCTTTAGGCTGACCCCGCTCGGAGCATCGTCATTATGGAAGATCTCGCCGCCGAACAGCCACGCGGCGTTTCGCATCGAGAGCTTTTCGCCGCGTTTTTCAAGATCGGCATATGCGGTTTTGGCGGCGTCGCTGGCTGGGTGCGCCCGATCATCGTCGACGAGCGGGGTTGGCTGAATGACCGCGAATTCGCCGAACTGCTGGGGGCCTCGAGCGTTCTACCGGGCGCCAACACGGTCAATCTCGCGGTCATGCTCGGGGATCGCTTTCAGGGCGCGTCGGGCGCCGCGACTGCGCTTGTCGCTCTGTTGCTTGCTCCGCTCGTGATCCTGATCGGCATCGCTTCGCTTTATGATCATTTCGCAATGCGACCGGAGGTCAGAAGCGCGCTCGCCGGGGCCGCGGCGGCGACGGCGGGACTCGTCCTCGGCAATGCCTATAAATTGATCAAGGCGCTTCGGGGCGACGTCCTCGCGCTTGCGATCGCCGCCTTCACCTTCGCGTCGGCCGGATTTTTTCATTTGTCCTTGCTGGTTACCTTGGCGATCACGGTTCCGGCCAGTGTTGTTCTCTTTGTCCTCTACGGGCGCCGCAGCTGATGCGATCGGCGCTGTCGCAGCTCGCGATCACTTTTTGCGTGCTCTCGCTCGGGGCCGTCGGCGGCGCGAATGCGACCCTGCCGGAATTGCACCGTCAGATGGTCGGCGCCCTCCATCTGATGGACGACGCGACATTTGCCCGTCTCGTCGCGCTCGCGCAGACCGCGCCCGGCCCCAACGTCATCGTTATGAGCTTGATGGGCTGGCATGTCGCCGGCGCGGCCGGCCTCTGCGTCGCGACAGTTGCGATGATCGCACCCTCCTCGCTGATCGCATTCGGCGCCGAACGGTCTCTTCGCCGCTTTTCAGCGAGCCGCGCCATTTTGATCCTGAAGAGTGCCCTTGCTCCGATCGCTGTTGGCTTGATGTGCGCCAGCGGCCTCATTCTCGCGCGCGCCGCCGATAGCGGCGGCTTGACGATTGCGCTCACAGGCGGCATGACCTTGCTCAGCGGGTTGACGCGGATCAATCCTTTGTACGGCATCGCTGCCGGCGCCATCCTCGGGCTGGCGACCCAGCGTCTTGGCCTTTCTATCTGAACCTCTCGGAGCGCAGGTGAGCAGAATTGCCTATGTCAACGGCGCCTATGTCGCGACCCGGGACGCCGTCGTTTCCATCGAGGATCGCGGCTACCAGTTCGCCGATGGTGTTTATGAAGTGTGCGAGGTTTTTCGTGGCGCGCTGATCGATGAGGACCGTCATCTGGCGCGGCTTGCCCGCTCGCTCACGGAACTACGCATCGCAGAACCTGTCGGCGCCGTCGCGCTGAAAATCATCTTGCGCGAAGTTCTGCATAAAAACAAAATCTTAAACGGCTATGTTTATATTCAGGTGACGCGAGGAGTTGCGCCGCGCGATCATGTCTTCCCGCCGGCTTCCGTGCGCCCGAGCCTGATCGTGACGGCGCGGAGCGTTGATCCTCGCAAAGGGGATGCAGCCGCGCAGAAGGGCGTCGCCGTGGCGACAACGCCGGATCTGCGCTGGAAGCGGGTCGACATCAAATCCATCGCCCTGCTCCCGAACGTGCTGGCGAGGCAGACCGCCAAAGAAACGGGCGCCTATGAAGCCTGGCTGATCGACGCCGAAGGCATGGTCAGCGAAGGCGCCGCATCGAATGCCTGGATCATCAATCAATCCGGCACGATCATCACGCGCCAGGTCGATCACTCGATCCTGCGGGGCATCACCCGCACGACGCTGATCGATATTATCTCCGCGCATGGTTTGCGGCTAGAGGAGCGCAAGTTCAGCCTTGAGGAGGCGCTGGGCGCTCGCGAGGCTTTCATCACCGGCGCTACGACGCTCGTGATGCCAGTCGTCGCCATCGACGGCCACACGATCGGGGAGGGCGCGCCGGGCCCAATGGCGCTCAAGCTGCGCTCGATATTCCACGACGAGGCCGCCCGTTCGACATAACGCGAAACACTCATTGCAAACGCAGTGAGCAAAAGGTCTAATGTCAACCGTCAGGTCAGACGAGCGCGCGCAGAAGCCGCGGCTTAATGCTTGCAAGTCGCAACGTCAGCAGCGATTTTATGCGATATCCAAGAGACTGCGCCAACGCGGCGCCAAAAACAAAACAGGAATTTAAAGATGGCAGCGGAAAGGCCACAAAATTTACAGGACACTTTTCTCAATTTTGTCCGCAAAAATAAGGTCCCCCTGACAATTTTCTTGGTCAACGGAGTGAAATTGCAGGGCGTCGTGACATGGTTTGACAATTTTTGCGTGCTTCTTCGTCGAGATGGCCATTCGCAACTGGTCTATAAGCATGCGATTTCCACCATCATGCCGGGGCAACCTATTCAGATGTTCGAGGCAGGCGACGAGGGAGGCTCTTCGCCTTCCTGAAAATAATCGACAATGAAGCTCAGAGCTCCCATATGAAGGTTCGATGGCGTTAATCTGTGGAAAGACAGAGCCGAATTGGTGCGGGAGACGAAAATCGAAGCATTAGCAAAGGAGCCTCGGACGGCGGGGCGCGGCCCGGGCGCGAAGACACGCGCATTGGTTATCGGTCCTTATCTTAACGAAAAAGCGGTGCGACCCGGCGCGAAGTCCTTGTCGCCAGACGGGCGCAGACGTTCGCCCGAGGCGAGACTAGAGGAAGCCCATGGCCTCGCCGGGGCCATAGACCTTGACATCATCGCATCGAAGCTCGTCACGCTCGCAAACATCCGGCCGGCGACCTTCCTCGGCAAAGGCAAGGTGGAGGAGATTGCAGATCTCATTCGCGCCGAGGAGATCGACCTCGTAATCATGGACTGCGCGCTGTCGCCCGTACAGCAGCGTAACCTCGAAAAAGCATTCTCCGCCAAGGTCATCGACAGGACCGGGCTGATTCTCGAAATCTTCGGCCGCCGCGCGCGAACGAGAGAAGGCGCGCTGCAAGTCGAACTGGCGCATCTTGCCTATCAGAAATCACGTCTCGTCCGATCCTGGACCCATCTTGAACGTCAGCGAGGCGGTTTCGGCTTCCTTGGCGGTCCTGGCGAGACGCAGATCGAGACCGATCGACGGCTCATTCAGGAGCGGATGACCAAGATCGAGCGCGAACTCGAAGGCGTGAAACGAACGCGGGGCCTCCACCGCAAGAGCCGCACCGCCGTGCCTTATCCAATCGTCGCGCTGGTTGGCTACACCAATGCGGGAAAGTCGACGCTTTTCAATCGGTTGACCAAAGCCGAGGTGTTGGCCGAAGACATGCTTTTCGCCACTCTGGACCCAACCCTGCGCGCTGTTGTCCTTGAGCATGGCGGCGAGATCATCCTGTCTGACACTGTGGGATTTATATCTGATCTGCCAACCATGTTGGTCTCCGCCTTTCGCGCGACTCTCGAGGAGGTGCTGGAGGCCGATCTTATCTTACATGTTCGCGACATCGCCCACGAAGACGCAGAGGCTCAGCTTGGCGACGTCGAGGCGATCCTTAGTGATCTTGGCGTGGACCCCAATGACCATCGCCGCCTGCTTGAGGTCTGGAACAAGGCCGATCTGCTTGACGAAGACAGCCTGTCCGCCGCGCGAGGCAGCGCGAAGCGGCGGCGGGCGCAGAGTGGCGACAACGGCCGGCCGGTCATCGTTTCGGCGCTAACAGGGCAAGGGCTAGATGAGCTGCGCGAAGAGATTGAATCGCGGCTGGCTGTCGGCCGCCCCGTCCTTGAGATTGTGCTGAAGCCGGACAATGGCGAAGGGCTGCATTGGCTCTATGAAAATGCGGAAGTGATGCGCAAGAGCGTCGCCGCGGACGGGGCAGTGCATGTGCGCGTTCGCGTTGCCCCCGAACGCGCCGCGGCGCTGCGTCGAAAATTCCTGGAGCCGGCCGCGGCCTCCGCCTAACCGCCAGCAGGCGATTTGCCTGCAAATTCTGGGTCCACGCTTTCACGCGCTTTGGCGGCGTTCCAAAGCGAGTCCATTTCCGCCAAGGTGGCGTTGCCAAGCGCAACGCCCTGACTGGCGAGTTCCCGCTCAATGAAGCCGAAGCGGCGTTCAAACTTTGCGTTGGCGCGGCGGACCGCCGATTCCGGGTCTATCTTCGCATGCCGGGCGAGATTGGCGACTGCGAAGAGGAGATCGCCGATCTCATCTTCCAAAGCGTTTTGGTCGCCACCCTCCAAAACGTCTTCGATTTCATTGGTTTCTTCGCGAATCTTATCAAGAACCGCGCGGATATCGTTCCAATCGAAACCGACGCTTGAGGCCTTGTTTTGCAATTTCACCGCGCGGCTCAGACCGGGCAGGGCGAGGATTACATCGTGAAGCAAACCGGCGCTTGTCGCTTCATGGCGAGCGGAGTCAGGCGCGCTGGCCTTTGCCGACTTCTCCTCCGCTTTGATTCTAGCCCAGAGTGCCTCAACCTCGCCAGGGGCGAGATCCCGCGCATCACCGAAGACATGCGGATGCCGGCGAATCATCTTTTGCGTAATCGCCTCGACGACTCCGCCAAAGTCGAAGGCTCCTTTTTCCTCAGCGATTCTCGCTTGAAACACGACCTGAAGCAGCAGATCACCCAATTCATCCCGAAGATCCGCCATATCGCCGCGCGCCACCGCATCCGCGATCTCATAGGCTTCTTCAATGGTGTAAGGAACGATGGTCTCGAACGTCTGCGCTATGTCCCAGCCGCAACCACTCTCCGGCGTGCGCAAGGCGGCCATAATGTCGAGCAAGCGCTTGATGTCGGAAGACGGCTGCATGAGCGCACAGGAAAGCTGAGGGAGAGAGTCAAAATCTAACGGGGCGCTCGCGCACCTAAGCAGTTATGGGCGGCCGACTGGCGCAACTGCTATCAACGCTTTGACGCGAAGCGGCGTCAATCTCATTGGAAGCCCTGTTCGCCTTCGATTAAGCTTCCCTGGGGCGTTACAAGGCGAGGCAGACATGATCGGCGCATGGCCAATCATGTCGTCCGTCTGCTTGCGGCCGTCTCAATCCCGGACTGAGAGAGGGCCAATCACTCGATCGAGATCGACAAGGCTTCGCGCCCCTTCGGCGTATCAACCACGCGCATGCTGACGGGCTGGCCTTCGGCGAGATTTTGAACGCCCGACGGTCCGAGGATCGAGATGTGCACGAACACATCTTTTCCTCCGTCGTTCGACTGCACGAAGCCGAATCCCTTATTGTCGTCGAACCACTTCACGGTTCCGGTGACGGACACGGCGGTCGACGGATCCGGGGCGCGGCGGGCAGGGCGCGGCGAATCGCCAAAGGCGCGCGGCTGCGGCGCTCGTTCGATAGCGCCTGCGGTGTCGACTTCAAGCACGCGCGTGACCTGAGCGCCCTTCATGCCATTGCTGACATTGACCTTCAGCTTTGCGCCCGGAGGCACCGTTTCATATCCAGCGGCCTGGAGCGCGCCGATGTGCAAAAACGCGTCGCCCGTTCCGTTGCTCAATTCGACGAAGCCGAAGCCTTTGTCGCCCTTGAACCATTTGACGACTGCGTCGATGCTCGGCCCGGAGGTCGGAATGGGCATCTCCGGCGCGCCCCCGCCGAAGCTTGTGCGCGGCGTACGGCTCTGCCGCGGCGCATCATAGGGTGAGGGCCCGTCATCGTCGAAGCCGCGTTTCTTTGGTCCCCGGAAATCTCTGCCTTTGCTCATGGTATGCCTACTTGTCTCCGCCTGTAACCGCCGCCCGATCGCGCATTCCGAAGCCTTGGATTTTAACCGACGCAAAAAGGCTGGACACCTACAGGTGCCAGCCCCAACTGTCGCCGATGCAATTCATTAAGAATGCCTAATGCCCCGTGTCTCCCAAAAACATAGCAACAGATAGCCTGCTTGGCTACCCTAATTGCCTAACAGAATGGAATAGTCGGGGCAGAGACAAATGGCTCCTTCGGCCAACCGATCCTTCATTGCGGATGATCAGCCGACAATTCGCATAATCGATATTATGGAACATAGATGAAAACAACGAAAGGCTAGAGCGTTAGGAGATTGTCTGGAACCGCCCTGACGCCGTAACGCGCATACCGTCATAAGCGGGTTCGACGTTTGCCGGAAGCTCAGCTTTTAATTTCTCGAAATCGAGATCCGTGTGAAGATTCGTAAGGATCGCACGCTTAGGCTTTAGCTTCGTAATCCAGTCCAGGGTTTCGCGCAGGCAAAAGTGGCTCGGATGCGGCATGTAGCGCAAAGCGTCGACGATCCAGAGGTCAAGGTCCTCGAGATAGCCAATGCTTTCCTCAGGAATGCCGTTAAGATCGGGCGAATAGACGATATTGCCAAAACGGAAGCCGAGGGCGTCCATTTCGCCATGTTCGAGCCGGAATGGGGTCGCATCGAGTTCGCCGCCGGGGCCAAGGATCGACACCGCAACGCCCGGGCTCAGGCGACGTTCGGTCAGCAAGGGCGGATATTGGCTGCCGGGCGGCGTTGCAAAAATATAGCCGAAATTGGAGCGCACGACATCGGAGGTCGCCTCGTCCATGTGAAGGTCGATCTTCCGCCGCGCCATAATGACGAGAGGCCGGACATCGTCGATTCCATGCGTATGATCGGCGTGCGCGTGGGTCAGAAGGATTCCGTCGAGTTTTGTGACGCCAAGGGCCAGCAATTGTTCGCGAAGGTCGGGCGAGGTGTCGACCAGCACATCGGTCTTGCCCCCGTCCGGTCCCGTTTGCTCGACGAAGATCGAACAGCGCCGGCGCCGATTCTTGGGATTGGCCGGATCGCAAGCTCCCCAGCCTTGGCCAACGCGAGGAACGCCGCCCGACGATCCACATCCTAAAATTGTGATAGCGAGACTCATTCCGCCGCGACTTCCCCCGCCGCGGGCGGCGTCATCTTGGAGAAAAGCCGAAGCGCGTTCAAACTCGTCTGTTGCGCAAGGCTGACGAGAGAAACGCCCTTGACCTCCGCGATCACCTTGGCGGTTGCAGCGACGAAGGCGGGTTCGTTGCGCTTGCCGCGGTGAGGAACCGGCGCAAGAAACGGCGCATCTGTTTCAATCAGCAGCCGGTCCATCGGCACGACGCGCGCGATCTCGCGCAACTCCTGAGATTTTTTGAAGGTCACGATGCCAGAAAAAGAAATCGACAGGCCAAGCGCAAGACCCGTTTCCGCCAGCCTCAGGGAGGAGGTGAAACAGTGCAGGACGGCCTTGAAACGCCCCTTCCCCATCTCGTCCTCGAGGATCGACGCCATATCCTGATCCGCCTCGCGGCTATGAATGACGAGCGGCAGTCCGGTCTGGCGCGCGGCGGCGATATGCGTCCGAAAGGCCCGCTCGGCCACGTCTCGAGGCGCGCCGTCATAATGATAATCGAGGCCCGTCTCGCCAATGCCGACGCATTTGGGATGGTTCGCCAGCCCGACGATGCGATTGAAGTCGATATCGAGCCCTTCCCGCACATTTTCCGGATGTTCGCCGACGGTGCAGAAGACGTCCTCATAAGCTTCTGCGAGGGCGCTGATTTCTGTGAAGCGGTCGAGCCGGGTCGAAATCGTGACCATACGCGCAACGCCGGCGGCGCGCGCTCTCTGAACCACGGCGTCGCGTTCAGGAGAGAAATCAGGAAAATCGAGGTGGCAATGGCTGTCGATCAGCATGAATGGGCTCGATGACGAAATCGGCGATCTTTGCCTGAGGTGGATGCTCGTCCCTGTCAAGAAAAGAGCGTCAGATGGAAGCGGGCGTTGCCCAGCGAATAGGGCGCGGAACGCTCCCTAAACTGGCGCGCCAACCTCCGGCTCCACATAACGCGGGAAAATGGGCGACGGCGCGGGCAGCGCGGCGCCCGGCGCGAGGCCAAGAGCGCGCTCAGCGTCCGAAAATCCGCGAGCGCTGCCCGGAACGGCCAACAAATCGAGGAGTTTCGTCATCGCGGCCGGCATGAAGGGCTGCGCGAGGATAGCGACGATGCGCAGGACCTCGGCCGTCACATAAAGGATCGCCTCCATCCGCGCCGGGTCAGTCTTGCGCTTGATCCAGGGCTCTTCGGCCGCGAAATAGCGGTTGGCGTCCGCTACCACGCGCCAGATCTCAGCCAGAATCAGATGCAAGGCATAATCTTGCATGAAAGCGCGGGCTTTCGGCGCCAGAGCGACCGCCTGCGCCAGGATCGCCTCGTCGACTTTATTCAACGCGGCCGGAGACGGCAGCGCGCCGCCGCAATTCTTCGCGAGCATCGAGAGCGAGCGCTGCGCGAGATTGCCAAGATCATTGGCGAGATCGGCGTTGATGCGGTTGACGATCGCCTCATGCGAATAATTGCCGTCCTGGCCGAACGGCACTTCGCGCAGCAGAAAATAACGAAAGGGATCGACGCCATAATGCGCGCTCAGCGCAAAGGGGTCGATCACATTGCCGACCGACTTCGACATCTTCTCGCCGCGGTTGAACAGGAAGCCATGCACGACGATCTGCTTCGGCAAAGCAACCCCGGCCGACAAGAGAAAGGCCGGCCAGTAGATCGCATGAAACCGCGTAATATCCTTGCCGATCACATGGGCGTTCGCCGGCCAGAACTTCGCGCGCGGCGCGTTGGCGTCGGGAAAGCCCGTCCCCGTGATATAATTTGTCAAGGCGTCGACCCAAACATACATCACATGCCTCGGGTCGCCGGGGACTGGAACGCCCCAGTCGAAGGTTGAACGGCTGATTGAGAGATCGGTCAGGCCCCGCTCGACAAAGCTGACGATCTCATTGCGATATTTTTCCGGCGTGATGAATTCGGGATGATCTCGATAATGCCGCAGCAAGCGGTCCTGATAGGCGGAAAGCCTGAAATAGTAGCTCTCCTCCTCGACCCACTCGACAGGCGCGCCGCTTGGCGCGAGGCGCGTTCCGTTTGGCCCTTCGGTGAGCTCGGATTCATCGAAAAACGCTTCGTCGCGGACCGAATACCAGCCTGGATATTTCGACATATAAATGTCGCCCGCCGCCTCCATCCGCTTCCAGATTTCCTGCGTCGCTGCATAATGGCGCGGCTGCGTCGTGCGCACGATATCGTCCGCTTTCGCGTTCAACGCCTCACCCATCGCGGCGAACTGCGCCGCCGTGCGATCGGCGAGCTGTTGCGGCGTCAGGCCCTCGCGCGCGGCGGTCTGCTGCATCTTCTGGCCATGTTCGTCCATTCCAGTGACGAACAGCACCTCGAACCCGTCGAGCCGCTTGAAGCGGGCGATAGCATCCGTCGCAATTCGCTCATAGGCGTGCCCAATGTGTGGCGCGCCATTGGCGTAAGGGATAGCGGTCGTAATATAGAAGGTCGGGCGGCCGGACATGGAACAGCAATCTTAAGAGTTTGACGGAGCGTCCTGGGGCGCTCGGCGGCCCCGGATTATAGCGAAGACGCCCGCGCGGCGGCCGCCAAATCAGCAAAAAGGGCGAGGACGAACGGGCGTTTATCGAGATTGAGCGCTTCAGTCTGCTGCGCCGCTTCGGTCACTTTTTCCCACACCTCGGCGTAGGGCGCAAGCTGGCGTGGAGCGCCCTCCCCGTCCAACGCGCCGCCGCGCACCTTGGCCTCGAGCCAGTCAAAAACCGTGGCGAGCAGCGTTTCATAATCGTCGCCGCCGTCCCGCGGCGCGACCTGATCGGCAAGCGCATGCGCCGCCCGCCAATCGATCCTCGGCAAATCGTCCAGAATCCGCCTTAGCGAAGAGTCGAGCTCCAGCCCTCGCCCATTCAGAAGCCGAAGGACGCCATGCAGGGATTCCCGTGATCGCTCGATCGCCGCCGCAACCTCCGCCGGCTTGGCTCCAGACCACGGCGCTCCCAGCGTCTTGACGACGTCAGCGATGTCGGCCGAGCCGAGTTCTTTCAATCCGATCTTGCGGCAGCGCGAACGAATGGTCGCAAGCACGCGGCCGGGCCTATGCGAGACAATCATGAAAACCGAGCGCGGAGGCGGCTCCTCGATCAGCTTCAACAGAGCATTGGCGCCGGACGCGTTGAGGTCTTCGGCGCTGTCGACGATGCAGATGCGATAGCCGCCGCGCCCGGCCGACTGCTGGAAGGTATGAATGGCGCGGCGCACGTCCTCGACGCGGATTTCAGTGTAGTGTTTTTTGCCTTTCTCGTTCCATTCGCGACGTAAAAGAAAGAGATCTGGATGCGATAAGGCATGGATTTGCCGCGCGGCCGGATGCTCAGGCGGCACGTGAAGATTTCGGGCGCCTTCCGCAGCGGCGCGAGCGTCTGGATTGGCGAGAAGAAAACGCGCCAGCCGCCAGGCGAGGGTCGCTTTGCCGACGCCCGAGGGTCCGCCGATCAGAAAGGCCTGCGGCAATTGTCCCGAGGCGCAGGCCCGCAAGAGTTCGGCCTCGGCTTCGGCATGGCCGATGAAAGCCGAGGCTTCTCGCGGATGCGGGGCGTCCTCGAAGCGATCGGCTTCCGGCGGCGCTTCTGCATCGGTTGAAAGTCTAGGCGCCATGAACGATGTCCAGATTTGCCGATCCAAGGAGCCGGCTCGAGACGGCGCTCCAGATCGCCTCCGCAACGTCTGTCACGGAGGCGCTGGCGTCGATGACGGCGCAACGATTCGGTTCTTGCGCCGCAATGGCCAGAAAGGCGGCGCGCAGCCTCTCGTGAAATTGCAGGCTTTCGTCTTCGAAACGATCTTGAGTCTCGCCCGGCGCGCGGCGGCGAGACGCCCGCAAAAGCCCCTCTTCGGCCGGAAGGTCGAGGATCAGGGTGAGGTCGGGACACAGGCCGCCAAGCGTCACGCGTTCGAGCGCGCTGAGAAGGCGCTGATCGAGGCCGCCTGCCCCGCCCTGATAGGCTCGCGTGGAATCGGAGAAACGGTCAGACAACACCCATATACCAGCCGCGAGCGCCGGTTCGATCGTATTATCAATGTGATCGATCCGGGCGGCGGCGAAAAGGATTGCCTCCGCCGTCGGTCCAAGAGGCTTCACGACGCCCGACAGAAGAACCTTGCGCAAGATCTCCGCGCCGTCGGAACCCCCCGGTTCCCGGGTGGCGATGGCGTCGACTCCAGCTTCTCGCAGACGCCGCAATAAAAGGCTTATCTGCGTCGATTTACCCGCGCCCTCTCCGCCCTCGAGCGTAATCAGCCTGCCACGCGTCGGGCGTTCGCGATCGACGCCAGTTTCATTGATTGGCGACATATTTTTTGTCGAGTTTGCTGCCGACATATTTGCGGAAGAGATCGCCGATATATTCGAGCCCCGCATCCATCGCGCGCCGTGGGAGCGATCCGACTTCGACCGCCGCGGCCGTCTTCAGCGGCAGGTCGAGCACCTCTGTGGAGCCCCGGAAAATCTTAAGCCGCGCGACCTCCTTACCCGCCGCGACAGGAGCCATCAGCGGACCATCGTAGACGATGCGGCCGGTGAATTTCTCGCCGCCGACCCTCGGGACGAGGATCTTGACCTCGTGTTCGGCGACGAGCGGGGCCTCAAAACTGACGCCGCCATAGACCTTGGCGTAGCCGACCGTTTCGCCGGCGG
Organism: Methylocella tundrae; assembly: GCF_038024855.1. Lineage (NCBI taxonomy): Bacteria > Pseudomonadati > Pseudomonadota > Alphaproteobacteria > Hyphomicrobiales > Beijerinckiaceae > Methylocella > Methylocella tundrae. The sequence goes on from NZ_CP139089.1 coordinate 968,666, forward strand.
CGAAGATCGTTTTTGAGTCGAAGGATCGAAATCCCCACATCAGAAGCTTTCGAGCCTCCTCCGCCCGCTCCTTGGCGCTGGCCGCGCCATAAAGCGCGAGGATCAGACGCTGGCCGTTCTGCACCGCGGACCCAACGAGGCCGTAGCCGCTCGCGTCAATATTGCCTGTCTTCAGCCCATCCGCCCCAATGTCCATTGTCAGCAGCGGATTGCGGTTCGTTTGTTTGATCTTGTTCCAGGTGAATTCTTTCTCCGCGAAATATTTATAGTACTCAGGATAGGTCGCGATCACATGCGCCGCCAAAATCGTCATTTCGCGGGGGCTGACTCTTTGCTCCGGATCATCCTTGCCCCAGGAATTGGTGAAGACGGATTGCGTCAGGCCGAGTTCTCGCCCACGCTTCATCATCAATGTCGCGAATGCTCCTTCGGACCCCGCAATGCCTTCAGCAAGGGCAATCGCCGCGTCATTGCCCGAATCGATGACGAGACCGCGAATCAAATCCTCAACCCGGACGCGGCTGTTGACCGCCGCGAACATGCTGGATGAGCGCGCTGGAGCGCCGCCGGTGCGCCATGCATTCTCAGTAATCAGGAATTGGTCGTCGAGCTTGATGCGTCCCTCGGCGAGTTCGTTGAAAACCACCTCCGCCGTCATGATTTTTACGGTCGAGGCCGGCACCGCGGGCGCGTCCGCATCTTTTTCGAAGAGAACGCTATGCGTATCGGCGTCGACCAGAATGGCGTGAGGGACGCTGGTCTGGATGGTTTGCGCCGACGCCGCACCCGAAGCGCAAGCAAAAGCGAGCGCGATAAGGGCGGCGATAGACCACCGGGGGAGCGTTGGAAATTGACCGGTCACTCTGATCCTTCCCGCGCATCCAAACTGGCCAAGGCCGATGGATTCCAACAGCCTTCGTCAAATGCGCGTCAACGTCGCCACATGCCTCAATGTGGCTTCGACTTCTCCGGCAATCAAGGCGTAGTTTGGCCTGTGGGCAGCCATTGGTCAGGCTCCGCATGCCGCGAAGACCGAATGCGAAGAGGCATTTGCAGATGGTTCGGGATCAATGTCCGGGGCGCGAACTTCGTCGCATTCATATATCTGGCCGGTCCGCCGCGCCAGAGAGAACCTTTAGTCGGCTTGCTTTGACCGCATTGCAACATGAACGCGCCCTGTCGAGTGCGGACCGAGATCAAATGGGCGGGATGGCGGCAGGGGAACGTTGCTGGCGAATGGGCGCGAAATGCGCGGAGGCGTCGGAACGGCCGCATCGCTTTCTTCCGTTTCGGCAGCCTCGGCTGTGCGCTGTGGCTGGCGGCTCGTGGCTTCTGCCCGGCTCGGAAGATCCTGGGCGCCGAGATCGTCATTGCGAGGCTGCGCAAGAGAAGCCATGCGGCGGGGCTCCGATCCGGCGTCCGCGACCATGGTCGGGGCCTGTCCGTCGAGCGTCGCCGGCCCATCGAGACGTAGGGTCGCCAGCAGCTTTTGATCATCCGAGCCGGCAAGGCTCGCGGTCCCGATATATTCGACCTTGACCCGCGCTGTTCCGCTGCCGCTGAAATCGAGCGCCTGGGCCGTCTTGCGCGACACGTCCATGATGCGATTGGCCGCGAAGGGCCCGCGATCATTGACGCGGACGATGATGGAGTAATGGTTGCGCAGATTGGTCACGCGGGCATAGCTCGGCAAAGGCATGGTCGGATGCGCCGCGGAAATCGAGTCGCGGTCGTATATTTCACCGTTCGCTGTGCGCCGTCCGTGGAACGCGTCGCCGTACCAGGAGGCCAATCCCACGGCGACATAACGCTTTTCGCTTGGGTAGTAAGTGCGGCCGGCAACCGAATAGGGTTTGCCGACCATGTAGGACCCGCCGCCATGCGGCACCGGCTCGCCGTCGGCGATGACGCGGGGACTGGCCGGGCCATATTTCGAGGACGGGAAATATTCTTTGGAATGCATGGCGACGCGTTGCAGCGGCGGTTGTTGCGCGCATCCTCCAAGGCTCGCGGCCGCTCCGCCTGCGAGAGTCGCGATCATGACGGCGCGTGCGCGTGGGGCGCGTGAATTGAACGATAACAGTGAGCCTACGGCTAAGGCGTGAGATGAGAAACCTGTAAGCCGTTTGCTCGCCATGCGCATTTCCTGTCTGCTTCCAAGCCGGTCCCGAGGCGGACCATCGCTGAAATTGGTCAGAGATCCGAAAACGAGTTTCGCACCCACCTGTTGCCGAAGGCTTAACGGCAGGCGGGATGCTTGACAATATGCACGACAGTTTGGGAAAGCCGACTGGTTTCTCGCTCAAATCCTTCACCGGGACGTCATGCGAGGCATTAAGAACGCCAACATTATGATTATGAATCAGATACTTACGAAATCGTGCAACAGTCGCGCGGATTCGCTCTGCTGCAGGCGCGAAGCGCGAATTAGGCTCGCCATCAAATGCATTGCTATGGTAAACAGACGCGATTCGCATGAGGCCGGAGAGCCTCGAAACAGACGGTTTCACGCCTGTAAAAAGGCGACGATCCGTTGGCGAAGAAGGCCCTGGTCCTTCGTTTCGCATTCCCAAATGGTGAAAACGTCCCATCCGGCCGCCGCCAGATCCTCTCGGACCCTGAGGTCGCGCGCCTGGTTGCGGGTGATCTTGGATCGCCAGTAGTCGGCATTGGCTTTTGGCATGCGCGCCCCACGCTTGCAGTCATGACCGTGCCAGAAGCAGCCATTGACGAAAATCGCCTTGCGGCGCGTGACGAAGACGAGGTCTGGACATCCAGGCAGGTTTTTGCGGTGCAGGCGGAACCGAAACCCGAGCCGATGGGCGATTGAACGGACGATCATTTCGGGCTTCGTGTCCGTCGATTTGACCGCGCGCATGACGGCGCTGCGCGCCGCGTCCGGAGCCACGCCCAGCCGATTGGGGCCCGCGGCCCTCACGCCGCCGCCGCGGCCTGGCGCGCCAAAATCGGCTCGAGCAGATGGCGCGCCAAATGGCGAACCACCGGAACCACAACGCCGTCGCCAGTGAGATGATAGGCCGCGTTGTAATTCGACGGTAGGCGATAGGCGTCTGGCAGCCCCATGAGCCGGGCCGTTTCGCGGGCGGAAATCAGGCGCGATCTCACCCGCTCGCCATCAATGACGAGAATCACCTGTCGGCTCGAACCGCCGGCGGGCGTGCGCAGGCATCCTGCGAGGCCGTCGAATCTTGCTTCCGCGCGCTGCCTCCGGCCGCCGGCCGGATCGCTCCGGGTGCGGCGGTAAACACAGCCGACGACGCGCCGTCCAGCCGTTCTGGCCGCCTCGATCTTGCGCTGATTTTTCTCGTTCATCAGGGCGAGCAGCCGTAAAGTTTCCGACTCGGCCTGCCACGCGACGGCCGCGTCATCCTCGATCAAATCCGAGAGCGTCGCCGCGTGTGCCGCCGGAGACGGCATGGTCCACCAGATCCAGGCGCGCCGGAGCGCCAGGGGAAGCGCCGCATAAGCGTTGCACACCGCGGGCGGGTGCCACAGGGTAGCGCCGGGCGCCGCGAGCTGTGGCGCTATGTCGAGCCCCCTGCGGACCCCGACGACAAAAACGCGCGGGCGCGATTGCGGCAGAAAAAGCGCGGCGTCCATGATGAGCGCTCCGAATGCGTAACCGCCCGCATCGAGACGAGCGCAAAGCGCGGCGAAATCCGCGCCGCCGCGCGATGTCAGCGCGCCTCTCACATTCTCGAGCACAATGAGATCTGGCGCGCGATCCTCTTCGATCAGCTGTTCGATCAGCGACCAGAAGGAAAAGAAAGTCCCGCTTCGCGCGCCTTTGAGGCCAGCGCCGACGCCCGCGAGGGACAAATCCTGGCACGGAAAGGACGCCCAGGCGAGATTTGCGCGCACGTCCGGGAGGTCCGTCGACCGCAAGGCCGCGACATCGGCGGTTTTGAGTTCGCCATCGCCCCAGTTCGCGCGGTAGGCGGCGCTTTTGCCGGCGTCGACGTCATTGGCGAAAAGACATCGCCACTGCGGGCCGAGGCCCTCGCGCGCCATGCCGCCACCGGCGAAGAATTCATAGAAACCCGGCACTTTTGTCCTTTTGGTCCCTGTGCTCCCGGCCTGCGGCGCCCTCAAGGCATGCGCCGTATGTTTCGACGAACTCACGGCGGCGCGGAGCGGCGATGGCGACCCCGGCAGGGTTCGAACCTGCGACCTGCCGCTTAGAAGGCGGCTGCTCTATCCAGCTGAGCTACGGGGTCGATTGGGGCTGCGCCTCACTATGGCGCATGAATTCAGTGGGTCCATTGGCCGAGGCGGGTCGACTTGAAATTATCCGAATAGGACAGGATTTTGCGCTGGTCCGGCTTTGGCTCTTCCACGCGATAGGCGAGCCCATGTTTTTGCGCATAGGCGACTGCTTCGTCCTTATCGCCGAATCGCAACCGGACCTGGCTCTTCATATCGCTCGAACTCGTCCAGCCCATCAAAGGATCGATTTCACGCGGCGATTCGGGCTCGAATTCGAGAACCCACTGCTTCGTGCGCGCACTGCCCGATTGCGTGGCGGTTTTGGCTGGCCGGTAAATGCGTGCGGTCATGTGAAATGGTTCCGGTTGCAATCTTTTGGCGATCGTCACGACGCGCGGCGCGCGCTGCGAATTTCCGATCATGCGCATCTTTTCGGAAAAATCAGCGCTTTTTTCAAGCCGCCAAAGCTTAGACGCCGCGACGCCGGCGCCCGCGCCAAGCGGGTGTGGTCGGGGCAGCAGGATTCGAACCTGCGACCTGAAGTACCCAAAACTTCCGCGCTACCAGACTGCGCTATACCCCGCATAGGAAACCGATCCTTATTTCCCATTGCGCATCTCGCTATCACGCGTCGCCGATGCGAACAAGTTCGACGATGCGCGTGGACCGGCGCAGGACGCCGGGCGTCATTTCCCAAACAATGGATGCCTGACGCTGTCGCCGATCTTGAGGCCGATTCTGGCCGCAGAGCCAGCGTTCACTTCAAGAACGCCATAGGCCGGAGCCCCGGACGAAATAATCGCCTCGGAGAGAGGCTCTGTGTTTTCGGCCAAGCCGACGACCCTGCCGGTCCTCGAAATGAAAATCATGTCGAGCGGCAGATAGGTATTCTTCATCCACATCTGCACAGGCTTCTCGGTCTCGAAATCAAACAACATGCCGCGATCGGCCGCCAGCGTTCGGCGAAACATCAGCCCGCGCTCGCGCTCCGATTCGGTGCGCATCACTTCGACGAGAAAAGGATGCGTGCCGCTAGCCGTGACGATATCGAGATGTTCGATCTTTGCGCCCGCTTCTCCCGCCAAGACTTCTGCCTGAGGAGCTGCGAAGACGAGCAAAAACGTCAGGACGAGCGCCGAGGCGAGGACCCTCCCCGCGCGCCGCCCAAGGCCGCTCCAGCGAAAATCGAGCCACCCGCAGGCAATCCGCCCAGCGCGCGAGAGGCGTGGCGATCGTGCAATTCCGCGGCATGGCAAAATCGCTCTATATTCTTCTTTTATCACATGTCCTAGGCGCGAACAGGCATTTGCTTCGCTCGAAAATGTTCGGGCCAAATCATCATCCTCGCCAAAGGCGCCGTGGCGCTTTACGTCGTTTCCGGGTCCCTTAGTGCGCCCGCGGCGCAGCCACGTTGAGCAGGCGCACTTCCGCCGCCATCAGACCCTTTGGGCCGTCGCCGAACCGAACCAAAAGGCTTTCGCCAGGACGCACCTCGCCAATCCCATAATGCCGCAACGTCTCCATGTGAATAAAAATATCTTCCGTGCCGTCGCCGCGCGTGACAAAGCCGAACCCCCGCGCGCGGTTGAACCATTTGACGACGACGATCTCGAAGCCGCCGGCTGGCGTGACATGGACGTGGGTGCGAGGCTGGGTCTCAGAAGGATGGGTCCCAACTGCTTCCATCGAGGTGATTTTCAACACCTGCAGCCCCTTGGCGCGACAGGCCGCCTCGCAAACGATTCGGTCGCCCTCGCGCGCCGCCGTAAAACCATCCTTGCGCAAGGTCGTCACATGCAACAACACATCCGGACCGCCTTCATCCGGCGTAATGAAGCCATAGCCCTTGACGACGTCGAACCATTTGACTTCGCCCGATATTTCAACAATCCGCTCGGACGCAAACCGCTGACGGTCAGGGTCCTCGTCCCGTCGTGGCGAGTTCGGATCTTTAGCGGAAGATTTTGCGTCCAAGGAGCCACCTTTGAAAGGCGCGGTCTGAACTCCGGCGTCAGGCAGAATCAGCTGCCCCGGAGTAGGTTGGGGACAAGATAGCATCGAGCGGGCGCGGCAAAAGCCGCCTTGCGCAGGAAGATGTGGATGATTTCGGAAAACGTCATCGCCGGGCTTGGCGCCAGGTCCCCTCAATTCGAAAAAGGTTGCAGAATATCGCCGATATCGCCCCGCAATACGAGATTGGCCTCACTGTCGAGCGGCGTCTCTTCGCCGTTCACAATGACAAGCTTCGCGTCGCGCTGACGCGCCAGCGAGGGAAAGGATGCCGCAGGATAAACAACGAGCGATGAGCCGATGGCGAGAAACAGATCGCAACGGACTGTTTCCTGATACGCGCGCTCGAGCGCGGCTTGCGGCATTGGCTGGCCAAAGGAGATCGTCGCGGATTTGACGGCGCCGCCGCATTCAAAGCAGGCGGGGGCGGCGCCGCTCGCCTCGAAGTCCCGGCGCAGCGGCTGAAGTTCGTACCGCGCGCCGCAAGAGAGGCAGCGGGCGTATGCGCCATTGCCGTGCAATTCGATGATGCGCTCCTCCGGCACGCCGGAGGCTTGATGCAAATTGTCGATGTTTTGCGTGATAATGGCGCTGACCTTGCCGTTTGCGACGAGGTTTGCGAGGGCGTAATGGCCGCGCCCTGGCTGGGCGCTGGCGCAGATGTCGTCGAGAGCGAACTTCCGCCGCCATGCCTCCTCGCGCATCAAAACGTCCGACACGAAGAGCGCGAAGTCGATCGGCTTGTAGCGCCGCCAGGGCGAGTCCTTCGACCGGAAATCAGGCACGCCGCACTCGGTCGAAATGCCAGCGCCGGTAAACGCCACGATGCGACCGCAGAGGCCGATCACTTCGCCCAAGGCGGCTCGCGCTTCTTCCACGCCGGTCACAACCACTTGAGTCGTCTCCTTCAGGCAGCTTAACGGCTCTACTGCGCCTCTCACGCTTTTGTTGCGTACTGGGGATAAAATTGACAAGGCTTGAAGTTGAGCTTCGCTGGACAGTAGACCAACAAACGGCTATCAGCGCATTTCTCCGCTCATGCTCAATCAAGGTCGGTTCTGTCAATGGCGAGAATGATCTCCTCTGCGCTTCAGCTTGCCGCAATACCTATTCTAGTTGGGCTCATTGTCTGGCTGGAGCTGACGCACCCCTTTCCGATGTTTCGCCTGGCCACCTTCATCTTGGTCTTCGTTTTGCTCGTGCGCCTCGCCTTCGCGGCGAAGGGCAAGGCGCGCGATTTCCTGATCGTTCTCGCCTCGACCGCTTTCGGCCTTGCCATCGCGGAGGGCGCCGCCAATGTGGCCCAGCCAGAGGGCGGCGGCCTGACGATAACGCACGGCTGGTCTGTCCGCCAACCCATCATGGGCTGGGGTCCCGACCATGCCGGAACCGCCCACGCCGAAAAGCGCGATCCCAAAACCAACGCGCTCATCTATAAGGCCGACTATACGATCGATTCTAATCTGTTGCGAGAAACGCATTCGATCGACCATGGGCCGGCAATCGTCTTTTTTGGCGATTCCTATACGTTTGGCGACGGCATCCAAGACAACGAAACTCTGCCGCAGGTCTTTGCGGATTCGCTGGATCGGAAGCAGCGCGTCCTCAATCTCGGATTCACCGGTTATAGTCCGCAGCAGTTTCTGCGCGAAATGGAAACGAGCCGTTTCGACGCCGTTATCGGGCCTGATCCCAAACTGTTCGTTTTCCTGACCGCGCCCTGGCATGCTGAAAGAACCGCATGCAAGGCCTATTGGACCCCGCATGCTCCGCACTATGCGTTGGAAGACGGCAAAATCGTCTATAAGGGCGACTGCAATGAGGGAGCCAACCTGCTGCTGCGCGAATGGCTCGAGAATTCGGCAGCCTATCGCTGGTTGATCGATCCCTATCGCCATCAGCTCAATCATGACGATGTCGATGTCTATGTCAGCACATTGGAGGCCGCGGTGAAGCTGGCGAAAGACAAATATGGCGTCCCGACGCTGATTCCATATCTGCGGGTGCCGCCGGAATATCTGCGCAAGACCGGCTTCACCGATGATGCGATCATGGCGCGCCTGAGGGACGCGGGAGCGATCGTCATCGACGCCTCGCTCGATGCTCAAAAAAATGCCGGCGCGGTGATCAGCATTCAAGGAGACGGACATCCGACGCCTCTCGCCAATCGCCTGCGGGCCGAGATGATCACGAATTACATCAAGCAGAATATGTCGGGCGTCCTCCTCAGCGGGCTGAAGTGACGTTTGGGGCGGCTCATCCATCAATGCACGAACCGGGAAAGTTATAGTTGATGCCAGGCACGATCTCCACTTGGCTCCGCATCGGAGCGGTCCCCATTCTGATCGCTCTCGTCGCCTGGATGGAGATGAGGCAGCCCTTTCCGATTTTTCGGCTGCTGAGCTTCGTTTTCATCTTCTTCTGCATCGCGGATCTCGCCTCGCTCGCGCGAGGCGGTTTGCGTGACGCGCTGGTAATATTCGCCTCGTGTCTCTTCGGCCTTTGCGTGGTGGAGGCCACAGCAAGGTTCATCGAGCCGAAGCAGCTGCTGATCGTGACTCCCGGCTGGTCGGTCTACGAACCCGTGCTTGGCTGGGGCGTGGAACATCCAGGGGTCTACCACGCGGAGCGGATCGATCCGAAGACAGGCGCAAAAATCTATGCTGCCGACTACACTTTCGATTCGAAATTGCTGCGCCGCACGATTTCGACGCAGAGCGGGCGGCCGATCGTCTTTTTCGGCGATTCTTTTACATTCGGCTTTGGCGTCAACGACGCCGACACCATGCCGCAGGCGTTCGCGGATTTGTTGCAACGTAAGCAACGCGTGCTCAACCTCGCGGTCGGCGGATTCAGTCCGCAGCAGTTTCTGCGTGATCTCCAAACGGGATTTCAGGACGACGTCATCGGCCCGGATCCAAAGCTGTTCGTCTTCATGACCGCGGCCTGGCACGCAGAGCGAACCGCCTGCAAACCATCATGGGCTTTCAACGCGCCGCGCTATGTGCTCGAAAACGGCGAAGTCACCTTCAAGGGGCGCTGTTATGAAGGATGGCGTCTGCAGGCGCAGCGGTTTCTGACGGAAACGGCGGCCTGGCGCGTTTTTGTCGCGCCATATCTTCAGAAAGTGACGCATGACGACGTCGAACTCTATATCCGCGAGCTGGTCGCCGCGGTAAAGATTGCAAAAGAAAAGTACCACGTCGCGACGCTGATCCCTTATCTCGATTCGCCGCCAGGAACCCTTGCCGGCGCCGGCTTCACAGAACAACAGATCATGCAGCGTCTGCGGGACGGAGGCGCCATCATCGTCGATGTCGCTTTGGCGAAGGAGCGAGCCGAGGGCGATGAGATCAGCATTCCGGGCGATGAGCATCCAACCGCTCTCGCTAATCGCAGGCGCGCCGAAATCATCAAGACCTACATCACGCAACACATGTCCGGCGTTGTGCTGTCGCAACTGGAGTAAGCATCCTGAACGTTCTTCTTCGATCGCTCGCGCGATGGCCAAATTCGCTTAGGCCCGGCGCGCTCTCCAGGGTCTTGCGCCTCGCAGCGATCCCGCTCCTCGCGGCGATCATCGCAGCGGTGGAAATTCGTCACTCGCCAGACTTTTTCCGGCTCATCAGTTTCGTTCTGGTCTTCCTCATCGCCGCCGACCTGGCGTCGCTGGCGCGGGGAGCCCTGCGCGACGCTCTTCTGATCGTCGCCTCCCTCCTCTTTGGCCTCTGCGTCATAGAAGCGACCGCCGCCACGCTCGAAGACAGGCAGGTGATCGTATCAACGAACGGATGGAACGTCCGTCAGCCGGTCATCGGCTGGGGTCCCCAGCATGCTGGTCGGTTCCACTCTGAAAAGACAGACCCAAAGACAGGCGCGATCATCTACAGCGCCGAATACACGATCGATTCGAACCTTCTTCGTCAAACCCGCTCGACTGACGCAGGGTCGACGATCGCCTTCTTTGGTGATTCCGTGACCTTCGGAGTCGGCGTCAACGATCCCGATACGCTGCCGCAACGCTTCGCCGACGTCCTCGACTCCAAGGAACGCGTCATCAATCTCGCCTTTACCGGCTATGGACCGCAGCACTTCCTGCGCGAAATGGAGACAGGCATCTTCGACGCTGAGATCGGGCCGCACCCTCGCCTTTTCGTTTTTGTGACCTCTCCCTGGCACGCGGAGCGAACGTCCTGCAAGGCGTCGTGGGTCGTCAACGCGCCGCGTTACGAGCTCGACAACGGAAAGGTCACGTTCAGGGGAGCCTGCTACGAAGGGGCGTCCCTGCGATTGCGGGAGTTCCTGTGGAATACCGCCGCCTATCGCGTCGTCTTCGACCCGTATCGCCGCAAAGCCAGTCACGATGACATTGAAACGTACATCCGCATCCTGCTAGCGGCGGTCGACCTCGCCAAGGAGAAATACGGCGTGCCGACGTTGATCCCGTTCCTGCGGAGCCCGGACGCTTACCTGCGAGGAACAGGCTTCACCAATGAAGCGATCATGGAGCGGTTGCAGCAAGGCGGCGCCAGCGTGATTGATGTTTCCCTTCTAAAAGAGGAAGCCGCTGGGGCTGAGATCAGCATTCCGGGCGACGGACACCCGACGCCGCTCGCCAACCGCATGCGGGCGGCCATGCTCAAGAGTTACATCGAACAGAACATGGCGGGCGTGCTGTATTCCCAGCTGAACTGACGGCCCCCAGCCACGATCCAAAGCGCCCTCCGCGACATCGAAAGAGCGCGACGCGTTTTCAGTCGAGTTCGAACGCGTTCTTGTAATCGAGCTTAAGGGCCTGATTTTGCTGATCCTTGAGAAGGATGCAATTACCGACCGCAAGGAACTCGATCTCGCTCCCCATAAAACAGCGGAACGCATCCTCCGGCGTGTTGACGATCGGCTCGCCACGAACATTGAAGCTCGTGTTGATCAGCACCGGGCAGCCAGTCATCGCCTCGAAACGCGAAATCAGATCGTAATAGCGCGGGTTGGTTTCCTTATGCACCGTCTGCACGCGCGCTGAATAATCGACGTGCGTCACCGCCGGAATTTCGGAGCGCTGCACATTCAGCCTGTCGATGCCAAACAGGGCGAGCTCCTGTGCCGACATCTTGCGGCAGCGCTCTGACTTTACCGGCGCGACGAGGAGCATATAAGGCGAATCCGCGTCGAGTTCGAACCAATCAGCGACATGCTCGCGCAGCACCGACGGCGCAAAGGGGCGAAAGCTCTCGCGGTATTTGACTTTGAGATTAAGCGCCTTCTGCATGGAGGGCGAACGCGGATCACCGAGGATGGAGCGATTGCCGAGCGCGCGCGGTCCGAACTCCATTCGTCCCTGATGCCAGCCGACCGCCTGCCCCGCTGCGAGCGTGGCGGCGGTCTTCTCAAGCAGCTGTTCGTCGTCAACGACCGTAAAGACCGCCCCGGCCGCCTTGAGTCTCTGCTCGATATCGCTTTGCTCGTAACTCGGCCCGAGATAAGAGCCGTGCATTGAATCGGGCCGTTTGGCGTTCTTGATCGCGGCTTCGCCATTCTCCTTGAAATAAACAGCCAGCGCGGCGCCGAGCGCCCCGCCCGCATCTCCCGCCGCCGGCTGGATAAAAATCTGGTCGAAGCGGCCGTCGCGCAAAATTTTGCCGTTCGCCACACAATTCAGGGCGACGCCGCCGGCAAGACAAAGATTGCGTTGTCCTGTCTCGTTAGCGAGCGATCGCGTCAGACGCAGGACGATCTCTTCCGTCGCCGCCTGCACCGAGGCCGCGAGATCCATGTGGCGTTGTTCGAGCGGATCGCTGGCGCGCCGCGGCGGACCGCCGAACAGCGCGTCGAAACGCTCGTTCGTCATGGTGAGGCCGGTGCAATAGCCGAAATAGTCCTGGTTCAGCCGGAAGGAGCCGTCGTCCTTGACGTCGATCAAATGATCGAAGATCGCCTTGACGTATTTCGGTTCGCCATAAGGGGCGAGGCCCATCACCTTGTATTCGCCGGAGTTGACCTTGAACCCCGTGTAATAGGTGAACGCCGAATAGAGCAGCCCAAGCGAATGAGGAAAATGAATTTCCTTCGTGATCTTCAGCGAGGAGCCTTCGCCGATCGCCGCGGAAGTCGTCGCCCACTCGCCGACGCCGTCCATAGTGAGAACCAGTGCCGATTGGAAGGGCGAGGGATAATAGGCCGAAGCCGCGTGCGAAAAGTGATGTTCGCTGAAACGAAGCTTGGCTTTGTCGCCAAGCGCCGGATCTATCTCCTTGAGTTCGCGCAACAGAAGGTCGCGCTGAAATAGTTTCTCGCCGATCCAGAGCGGCATGGACTTGCGGAAAGACGCGAAGCCTTTTGGCGCGAAAGCAAGATAGGTCTCGATGAGCCGCTCGAATTTTAAGAACGGCTTTTCATAAAAGACAACGCGATCGATGCCGGCCGCGTCGACCTTGCCTTGCCTGAGGCAATAGGCGATCGCATTGGCTGGGAAATCCGGATCGTGCTTCTTGCGCGTGAAGCGCTCTTCCTGAGCTGCCGCGATGATCTCGCCGTCGCGAATGAGTGCGGCGGCGCTATCGTGATAGAAGGCCGAAATGCCAAGAACAAGCATTGGAACCGGTCAGAACAGAGTATAGATGAAAGGCGCGACGACCGAGCCTTGGCTGAGCACGAACAAGCCGCCGAAAATCAGGAACAGGGCAAGCAAGGGGAGCAGCCAGAATTTCTTTCTGGCGCCGAGAAATTCAAAAAGCTCAGCTATGATGGACATGTCTTCTCCTCAAAACTGTTTCGTCATGGCGTTTTCGGCCTCGGGCGATGGCTCGCGCACGATCCAGTAGGACTTGGCGTCCGGCCGTATTTTCAGATTGAGCAGATCGCTGCCCGTTTTGCGCATCACCCAGCCGAGCGGCGTCACGGCTGCGAAAAACATCAGACCCATGATGAGCGGATTGACGACGCGGTTCAAAAGCATCCCGAATTTGAACCAGGCGCGATTGAGAGGCGATAAACGGTCCGGCATGAACAGCGCGAGGGCCGCGAAGATGGCGCCGATGGCAAGCAAAATCCAACGCGGCGAATGATGGTGAACCATTGGCCAAACGCCGAGCAGCGCCAGGACAAACCCAAAAGTCAGCCCGAATTTCTGGTTTGAGCCAAGAACGATCTTGCGGAAGCTCGATACGTTTTCATGTGTCTGCATCTAGGGTCCAGTCGTTTGCATCATTCGGTCGGGAGAGCGGACGAGCTCCTCCCGCCGGTTTCCAGCCGCTTGGCTAAGGCGGCTCGACGCATTCGCGTTGCGACAATGGCGGGCTCCGGCCATCTGGCCGTGTGATTCGCCGGCTCGCCCTCGTCGCTCCGCGCGCCGCCTTTCAATTCGGACCCTTTTGTCATTTCCGACACGCCAAAACAAGCCCCAGGCCCAAGCGCGCGGGGAGCCGCCCTCAACGAGGGACGCTGACGCCCCCTGAATCAAAGGATTTCCGCCTTATCGCCCCGAAAATTGGCCGATTGAGCTTGAAAGCCTACAAAAACAATGGACGATGGATCAGAGGCTTCATATTTCCTTCAGGGGGAAAAAACGCGGACCTTATCGACCGCGCTTCGGAAAAACCCCAGCGGAGTTCAAATGCTCACGAAGAAAGGCAAGTATGGCCTTAAGGCGATGGTTCATCTGGCGGGCCGGCTCCCCGGCGAAGCGACGCTCGTCACCGACATCGCAATTTCGAATCAGATTCCGAAAAAATTTCTCGACACCATCCTGGGAGAGCTGCGCAACGCGGGTTTTGTCAACTCAAAGAAAGGCAAGGGCGGCGGCTACACGCTGGCTCGGCCCGCCTGCGAGATCCGGGTTGGCCATATCGTTCGCGTGCTCGATGGCCCGCTCGCCCCGATCCAGTGCGCCAGCAGGGCCTCCTATCGCCGCTGCGACGACTGCAGCGACGAGCGCCATTGCGCCGTGCGGCTGATCATGCTCGAAGCGCGCAACGCCATCTCGACGGTCCTTGACAATCGCACGCTGGCCGAGATGCGGGCGTTGGGCGAGAGCGATGAAGCTCATCTCATGTATTACATTTGAGCCGGACCCCGGCCTTTCGGGCGCCCGTGCGGCGGGGCGCCTTGCGTTCTTGGAAGAGCGCCGGCGACCGGCGTTAGGCCGGTGTCCGCCGCCGGTGAATTTTGGGGCGAGGGAAGCGGGCGTCTGCGCGCTTACTCCACCGTCACGCTTTTGGCGAGGTTGCGCGGCTGGTCCGCGTCCTTACCCATGACCACCGCCGTATGGTAGGCGATCAATTGGATCGGCACGGCGTAGATCAAGGCCGCGAAGTCGGGCGCGACGTTCGGCATGACGATCGACGCCGCGGCTTCGCCGGCGAAATCATGTGACAGAGCCTCGTCGCCGATAAGGATGAGGCGCCCTCCCCTCGCTGCCACCTCCTGCATGTTGGAAACCGTTTTTTCGATCACCGCGTCCGTGGGTGCGATGACAATCACTGGCATGTCGCCGTCGACCAGCGCGATGGGCCCATGTTTGAGTTCGCCGGCGGCATAGCCTTCCGCATGAATATAGGAGATCTCCTTGAGCTTTAGCGCTCCCTCGAGGGCGAGCGGATAGGACGTGCCGCGGCCGAGGTAGAGCACGTCGCGCACTTTGGCTATGTCGCGCGCCAAAGCCTCGACCGCGCTCTCGCATTTCAGCGCCTGCGCCATCAGCCCCGGGATCGCCATGAGATCGCTGACAAGCCGCGCTTCGGTCTCGCCGTCGATGGCTCCTCGGGCGCGTCCGATGGCGAGCGCCAGCGCCGCGAAAACAGCCAACTGGCAGGTGAAGGCTTTCGTCGATGCGACACCTATTTCTGGGCCTGCGAGCGTTGGCGCCACGACGTCGCTTTCGCGCGCCATGGTGGAGCTCGCGACATTGACGATCGAGAGGACCTTTTGCCCTTTCGCCTTGGCGCAGCGCAATGCGGCGAGCGTGTCGGCGGTTTCGCCTGATTGCGAGACGAGTATCGTCAGGCCGCCGGCGTCGAGCGGCGGATCGCGATAGCGAAATTCCGAGGCGATCTCGACCTCGACCGGCAGCAGGGCGAAACGCTCGAACCAATATTTCGCCATCAGTCCCGCGATATAAGCGGTGCCGCAACCGCAGATCGTCAGGCGCGACAGGCGCGCCGCGTCGACAGGCAGATCGAAAGGCAGCGCGACGCGCCCCGCGGACATGTCGAGATAGTGCGCGAGCGTGCGTCCGACGACCTCGGGCTGCTCATAAATTTCCTTCGCCATGAAATGGCGGTGGTTGCCTTTGTCGATCAGGAAAGCCGAGGCCGGCGTCTTGATCCTGCGCCGTTCGACGGGCAGCCCCGCCGCGTCCTTGAAGGAAGCGGCTTCGTGCATCAGCGCGACGAAATCGCCATCCTCGAGATAGGCGATCGTGTCGGTGAAAGGCGCCAGCGCCAGCGCGTCCGAGCCAAGGAACATCTCGCCGCTGCGCTCTCCTTCGCCAAAGCCCACTGCAAGGGGAGCGCCCTTGCTGGCGCCGACCAAAAGGTTTTCCTCGCCTTCGAAAATCATGGCGAAAGCGAAGGCGCCTTTGAGGCGCGGCAGGCTGGCGGCGACCGCGTCGACCGGCGCGAATCCCTCGTTGAGGCCCTGCGTCACGAGGTGGGCGATGACTTCCGAATCTGTGTCGGACGAGAATATGTGGCCCTTGGCGCGCAATTCGTCACGCAATTGGCGGAAGTTCTCGATAATGCCGTTATGCACGACGGCGACCTTCGCACTGGCGTGCGGATGGGCGTTGTTTTCCGTCGCCTTCCCGTGCGTCGCCCAGCGCGTGTGGCCTATCCCGACGGCGCCGCCGAGAGGCTCCTGCGCCAGACGCAGCTCCAGATTCCTGAGTTTGCCGCTGGCGCGTCGCCTCGTCAGATGGCCGGCTTCGAGAGTGGCGATTCCGGCGGAATCATAGCCGCGGTATTCGAGCCGCCTTAGCGCGTCAAGAAGCGAGCCCGCGACAGCCCCACGCCCCAATATGCCAACGATGCCGCACATGAATCTCTCCTGACCCAACCGCGGAACATCCGAGCGCCGCAGCTTTGGCCTAGCTAGCCAACTTTAAGCGCTTTTAAAGGCGCCCTCGTTACTTCCTGTTTTTTTCACGAAAGCCTATGGCCCAGCCCGGCTTTTCGATCTGGCGCTCCCGCGCAATCACCAGGGAATCAGCGGAAACATCCTTCGTGATGACAGAGCCCGTGCCGATGTAAGCGCCGTCGCCGATTTTGACGGGCGCGACCAACGACGTGTGCGAACCGATGAATGCGCCCTCGCCGATCTCGGTCCGGAACTTGCCGAATCCATCGTAATTACAGGTGATCGTTCCGGCGCCAATATTCGTTTTAGCGCCTATGCTGGCGTCGCCGATATAGCTCAAATGATTGATTTTTGCGCCAGCGCCGACCTCGGACGCCTTGACTTCCACGAAATTTCCGATGTGAACGTCCCGCATCAGCGTGGCGCCGGGCCTCAGACGCGCAAAAGGCCCGATGGTCGCATTTTCTCCGATCGTCGCCCCCTCGACATGCGAGAAAGAACGGATGACGGCGCCGGCGCCGACCGCGACCCCCGGACCGAACACGACATTGGGCTCGATGGTGACGTCCTGCGCGAGCGCCGTATCGAAAGCGAGAGTGACGCTCGAAGGATCAACGAGGGTGACTCCCGCATCCAGCGCGCTCTCGCGCAGCCGCGCTTGAAATAACGCTTCGGCCGCCGCGAGCTGCGTGCGATCGTTGACGCCGAGCACCTCCTCCTCGGAGACGATCAGCGCGCAGGCGGCAAGCTTTCTTTCCCGCGCTATCGCGACGATATCCGTCAGATAATATTCTTTTTGGCTATTTTCGCAGCCAATGGCCTCGATGAGGTCCAGGGCGTGGCGGCCGGAAACGCCCATCAGCCCGGCGTTGCAAGTCGTCAGCTTGCGCTCTTCAGCGCTCGCGTCGCGCTCCTCGCGGATCGCCTCCAGGCCGCCGTCCTTCAAGATCAGCCGGCCATAGCCTGTCGGATCCTTCGCCTCGAACCCTAAAGCGACGATCGCGCTTTCGCCGTCAGCCAGCGCCTTGCGCATCAGCGCGAACGTCTCTGGCCGCACAAGGGGTGTGTCCGCGAAGGCGACGAGTATGTCGTCGTAGCCGAAGGCGATCGCCTCGCGCGCGGCGAGCACGGCGTGGGCGGTGCCGCGCCGCTCGGTCTGGATGACGGCCTCGGCGTCGCGTGCGATCGTCTTAGCCTCGGCTTCGATTGCGCCGTGAGTTGGCGCAACGACCACGACGATACGGTCGGCTTCGGCTTCAACGACCGCCGAAAGGACATGGCCCACCATGGACCGTCCCGCAACCTTATGCAGCGCTTTGGGACGTGTGGAGCGCATGCGCGTTCCATCGCCGGCGGCAAGAATGACGGCGAGGCAAGTCCGGCCTGGAAAGCTTGCGGCGGAGTTTCGGTTAGAAGCAAGAGCCATGAGGCGAACGTCCCCTGGGATACGGCCGCGACCCTTCGGTGCGACCCATCCAATGCATTCCTCGTGTTTTAACTATAAAGATGCGGCGCACAAAAAACCCAGACAAAAGATCGGACAGCATCTTATCGCCGCCCCAATATGCGGTATAAAGCTGCTTTCCTTACTCCTTCAAGCATCGGCGCGCTCGGCGCCTGACAGACAGGTTCATGGTCCATCGGCGGGACGTTTTGAGACTTGCGCTCGGCGCCTTGGCGGGAGCGGTCGAGACGGGCGCCTACGCTGATGCCGCTTCGCCTCCTTCCACGGGCTTCCCTTTGGGAGCGCCGACGCCGTTCGATCCCGCGATGGTGACGGACGCCGCAAGAGCCCTCGCGAAACAGCCCTATAAAGCCCTGCCGCAAGATCTCCCAGACGCGTTCAAGACCTTGACCTATGATCAGTATGTCTCGATCCATCTGCGCCCGAGCGCGACGATCTGGGCCAATGACAATATCGGCTTCGCCCTTGAGCCCTTGCATCGCGGCTTCGCCTTTTCGACGCCGATGCAGATCAATCTCGTCGCCGACGGCCAGGCCCGCCGTCTGGCGTATGACGCCGCCCTGTTCGATTTTGGCAAGGTGACGCCGCCCGCCAACCTCGGGGACATCGGGTTTTCCGGGTTTCGCGTGCTGGCGCCGCTGGAGCACGGCGGCTTCTTCGAGCTGGCGACCTTCCAGGGGGCGAGTTTTTTTCGCGCGGTGGCTCGTGGCCAGGAGCCCGGCACGATGGCGCGCGCCCTCTCGATCAAGACGGCGGATCCGCGCGGCGAGGAATTTCCGGCGATCAGGAGCGTCTGGATCGAGCGCCCGACACTGGCCGGCAATACGCTCGTCATCCACGCCATCATCGATTCGGAAAGCGTGAGCGGCGCCTATCGCTTCACCGTGCATCCGGGCGAGGCGACAATCATTGACACAGAATGTACTTTATTCGCGCGCGCCGCCCTCGACCATTACGGCATCGCCACGATGAGCGCGACCCATCTGTCGGGCTCGATCGATAAGACAAGGCTCGACGATCTTCGTCCGGAGGTCGGCGAAATAGATGGCCTGCAAATGCTCACCGGAAAGGGCGAATGGCTTTGGCGTCCGGTTTCGAATCCGGCCACGCTGCAAATCTCGACCTTCATTGATGAAAACCCGCGCGGATTCGGTTTCCTGCAACGCGATCGCGACTTCGATCACTATCAAGATGACGATCAGCACTGGGAGAACCGCCCGTCCCTGTGGATCGAGCCGATTGGCGACTGGTCCTTCGGAGGCGTGCAACTCATAGAGATTCCGTCTGAATCCGATGTGAACGACAATATCATCGCTTATTGGCGGCCGAAGCAGCCGCTAAACGCCGGGAGCGACATCTCTTTCGCCTACAGGCAGTTCTGGTGCAAGGTTCCGCCGGAACGTCCGCCGCTTGCAACCGTCTCGCTGTCGCGCTCAGGGCGAGGCTCAAGCGCGAAACGGCGCCGCTTTCTGGTCGAATTTTCCGGCGAAGCTTTGAGTCAGATCAAAAGCCCGGAAGACATCTGGCCGAATTTGAGCGCCTCGCCCGGATCCATCGTTTCGGTTCGAACGTTCATGTCTGCGGACAAGATGACCTACAGGGTTTTGTTTGAACTCGATCCCGGCGGCGAAACCTTTTCCGAGCTGCGCCTCGTCCTCGAGTCGCATCAAAAGCCAATCAGCGAGACATGGATTTACCGATGGACGCCCTGACCAAGGCCGAAGCGGCGTTGCGGCAGCCGCGCGTGACGGAATTGTCCGTCGGCTCTCTATTTCCCTGCATGCCGCCGGAAGCGCCGCTGGAGATGCCGACGCAGAGCCTGTCGGAATTCGATCCCGCGAGCCGGCGCAAACAGACCAGGCGCTCCCCGTGGGCGGGCGTGCTGCTGGCGCGACTGTTCATCTTCGGCGGCGGTTTCGCGCTGACGGCCTATGGCGCCTACGAAATGTACGAAGTCGTCGCCGTCGGCGGGGTGACGCTGCTCGAGTGGGCGCTGGTGATCCTCTTCGTCGCCACCTTTTCCTGGATCGCGCTCGCTTTCACCAATGCGATCGCCGGCTTCTTCTGGCTATTGTTTCTCGCCCCCAAGCCGCCCGCTCTTCCGGCCTCCTTGCGTGAGCGCACGGCGATCGTCATGCCGATCTACAATGAGGCGCCGGCGCGCATATTCAGCGCCCTGCAGGCGATGTACGAGGATGTCGAAACCTCAGGGGTCGGAGCCTCTTTCGACTGGTTCTTCCTGTCGGACACCACCGATCCCGACGTATTCCTCGCCGAGGAGCAGGCGTTTATCTCCCTCCGGCAAAGGCTCGGCCTGACGGGGCAGATCTATTACCGGCACCGGCCGAAAAACACCAACCGGAAAGCCGGCAACATCGAGGATTTTGTCACCCGCTGGGGCGGCCGCTATGAGCATATGGTCGTTCTCGACGCCGACAGCCTGATGACCGGCCGGTCTATTGTCGCGCTCGCCGCGGCGATGGAGGATGATCCCGACTCGGGGATCATTCAAACGCTGCCGCTCATCATCAATCGCAACACCCTTTTCGCCCGCGTTCAGCAATTCGCGGCCAGGATCTATGGCCCCGTGATCGCCGCCGGCGTATCCGTCTGGATGGGGCGCGAAGGCAATTATTGGGGCCACAATGCCATCATCCGCACCACGGCTTTCGCCGCCCATTGCGGCTTGCCGGCGCTCCGCGGGCGGCCTCCCTTCGGCGGTCATATCCTCAGTCATGATTTCGTCGAAGCGGCCTTGATCCTGCGCGCCGGATACGCTGTGTACATGCTGCCGACGCTGGGCGGCAGTTTCGAGGAGAGCCCTCCTTCTCTCATCGATCTCTCCGCGCGCGACCGGCGCTGGTGCCAGGGCAATCTTCAGCATCTGCGCGTGCTGCCAGCGAAAGGATTTCGTCTCGCGTCGCGACAGCATTTCGTCACCGGCATCATGGCCTATGTGTCGTCGCCGCTGTGGATGCTGCAACTGTTCGTCGGCATCATGCTGGTGCTTCAGGCGAGCTACATCCGTCCTGAGTATTTCACCAGCGAATTCACTCTGTTTCCGGCGTGGCCGCGGTTCGACGCCGCGCGGTCTCTCAGCCTCTTTGCGCTGACCATGACGATACTGCTGCTGCCGAAGTTTTTCGGCCTGCTGCTCGCCCTTATCCAGGGCCGCACCCGGCGCGGCAGCGGCGGGGCCGTGAGGCTCGTGCTCTCGACGCTCTTTGAGATCATCATGTCAGCCCTGCTGGCGCCCAGCATGATGCTGATTCAGGCGGGTCACGTCATGCATTTCGTGTTTGGCTTCGACACGGGCTGGGATCCGCAACGGCGCGATGACGGCTCCATTCCCTTCAAGGCGATCGTCAGGCGTCACCGCTCCCACGTCGCCATGGGCGTCATCACCCTGATCGCCGGGTTCCTGATCTCTCCGTCTCTCGTCGCCTGGATGTCGCCGACGATTTTCGGCCTCATATTGGCGATTTTCTTGTCCTGGTCGACGGGACTTTTGAACGTTGGCCTTGCGTTCCGCCGGGCCGGCCTGCTTTTGACTCCGGAGGAGCAATCGAAGCCGCCGCTGGTCGCCCGCGCCAATGATCTGGCGCAACAGATCGAGGGCGAGTCCGCCGAAGACGGGTCTCGGCTGGCCGCGCTTTCAGACGACGCGAAATTCTGGGCGCTTCACGTCGCTTGGCTCCCGGGCGGACAAAGCCGCAGAACCGGCGACATATCGCCGGAATGGGCGCTCGCCGAAGCAAAGGTCAACCAGGCGGAGACATTTGATGAAGCTCTGTCCTGGCTGAAACCGAAAGAGCGCATGGCGCTTCTCCAGGACCGCAGGCTGCTGGAGCGCCTGTTGGGTCTGCCGCGAAGCCGTTCCATGCCTGAGGCTCTATCCTCAGTCGGGTAAACCGCCGCCGAATAACAGTCCCGAGATCCGCAGACGCCAATGCTCCATTCCAAAGCCCTTGCCGCCAAAACAGGGCATGACGGCCATGGGCCAGCATTCCCGCATCCATCTGCCGTCACGCCAAAATATGACCGGATATGAAAATCGGCGCGCCCGGTACAGACGGGAGGCTCTGCTGCGCAACTCCTTCTCGGCCGGTTGCATCGAAGCGTCGATTTCGGCGTGATAAGAGACCCGATTTTCCGAGAGCTGTCCGGATCGCATCCGAAAGCACCCTAAAATTGCGTCTATGATCACGAGATCGGCGCGCTTTGCGAAGCGCCGCCACAGGTCGAAATCGCCGGCCAAACGGAATTTGGCGTTGAGGCCGCCGACCTCGTCCCATAGCTTCGGGCGCCAGAACGTGCCTTCCTGCTGGATGAAAGGTCGAGCGAAACGGCCGTCGAAGATTCCGGCGGCCACTGCTTTTCGCGGGAAGGCTATGATCGGTGACATGTGCAACACCTCGCCCCCTTCGGCGATGACCGTCGGACGTCCCGTCACCCAATCGACGTCCGGATTAGTCTCGAATACCCGCGCGACGGTAGCCAAAGCTCCCGGCTCCAGGCGGTCGTCGGCATTGATCCAGCTCATCGCATCCGCATTGCCGCAGGCGGCGAAGCCGCGGTTCACGGCGTCATAGAGACCACGATCACCTTCGCTGACAAAAGAAAATTCGATGCCTTTGCAATTGATTGGAAAGTCATTTGCAAGGCGGGCTTGCCACGCCGCCAATAATTTGATCGTTGAATCCGTTGATCCGCCGTCTTGCAGATGATACCGCACCGAGAATGGACCCGCTTGAGTCACCACGCTCAAGATAGTTTCATTGATGAATTGCTCTCCGTTAAGCACAGGCGTCACAATATTAAATTGCATGCGGATATCCGATCGCGTCAATATTTGGCGTTGAAAATCGCTTTATCAGAAGTAGGCCTTTCGCCCTCATGGAATCAGATCGACTCAAAAATACCTCCGCGGGTCCGTTGAATTCGGATCAAGCCGGGCCATCGACGTTCCAGGCGCTTCCCACCCCTCCGGTGCCCGCAAGCGTGACCGATGGTATGATGGCTTTGAAATATAGACAGATTTTAGATCTCGCGGCGGAAAAGTTGCTGGCTTTCATCAAACGGCGTCGCCCTCCAATTCATTGGGTCAGCCAATGTGGTCAGGATCGGTTTGTAGTAGAGAAGATTTTTCGCCGAAAGAGACAAGGATTTTTTCTTGAAATTGGCGGCGGCGACGGTCGGTATCTTTCCAACACGCTGGTTCTGGAAACTTTTTTTGATTGGTCGGGCATACTCGTCGAGCCGACCGACGCCTTTGATTCCATGATCAAAAATCGCCCGAAAGCGAACTGTGAACGGGCGACCATCGCCGGCAGCCGCAAAACGGTTCGTATGTTGGAAGTACAGGATAATGGCCAGGTGGCGATCAATCCTGACGCGGCCACTGGAAATACGCTTTTGTCCGTCATGGAGGATATTGATGACGCCGGATCGGGCTTCCAGCCTCCCTCCTTCGGTACGATTCAAAAGAGTTATCTTGTCGAGACAATCACGCTCGATGATTTGCTGACGAAATGGAACGCTCCAAGCACGATCGACTACTTCAGTTTCGACGTCGAAGGGGCCGAATTTGAAATTCTACAGGCGTTTCCCTTCGATAAATGGAAATTCAACTGCATCGGCGTCGAGAGACCTTCCGCCGAGCTTGACCAACTGCTTGTCGCCAACAAATATTTCCTGATCCGCGAGGGTTTCCCGCTGGACTGGTTCTACTTGCATCGGGATTTTCTGGATCAATGGTTCGAAACGCTGAGCTAAACTGAGAACGGCTCGGCCTTGTCCTGCGGCGGCGCAGCGTGGCTTGCGTCTCGAACCGCCGGCGATTTCTTCAGCGCAATCGCCGCTTGCGCCGCCGCCAGCCTTGCGATCGGCACGCGGAAAGGCGAGCAGGACACGTAATCCAGCGCCAGCTTTTCACAGAATTCGATGGAGGCCGGATCGCCCCCATGTTCACCGCAAATGCCGAGCTTGATCTCCGGTCGCGTCGCGCGGCTTCGTTGAGCGGCGATGGCGACGAGTTCGCCGACGCCTTCCCTGTCGATTGTGACGAAGGGGTCGGCCGCCAGAATGCCGGAGCTGACATAGGGCCCGAGAAACGAGCCGGCGTCGTCGCGCGACAAGGCCAGGCAAGTCTGGGTCAGATCATTGGTTCCGAACGAAAAAAATTCGGCCGTCGCAGCGATCTCGCCGGCGCGCAGGCAGGCGCGCGGCGTTTCGATCATCGTGCCGACCGTATAGGGAATGGTCTGTCCCGATTCAGTCTCGACGGCTTTGGCGATTGCGTCCACCCTCGCCTTGACGAGATCGAATTCATGCTTGGCGATGATCAGCGGCGCCATGATCTCGGGCCGCACCAGGGCGCCCGTCCGGTGTTTGACCTCGACGGCGGCCTCGAAGATGGCGCGCGCCTGCATCTCAGTGATTTCCGGATAGGCGATCGTCAGCCGCGAGCCCCGAAAGCCAAGCATCGGGTTGACTTCTTTGAGCTCGCTGAGGCGCCGTAGAATTTTCTCTGACGAGAGTCCGAGCGCGACGGCGAGCTGCTCGATTTCCTGCGGCGCGTGCGGCAGGAATTCATGCAGCGGCGGGTCAAGCAGCCGGATTGTCACCGGCAGTCCGGCCATGATCCCGAACAGCTCGATGAAATCGCTGCGCTGCATCGGCAGCAGTTTGTCGAGCGCGGCGCGCCTTCCGCGCGGATCGTCGGCGAGGATCATCTCGCGCACGGCGGTCAGCCTGTCACCCTCGAAAAACATATGCTCCGTCCGGCAGAGGCCAATGCCTTCTGCGCCAAATTTCCGCGCGGCGCGAGCGTCTTGCGGCGTCTCTGCATTGGCGCGCACCTCCATCCGCCGCGCTTCGTCCGCCCACTTCATCAGGATCGCGAATTCGCCCGTCAATTCAGGCCGGCTCATGCGGATAGAGCCTTGAATCACCTGGCCCGTGGCGCCGTCGATGGTCAGCATGTCGCCCTTCCTCAAGACCACCCCCGCCGCGGACATTGTGGCTTTGGCGTAATCGACCCGGATCGTCGCGGCGCCCGTGACGCAAGGTTTTCCCATGCCGCGCGCGACCACCGCCGCGTGGGAGGTCATGCCGCCCCGCGTCGTCAGAATGCCTTCCGCGGCGTGCATGCCATGAATGTCGTCGGGGCATGTCTCTATGCGCACGAGGACGACCTTGCGGCCCATGTTCCTCAGCTGCTCGGCCTCATCGGCTGAAAACACGATCTCGCCGCTCGCGGCTCCAGGCGACGCCGGCAGTCCGGCAGCGATGACATTGCGCGAGGCGTGCGGGCTGATCGCCGGATGCAGCAGCTGATCGAGCGAAGCCGGATCGATCCGATTGATCGCTTCCTCCTTGCTGATCAGACCCTCGCACGTCATATCGACGGCGATGCGCAGCGCCGCGAGACTCGTGCGCTTCCCGCTGCGGGTCTGCAGCATCCAGAGTTTGCCGTTTTCAACGGTGAACTCCATATCCTGCATGTCCCGGTAGTGACGTTCGAGCAGTTCCGTCGTCCGCACGAATTCGGCGAAGACAACGGGCATCGCCGTTTCCATCGAAGGCTTGCCGGAACCGGCGGCGAGGCGGGCGGTCTCGGTGATATTCTGCGGCGTTCTAATGCCAGAGACGACGTCTTCTCCCTGCGCATTGATCAGGAATTCGCCATAAAGCTCCTTCGCGCCCGTCGAAGGATTGCGGGTGAAGGCGACGCCTGTCGCGGACGTTGGTCCCATATTGCCGAACACCATCGCCTGTACATTGACGGCGGTGCCCCAATCGGACGGAATGCCATGGATGCGCCGGTAGATGATGGCGCGCGGGGTCAGCCATGACCCGAACACTGCGGCGATTGCGCCCCAGAGCTGCTCTTGCGCGCTTTGCGGAAAGGGCTTTCCGCTCTCTTCCTCGACCGTCGCCTTGAATGCGACGACGAGCTTTTGCCAATCCTCCGCGCGGAGCTCCGTGTCGAGCGAGACGCCCCTGGCCTCTTTGTAGGATTCCAGCGCGTCTTCAAAATGGTGATGGCCAATGCCGAGCACGACATTGGAATACATCTGGATAAACCGGCGATAGGAATCGAAGGCGAAACGCTCATCCCCCGCGCTTTTCGCGAGGGCTCTGACGGTGAAGTCATTGAGGCCGAGATTCAAGACCGTATCCATCATGCCGGGCATCGACGCTCTCGCGCCGGACCGGACCGAGACAAGCAGCGGCGCCTCTTCATCGCCGAACGTCTTGCCGGTCAGCTTGCCGATATGCGCGAGAGAGGCCTCGACGTCGGCCGCGAGCTCAGACGGAAAGCGCTTCTGGTTTTCGTAGAAATAGGTGCAAACGTCGGTTGTGATCGTGAAGCCAGGCGGAACCGGCAGGCCAAGATTCGCCATCTCCGCTAGATCAGCGCCCTTCCCGCCTAAAAGATCGCGCATGGCGCTTGACCCTTCAGCGCGACCATCGCCGAACGTATACACCCATTTGGCCATCTGGGCTCCTCTGTAAAAGCCACGCGCTGCACGCCGTCCGATTGTCCGACGCGCGCGCCGCGCGCCGACGCCGGGGGACAAAGCGGACCTTAACGGTTTTACGACGGCGCCGCGAAAAACCTTATCCTAAGGCCGGTTCAGCTGATGCTGCAAAATGAAGGGAGGCGCGACATCGCCGCTCTGTTTGAGCGGTTCGACGCCTCGCCCGGCCGTTCAACCGTGCGCATCAGCGCCGCGCTTGCAAAAGAGGTAAGTTGCGCCGCGGGAGAACTGTGACCCAAAGGCCGCGCCTGTTGATGAAATGTTCCCCGGAGGCGAGTTCGCGTTGCGACGCCAAAAATTGTTGGTTATTCATCTTTTGGAGGGGTTGGCAAGATCAAAAGGGCGGTTTTTGCCGCATTGAATGGATTTTCGCTTTTCTTTAAGGGTGCGGCTTTCGGCTTCGGTTTTAGCCGGAAACCCGCGGCAATTTAAAGAGTTCGCATAATTTATGAGGCGTGCGTGACGACTTCTTCGACAACTCCCCTGCTCGATACAATCCATTCGCCTGCCGATCTGCGGCGGCTTCCCGAGTCGGAGCTCGCGCAAGTCGCCAAGGAACTGCGTGAGGAGACGATTAGCGCCGTTTCGGTGACCGGCGGCCATCTTGGAGCAGGTCTTGGCGTCGTCGAACTGACGGTCGCCCTGCATTATGTGTTCGATACGCCGCAGGATCGGTTGATCTGGGACGTCGGTCATCAAGCCTATCCTCACAAAATCCTCACCGGCCGGCGCGAGCGCATCAGGACGCTGCGTCGCGGCGGCGGACTCTCCGGTTTCACCAGACGCTCTGAAAGCGAATATGATCCTTTTGGGGCGGCCCATTCCTCGACATCAATCTCGGCCGGGCTCGGCATGGCCGTGGCCAACACCCTATCCGGCAAGAACGGCAA
The DNA here is from genome assembly GCF_038024855.1 of Methylocella tundrae. Classification (NCBI taxonomy): domain Bacteria; kingdom Pseudomonadati; phylum Pseudomonadota; class Alphaproteobacteria; order Hyphomicrobiales; family Beijerinckiaceae; genus Methylocella; species Methylocella tundrae. The sequence goes on from NZ_CP139089.1 coordinate 995,875, forward strand.
CGTCATAGCGGTGATCGGCGACGGCGCAATGTCGGCGGGAATGGCCTATGAGGCCATGAACAATGCCGGCGCGATGCATTCGCGCCTCATCATCATTCTGAACGACAATGAAATGTCGATCGCTCCGCCGGCGGGAGCGCTCTCCGCCTATTTGGCCCGCCTCGTGTCGGGCGGCGCCTATCGTTCCGTCCGCGAGGCAGTGAAACAGCTGGGAAGGCTGCTGCCGCGCTTTGTCTACGACAGGGCGCGCAAGACCGAGGAATTCGCGCGCAATTTCTGGGCCGGCGGCACCATGTTCGAGGAGCTTGGGATTTATTACGTCGGGCCTATCGACGGCCATAACCTTGACCAGATGCTGCCCGTCTTGAAAAACGTCCGCGATTTCAAAGAGACCGGACCGATCCTCGTGCATGTCGTGACGCAAAAGGGCAAGGGCTACGCTCCAGCCGAAGCGACGAAGGACAAATACCACGCGGTCAATATGTTCGACGTGGTGACCGGCAAACAGGTCAAGCCGAAACCCAACGCGCCCGTCTACACGAATGTCTTTGCGGAGGCCCTAGTCAAGGAGGCGGCAAAGGACGACAAGATCGTGGCGATCACGGCTGCCATGCCGAGCGGCACAGGACTCGATATTTTCCAAAAATCCTTTCCTGATCGCACCTTCGATGTCGGCATCGCGGAGCAGCATGCGGTGACTTTCGCGGCCGGCCTCGCGAGCGAAGGCTACAAGCCCTTCTGCGCGCTCTACTCGACCTTTCTCCAGCGCGGTTATGATCAGGTCGTGCATGACGTCGCGATCCAAAATCTCCCCGTGCGTTTCGCGATCGACCGCGCTGGCCTCGTTGGGGCGGACGGCGCGACGCATGCGGGTTCGTTTGACGTCGCCTTCCTCGGCATCGTGCCGAATATCGTCGTTATGGCGGCAGCCGACGAAGCCGAACTCGTCCATATGGTCGCAACCGCCGCGGCCTATGACGCCGGGCCCATCGCGTTACGCTATCCGCGCGGCGAAGGCGTCGGCGTCGAGATGCCGGTTGAGGGAAAGCCGCTGGAGATCGGCCGTGGCCGCATCGTGCGCGAAGGCAATAAGGTCGCCATTCTTTCCTTCGGCGCGCGCCTCGCCGAGGTTCTGAAAGCCGCCGAAGATCTTGCCGGCTATGGCGTCTCGACGACCGTCGCCGATGCGCGTTTCGCCAAGCCGCTGGATGTCGATCTCCTGATGCGGCTCGCGGCCAATCATGAGGTGCTGATCACGATCGAGGAAGGCTCCGTCGGCGGGTTCGGCTCATTCGTGGCCCAGAAGCTCACCGACGAAGGCGTTCTCGACGGCGCCGGTTCGCGCCCGCTCAAATTTCGCTCGATGGTGCTGCCCGACGTTTTCCAGGATCATGACAAGCCGGAAAAACTTTATGCGCAGGCAGGTCTCGACGCCAAGGCGGTGGTCGCCAAAGTGCTTTCGACCCTTGGCCGCGAAAGCGACGCATTAAAGAGCCGGATTGCGTAAGGCTGGCGACCTTTTCGCGCTTGGCGGCCTGCTGAATCGGGTCGTATGCTCGCCGCGAGCGGATGCAGGTTGCCGCCGCCGCAGCCATCAGGTCCTGTAGGCCATGATCGAACATATCGCTCCGAATGAACGCGGGCCACGGGCGCGGCGTTTCCGGCTGTTTGAGGAAACCGCGGAGAATTGGGATAGCCTTGGTCTTTACGGCTGGTTCGAGCAGGCGATCGCCCTGATCCTCACCGCCCTCACCGGCGCTGTCATCATCATCGCCGTCATCGATCTCATCTGGGCCGTGGCGAGGGACCTTTACCTCAAGGGTCTGGAGCCGGTTGATCACACCGTCTTCCAGAGCATTTTCGGCATGATCATGACAGTGCTGATCGCCATGGAGTTCAACCACACGATCCTCAGCATCCTCCACCGCAAAAGGAGCATCGTTCAACTGCGGACCGTGATCTTGATCGCTCTCCTCGCCCTGGCTCGAAAATTCATCATTATCGACCTGACGGAGACCGCTCCCATGACCATCGCCGCTCTTGCTTTTGCGGCCTTGTCGCTGGGTTGTGTTTATTGGCTGGTGCGCCAGCAAGACTCTCGCGAGGATGCGGAGGCGGAATCGCCGCATGCGTCCTGAACCAAAGCTTCCGAGCAAAGCGGATGAAGATCCCTTGAACTCCGTCCGATGAAACAAAAGCCCAAAAGCGGAGCGACGGCTGGCGCACGTCCGCGCGCGGACGTCGCCCTTGTCGAGCGAAAACTGTTCGACAGCCGCGCCAAAGCGCAGGAGGCGATTGCAGCTGGCCGGGTCAGCGTCGATGGCAAAACACTGCGCAAAGCCTCCGAGCCGGTCGACGCGGGCGCTCATGTCGAAGCTTCGGCGCCATACCCCTGGGTGTCGCGCGGCGGTGTCAAACTCGCCGCGGCGCTTGACGCCTTCCGCTTCGATCCCTCTGGCCTCGCGTGTCTGGACGTCGGCGCCTCGACCGGGGGCTTCACCCATGTCCTTCTGACCCGTGGCGCAGCGCATGTTTTCGCCGTCGATGTCGGGCGTGGCCAGTTGCGCGCCGAAATCGCACGCGATCCACGCGTCGAGTCGCGCGAGGCGACCGATGTGAGAAGCCTCGAAGCAAACGCCCTGCCCCGCCTGCCGCGGCTCGTCGCGATCGATGTGAGCTTCATTTCGCTGGCGCTCGTGCTTCCGGCGGTCGCCCGGCTGGCGGCGGCCGACGCCAAGCTCATCGCTTTGATCAAACCGCAATTCGAAGCCGGCCGCGCGCACCTCGTCAAAGGCCTCGTCAAGGACAGAGCCGTGCATGAGGAGGTCTGCGCCCGGATCAAAGATCTGGTCCAATCGCTCGGCTGGCGCGTCGAAGGACTCATTCCCTCCCCGATCGAAGGCGGCGACGGCAATCGCGAATTTCTCATCGGCGCCAGTCGGCGATGATCAGTTTCAATGCGCGGCTTCAAATCGAGGGGCTTGGGCAGCGTGGCGAAGGCCTCTCGCGCGGCCCGGACGGAACGGTCTTCGTGCCCTACGCCCTGCCTGGCGAAACCATCATCGCCGAAGTGGATGGCTCGCGCGGTAAGCTCGTCGAAATCAGGACTGCGAGCCCCGACCGCATTCGACCCATCTGTCGCTACTTTTCGGCCTGCGGCGGCTGCGCCGTGCAAACGCTGGCCGAGCAGCCCTATGCGCAATGGAAGCAAGGCCTGCTGGCGGACGCAATGCGGCAGGCCGGGATCAAAGCCAAAGCTGAGCCGCTTAGGGATGCGCATGGAGCGGGCCGACGCCGCGCAACATTTCACGCCCGCACCGACGCGTCCGGCCGCGCAATAACGGGCTTCATGGAGGCGCGAGCGCACAAAATCGTCGAGATCGAAGGCTGCCCTGTACTCGCCCCGTCACTGCAGGAGGCGCCACAGATTGCGCGGGCGTTGGCGCAAATGCTCGCCGCCTCCGGCAGGCCGCTCGACATTTTGATGACGGCGACAGCATCAGGCCTCGACGTCGATCTCAAGGGCCACGGGCCGCTGAACGAAGACGAGACGCAACGGCTCGTGAGATTCGCCTTGCGCCACGATCTCGCGCGCCTTTCAAACCATGGCGCGATCGTCACCGTGCAGCGCCCGCCTGTCGTCCTCATGGGCAAAGCGATGGTCGCCGTTCCGCCCGGCGCGTTTTTGCAGGCGACGGAAGCAGGCGAAGCGGCGCTCGCAGAAGAGGTCTGCGCCGCGCTGACAGGAGCGAGCCGGATCGCTGATCTTTTTGCCGGCGTCGGCACGTTTTCGCTGCGGCTCGCGGCGTTCGCGCCAGTCCACGCGATCGACGCCGATGAGCCGGCGCTCGACGCCCTCGCCAAGGCCGCGCGCAGCGCAGCCTTGCGGCCAGTCACGATCGAGACGCGCAATCTGTTTCGACGCCCTCTGAGCGCCGAGGAATTAGCGCCTTTCGACGCCGTCATCTTCGATCCTCCGCGCGCAGGGGCCGAACTTCAGGCGCGCGCAATCGCCAAGTCCCGCGTTCCGGTCATCGTGGCAGTGTCCTGCAATGCGCAAACTTTCGCGCGCGACGCCGCTATCCTTTGCTCAGGCGGCTATGCGCTGGAGCGTGTTCTGCCGGTCGATCAGTTTCGCTACTCGCCGCATCTTGAAATCGTCGCGACATTCAAGCGAAGCGTAAAACCCCGAGCGCGGCGCCTATTGAGCTGAGATTAGCTCCGAGCATCTTTTCCGAATCTGGCGAAAGAGGCGGCTCGAGCGCGTACATTGACTAGAACGGGCTGACGGGCGGCAGCTTGTCCCGGGCGATAGGCGGCGGCGGATCGAACCACCGAAACCCCAATAATCCGGCGAGAAAACCGCCGATGTGAGCTTCCCAGGCGATCGATGCGCCGGGCATGCCCATTGTCTGCGGAAAGACCCCCGACAGGAAGTTCGCGAAAAACCAGAGTATGAGAAAAATGACCGCGTTGCGGTTGGAGAAGATCTCTCTCAGCGGAAGCGCCGGCAGCCGATAGGTGTGGTCGCCGCGTTCCACGAAGCTGAAGGCGGACCCGAGCGGCGCGCCTGGTTGGAACGCAAAGCGCACCACCGCCGCCATAGCGCCGGACACTACGGCGGAGGCGCCGACGACTGGCTGCAAATCCGCCATATGCGTGAGGAACTGCGTCAACGCTCCCGCGACGGCGCAGACGGCGCAAAACATCAGAAACCGGCCATTCCCGAATCGACGCGCCACGGCGGAGCCGAAAGCAACGAGCCAGAGGCTGTTCGTGCCGACATGGGCCCAGCCGCCATGCAGGAAGGCGTAAGTGAGCGGGGTCCACCAGAGTGGCCGGCCGTCTCCGAGGAAGAACACCGCCAATTGCGAAGCGTCTTCGTCTCCCCCGGCCGTCGCGTTCAAGGCGGCTGTGACGAGGTCGGGATTGAAGGCGAAAGTGAAGCGCCCCGGCACGAAGGCGAAGAGCGCGAGAATTTTGAAGTGCGCCAGCGGCGAAACCAGATCGCAGAGCGCCTGGATGATCACGAGGATCGCGACGAGCCCGAGGACCACTCCCGGCACGTTGAAAATTCGTTCTCTCGCGGCGGGCATGTTTGCAGCCTTGATCTTGGGATTCATGCATCAAAATACATGAATGCGCGCAGATTTTTGTGACCGGATCTAATCGACGTCTTCCATCGCGATTGGGGCTCCTCCGGAGAGCTTCTGCGCCAGCGCCGCCTCCATGAAGGGATCTAGGTCGCCGTCCAGCACATCATCTGGCGTTCCGGACGTTGCGCCCGTGCGGAGGTCTTTCACCAACTGGTAGGGCTGCAGCACATAGGAGCGGATCTGATGTCCCCAGCCGATTTCGGTCTTTGATGCTTCAGTGGCGTTGGCGGCCGCCTCGCGACGCTCCAATTCCTGCTCATAAAGTCTCGCGCGCAACATGTTCCAGGCGGTCGCCTTGTTCTTGTGTTGCGAGCGTTCGCCCTGACAGGCGACGACGATACCGGATGGAATATGGGTGATGCGCACAGCGGAATCGGTCGTGTTGATGTGCTGGCCGCCGGCGCCAGATGAGCGATAGGTGTCGATGCGGCAATCGCTTTCCTTGACATCGATGTCGATCTTGTCGTCGATGACGGGATAGACCCACACGGAGGCGAAGCTCGTATGCCGCCGAGCGTTGGAATCGAACGGCGAGATGCGCACGAGCCGATGCACGCCGGATTCGGTCTTGGCCCAGCCATGAGCGTTATGGCCCTTGACCAGAAGCGTGCCAGATTTGAGGCCCGCTTCATCGCCCGCCGTCTCTTCGATGATCTCGACCTTGAACTTGTGGCGCTCGGCCCAGCGCGCATACATGCGAAACAGCATGCGCGCCCAGTCGCAACTCTCGGTGCCCCCGGCTCCCGCGTGAACTTCGACATAGGTGTCGTTCGAATCGACCTCGCCCGATAAAAGCGCCTCGATCTGGCGCCGCTCGGCCTCGACTTTGAGGCTTTTCAGCTGGTCGATCGCCTCCTTTTCGGTAGCGGAATCTTCTTCCGCCTCGGCGAGTTCGACAAGCGTGACGGCGTCTTCGAGTTCGTTGTCGAAGCGCCTGATCGAGCCGAGCCGGTCTTCGAGTTCGGTCCGCTCGCGCATGATTTTCTGCGCGGCCTCAGCGTCGTTCCAAAGATTTGGATCTTCGACCTTGGCGTTCAGTTCAGCAAGGCGGCGATGAGCGACATCGACGTCAAAGATGCCTCCTCAGCAATCCCATGGATTGCTTGATGGCTTGAACCAACCCTTCAGCTTCGGCGCGCATGTCTTTGAGAACTTTCTGGTGAGGGAGCGACGCATGCGCCCCGAGATGGCGGGAACATAGGGTGGCGGACCCGCGATGTAAATGGCGGGGATGTATGATGCGTTTAGCTTTGCGTTTGCGGAGACTTTGAGAAGCGCCACCACCGTATTAGATAGTCAGATAACTCATATAATCCAAAGGACATGGAAAAAAACAAAATGGTTGCAACCAGAGCATCGTAATTGGAATGGCTATTCATAAAATCAAGAACAAGTCCGCATCCTAAAAATACTAACGCAAAGCATACAAATGTGTTCTTAAAGTACACTTTACTCCAACTTAGGACTCCAATGCACGCAGATAGCGGCAATACAATGCTAATTACTAGGCCATAAGGCGACGCCAAAAATTTTAAGGTGAGGGTTGAACGAGTATACCTATCGAAAATGCCAAACCAGACTATCAATCCTACCAATAAACAAAGAACTGCTATTCTTGTTCTAACACGCGGCATGGGCATAAAATTAACTCGTCTATGGAAGTCACATTCTGAAGGAATTCAGCCATCCATTGTAGAATGTCAACTTTCAATACAGCCCGCCCGTCCCTGTTCCGACGACGCGGTCGGCGTCCGGATTGACGGACTGCGCGCGCGGCGAGGCGTCGCTCGTTGCATAGGAGTCAGGTGGCGCCGTGCCTGGCTTGAACGCCTCAAGGATCGTGCCAGAGCCGCTTGAGCGCATGCCTGTTCTGGCGTCGACCGAGATCAGTTTGATGCCCGGCGGCACGCGGAATGGCACATCGGGCTTGTCTTTCAGCGCCATCGTCATGAAGTCGCGGAAGATTGGCGCCGTATATTGCGCGGCTTGGGCGGAATCGCCAAGCGACCGCGGCTGGTCGTAGCCCATGAAGACGCCAACCGTAAGGTCGGGCGAATAGCCGACAAACCAGAGATCCTTCGCCTCATTGGTCGTGCCGGTTTTGCCGGCGAGGTGCTTGCCGACGGCCTTGATCGACTGCCCCGTCCCGCGCTGGATGACGCCCTCCATGATCGAGGTGATCTGATAGGCTGTCAGGGGGTCCAGCACCTGCTCACGCTTATCGATCAGTTTCGGCTCAGGCTGATTTTCCCATTTATCCGCGTCGCAGCCCTCGCAGATGCGCTCGTCGTGGCGATAGATCGTGTGGCCCCAGCGGTCCTGGATGCGGTCGATCAGCGTCGGCTTGATCCGCTTGCCGCCATTGGCCAGCATCGAATAGGCGGTGGTCATGCGCAAAAGCGTCGTTTCGCCGGAGCCGAGCGACATCGACAGATAGGGCGGCAAATCATCATAGATGCCAAACCGCTTGGCGTATTCCGCAATCAATGGCATGCCGACGTCGCGGGCGAGGCGCACGGTCATCTGATTGATCGAATGTTCGACGCCATAGCGCAAGGTATGCGGGCCGCTCGACTTGCCTTCGAAGTTTTCCGGCCGCCAAACACCAAGGCCCGCCCCCTGATCGATTTCGATCGGCGCGTCGAGAACGATCGAGGACGGGGTGTAGCCATTGTCGAGCGCGGTCGCGTAGACGAAGGGTTTGAACGATGAACCGGGCTGCCGCAGCGCCTGCGTCGCTCGGTTGAACTCGGACTGATCGAAGGAGAATCCTCCGACCATGGCGAACACGCGGCCGGTGTAGGGATCCATCGCGATGATGGCGCCGCTGACTTCTGGAATCTGACGCAGGCGATACTGTCCGGGTCTGCCGTCGACCGGATCGACATAGATGACGTCGCCAGGGGTCAGCGAGGATCGCGAGCCGACGCCCCGCGTCCAATGCAAGCCCACGTTGCTGGCGAGCGTTGCAAGCTCGCGTTCGCGTTCGATTTCGCCCGATTTTTCTCGCCGTGGCTGCAGGCCGATGCGCGCGCCATTCTCGTTGGCGTCGATGACAACGGCCAGCCGCCATGATCCGACGTCGCCGAGGGCCGGCACGTCGGCGAGGGCGACGCCCCAATCCTGACTGATGTCGATATGACGCATCGGGCCTCGGAAGCCATGCGCTTCATCATAACGCACGAGGCCGTCGACCAGCGCGCGGCGCGCCATCAGCTGCATCTTCGGATCAAGCGTCGTGCGGACCGAAAGACCGCCCTCGTAAAGCTTCTTTTCGCCGTAGCGGTCATTCAATTCGCGGCGCACTTCCTCGGCAAAGAAGCCGGCGGACAGAGCGTTCGGCGAGAGCACGCGCGGATTGACGCCCAAAGGCTCGGTCTTGGCCTTCTCGCCGTCGGCGCGCGATACATAGCCGTTTTCGACCATCCGATCGATGACCCAGTTGCGCCGTTCGATCGCCCGCTCACGCTTGAGGAAGGGGTGATAATTATTCGGGGCCTTGGGCAGAGCGGCGAGATAGGCAGCCTGCGCGACGGTCAGCTCGTTGACCGACTTGCCAAAGTAATTTAGAGCCGCGGCGGCGACTCCGTAATTGCCTAGTCCAAGATAAATCTCATTCAGGTAAAGCTCGAGAATTTTTTCCTTTGAATAGGCGCCTTCGATGCGGAACGCCAGAAGCGCTTCCTTGATCTTACGCTCGAAAGACCGCTCGTTGGTCAGGAGGAAATTCTTGGCGACCTGCTGCGTGATCGTCGAGGCGCCCTGCACGTGCTTTTCACCCTGAACGAGAACCAGAGTGGCGCGCAAAATACCTTCCGGATCGACGCCGGCGTGATGATAAAAATTCTTGTCTTCCGCGGATATGAAGGCGTCCTTCACGAGCGGCGGAATAGCCGCGCTCGGAAGGTAAAGGCGCCGCTCGCGCGCATATTCGGCAAGGAGAGATCCGTCGCCGGCGTGAACCCGCGTCATGACCTTTGGCTCGTAGTTCTTCAACTGCGTGTAATCAGGAAGGTCTTTCTCAAAATTCCAAATGACCAGTCCAGCGGCGCAAGCCGCCACGACGAAGAAAATCGCCGCGGTCGCGAAGATGAAACCGAGAAAACGGGCAATAAGCCGCATACGGAGGCCTTTTCATAAATTTTGCGCGGGGCCGCCAAAAGCAGCGGTTTTTCCAGTTCGGCCTCGCGATCAAACAAACAAGCGGCGTTATCGATTCGGTTTATAAAACGATTACGCTCCAATATGACACGCCGCTTTGAGCCTGCGCAGAGCGTGATGGCCCATCCCTGCGGCGCTTTTGTGTTAATAGTTTGTCAAGCGATCGCACGCCAGAGCGAATCGGCGCCCCGCCCTGCTCCCGGCTCAGCGGGCATCGCTGGCGGACTCCCCAGGAGGCGCCTGAAGGGCTGCCTTGCCGATCGCGGGATCGCCATCGGGCGCATCCGGACGCTCTGGCGTCGCGACCGATGGCGATGAAATAGCTCCCACAGGCGCCGGATCCTTGACGGCCTCAGAGAAATTTGATGTGCCGCGCTCAGAAAAAAAGGCATTGATCGCTTCAGCCATGCGACTCACGGCTTGGTCACGCCATTGCGGCGATGACAGAGCGATATCGTCCTTTTCGTTCGACAGATAGCCGAGCTCCAGCAGCACCGACGGGACGTCGGGCGCCTTCAGCACGCGGAAACCGGCCGAACGCTGCGGATTCTTATTGAGCCTGCCGGCGACCTTCCAATAATTCAAAAGAGTGTGGGCGAAGACGTGGCTATAGGCGCGCGTCTCCCGCCGCGTCAGATCAAACAGAATATCGGAGACCTCGGAGGCGTCCTCCGTCCGGTCGAGCCCTGCGGCGGAGTCGGCCTGATTCTCCTTCTCGGCGACGCGCGCCGCTTCCGCATCGGAAGCCCGATCAGAGACGGTGTAAACCGTCGCGCCAGAGACATCCGTCGCCTCGGCCAGCGTGTCCGCATGGATCGAGACAAATAACGCAACTTTACGGTCACGCGCCATCCTGACGCGCTCGCTAAGGGAGATGAAGCTGTCGTCCTCACGCGTTAGAACCGGCTGGTAGAGCCCGTCCGCATCAAGCCTTGCCGCAAGCGCCTTGGCGAAGTCGAGCACCAGGTCTTTTTCGATCAACCCATTGACGCTCGCGCCGCGATCAATGCCGCCGTGACCGGGATCGATCATGACGATCGGCTTGCCGGCGGCGGACTGTATTTTCTCGGCAATCCGGTCTCGAGCCGGCTGCGCCAGCGCCGCGCGGGCGGTCTGCGCCGCCGCCGCGAAATGCGCACGATCGGTCTTTGCCAGTTCGATGACCAGGCGCGTTTTACCGCCGCCGCCGCTCGTTTCGCACCCCGCGCGAACAATGCGGGCCGGTCCGGAAAGATCGATGACGATGCGCGAGCGTCCCTTTTCGATCTGGCCGAAACGGAAGGACGTGACGAGGCCCCTCGGGCTGACGAGAGTCCTGACTGACGCCCCGCCGTCACGATCGCCATGCCGCCGGGGGGGCGCCAACGCTTTGCCGATCTCCGAATCTATCATGAACCGGATCTCCGATGCGTCGATGATAATGCGATCCGGGTCGGCAAGGACAAAGCCGGCAGCCTCCACCGGAGCCGATAGTTCGAAAACGAGGCTGGCGTGATCCCCGCCGTCGTCCAGCTCCGCGGCGGAGGCTTCGATGGCGCCGGCCGCGCTCGAGGCGGAGGCGGTGGAAGAGGCGCCGTCTTCGGCTCGCGGCGCCGGTGCGACGGGCGCCGTCAAGGCGCAGAGCATCAAGACGGCGGCGGCGAACCGTCTCCAACCGGCGATTTTCGCGGCGATGTCAGCCATCTCAAGCGCCATATGTTGCCCTTCGACAGGATTGGATCGAAAACTTGCGCCAAGCTGTCGCCGCGGCGAGCATCCTCTGTGGCCGTCGCGGCCTGCGCGGATCCCTCGCTCAAAGTCATAGGATGAACGAGGTTAACACCTTATAACCGTCACTGGAATGCCGGCCGCAGGCTGTAGCCGCTCAGACACAGACGACTAAAAACTTGCCAAACGGCCTGCGAACCCGATATGAAAGCATATTCTTTCTCGGCCTGGAGATTCGCGGGTTTTGAGACCTTCGGATTTTGTTTGGTTTTCCGCAAATCTTGGCCTCGGCGTTCGACTTTTCTCAGCGTCTATGAAGATAAAATGGACGTCAGAGCTATCGTCGGTTCAGATTTCGCCATTTTGGTCGTCGGCATCTTGAAACCTTTCAAAGAGATGCGACGGCTCTGGAATGGGCTGCATCGGGCTACCCCCCCAACCAGCCGAGAGAGTGTTTCTGGACGGTTTCAAGCAAGCCGTTTCGAATAGGTAAAGAGGAAAATGGATTTCGCCGCGACGCGTCACTCTACGACCGTCAGTCACACCGCCGAAATATGCGACGCGTTCGTTCGGACGCAATGTCTTGTCGGCGCGAGATCCCCGGCGCTCAATTCCTCGGCGCCAAAATCAATGCGTCGTCTTCGCGACCCTCTTGGCAGCCCCTGTCCGGATTGGTCGAGCCGTCGCGCTTTCACCCTGGCGGACAAGACCCCGCCGCCGATTTCGCCTTTCCCCTCCCATCCAATGCCTGACGCGCACCCGTGTCGGCCGCAATCAGCCCCGTTGTCTCGATTGAAGACTTCGACCGGCGGCCGCGGCCCCGCGCGCGTTTCGCCTGAACGAGTCTCCCATGGCCAACAAAATGCTTATCGATGCGTCCCACCCAGAAGAAACCCGGGTGGTCGTCCTCCGCGGTAATCGCGTCGAGGAATTTGATTTTGAATCCGCCAGCAAAAAACAGCTCCGCGGCAATATTTACCTCGCCAAAGTCACGCGCGTTGAACCCTCGCTGCAGGCCGCCTTCGTGGATTACGGCGGCAACCGCCACGGATTTTTGGCCTTTTCAGAAATTCACCCGGACTATTACCAGATCCCCGTTGTCGATCGGCAGGCGCTGATCGACGAAGAGGCGAAAGCCCAACGCGACGAAGAAGACGAAGAAACAGGCGGTCAGCGGCGCAGCCGCCGGTTCCGGCGTGGCGATCGAGGCGGACGGCGCGCCGAAAAGCGCGCCGCCGATGGTGAGACGCTGTCAGAGCCTTTCGCGGACTCGCAGGACGTCGAGGCCGACACAAACGCAGGCGCCGAACCGACTTTCGAACCGCAGGAAGGCGCTTCTTCAGTACAGGAGAGCGATGAAAGCCGCGCTCTCGAAACCGCTGGCGCCCCGGAGATGCTTTTCGCCGCCGACGAGGGATCGCACAACGCAATCGGGGCGGAAGTGTCATTCGCCGCGGACGACGCCAGCGCGGCTTTCGGCGATGCGTCTTCCGAAAGCAGTCTTGATGAAGAGGCCGAGCGCGCCGGCGCGGCTTTTGACGAAAGCGCGCCCGAACGCGAAGCCTCCTTCAGCGAGCCGACCGATGAGGCTTTGAGCGGCGATCTTCGGCCAGGCGAGGCCGAGGCGGGCTCCGATACGCGCACGAGCGACCGCCGCTCCGCCGACGCCGATGAAGACGGCGAAGATGAAGAAGAGCATGTGGAGCAACTTGGCGGCGACGCCATGGAGGAAGTGCCTTTCCGTCCGCAGCGCTATCGCAAGCAGTACAAGATCCAGGAAGTCATCAAGCGCCGTCAGGTGCTTCTGGTGCAGGTCGTCAAGGAAGAACGCGGCAACAAGGGCGCCGCGCTGACCACCTATCTCTCCCTCGCCGGCCGCTATTCCGTGCTGATGCCGAACACGGCGCGCGGCGGCGGAATCTCGCGCAAGATCACCGATTCGACGGACCGGCAGAGGCTGAAGTCAATCGCCCAGGAGCTCGAAGTTCCGGAAGGCATGGGCGTCATTTTACGCACGGCGGGCGCGAGCCGCACCAAGCCAGAGGTCAAGCGCGACTTCGAATATTTGCTGCGGATGTGGGAGACCGTTCGCGAGACGACGCTGAAATCCACAGCGCCCATGCTCGTCTACGAGGAAGGATCGCTGATCAAGCGCGCCATCCGCGATCTCTACAATAAGGACATCGACGATATCGTCGTCGCGGGCGAAAAAGGTTTTCGCGAGGCGCGGGACTTCATGCGCCTGCTGATGCCGAGCCACGCGCGCAGCGTTCAGCCCTATCGTGATCCGCAGCCGATTTTCTCGAAATCCGGCGTCGAGGCGCAGCTCGACGCGATGTTCCTCAATCAGGTCACGCTGAAATCGGGCGGCTATATCGTCATCAACCAGACCGAAGCTCTGGTTGCGATCGACGTCAATTCCGGACGCTCCACCCGCGAGCACAATATCGAGGACACGGCGCTCAGAACCAATCTCGAAGCGGCCGACGAAGTCGCTCGGCAATTGCGTCTGCGCGATCTCGCTGGGCTGATCGTGGTCGATTTCATCGACATGGAGGAGGGCCGCAACAACCGCGCGGTCGAGCGGCGGCTGAAGGACGCACTGAAAAACGATCGGGCCCGCATTCAGGTCGGCCGGATTTCCCATTTTGGCCTCCTTGAAATGTCGCGGCAGCGCATTCGCACGGGCGTTCTTGAGGGCTCGACCGAGATTTGCCCGCATTGCTCGGGATCTGGAATGCTGCGCTCCACTGCTTCCATCGCGCTGCATGTTTTGCGCGTCGTCGAAGACGCGCTGATCAAGAGCGCGAGCCACGACCTCATCGTCAAGACCAGAACCCCCGTCGCGCTCTATATCCTCAATGAAAAGCGCGCCACGTTACGCGATCTTGAGCGCCGCTTCGGCGTCGCCGTCACGATCGACTCCGACGACAGCCTGATCGGCGCCGTTTATCACGCGATCGAGCGCGGCGAACCCGCGTCGGGCGGCCATGAGCCGCTTGCCCTTGCGGCGGGCGAGCCCGCGCATTTCACACCCGAGGAATTCGGCGAGGAGATTCTCGTGGAGTTCGAGGAGCCGCAAGAAAGCGCGCCCGGCTCGCATCTCACCGCGATCGAGGCTCAGGACGAGGACGAAACGCAAGACGAGAACGGTCAGCGCGGGGAAGGCGAGAGTGAAAGCGAGGCCGACAGCCGCCGGCGGCGCAGGCGCAGGCGCAGACGCGGCCGGGGCAGCGATCGGGAAGGATCAGGCATTGCAGCCAATGCGCCCCAGCCGTCCGATGAGGCGCTCCAGGTGATGGCCCAGATCGGCGGCTTGCAACCTTTGGGTGCGAATGCCGGGAACGCGTTTGAAGGCGGAGCAACCTCCGATGCCGAACCAGAATTTGGCGCCGAAGAAGGCGTGGCGGAAGCGCCCGTCGAGACGGTAGCGGTTGGCGAGACGGCCCCTCCTCTCCCCGATGCGGAGGCCGTACCCGCCAAAGCAGGCGAGCGTCGCCGGTCGCGCAGAGGCGTCAAAGCGCGCGACACAGCAGCCGAGGCGGCGGCCGAGACGCTGGCAGGAGTGGCCCCGGAGCTGGCGCTAGAGCGCCAGGCCCAAGACGCCCCGGCGGCGAATGCTGACGCAGAGACTGAAGCGGCGCCGCCCGCTCGCCGCAACCGCCGTGCGCCCCGCGCCCGTGCGCCGCGCCGCGCAGCGGCAGGGATCGAGGCGGCAACGGCTCCGACCGAGGCTGCCGATGTATCCGCCGCGGAAGGGCAGCCATTCTCCGCCGAAGGCGAGACGGCGCCCGCCGTCAGCCATACTCCCGAGGCTCTAACGGAGCACCAGGGCGCCGAATCGGTCGCGGAGCCGGTTCTCGACCTTCAACCTAGCCAAGGCGCTCCGGCGGCCGAAGCGCCGGCGTCCGTCCCCGCCCATGAACCTGCCGAGCCCGAGACACAGCCGGCGCAGGAACAGGATCCGAATCGGCCGAAGCGCTCTGGCTGGTGGCAGCGCGCGAAAGCGAGCCTTAGCCGATAGTCGCCGCTGAGCGCAAACGCCGTCATTGAAATCGAAAGGCCGCGCGACGAGTCGGCCTTTCGATTTTCAGAAAGAAACTGCGATAGCCTAGAGCACGCCGCGGAAAAGTTGCAGGCCTTTGGGGCTTACATTATGCGGTAAAACAAAGGCTTAAAGGGCGGAATGCGATTTCGCCCGAACGCGTTCTGGTCTAGGATTTCGAGGATATGATCGAGGAGTTCAGATTTATGTTTCAGCGAAGCCTAGCGCTTTTCGCCCGCCGCGCAGCCTTGATTTTCGCCGCGCTTGGCATTTTCGCTTTCTCGCCTGTCCGCGCGGACGAGTTTTCGCCGGCGCAGAAAGCCGAAATCGAATCGATCGTCAAATCCTATCTCGTCAAAAATCCTGAGATTCTCCGCGACGCCGCGGCTGAACTCGACGCGCGCGAAAAGCTCGCCGCGACCAAAGCGCGTCAGCAGATTGTCGGCGATCCTGCTAGCCCTCTCTTCGACGTCGCCAATCAGGCGGTGATCGGCAATCCGGGCGGCGCCATTACCTTGGTCGAGTTTTTCGACTACAACTGCGGCTATTGCAAACGCGCGCTCGGCGATCTCGCGCGATTGATGAAGGATAATCCCGATCTGCGCGTGGTTCTGCGCGATCTGCCGATTCTGTCCCCGGGGTCGGTGGAGGCGGCGAAAATCGCGAACTCCGCCACAAATCAATTCAAAGGCGCGAAATTCTGGGAGTTCCACCAGAAGCTTCTCGGCTCGCACGGGCCCGTCGGCAAAGCGGAAGCGATCGCTGTCGCCAAGGATCTCGGCGCCGACGTCGATAAATTGAACAAAGGCGCCGAGACGCCCGAAGTCAGCGCCGCCATCGACCAGTCGATGGAGCTCGCAAAAGACCTGAGCATCAACGGAACGCCGAGCTATGTGATCGGCGATGAAGTCGTCGTCGGGGCGGTCGGCTACAATGATCTTCAGGCAAAGATCGCCAACGTCAGAAAATGCGGCAAAGTGGTTTGCTCATAAAGAGCGAAGGTCGCGCGGCGCAGAGCGGCTTGGCCGCCTGCTGACCGGGCGTTGCGTGGCAGGAGAGGAGGGACTCGAACCCCCAACCCCCGGTTTTGGAGACCGGTGCTCTAACCAAATTGAGCTACACTCCTACGCAGACGCATCTGTAACTTGAAGCCATGAATGAAATCAAGCGTTCCAATGCCGAAAGCTTTGGCTTTGGCTTCACGGGCTGCGTGGCTCATGGCGCAGGCGCCCTTGGCGTCGGAAGGAGTTTTGGCGGTGGGAAGCTCAGGCGCTCGAATGGCGCGCCAATCCGGCCTTGTCGCAGCGTTCGAGGCGATCGTCGGGGCCGGGCACGTGCTGACGACGCCCTCCGATATGGCGGGCTATCTCAGCGAGCCGCGTGATCTTTATAGGGGCGTGGCGCTCGGCATTGTTCGTCCTGCCTCGACGCAGGAGGTCGCGGCCGTCGTCAGGCTTTGCAACGAATCACGGACGCCGATCGTGCCGCAAGGCGGCAATACTGGCCTCGTCGGCGGCCAGATTCCCGACCGGAGCGGCGGGGCGATCGTTCTTTCGCTGCAACGCATGCGGGCTCTTCGCGAAATCGACCTTGCATCGAACACGATGACGGTCGAAGCCGGCATGATCCTCGCTCACGCGCAGGCCGAGGCCGGCCGCGCCGGACGTCTTTTTCCTCTCTCCCTCGCCTCGGAAGGCTCGTGCACCATAGGCGGCAACCTTGCAACCAACGCGGGCGGCACGGGGGTGATCGCTTACGGCAACGCCCGCGATCTCGCGCTCGGGATCGAGGCGGTCCTTGCCGACGGGCGCATTTTCTGCGGCCTGTCGAAACTCAAAAAGGATAACACCGGATATGATCTGAAGGATCTCTTCATCGGCTCAGAAGGAACGCTCGGCGTCATCACGGCGGCGACGCTGAAACTCTTTCCAAAGCCGCGCGCCGTCGAGACAGCTTTTATCGGCCTTCCCTCTCCCGCCGCCGCCGTCGCTTTGCTCGATCTCGCGCGGGAAAAGGCCGGTGGCGAGATCACCGCATTCGAACTGATTCCCCGCATCGGGCTCGATTTCGTGCTGGCTCACGTCAAGGGCGCGCGCAATCCGCTCGCGGCAAGGCATGAATGGCATGTGCTTTTGGAGCTCAGCTCGCAAAATGCGGAAGGTCTTGGCCCTCGTCTGCTGGACATGCTGACCGCCGCGGCCGAGAGCGGTCTCGTCGAGGATGCGGCGATCGCCGCTTCAAAGGCCCAACGCGCCGCCTTCTGGCGATTGCGCGAGGATCTCTCAGAGGCGCAGCGATTCGAGGGCGGCTCGATCAAGCACGACGTCAGCGTCGCCATTACCGATGCCCCCGCCTTTCTCGAAGACGTGCAGAGCGTCCTCAAAGAGACGGCCCCGGGCGCCCGGCTTGTGGCCTTCGGGCATCTTGGCGACGGCAATATACACTGCAACGTGTCGCAGCCTGTCGGCGCCGACAGAGCAGCGTTTCTGGCGCGCTGGGGCGAGATCAACGAGGCTGTGCATGCGATTGTGACCCGCTATGGCGGCTCGATCTCGGCCGAACATGGCATAGGCCAACTGAAGCGCGATCTTTTGCCACAAGTGAAGGATAAGGTCGCGATGGATTTGATGCGCGCCTTGAAACGAACGCTCGATCCGCAAGGCATTCTCAATCCCGGCAAGGTTCTCTGATCCGCTTGTTCGTCCAGCGAATGACCTCATGAACACTTATCCTTTGCTTGCGGCGCTCATTCCTGGCGCGCCGGCGTTGAGGCGGCGGCTTGGGTCACGCCCGCGGCGCGGGCGGTGACTTAGGAAATCTCCCTTTCCATCAGCCAATGATGCGAAAGCGCTAACCTCCGGTGATTTATGCTATTTGCGAGGCGCCATTGCGCCGCGTCTCGCCGTAACAGGAAAGCCGATGCTGCGATCGCTTCTTTTCGTGTTCTTGATCGTCATGGCGAGCGCGGCGCACGCCGAGCGGCTGCAAAAGTGCCCGGTCGACAAGGCCAATCAGGCCGATGTCGCCGAGGCTGTGACGGCGGCGCCGAGCTGCGCGCAATCCTATGAGGTGATGAATGTCTGCCGCTCCAATTCGAGCAGCGACGTCGCCCTGGCCAATATCGTCGTGCAGAAATGCGAACAGGTTTTCGCGTCGACTCTCGAACCTCCAGCTTTGAAGGTCTATGAAGCCGCGCGAGAAAGCTGCACGCGCCGCTTCAGGCATCAGGACGGAACCGTGTCGCTCTCCTACGCGGCGACCTGCGAGGCCGGCGTCGCCGTCGTCTTCGCGCATCGGGCGGATCTTGCCGCTATGAAGCCGCGGCGCGACCCGAGAAAGCCGCCCTATGGGGATTTGTCGCCGGTACAGTAGTGTTGCGTCGGAAGTAACGATCGCCGTCTGCGCTGTTACGAGCGTGGCTTTTCATGCTCTACGATGCACAGTTTGCGAATCGTCAATTCGTCGACCTCCAACGCGCCAAAGCGCGCCCTCCTGATCCCCAGACGGCCAATCGCCACGGCGCCGATAGCGATAGCCCCGAACGCCGCCGCTCCTAGTGCAAGCGCCAGCAGGCTGGCTGCGGGGATGGTTTTGGATGGGCTCGCTGTTACTCCGCGCGTCATAGAGACACCTCCGTCAAGTTAGCTGGCTGCGACAGCGGAGCGCGCAGCCTATCCAAGCGAATCCGCGGGATTGTCGAACCCTATTCCGCGGCCTGCGTGCGCAAGCTGTCAGGAAGCGGAATCAGTGCGGCCATAAACTGATGCAAGTCCTGAGCAATATCGGCGTCAGCCCTTAATTCGGACAGGCTTCTGGGTGGCGGGATCTTCTGGCCGCTCTCGAGCATCGCGTGGCACCAAAGCTCAAGCGCCTCTTTCGCGTTCAGCATGGCCTCGTCAACAGTGTCGCCAGCGGAGAAACAGCCCGGCAGATCGGGGAACCACACCCCGACGGCTTTCCCCTGCTCTTCTTCCACGATGGCGACGTAGTGGGTCATAGGCTTCAGTCTTTCGGCCACTTCGCCAATTTGTAGATTTGGCGCATCAGACCCTCACCCAAATCCTTCTTTGGATGAGGAAGAGAAATTACCACACCAGTTTGTGGATGGCGAAAAATATGATGCGAGCCTTTGATCCGATCAAGCACCCAACCGTCGCGTTCAAGGCGACGTTTGATTTCGCGGCTATTCGCAAGCATGCGGCACACTCCGGATTGTTCGGCTGCGCCTGATTAGTGAGTAAGATATCTCGCATGTAGCAATAGTTGCCAGACGTTAGGGAGTGCCCTTGTAATCTACATTAGCAGAGTAACATATTGAAAAGTAACAATTATATTTAATTGTGGATAAGTTCCACGGAGTTCAATGCGCTTACCCGGCCTGCACAAAACTCTCCAAAACCATTTTGCGGCCCGCCTTGTCGAAATCGACCGTCAGCTTGTTGCCGTCGACCGCCGCCACCGCGCCATAGCCGAATTTTTGGTGAAATACCCGCGCGCCTTTGGAATAGCCTGATTGGGCGCTGGATTTCGCGACGAGTTCGCCCTCGATCTGGAGCGGTCCGCGCTGGGCGGCCGGCCGCCCAAATCCGCTCGATTTCGCCGCGCCCTGTCCTTGCCTCGTCTCTTCGTTGCGACGCTGCGCGCGCCGCCAGCCCGGCGTTTCATAAGAGGAGCCGTAGCTGTCCATATTCGCGAAGCGCGATTGCGCGTAGCCGCCATAGGCGGAGCCGGTGGCCGCTTCGACGACCTCGACATGATCGGCTGGAAGCTCATCGAGAAAGCGAGAGGGAAGCGTCGTCTGCCAAAGCCCGTGGATGCGGCGGTTGGTGGCGAAATAGATTTTCGCCCGCCGCCGCGCGCGGGTAACGCCGACATAGGCGAGGCGGCGCTCTTCCTCGAGGCCCGCGCGCCCCGATTCATCGAGCGAACGCTGATGCGGAAACAGCCCCTCCTCCCAGCCGGGCAGAAAGACCGTCTCGAATTCGAGGCCTTTCGCCGCGTGAAGCGTCATGATCGAAACGCGCGGACCAGCGTCCTTCATCTCGGCCTCCATGACCAGCGAGATATGCTCAAGAAAGGCGCCAAGGTCCGGAAACTCCTCCATGGCGCGCACGAGCTCTTTCAGGTTTTCGAGGCGCCCGGCAGCCTCCGCTGTGCGGTCCTTGCGCCACATATCGGTGTAGCCGGACTCCTCCAATATCATCTCGATCAGCTCGCCTTGCGGCTTTTGATCGATGAGGCTCGCCCAACGGGAAAAGCTCGTCAGCAAGTCGCGCAGAACCTGCCGCTGCTTCGGCTTTATTTCATCTGTCTCGACCATATATTGCGCCGCCTGTATCAGCGGCAGGCGTTGGCCGCGGGCATATTCGTGCAGGAGCTGCAAGGTGGCGTCGCCAAGACCGCGTCGCGGCACATTGAAGATGCGCTCAAAGGCGAGATCGTCGGCCGGCTGGGCGACGCAGCGCAGATAGGCGAGCGCGTCGCGGATTTCGGCGCGCTCATAAAAGCGCGGACCGCCGATGACCCGGTAAGGCAGGCCCAAAGTGATGAAGCGCTCCTCGAACTCGCGCATCTGGAACGAGGCGCGGACAAGGATCGCGAATTCGTCGTAAGCATGGCCTTTGCGCGCCAGCTGCTCGATCTCTTCGCCGACGCCGCGCGCTTCTTCCTCCGAGTCCCAGACGCCGCAAACGCTCGGCTTTTCGCCAGCTTCATCGTCGGTGAAAAGGGTCTTGCCGAGACGTCCTTCATTATGGGCGATGAGGCCGGCCGCGACGGCGAGGATATGCCCGGTTGAACGATAATTGCGCTCTAGGCGAATAACCTTGGCCCCCGGAAAATCCTTTTCAAACCGCAAAATATTGTCGACTTCCGCCCCGCGCCAGCCGTAGATGGATTGATCGTCATCGCCAACGCAGCAAATATTGTGACGCCCCTGCGCCAGCAGACGCAGCCAAAGATATTGTATTGTGTTTGTGTCCTGATATTCGTCGACGAGCATATATCTGAACCGGTCCTGATATTGCTTCAGGACGTCCGGATTTTCGCGCAAAAGGCGCAGGCATTCGAGCAGCAGATCGCCGAAATCGGCGGCGTTGAGGATTTTCAGCCGCTCCTGATACAGCGCATAAAGCTGCGCGCCCTTGCCATTGGCGAAAACTCCCGCCTCGCCCGGCGGCACATGCGCGGGATCAAGGCCGCGGTTTTTCCAGGCGTCGATCTGATAGGCGAGCGCGCGCGCCGGCCAGCGTTTGTCATCGATATTTTCGGCCTGCAACACTTGTTTCAGGAGGCGGATCTGATCGTCCGAGTCGAGAATTGTGAAGCTGGATTTCAGCCCGACGAGTTCGGCGTGACGACGCAGGATTTTGGTCGAGATCGCGTGGAAGGTGCCAAGCCACGGCATGCTCTCGGCGACGGGGCCCGCCAGCATGGCGACGCGGTCCCTCATCTCCCGCGCCGCCTTGTTGGTGAAGGTGACAGCGAGAATATCCTGCGCTTTCGCGCGGCCTTGAGCGATAATGTGGGCGATTCTCGTGGTGAGGACGCGCGTTTTTCCGGTCCCCGCGCCTGCCAAAACGAGAACGGGACCGTCGACCGCCTCGACAGCCGCCCGCTGCTCGCCGTTCAGCCCGTCGAGATAGCGCTGGCCGCCGGACGCCGCCGCCCGGGCGCGCGCCGCGATGCCGCCAGGCTGCGGCGCTGGCGCTTCCATGTCGGCGAGGGAAAATGGATCGATCAAATCGCTGCGGCTCCTCATTTACTGGCCGTGTCGCCGGCTTGGCGATCCGGCCCCGCGGCTTCCCGCGCTGGCCGCCGAATCATGTGCGCCGCTCCATTATGCGCCCGTTCAATCGGCCCTCTGAATCGGTCGGGAGCGGCCCACTCCAATGTGGGGCCGTCCCCGCCGTCTGTCGAGCTTTGGCGAGTCCGAGGCCGTCGACGGCCTGATCCATTATTTTGCACCGGGGCTTGCGCATCTTCAACATATGGCGAAAGTCGGAGCCGCTCTCTGAATGCGAGGAGTCCGGCGCAAGCGCGCCGGACGGAGCGCGAGGGAGGTCAAGATTGCATTATACGATTGGGCGGCGGCGACCCGCCAGAGACAGATAGACGACCTTGCGCGATAGCCTGACCGTCCTCGCCATAGCCCTCATTCTTGTTCTGACCGCGGCGCTGGTCGGCCCGTATTTTGTCGATTGGAGCGCGCAGCGCGGTTGGATCGAAGCGCAGCTGACGCCAACCCTCGGCGCGCCGGCAAGGATTCTTGGCTCGATCGATCTTAAACTCCTGCCGACGCCCTACTTTGTCGTCGAAGATATCGAGTTGGGCGACCCGGCGTCCGCCTGGCGCCTCACGGCGCGAAAGCTGCGCCTCGAGATCGCCATTGCCCCGCTCCTGCATGGCGACGTCGATTTCGTCGAGGCGCGGTTAGAGGCGCCCCGCCTTGAACTGACGCTGGGGCCCGGGGCATCCTTGCCGCTGCCGCCGCGAGAGTATGGAATCGCGAGGCGCCTGCGGTTCGAAAAAATCCGGGTGGCCAATGGCGCCATCCTCGTCAACGATCCGGCGAAAAACCGCTCTCTCACCATGAAAGGCCTCGATTTCGAGGCGGAGGCGGATTCGCTTTACGGTCCCTTCAAAGCTCACGGCGCGCTCGACATCGAGGGAGAGCGCACACCCTTCCGGTTCACAACCGGCGCCGCCCAGAAGGGAGAGATGAAACTGAAGCTTTTCGCCGACGCGCGGGGCTCGCATCCGAGCGTCTCTTTGGACGGTCAGCTCAGCCTGCGGCCGGGCGGACAAAACTTCACCGGAGCCGCTACTTTCGAGGGCGCGGAGTCGGCCTGGCGCGCCGCGGGCCAACTGACGCTCGACGCCGAACGAGCCGCGCTCATTGCGGCCGAGCTGCGTATCGGCGGCGAAGAGCGCGCCATAAGCGCCAAGGGAGAGGCCGAGTTCGATTTCTCCGGCGCGCCAAAAGCCAGCGTTACGCTGCACTCGGACGCGCTTGATCTCGACCTTTGGCAAAGTTCGGGCGGCGACCCGCATCTATTTCTGGAGAACCTGAATCTCCGGCCGCCGGCCCCTCTCGCTTTAAGCTACAGCGCTCAAACTCTGACCCTTGGCGGCGTGATCTTCTCGGACATCGCCGCCAATCTGGTCTTCGGCGATCGGCGATCTGCAGAGGAGGCTCCGACGTGGCTTCGCTTTGAGGCGGAAGGACCTGGAAAGTCGCGCCTGTTCCTTGACGGGCAATGGCGCGCCGGAGCGGAGGAAAGCTTCGACGGCACGGCTCAGGCCAGCGCGGAGGACGCCAGCTGGATCAGACCGTGGCTGCGGCCTTTGGCGCCGCAATGGACGCCAGATATCGTCCTTGGCGCCGTCGACCTTTCCGCCAAGGCGCATCTGTCGCAAAAAGCCATTGAGCTCCGCGATCTGGATCTCCGGCTCAGCGGCTCGCGTTTTTCAGGCGCTCTCGCCTATCAGCCACCGTCCAGGACGCAACCTTCGCGCTTCGACGCCGATCTCGCCACGCCATCCTTCGACCTCGGCGCCCTGCCCGGCTTCGACCTCCGCGCATTTTGGACCCGCAGTTTCGGTTCGAGCGATGGATCGCTCCGCCTCGACGCCGACGCGCTGACGCTCGGAGAAAAAGAATCCATCGGCGCCTTGAACCTGGACTTTGCAAAGTCAGGCGATCAAATCGCGCTCAATGAATTGACGTTCGAAGGATCGGATGGAGCGGTCGTCACCGCGAGCGGCCTTTTTTCATCAGCGAAGGCTCATCTCGACGCCAAGGTCACCGCGCCCCGCGCGGAACGTCTTGCCGCCCTTGTCGCCAGAAGCGCCACCCTATCCGCCGGCGACCACATGCTTTCCCGCGTCGGCGCGCTTTCCGCGATCGATCTAAGCCTCAGCGCCGATGCCGTGGAAAGGAACTCCGCCCTCGCCCTCAGTTCCCTCGCCGCGAAAGGCAGCATCGGCGGCGCAAAGATCGAGGCGTTTATCGAGAGCGATCCGAAACGGGAAGGACATCTCACTATGTCGGCCAGCGCCGACGCAAAGGAAGCCATGCCGCTGCTGCGCCTGGCGGGGGTTCCCCTTGTGGATTCGGGCGGACTTGGGCCGGCCCATGTCGAAATGCAAGCGGCCGGCCTCATGGGTCAAGAAACGCATGCATCCATAAAGGCTTCGCTTGGCGCCGCGAGCCTTGCGTTTGACGGAGAACTCCGAGCTGATCTGACGCAGCCTTCGATAAAAGGGCGGCTACGCTTTTCGAGCGCCGACGCCGCGCCTCTGATGCGCGTGACAGGCGTTGTCTTCCCTGATTTTGCGGCGAAAGTTCCGGCCACTCTTTCCAGCGACATTGCCCTGTCAAAAGCAGGTTTCACTCTGGACAATCTGAAGGCGAATGTCGCCGGCTCCGCTCTCAGCGGCTCCCTCGCCTCTGAAAAAGGGGACCGAAACCTCCTGACGGGATCAATCGTGGCGGACACGCTACCCGCCGCCTCGCTTTTCGAACTTGTGCTTGGGGCTCCCGAGCCGGCGAAGTCCGGCTCGCTCTGGTCGGGGCTTTCCTTCGCGCCCGCGGCCTTCGACTTGCCCGCCGCCCGCCTCGCTCTGACGATCCACAACATGGCGCTTCCCGCGCCGATTTTCGCATCCGGCATGGCTGCGAAAGACGTGCGGATGAGCCTTTCGACCTCGGCGGGCTTTCTGGATTTGCAGGACCTGCGCATGGACATCGGGGGCGGACGTTTGGCTGGCGAGATAAAGCTGCGTCGCGCGGGAGAGGAAGCATCGCTCGAAAGTCACCTCGATCTCGCCGACATCTCTCTTGACCTTCCGGCTGTCCGCGCACGCGTCAGCGGGGCGATCGACGCGGTAGGAACGGGAAAAAGCCCCGACGCGCTGGCCTCTGGCCTTGCGGGCTCGGGTCACGTTATTCTCTTCGACCTGACGATTCCGAACGCTGATCCCGCGGCGCTCGCCCGGGTGTTCGCGACTTTCGATCAGGAAGGACACTCGCTCGAGGCAAAAGAGATCGCCGCCGCCCTCGCGAACGAATTGAAGCGCGCCGATTTCAAGGCTGGGAGCCGCGCCTTCGACGTCGCCATCGCCTCAGGCATGCTACATCTGGCGCCGCCGGCGGACGGCAACCTTGGCGCGACGGTCGCCGGCTCCTTCGATCTTCGTCAGGCGATCTTGACCGAGCGGCTGAACTTCGTCCTGAGTGCGCTGCCTAAAGACTGGAGCGGACCCGCGCCCGACGTTTCCGTGGTCATCAAAGGGCCTCTATCGGCTCCTGGCGTGCAGATCGATGCGGCGGCGCTGGCGAACGCGCTCTCAAGCCGGGCGATCCTGCGCGAGAGCGCGCGCATTGAATCCTATGAATTCGACGCGCATGAGCGGGCCTTCTTCTATCAACGCCTCCGGTCCGAGCGACGCCGGGAAAGGGAGCGCAACCAGGCCGCCGAAGACGCGGGCGCAGCGCAAACGCCGCCGCGGCCGGCGGATTGAGCGCTATCCTTGCGGGGGAGCCGGCCAAGGCGCCGATTCGAGCACGAAAACGCGAATGGCGGAAGACAGATTGGCTTCGCCTCGCCGCGCGTCGATCTCCGCGACCACGATCGCAAGCGATGTTCCGCGTTCCGCGGCGAGCCTTCTCAGCCTGTCCCAGAACGCGCGCTCCAGCGAGATGCTGGTGCGGTGCCCCGCGATGGTCAGCGAGTGCTTAACGATCTTCCCGGCCGCGCAGCTCGCGTCATTCGGATTGATCATCGGGTGCTAAATCCCGATGGACGCGCTCGTGGCCGTCGAGGCGGTCCTGCTCGAGGCCGCGCAGCTTGTTCGCCGCCGCACGCTCGGCGCGACCGAGACCGAACGCAACCCGGTTCGCAGCCGCGTCGACCTCGGAAGCATCCCTTGCGCGTTTCTTGCGGGCGCGCCGCAGGTTGACGATGTCGCCCATCAGGTCTTCTTGCGAAAGGCGTCGATCGAAACGATCTTGTCCTGCGCATCGCCCCGCGCGGCTTCCTCGATCGGACCTGGCCGGAGGCCGCTGCGTGAAGGCTCTCCATCCTTTGGCCTCGCCGGCTCGATCGTGGTCAAGGACGGCGAGCCTTCAGGAGCCGCCCCCGCGAGATCGGCAGGGGAGCCGGCGTCATTGGCGCTTGTTTCGGCGGCCTCGTCATCGAGCTTGAATTCAAGATCGAAGCCGGCGGCGGGATCGGAGAAACGCGTGATGGCGTCGAACGGGATGAGCAGCATTTCGGGAACGTTCTTGAAGGAGAGCCCAACTTCAAAGGCGTGCTCCGTGACGCTCAAATCCCAGAACTGATGCTGAAGGATGATGGTCATTTCGTCCGGATATTGCTCCCGCATGCGGGTCGACAATCTGACGCCGCGCCCACGCGTGCGGAATGTAATGTAGAAATGATGTTCGCCGACGAGACCGTCGCGGGCCATGTCGCCCAGCACCTTCCGGACGACGCCGCGCAAGGCGTCCTGGACGAGAACATCATACCGGATCAAATCCACAGCCATAAAAACCCCGGTATGATTCTGTGCGACTTAGAAAAGCGTGCCGATACGGATTAAACAAAAAGCTGGCGATTGAAAAGTGGAGGCTTCTGTTGCCAGGTGCCTCCGAACCCCGCCTTAGAGTGCTACCCCCAAGGGCTTTAATTTCGGTACTATTGCCGCATTACGCAGCAACGGCCACCGGAGCATAGTTGTCATTGGCAACTATAAGGTTTAGCCCGATAACGGCGGTACCATGCCGAGCGAAAGACAGTCCTTTACACTCCCCGTCGAACCTATTTCGCCCCCGCCAAAATCCGCTTGATTCAATACGGATTTTGGTGGAGGCGCCGGGTACCGCCCCCGGGTCCGAAGAGCTTATTTCGACGCCGTTTATCGCCATAGCCGCGCGAACGCTGCAAAAACCAATATAAGCGCCAAACGCGGATTTACAAACGCCGTTCGCGAAACGGAGAGGAACAATTTCTCCGCCCGCCGTTTATCCCCAGCCTGATTTCGCGAGGACTTGACCGGCGGGGACCGCTTGTCGATCCTCGCGCGGGCCAAATGCGCCGAAATCGAGGACCTCTTATGCAAGCCTATCTCGATCTGCTCGCCAAAATCCTGGCGGAGGGCGTTCAGAAGCCCGACCGCACGGGAACGGGCACGCGCTCGATTTTCGGACATCAAATGCGCTTCGACCTCAGCGCCGGATTTCCGCTGGTGACGACCAAGAAACTGCACTGGAAATCGATCGTGCACGAACTTCTTTGGTTTTTGCGCGGCGAAACCAACATCGCTTACCTGAAAGAAAATGGCGTCGGCATCTGGGACGAGTGGGCTGATTCCAATGGCGATCTGGGCCCCGTCTACGGCCGGCAATGGCGCTCCTGGCAGGCGCCGGACGGACGCACGATTGATCAGATTTCAAATGTGATTGATGAGATCGCCCACAATCCATTTTCGCGCCGCCTTATCGTCTCGGCCTGGAATCCAGCCGATCTGGCCGAGATGGCGCTCGCGCCCTGCCACTGCCTTTTTCAGTTCAACGTCCGCGACGACGCCGACGGAGCACGACGCCTCGATCTCCAGCTCTATCAGCGCTCCGGCGACGCTTTTCTCGGGGCGCCTTTCAATATCGCCAGCTATGCTCTCCTGACCGAAATGCTGGCGGCGGCGTGCGGCCTCAAGGCAGGCGATTTCATCCACACCTTCGGCGACGCCCATCTCTATCTCAATCATCTCGAGCAGGCCCGATTGCAGCTGACGCGAACGCCGCGAAATCCGCCGACGGTCAGGCTGAACCCGGCGGTGAAATCGATCTTTGATTTCCGCTACGAAGACATCGTGCTCGAAAATTACGATCCGCACCCGGCGATCAAGGCGCCGGTCGCCGTGTGAGACGCGGGCCTCGATCGTCGCAGGACCATTCGCTTCGCCGCGCCCGATACGCTATAGGTCGCCGCGCCACTTTGGAATTTTCGCGGCTCCCAGCAAGTCATGACCCACCCAGCATCGGCCAAGGAGGATCGGCCCGAGGTTCTGCTCCTTCCCGGCGGACAAGCCTCGATCACGGCGGGCGTTTTATGGATGCTTGCCACGACTCTTCTGTTCGTGTGTCAGGATTCGACGTCGCGGATTTTGCTTGCCTCCTATCCGCCGACGGAGGTCGCCTTCGCGCGCTATTTCGTGCACATTCTTCTGGTCGCGAGTTTTCTCGCCTGGCGCGCGCCCCGGCTTATGATCTCGCGCCGGCCGGTCTTGCAGATGTTGCGGTCGACCCTGCTGCTCGGTACGACGCTTTTTGGCCTTTTGGCATTGAAGGTCATGCCCTTCCTCGACTTTTCCGCCGTCGTCTGGGTCGCGCCGGTGCTTGTCACCGCTCTCTCGGTCGTCATCCTCGGAGAAAAGGTCAGCTGGCGCGGGTGGCTCAGCGTTTTCATCGGCCTTGCCGGCGTTTGGGTCATTGTCGCGGAGGGCGGCATCCATATCTCCGCCCTGATGCTGTTTCCGCTGCTCGCCGCCCTTTGCAACGCGCTCTACCAGATCGCGACGCGCGTGTTGCATACGAGCGACGCGCCGCTGACGACGCTATTCTATACGGCGCTCGTGGGCGCCATTTTCTGCGCCGCTTTTCTGCCTTTCGTGGGCGTCGCGCCAAAGCCCGCAGATCTCGCGCTGATGGCCTTTCTTGGAAGCCTTGGCGTCGCCAGCCATTTCTGCATGATCCGGGCGTTTGCCGCGGCCCCCGCCAATGTCGTCGCGCCTTTCGGCTATACCGCGCTATTGTGGGCGACCTTGTTCAGCGTTGTCATTTTCGCGGAAATTCCGGGGGTGCGGACGATGATCGGAACGGGCCTGATCGTTGCGGCGGGTCTGTCGATCTTCTTAGGCCCGCGATCGCGACGGAGCACATAAAGAATGACCGCCCTGACCAACGCGCGCATCCGCGCCGCAAAGCCAGCCGACGCCGCGTTGATTTTCAAGCTCGTCGCGGAACTCGCCGATTATGAGCATCTTTCCGCCGAACTCCTCGCGACGGAACAAGACATCGCCGCGGCCCTCTTCGGTCCGGCGCCTCGCGCATTCTGCGACATAGCCGAGGTTAGCGGCGAACCCAGCGGATTCGCTCTGTGGTTCTACACATTTTCGAGCTTTCGCGGCCGTCACGGCATCTGGCTGGAGGATCTTTATGTCCGCCCCGCCTTTCGCGGCAGGGGATTTGGCAAGGCCCTGCTTCGGCATGTCGCGCGGCGTTGCGTCGACGAGAACCTTGGCCGCTTCGAATGGTCCGTGCTCGACTGGAACGAGCCGTCCATCCGATTTTACAAGGGCATGGGCGCGCGGCTGATGGAGCAATGGCGCATCTGCCGCGTCGAAGACGAAGCGCTTCGTAAGCTTGGCGGCGTTGAGCCCCCGGCATGAGCGTCCCTCTCGCCCTCGTCGCTGCGATTGGTCAAAACGGCGTCATCGGCGCGGACGATCGCCTGCCTTTCCGCCTGCCGAGCGATCTCAAGCGCTTCCGCGCGCTGACCTGGGGCAAGCCCCTGCTGATGGGCCGCAAAACCTTCGAATCAATCGGGCGCCCACTGCCTGGGCGAGAGACCATCATCGTTACGCGCGGCCTCGAGTTCAGCGTGGCCGCAAGCGGCGTTCACGTCGCCTATGGTCTCGACGAGGCTCTGGCCCTGGCGCAACGACGCGCGGAAGCCATGGGCGCTGATGAAGTCATTCTGGCGGGCGGCGGTGATCTCTATGGCGCGCTGCTCACCCGCGTCGATCGAATGTATCTGACGCTGGTTGACCTCGCGCCGCCTGGCGATGTGCGTTTTCCGCACATCGATTGGTCGGAATGGGTGGAGCGCGCGCGCATTCGCCCGCCGCCCCATCCCGCCGATGAGGCGAGCTTTGCCTTCGTCGAATTTCAAAGGCTTCAATCGGCCCGTGATCGCTGAGGCGCGTTTTCTGCCCTCAAGAAAACGAACCATTTCTCCCGGGCGGCATTGCAGACCGCATCAGGAGAAACGCCATAATAACTGAAATTCATGAAAAATCCGGCGCGAAACGCGTATCCGGCGCAGGCGCAAAGCCTTACGCGCAAATTCTTTTGCGGCGTTATTTGCTGATTCTGCCGCTCGGGATTCTTGCCATGGCGCCCGCGAAGGCCACCCCGCCGGAGGCGCCGCGCGACGCAGGGCCGCCCCTGCCGCCGCCCCTGCCGCCGCCTCGGCCCGCCGAGCTCGCCCCGGCTCCCGTCAGCCTTCCGCAGCCGCCTGCGCCGGAGTCCGGCGCGACGGTAAACGACTGCCCCGCGTCTCTCCTCGCTGAAGGCGCGACGCTGAACAAAGTAACGATGGGGGCGCAAAGCGATTCCCGCTGCGCCATCGCGGATCCTGTCAGGATTGAATCATTGGCCTTGCGAGGCGGCCAGCGCGTCGATTTGCCGGATCGTCCGACTGTCGATTGTGCCGTCGCGCAGACCCTCGCCCATTTCGTGGACGAGGCGCTGGAGCCTCTCGTCAAAGGAACGTTCAACGCTTCGATGGTTGCGCTAGAAACGGGGCCCGGGTTTGAATGCAGAACGCGCGACCATATCGCCGGAGCGAAACTCAGCGAACATGCCAATGGTCTGGCGATCGACATCGCCAGCATTACCTTCGCTGGCGGACGCGTTTACCACGTCGGCAAATTGGCCGATGAAGCGGAGCGGGGCTTCGACCACGCCGTCCGCGCCGCCGCCTGCGGCTATTTCCATACGGCTCTTGGTCCTGGCGCTGACGCCTTTCACGCAAGCCACTGGCACCTCGACCTCGAAAGTCGCGGCAGGAACGGCGAATCGAAATTTTGCCAGTAAGCCGCTCGCTTTCCGGGCAATTCGGCGGCCGCGGCGTTGCGGCGCGCGGCGCCGCCTCCCATTTGTGCTGAGGCGGGCGCTCTCCTATAAGGGTTGGAGCGGGACGGCTCTATTTTCGAAACGAGGTTTCATGCCGTGGATCAATGAAGGCGGAAATGGCGGCTCATGGAAGCCCAGCAATGGGGGACCCTGGGGCCAAAAGCCGAGCTCGCCGCAACCTGATTTCGAGGATTTTGTCCGGCGCGGGCAAGAGAAGCTGAAGCAGTGGATCCCAGGCTCCGGCGGCGGGTTTGGCGGCGCGCGCGGCGTTATCGCCCTGGCTCTTGTCGGCGTGATCTTCTGGCTGCTGTCCGGGTTTTATACGGTCGAGCCCAATGAAGTCGGGCTGAACAAGATATTCGGGCGGTACACCGGCAAAACAGGCCCCGGCCTGAATTACAACCTGCCCTATCCGATAGGCGAAGTGCAGAAGCTGCAGGTGACTAACCGCAACACCATCAACGTCGGATTCGCCCAGCGGCCGGACATGCGCGCGCCCAACGCGCAGACGTCGATCGATTTACCGGAAGAAAGCCTGATGCTGACCGGCGATGAAAATATCGCCGATGTCAAATTCGTCGTCATTTGGCAGATCGATCCGGTGCATCCGGAAGATTACGCTTTCAATATCGCCAATCAGCGCGAAACGGTGAAGGCGGTGGCCGAAAGCGCGATGCGCGAAGTCATCGGCCGCAGCCAGATCCAGCGCATTCTCACCGCCGAGCGCAAAGTCATCGAGCCCGCCGTGCAGGAGCTGATGCAGAAGATCCTGAACCAGTACAAGGCCGGCGTGCTGATCCTGCAGGTGCAATTGCAGTCTGTCGATCCGCCCGAGCAAGTGATCGCGGCTTTCCGCGACGTCACCGCCGCGCAGCAGGAC
The DNA here is from genome assembly GCF_038024855.1 of Methylocella tundrae. Taxonomy (NCBI): domain Bacteria; kingdom Pseudomonadati; phylum Pseudomonadota; class Alphaproteobacteria; order Hyphomicrobiales; family Beijerinckiaceae; genus Methylocella; species Methylocella tundrae. The sequence continues at coordinate 1,027,743 of NZ_CP139089.1, forward strand.
CAAAACAGGATGCGCAACGAGGCCGAAGCCTACGCCAACCGCGTTGTGCCGGAAGCCCGGGGCAAGGCGGCCGCAACGATCCAGGAAGCTGAAGGCTATCGGCTTCAGACCGTCGCCGAGGCGACGGGACAGGCCGCGCGGTTCAACAAGATCTACGAACAATACAAGAAAGCGCCCGACGTGACCCGCGAACGTATGTATCTCGAAACGATGGAGCGGGTTTATGGCGGCATGGACAAGGTGATCGTCGATCAGGGCGCGCAGGGAACGGGCGTCGTTCCCTATCTGCCGCTTGGCGCCCTATCGTCGAAGCCTTCAGACGGATCACGCAAATGAAGGCGGCCTCGACATTCGCCATCCTTGCCGGCGCGATCGTTTTCCTGATCGTGGCGATGGCCTCGACGTTCACCGTGTCGCAGACGGAGCAGGCCCTCGTGCTGCGCTTCGGCGAGCCGGTCCAGGGCCGCGGGCTGATCACTAAGCCGGGGCTTCATTTCAAACTGCCGTTCATCGAGAATGTCGTCTATCTCGACAACCGCATCCTTGATCTCGAAGCGCCGAAGCAGGAGGTTCTTGCCTCCGACAACACGCGGATCGAGGTGGATTCTTTCCTGCGTTATAAAATCGTTGATCCGCTGAAATTCTATCAGACGGTCGGCACGATCGATCGCGCGAACAGCCAGCTTGGCTTTGTCCTGAACTCCGCCGTTCGTCGTGTGTTGGGCGAAGCCAATCTCACCCAGATCGTTCGCGATGACCGCGCAAGTCTGATGGCGAAGATCCGCGATCAGGTGAATTCGGAGAGCGGACGCCTCGGCGTCGACGCCGTAGACGTACGCATCCGGCGCGCCGATCTGCCGAAGCAGATCTCGGAAAAGGTGTTTAGCCGGATGCAGACGGAACGCGCGCGCGAGGCCGCCGAATATCGCGCGCAAGGCTCGGAACAGGCGCAAAAGATCGTCGCCGCGGCCGATCGCGACGTCGTCGTGCTGCGAGGCAACGCCCAGCGGCAGGCCGATCAGACACGCGGCGACGGCGACGCCGAGCGCAACCGCATCTTTGCCGAAGCCTATGGCAAGGATCCCGGTTTCTTCGCCTTTTACCGTTCGATGCAAGCCTATGAAACCGGGCTGAAATCGAGCGATACAAGGATGGTGCTCAGCCCAAAATCGGATTTCTTCCGGTTCTTCGGCTCAGCCAAAGGCGAGCCGGCCCCTGCTCCGGCCGCCGCCGCGACCGACGTCCCGGCCGCCGCTGTTCCCTGATGTTCAATGCCGCCGGCGGTCTGTTGAGATCGCCGGCGCAACCGCAATTCAATTGCTCCGCTTTATCTCAAATCGGGTTCCGGCTAGGCTGGCTTGTTTCTGGAGACGGCAAGGCTGATTTGAAGCGGGTCGCGCATGTCCAACCTGCATCCCCAAGGCGGAACAGCAATCTCCGCACCGCGGGCTGAACGCTACAGCGCCGGCAAAGCGTTGCGCGATATCGTTTCGCGTGAAAGCCATGCGGATTGCCCGCCGGGGTCGGAGCGCGATCCTGTCGCAATCCTCGGCGAAACAGATGCTCAGCGCCTGCCTAATCTGCTGCCGATCCGCTATAAGCGCATGGCGCAGTCATCTTTTACCTTTCTTCGCGGCGCGGCCGCAGTGATGGCGCATGACCTCGCGGAGCTGCCGCAGCTTGGCGTTCACGTGCAGGCTTGCGGCGATTGCCATTTGATGAACTTCGGCGCCTTCAGCACGCCCGAAGGACGCGTGCTTTTCGACATCAATGATTTCGATGAAACGCTCCCCGGCGTCGACTTCACCGTCGATCTGAAGCGGCTCGTCACGAGCGTCGCGGTCGCCGCCCGAGACGCCGGAATTTCCGATAAGAAGGCCAAAATCCTGGCGCGCGGCGCCGCCAAGGCCTATCGCGATTTCCTCAGCGAACTCGCCAAAGAGCCGCCGCTTGAAGTCTGGCATTCACGTATCGACGTCGACCGCGAAGTCCGCAGGATCGACGATGAGAGATTGCGCAATCAACTGCTGTCGCTTTTGATCAAATCGAAAAAAGACCTGGCAGCCGACGACAATTTTCCGCATCTCGCGTCGACGAAGGGCGGAGCGGCCCATATCGAGGATCGCCCGCCGCTGATCTATCATTTCGACTCGGACGCCGCGCACGCCCAAAAGATCGACGCTCCTTCCGTTTTCGCAGCCTATCAGAAAACGCTTCTGCCCGAGCGGCGCATATTGGTTGACCGGTATGTTCTCGCTGATCTTGCAATGAAGGTCGTCGGCGTCGGCAGCGTCGGAACTTATTGCGCCGTCGGCCTCTTCCTGACGGCCGACGGCGAGCCTTTATTCCTGCAGGTCAAGCAGGCGTTGCAATCGGTGCTTGAGAAAATCGTCGCGCCACCGCCCGATCTTCCCGAGCAGGGCCAGCGCGTCGTCGAGGGCCAGTGCGCGTTGCAGGCCGCCAGCGATCTCTTCCTTGGCTGGACACGCGACGAAGCGAGCGGGCGGCAATTTTACGTGCGTCAGCTCAAGAACCGTCACCTTGGCTCGATTGGCGAAGTGATCGAGGCGAGGGCGCTGGAGGCTTACGCAAATCTTTGCGGCCGCACGCTGGCGCGAGCGCATGCCCGCACAGGCGATCCCGTCCTTATCGCCGGCTACATGGGGAAAGGCGAAATGATCGACGAGGCGCTCGCGTCCTTCGCCATGAGCTATGCCATACTGACTGATCGAGACCACGCCCGCCTCGTCCGCTCGATCGCCAAATCGACAGGTCTGCCGGAGGAGCCTGCGAAGGCCGATGCCCGGATTGGATGAAGAGGCGCCTTTCAGCGGCAGGAGGCGAACTCCTTCTGCGCTCGACTGCCGGGGTCGGCATCCGTAACGTCGCCGGGCGACTGAAACGCTGCCGAACGAGGCAATTCGGCCCGGCAAACGCGCGCCGTTCACGAAGTTTTGCTAGATTTCCGCACGCGTTTCCGATCCATTACGTTAAATGGTCGATCCGCCGGGATAATGTTCTCATCCGCCGCCTGATCAGCTGCCTGATAGCCGTCCCGCGCGATCCTTTGGAGGAGAGAGTTTTTATGGGATTGATCCAGAATATACGGCGCCGCGCCTTCGTTCCTGCGCCCCGGGTTCGGTCGCTTTCGCTCAAAGCCTGTTCCGCTTTGGCTCTTGCGGGCGCGCTCTCGCTTGGCGCTGGCGGCGGCATTCTGCCGGTTCTGGAAACGCCCTCGGCTTTCGCCAAGGGGCCGGATTCACTCGCCGACCTCGCCGCCAACATTAGCGACACCGTCGTCAACATTTCCGCGACCCAGACGATGGACGAAAAACGCGCCGGCAATGGGCCACAGATGGAGCCCGGCACGCCCTTCGACGATCTCTTTGAAGAATTCTTCCGCCGCCGTCAGCAGGGCCAACGCGGTCCTGACCAGCCAGCGCCGCGCACCCCGCATGAGCGGAGGTCGAACTCGCTCGGCTCAGGATTCGTCATTGACCCGTCGGGCCTCATCATCACCAATAATCACGTCATCGCCGACGCCAATGAAGTGACGGTCATTTTCACCGATGGACAAAAGCTGAAAGCGGAAGTCGTCGGCAAGGATGAGAAAGTCGATGTCGCCGTTCTTCGCGTGAAGCCCGACAAACCGCTAAAAGCGGCGAAATTCGGCGACAGCGACAAGATGCGCGTCGGCGACTGGGTGGTCGCCGTCGGCAATCCGTTCGGCCTTGGCGGAACCGTCACGGCTGGGATCATTTCGGCGCGCAACCGCAATATCGACTCAGGGCCTTACGATAATTATTTCCAGACCGACGCGGCCATCAACAAGGGCAATTCCGGCGGCCCGCTGTTCAACATGGACGGCGAGGTCATCGGCATCAATACGGCGATTCTCTCGCCATCCGGCGGCTCGATCGGCATCGGCTTCTCGACGCCGGCTGCGACAGTGATGCCAGTCATCGACCAGCTTGAGAAATACGGCGAAACCCGGCGCGGCTGGCTCGGCGTGCGCATTCAAAACGTCGACGATACGATCGCGGAGACGCTGAATCTTGGCTCGGTTCGCGGCGCTCTCATCGCCGGCACGGATGAAAAGGGGCCAGCTAAAGCGGCCGGACTTGAGGCCGGCGACGTCATCTTGAAATTCGACGGGATCGATATCAAGGAGTCGCACGATCTGCCAAAGATCGTCGCTTCAGCCCCCGTCGGCAAGTACGTCGAAATTGTCCTGTTGCGGCAGGGAAAACAGATCACAAAGACGATCAAGCTCGGACGCCTTGAAGATAATGAAAAGCAACTGGCGTCATTGACCGTGCAAAAGAACGACGCGGACAAACCGAAGACGACCAGCACGGTCGAAAAGGCGCTGGGCATGGAGTTTTCCAGCCTCAGCGACGGCGCGCGGGAGAAATATTCGATCAAGTCGAGCGTTGGTTCGGGCGTGGTCGTGACCAGCGTCGATCCTGACTCCGGGGCCGCCGACAAGCATATCCAAAGCGGCGAAGTGATTTTGGAGATCAATCAGGAGCCGGTCAAAGAGCCTTTGGACGTCGCGAAAAAAATCGCTGCCCTGAAGAACGACGGCAAGAAATCGGCGCTGCTTCTTGTCGCCAATGGACAGGGCGAAATGCGCTTTGTCGCGCTTCCTTTCCAATAAGGAACGAGTCGGGGGAAAGGCAAATTAAGACGGCGTCCGGCCCTTGCCCGCAGGGGACGACGCCGCTATAAGACCTCCACCAGAAGCGGCCAACCTCTCGTTGGCCTTACGTCGGAGTGTAGCGCAGCCTGGTAGCGCACCTCGTTCGGGACGAGGGGGTCGGAGGTTCGAATCCTCTCACTCCGACCAAATATGCTCTTCAGCATTTTCGCGGGAATGCGGCGATTTACGTTGAGACTGTCTGATTCCAGCGGCTCGCAAGCCGGCGTATCGCAGCGTTTTCTTTGCGCTCAAGGGCCGAGGCGTAAACGCGATAGCCTACTTCCAAGCTCAATCGTTCCTTTCAAGCCCAAACGTAATCTCCGCCGCGAAGCTACGCTGCGCCCCCAATGGAGGCCTTGGAAAAGGCGCCGCCCTGGAGACAAGGGCGAGGCTTTCGATGTCGAGATCCGTCTCGCCGCTTGATTGCAACAGCGAGACATTAGTGAGGTCACCCGCGTCGTTGAGCGTAAAAGACACGACGGCGCTGCCATGCGCGCCCCGCTCGCGCGCGCTCTGCGGATATTGCTTGGCGCGTTCCAGAAGACCGAAAACGATCTCCTTGTAACTCAGCAGCTCGTCGCCGCCTTCCGTCGGCAAGGGGACGGCGACCGCGCGGAAAATATCGGGTCCGTTGTCGAATGGCAGCTGCAGTCCTGCCTGCGTCCCAAAGCGGCTGCCAGAGGCGCCGGATTGATTGACCGCGCTCGTTGCCGGCGCTGGTTTGGCGGCTGCCGCCTTTGTCGCGCTTTTGCCGGAAGGCGTCTTCTGCCCCGTAGCCGTCGAGGAAGGAGATCGCCCTTTCGCCTGGGCTGACGCCTTTTTGTCGACGCGCTTCTGTTCAGCCGCCTTTTGCTCCGCAGCCTTCTCCTCGGCGACCTTCTGCTCCGCAGCCTTCTGTTCGGCAGCCTTCTCCTCGGCGGCCTTTTGCTCGGCGGCCTTTTGCTCCGCAACCTTCTCCTCGGCAGCCTTCTGTTCGGCAGCCTTCTCCTCGGCAGCCTTCTCCTCCGCAGCCTTCTGTTCGGCAGCCTTCTGCTCAACGGCCTTTTGCTCAGCAGCCTTCTCCTCGGCAGCCTTTTGCTCCGCAGCCTTTTGTTGCGCCACCTGCAAATCAGATGCTTTCGAATCGGCAGCCTTGGCCTCGGACGTGTTTTCCACCTTCGAGCCCAGGGCGTTTTCCGTTGCCTTGGACGGCTCCGGAGGTTTCTCAACGACAACCTCGACGGGCGTTTCCTTGACCTGCTGAGCCGCGGTCGATTTCGGGCTGAACCAGGCAAACAACAAGAACAGGCACATATGCGCCGCCAAAGACGCGGCGAGGAGCCATAGCAAGCCGCGCTCGAGTGGGGTCGGGCCAAATCGCGGCTCAAAAATCCGCTCTTGTTCTTCGATGACCAGATTGGAGCGCGCTTCAGGATCATCCGCGCGGGGCAGATCGACGGGCGCCGCTGGCGGGCCACAGTCGCTCAGCGCTGTTCTATCGGGAGCGCAAAGCTCGTAAGGACGCGAGCGGGCGCGCGCGGCCTCGAGGTTTTTCCAGTCCGCGTCCAGCGCCTCAGAGGCGGCAAAATCATCGCTGCGCGGACGGCCGGCCCCTGCGTTGGCGGCGCGCGATTTTCGCTCTCGGTCGTCGGGGTCGAGAAGCTCGGGCGTCAACTCCATGCGTCAAAACTGCCCTTAAAAACTGAATTGTCATCCCTAGAGCATTTTTGGCGCCGCCGAAACGCCGCGCTCGCCAAATATGGAGGCGGCCGGGCAAGGTGGCCAAAGGCGCCTTGCGTCACGGCCCGTTGCAAAAAAATTCACTGCCAAACAACTTCGCTCAAATCGATTCATTCAAGAAGCGAAAGCATCGCGTAATATGACTGAAAGCTGGCAACAATGAGAAATTACGTCGAGGCGATGGTCTGGCTGGTCAGCTGTTGCTCCGGAGTCGTCTCGACGATCGCCAGCGCGGCCCGGAAGGCCGCCTCGACGTCGAGCTTGGTGGTGTCGAGCATGACGGCGTCCGTTGCCGGCTTCAGGGGAGCCGTGGAGCGGCTGCTGTCGCGCTCGTCGCGCTTGCGAATGTCCTCCACTACGGCGGCGTAGTCGACTTTTTCGCCCCGCCCCCGCAACTCCAGCGCTCGCCGCGTCGCTCTCGCTTCGTCGCTTGCGGTGACGAAGATTTTACAGTCTGCTTCTGGACAGATCACGGTGCCTATGTCGCGGCCATCGAGCACAGCCCCGCCCGGACGGCGCGCGAAGCTGCGCTGCATATCGATGAGCGCGGCCCTCACCTCGGGAATGGCGGCGACGACGGACGCCGCCTCGGCCATCTCGCGGCCGCGCAGCAGCGTTTCGTCGAAATCAGTCAGGGCGAGGCTGCGCGCGGCCGAGACCGCGGCGGCGCGGTCGGCGAGGTCGTGGCCGTGTTCGATGAGCGCACGCGCGGTGGCGCGATAAAGAAGGCCCGTGTCGAGGTGAGGCAGCTTGAGATGCCCGGCGAGCCGGCGCGCCAGTGTGCCCTTGCCCGAGGCTGCCGGACCATCAATCGCGATGATCATGCGAATTGCGCTCCAAGACGCTCCATCTGGGGCCTGAAGGTTGGAAAACTCGTTGCAATCATGCTGGCGTCATCGATTTCGACCGGCTGGCGAGAGGCGAGCCCGAGGCAAAGAAAGCTCATGGCGATGCGATGGTCGAGATGCGTCGCGACAAGGCCGCCGCCCGGAACGTCGCCGCCGCGCCCTTCGACGATAAGATCATCGCCGATGATCCGGGGCTCGATCCCGGCTGCGCGGAGGCCAGCCGCGACCGCCTCCAGACGATCGGATTCCTTCACTCGCAATTCGTTGAGGCCGCGCATCCGCGTCTGGCCGTGGGCGAACGCCGCGGCGACGGCGAGGATCGGATATTCGTCGATCATGCTCGGCGCGCGGCCGGCAGGCACGTCGACGCCGCGGAGTTCGGCGGCCCTGACGCGCAGATCGGCCACTTCTTCGCCGCCCTCCTCGCGACGGTCATTGATTTCGACATCGGCGCCCATTTCGAGCAAAGTCGTCAGCAGCCCGGTGCGCAAAGGATTCATCATCATCGATTCGATAATGACGTCGGACCCCGGAACGATTGTGGCGGCGACCAGCACGAACGCCGCGGAAGATGGATCGCCCGGCACCGCGATCGGCGCCGGGCGCAGCTCCGGCCTGCCCTCAAGCGAAATTTTCCGGCCGTTTTCGCCAAAAGATTCGACTTCGATCCCAGCGCCAAAATATTTCAGCATCCTTTCGGTATGATCCCGGCTCGCCTCCGGCTCGATCACCACCGTGAGGCCAGGCGAATTCAGGCCGGCGAGCAAGACCGCGGATTTGATCTGGGCCGAGGCGACCGGCGTCCGGTATTCGATCGGAATCGGCTCGCTCGCCCCTTTCAGCACGAGCGGGCACCTGCCTCCCTCGGCCTGCTTCAGAACCTCGGCCCCCATCAGAAGCAGCGGATCGAGGATGCGCCGCATCGGCCGCTTGCGCAGCGACGCATCGCCGTCGAAAGAGGCGGTGATCCCGTGCCCGCCGACGACGCCCATCATCAGACGCATGCCCGTGCCCGAATTACCGAAGTCGAGGGTTTTACGCGGGGCGAGGAGCGAGCCGACGCCGCAGCCGCGCACGCGCCAGCATCCCTCTCCCGTCCGCACGACGTCGGCGCCAAGCTCGCGGCAGACATCGGCGGTATGGAGAACGTCATCGCCTTCAAGCAGCCCCTCGATGGCGGTTTCGCCGACGCTGAGAAGACCGAGGATCAGCGCCCGGTGCGAAATCGATTTGTCGCCCGGCGGCTTGATCCGGCCACGCAACGGCCCGCCCTTACGCGCCGTCAGGCGTTGCGCCGAAACCTCCATCAAAACCTCTTGTGCTGGATCGTTGTACAAGGAAAAAAGCATTCCAATCAATTTGCCATCGCGTTTTGGCTGGTAGCACGCTACGCCGCGCTTTGTCATCAAAGCCAAGCCCAAAGCTCAACTTCCATTTGACATGCGGGCGCTCGATCACTAACCGGACCAAAAGTTGCGACGGCGTCCTGTGCCCAACAGCTGCTGTCCCTTCAAGAGGTAGGTCCGTGGCAAAACCAGAACTTGGCAATAAACATCAATGTCAGAATTGTGGCACCAGATTTTTCGATCTTAACAAAAGTCCGATTACATGCCCAAAATGCGGCACGATTTTTCAGGCTGCGCCTTTGTCGCGCGCAGCCCATAGGGCCGCCGCGGCGGACGACGACGATCAAGAGCCCGGGGGCGCCGTCGAACTCGTCTCTCTCGAGGACGCCGACGCCGACGCCGAGAAGCTCGCCGTCGTCGTTGACGAGGATGTCGAAATCGAAGTCGCCGACGACACATTCCTCGAAGAGGAGGAAGAAGATGGCGATGACGTCGTTGATCTCATCGACGACGTCCACGAGGATGACGAAGAACCGTGATCTTTCGGCTTGTGCGGCGCCGGGGATGCGGCTATACAGCGGCCCTCCCCGCCAAATGTTCGAGGCGGCGGCGCGGTTTGAGGCCGCGCCGATGGTCCGGCCCAACCGGATCATGAGAAATTGAAAAGTGGGGCCATAGCTCAGTTGGGAGAGCGCTTCAATGGCATTGAAGAGGTCGTCGGTTCGATTCCGTCTGGCTCCACCATTCCCATGCGCGGAACGCGTTTAAGCGGAATCGCATTTCGCTCTTTAAGCCTTTCTTTTAAGGCGTGATACCGATCAGCAAAACGGGCGCATTTACAGCCGCCTATGATTCGGCTCACAAAAGAATCAGCCCTGATTGGCGGCGTGAAGGCGCGCTATACACTGCTCGGCGCCCGTTCAATGCCTGGCGCGGTCAATCCGAACCGGCGGGCCAGAGCCAGGCCGCGCCGCGAACGCCGCTCGAATCGCCATGCGCGGCGCGCCGGACCGGCGTATCCACGCCGTCTGAGAATGCGTAGAGCGCGATCACAGCAGGCAAGCCCTCATAGAGCGCGGCGATGTTGGAAAGCCCCCCGCCGAGGACGATGACATCGGGATCGATCACGTTGACGACAGAGGCCAGCCCGCGCGCAAGACGGTCCCGATAAAGGGCGAGGCAGGATGCCGCCGCCGCGTCCCCCCCGCTGGCGGCTTCAGCGATCGCTCCCGGGCTGAGATCGCGGCCTGAATGGTTCAAAAATTCCCGCGTGAAGGCGGGGCCAGACAGAAATGTCTCGATACAGCCGGACTTGCCGCAATAACAGGCGGGTCCCGGCCGTTCGGTGTCGGTTGGCCAGGGCAGCGGGTTATGGCCCCACTCGCCCGCGATGTGATGACGTCCGGAAACAAGCCGCCCATCGACGATAAGGCCGCCGCCAACGCCGGTTCCAAGTATGACGCCAAAGACTGTGCGGGCGCCAGCGCCCGCGCCGTCAGCGGCTTCCGACAGGGCGAAGCAATTGGCGTCGTTTTCGATCCGCGCCGGCCGTCCGAGGCAGTCCGCCAGGTCGCGGTCCAGCGGCCTGCCATTGAGGACAGTGCTGTTTGCGTTTTTGATGAGGCCCGTCCTCAGGGAAAGCGCGCCGGGCGTTGCGACGCCGACGCTTCCCCTCCGCCCTGTCTTTGCCTCAACGAGATCCACCAGCGCCCTGATGGCGGCGAGGGTCCCGTCATAGTCGCCGGCGGGTGTCGGCGTGCGATGGCGCAAAAGGACCGCGCCCGAAGCGTCGAGGGCTATGACTTCGATTTTTGTGCCGCCGAGATCAATCCCGATTCGCATGTTCCGCTCATACGCTTCTTTGAAACCATAAAAGAAAGGCCGGCGTTTCGGCCGGCCTTTTTTCAGGGTTGTCTCAAACGTCAGTGGCCGGTGCGATCGGCGCCGCGGCTCGCTTCGAAAAGGAACCAGGTGCGCCGTTCCGATTCGTCGAGATAAACTTCAAGAATGCTCGTCGTCGCGGAATCATTATGGCTTGATGCAACTTCATGCGCTGCACGAAGCGAAGCAGTAAAGGCTTTGTTATCGCTGACTAGTTCTTCAAGCATATCGGCTGGCGACACAAACTCCGCGTCATTGTCCTTGATGCGGGAAAGTTTGGCTATATCGCCGATGGAGCGCAGTGTCGGCTGACCGAGCTTGCGCGAGCGCTCAGCCAATGGATCGATCGTCGCAAAAATCTGTGCGCCTTGTTCGTCAAGCAGCAGATGATAGTCGCGGAAATGGGGTCCGCTCATGTGCCAGTGGAAATTCTTTGTTTTTACGTAAAGCGCGAACGCGTCTGCGGCGAGCTTGTTGATTTCGGCTGCGATCGCCGCCGTGGCGTTCCCGCCCAAATCCGAAGGGGTGCCGAGGGCCGCGATGGTTGTGTCGTCGGCGCGCGCCGCCTTGCTTGAAGTAGCCATTCGAGGAGTCTCCAACTGCTTCCGAGTCGATCTCATAAGCCAACATAAACGCTGCCGGGCGCTCCCCGTTCCGCATCCTTCGAAGCGGAATGGCTACCGCCCGGCGCCGAATGCCGGTGGTTTACTTCGCAGGCGGCGCGAGGGCCGTCGCGGTCGCGTCGATGTGAGCGATCAGCGCCGGATCCAGCGCCAAGGCCTGAGCGAGGGATTGAAGGAACGCCTTTTCGGGGGCGCTGCGGGCGACGAGCTGGGCGGCGGCGTAGGTCTGAAGCGCCAGCTCCTTCGAGGACCCGACAGCAGCCGCGATATCAGCGGCGCTCGCCGGATGATGAATTTCATTTTCCAGAAACTGCACTGCCTCGGCGTCGAGACCACCGTTTTTCAATTCTCCGACGATCTGCGCCCGCTGTCCGGCGTCGACATCGCCATCGGCGGCGGCCGTCGCGACCATCGTACGCACCAGAAGCAGAGCCGTGTCATGGGTGTGCGCCCCCGCGCCGAAAGCCGTTTCTTCCGGGGCCGCGGTCAATTGCTCGAGGCCGGGCACGCCCTGCGTAAGCGGCTTGCCCTCCTGATAATTGCGCAACGCCTTGTAGGCGATGCCGCCGATCGCGGCGAGCCCGCCAAGCTTGACAAGACCGCCCGTGGCCGCCCGGCCGCCTTGCGTGCCGAGCATGAGCGCCGCCAATCCGCCAAGCGTCGCCAGCGTGCCGACGGGATTTTGTTCGACAAGCGTTTTGGCTTTTCCGACATATTCGGCCGCCTGCGTGCCCTGAAGTTGGGCTTCAGCCTGGCCGAGAACGCTCGAAAGGGTTGAAGCCGTCTGGTTGGCCGCCTGTGTCGTTGCATCCATGGCGACGGAGGCGGCGTCGCTTGCCGCGGACTTGCCGCGCTCGATCGCGTCATTCACGCTGGCCACGGCGGCGTCTCCGCCTTGACCGAGCCGCCCGCCGGCGAGCATGTCCAAAAGCTGCTTTGCGTCAAACATGCCATTCCTCCACAATGTGGCGCAGTCATAACCGCTCGCTTGCCGCCGCGCTCGACGCGCCTCGAAAAAGCTTAATGGTCCGAAGCCTAACGCTCCCATGAGACAGCTGGACGACGTTGCCTGCGCCCGTCTTGCCACCTCGGGGCGGCGGCGCCGGCCGTTTCCGTACCAGGAGCGTCTCATCAAGCGCGCGCCCGACGCGCGGTACATTAGCCCTACGGCGAGCCTCGTCAATTCCATTCCGCGCTAAGAAGCCGCAGCGGCGGCCACGCTGAAATTGTTCAGATTATGCTCAAACGGCGAGCCCTTGATTGAAGCCCGATAGTTCCGGAACAAACCGCGGCGCCAACGCGTTCTCTTGACCAGCCCGACGACCGGCGAACGCCGGAATCTGACATTGCTTCGACGCGTCGCGAAACGTTGAAGGCGACGATGAAGCAGCGAAGGGAACGCCCATGACACATTTTCACGTCATCGCGGGGAGCGCCGAAACCCCCGTCTATCCCGTCGTCCGAAAGATCCGAATCGCCGATATTGGACATGCCCTGGCTGCGGGCTTCGATGACTTTCGCGCGATGCCGTCCCATCTCTTGTTTCTGGCGCTTATTTACCTCGTGATCGGCGTTCTGCTTTATCCCTCGACGTCGGGCGACAACGCGCTTCCCCTGCTCTTCCCCATTCTTTCCGGCTACGCGCTGATCGGGCCCTTCGTCGCCATCGGACTTTATCAGGTAAGCCGCAATCGCGAACTGGGGCTTTCGCACGGATGGCGCGACGCCTTCGACGTGTTGCGTTCACCAGCCATGCCGTCGATCCTCGCGGTGGGCTTCGTCTTGATGGTGATTTTTCTCTTGTGGCTGACGACGGCGCAGGCGCTGTATCAGTCATCATTCGGCGTCTGGGCGCCGCAATCCTACAGCCATTTTCTGCACGCGCTCGTTGCGACGCAAATGGGCCACAGACTTCTCTTGCTCGGGGGCGGAATAGGCTTCATCTACGCCGTCGTCGCGTTCAGCATCGGCGTTATCTCTTTCCCGCTCATGCTGGACCGCGACGTCGGCGCCGCGGTTGCGATCTGGACCTCCGTCAAAGCTGTTCTGATCAATCCTTTGGTCATGGCGCTTTGGGGATTGATCGTCGCTGTCGCACTCGCCCTTGGCGTTCTGATGCTTCTTGTCGGCCTCGCGATCGTGACGCCAATCCTCGGGCACGCTACCTGGCGCCTCTACCGCCGCGTCATCGCTCCGGCGTGCGCCGACTCTAGCGCTGGACTTCCTTAACGTCTGCGAGTGAGGTGGCTCCCGGACATAGATGTTGTAATCTTGAACGCGCGATGTGCTAGGATTTCGCGGGCAAGCCGGCGCCGGCTTGCCGCCGCGTTAGCGCGTCAAAATTCCTCAGACAATTGGAGAGGCGAAGATGCAGGGGCTGACCCCCGAGGGCCAACGGATCATCGACGACATCGCCAGCCGCGGCGGCTTCAGCAGCGAGGCGGTCATGAGCCTCTTTCACGCGCTGGCGCTCGGAAACGGCGCGCAGGCGCAGTTCAATCATCCGGAACTCGGCGGCATGGGACAATGGTCTCAGGGCGGCATGATCATGATCGGCGATATGTTTAATCAAGGCCTGAAACAGCGCGTCGCCGCGCTGTGCGATGAGCTCGCCGGCGTGCTGCATCACCGGCATATCTTCGTCCACCCGGAAAAGGATTCGGCCTCGAATTCTTCCAGCTCCTGGCAATCCCAAAATTATAATGTCTCCGGCGCCCGCGTCAGCCTGTTCGCGCAAGGCTTCGGCAGAAACTGGTGGCCCGAGGGGCTCGGCGCGGCCTCTTCATCGGGGAGCCAAAACGATTTGCAATACGCCTATTTTCCGAACGCTCATCGCTTGGCGATCAAGCAAGCCGATCGCATCACCATCTTTGATTCCGGGGATCACAACATCTCGGGCGTTTCGCAGCAGCAAGGCGGCGACCAGACGCTGACTTTCACCAGCCAGTATGGCGTCGTTCGCCTCAGCGACTTGCCGGTGGCTTCACCCGAGCAAAGCGCGAAACCTTCCGCGCCGCCGCCGCCAAGCGCTTCCTTCACGCCGGTCGAATCCCGGATCAATCAGGCGCCGCCGCCCGCGCCCGCGTCCGCCGACATATTTGCAACGATCGAACGCCTCGCGGATCTTCGCCAGAAGAACATCCTCAGCGAGGAGGAGTTCGCCGCCAAAAAAACTGAGCTGCTCGCCCGCCTCTGAGCCGATCAGGAGCGCTTTGAGGAGGCGGATCGCGTTGCGCGTCCACCCCTCAGTTGTTCGTCATCTCGATGACGTCGCGCAGTTTCGGATAGATTTCATTCGTCCAGCGGCGGCCGCTGAATGTGCCGTAATGCCCAACGCCCGTCTGCACGTGATGCGACTTCATATATTGCCGCAGACCCGTGCAAAGGTCTTGCGCGGCGAGCGTCTGGCCGAGGCCGCAGATATCGTCACGCTCGCCTTCTATGGTGAGCAAAGCGGTGCGCCGGATGGCGGCCGGCTTCACTGCGCGGTCATGCACCCTGAGCTTGCCGAGCGGCAGCAGATGATCCTGAAAAACCATCTGTACAGTCGGCAGGTAGAATTCGGCTGGCAAATCCATAACGGCGAAATATTCCTCGTAGAATGATTTTATGAACTGAAACTTGGTCATGTCATTATCGGCGTGCGCCTGCGCCATATCCTTGAAAGACTGCATATGGCGGTCGGGATTCATGCTGACGAAGGCGGCAAGCTGCATGAAGCCCGGATAAACCTTGCGGCGCGCGCCCTTATAAGCCACAGGCACATCGGCGATCAGATTCTTTTCAAACCATTCGATCGGCTTCGTCTTGGCGAGTTCATTGACCTTCGTCGGATTGACGCGCGTATCGATCGGCCCCGCCATGAGAGTCATGCTGCGCGGCTGCGCCGCATCGCCGTTCTCGGCCATGATGGAGACCGCGGCGAGCACCGCGACGCAGGGCTGGCAGACAGCAACCACATGGGAGCCCGGCCCCATGACCTGCAAGAATTCGATGACATGATCGACGTAAGTGTCGAAGCCGAATTCGCCGGCCGCGAGCGGCACATCGCGGATATTGTGCCAGTCCGTAATATACACGTCGTGATGCGCCAGCATGGTCTTCACCGTCGCCTTCAGCAAAGTGGCGAAATGGCCCGACATTGGAGCGACGATCAAAACGCGCGGTTGCGGAGCGTCCACGTCCTTTCTGAAGCGCAACAGCGATGCGAAGGGCGTCGAGGCAACCACTTCTTCCGTCACCGGCACAACGCGGCCGCCGTCGGAGACTTCTGTGACATCGAAGGGAAGACGCGAATGCGTGATCGCGAGGTTCGCGAAGGTTTCGAGCACGCCAGCAAATTTACGGACGGAAAAATGCTGCCCGAAAAATGGCATGGGCTGCCGCATGAGCGCCCCAGCCGCCGCCGCTATGGGCCGGAAAAAGTCGAGGATGCTAGCCTGGGCTCCATAGGCTTCGTACATCATTGAGTCGCACCAAATCTGGAGAAATATACACCATCGGGGAGAAATTTATCGACGGCGCGCGGCATGCAATATGCTCGGGCCTTAAGGTCAAGGCTATGCAGTCTTTTCGAGATACGCAAGAGAACCCAAGTCCACGGTTTCCGTCCACGGTTGAAGAGGTGTTCATTGAGCGAGGCCATTCTCACCATCAGCAGCAAGAACTATTCCTCGTGGTCGCTCCGGGGGTGGTTGATGACCAGGTTTTCCGGCCTGCCTTTCGTCGAAAAGGTCATTTCGCCGGACGACCCGGCCATGCGAGCGGAACTCCTCCTCCTGTCGTCCTCTTTCCTCATTCCGAATTTGACGCACAATGGCCTGAAGATATGGGACACGCTCGCCATTGGGGAATATCTCCACGAAATCAAGCCTGAAGCGCAATTACTTCCAACCGATTTGGAGCGACGTACGCGTTGCCGTTCGATCAGCGGGGAAATGCATTCCGGCTTCGGCCCGATGCGCGCGGCCTTGCCGATGAATCTCAAAGGAGATTTCCCCAATTTTAAGGTATGGGCGCGCGCGCAGGCGGATATCGACCGCGTCACCGCGATATGGCGCGAACATCTCGATCTTTACGGCGGCCCCTTCCTCCTCGGAGAGCGGTCCATCGCCGATGCGATGTACGCCCCCGTCGTGACAAGGCTTTTGACCTATCACGTCAAGGTCGACGCGCAGAGCGCGGCTTATTGCAAAACGATTAGAGCGATGCCGGAACTGGAAGAATGGATCGAGGCGGCAAAAACGGAGCCCGACGATCTTGAAGAGCTCGAAGTCGAGTTTTGAGCGGAGGGATTGCAGCGTTGCGGCCGGCGCTCCGACAATCGGCGGCGTCACATTTCCCGTCGCATTCATATTGGGCGCAAGAGCTAAGTTTTGTGCACACAGGCACCGAAGGAGCGATCGCGAACGGCCGTGGTTGCACTTTCATCTGCCGCCTCTATTCTCATCGGCGGCCGGTTGTCCCGCCTGGAAGCGGGCGCGCGCGAAGAAATCGCGTCCGGGCTCGGCGGAAAGATGCGGATCCGCCGCCGTGGCGCGAAAGCGATGACCCGAAGCACGGCGCGTTTTCCTCGCCACGAAGGACGTCACACGGCGACAGCCAACTGTCACGTTTTTCGCTTGTAGAACGCGCTTAGAAGCAAACTGCGATCCCATTCGCTTTATGAAGGAGATAAAATCATGAGCGTTGTCGATCTCAAAAAGCCTGCTGACGCTGAGGAGCCGGCCCCGACCAAGTTTTCTCATGTCAAAGAGGGCGACACGCAATTCCATGGGGATGGGCTACGCGATTTCTTCGAGTATCGAGATCTCGGAATCGCCGACGCGACCAATGGAAAGGTGATCGCCCATCTCGTCCGCGCCAAAAATCCGCCGGAAGAAGGCACCGGCTGGCATCGGCACATCGCAGACTTCCAGATCGTGCTGATGACCAAGGGATGGGCGCGCTTCATGTATGAAGATAAGGAAACCTTTGTCCAGGCGGGCGATTGCGTCCATCAGCGGCCAGGCATTACGCATTATCTCTTCGATTATTCGCCGGATATGGAATATCTGGAAATCGTTGGTCCCGCCGACTTCGGCACGGTGGACGCAGCTCCTCCGCCAGGCATAAAAGTGCCTCCGATCACGCCCTGGAAATAGGCAGTTCCGGCGTCAGGAGAGATAGTTATCATACTCTCCTGAAGTCCTGATGAAGCAGCCTGGGTCCGCGCGCGATGGCCCGGCCCGCTTCTCGTTTCGACGATGCGCGCAAGACTGCGTTGGCCGCGCCGATTTCAGTGCGCTTACCGCCTTTGAAAAGCGTAGATCGGGCCGAGGTCTAAAATCCCGGTCAGTTCATCAAGCGCCGCGCGGCCTTCCTCGATCAAAGCGGGATCTCCAAGGTCGGCGCCCGTCAGACGGTCGCGATAATGGCGGCGCACCCAGTCTTCGAGCCGACCGGCGAGACACTCATCCAAAAGGACGCGCCCCTTGAGGGCGTCGCGCTCTGCTTGCGTCAAAACAACGCGCAGACGAAGGCAGGCTGGCCCTCCTCCGTTCCACATGCTTTGCCGGATGTCCGCAAAAATCAGCTGGTCGATAGGGGTTTGGCCGGATACGAGCCTTTCTGCGAAGGCCAGCGCTTTTGGAGACGACTTCACCTCTTCCGGGAGGATCAGAACCATGCTCCCGGAGCCGCCTGGACGCGTCGCAAGCTGGCTGTTGAAGAGGTAGCATCGAATGGCTTCTTCGAGCGGCACCTCCGCTTCGCGCACAACGATCACAGACGCCTCGAAGGAGCAGGCCTTTTCGATCGCCTCAAAGGCCGCGCTGCCTGTCTCGAACGCGAACTCATGGGCCAGCATGACCGGCCCGTTGGAGACCGCGACGACATCATTATGAAAGGCGCCGGCGTCTATGGCCTTTTGCGCCTGCCGGATAAACAGCGTCCGCCTGGGTTCGAGCTTGTGCAGCCGCGCGACCGCCTCTGAGGCTTCAAACGACTGCCGCGGCGCGAAGCGGCGCGGCCGAAAGCCGTCCTCGAAAGCCGAGCGCCCAAAAACAAAGATCTCGACGCCCGCCTGTCCGTGAGACGGCGCAAGCCGCATGTGATTGGCTGCTCCTTCGTCGCCGAAATGGCCCCCCTTCGGCAGCGGTTCATGAACGGCAAAACGCGCGGAATCGAGGAAAATGGTCTTGAACACATGGGCCGTGAAAGCGCTCTCGAGCGAGCGATGGAATTTGCTCGCCAGATTGGCGGGCGTCACATGCAATCGTCCATCGGCGGCGTCCGCGCTCGGCGAAACAGTCGCCGCATTGGCGGCCCACATCGCAGACGCTGAGGAAACGTTTGTGACCAGCGCCGGATCGGCCTTCCACGCCGCTTCCAGCACGGCGGCGTCCGAGCCTGAAAAGCCCATCTGCCGTAAAACGCCAGTGTCTGGCCGTTCATGCGGAGGCAAAACCGCCTGCGGGATGCCGAGCGCCATCAGAAGGCGCATTTTCTCCAGACCTTGCAGGGCCGCCGCACGCGGATTGGACACGCGTCCGCGATTTTCGATCGATTTGACGTTTCCTTCCGAAAGGCCGCCAAAATTGTGGGTCGGTCCGACCAGCCCGTCGAAATTGACTTCCTCGGCGCTCATGTCCGCCTGCCCCGAACGCGCTTCCGAAGCCGCACAAGCCCCGCCCGCGGCGTCTTTGCAGCGCTCGCCCGGCTAGGCGCCGACATGATCCGACCGTTCTCGCGCGTCAGCAAATGCTTCGAGCGCAGCGCGGCGGAGTCCCCGCAAGGCGTCAATGTCGATTGTGACCAATAAAGAATCGCCGTTCGCGCGGGAAACCGTGACCGGACCGCCTTCCAAAAGCGCAGCGATCTCGCTGCGCTGGCGGCTGCGCGGGATATAGAAGAAATCACAGCAACACAGCCGGTCGGAGGCCTCGCCCGGGCGCGCCGCACAATAGGCGCAGAGCTCCATCAGCAGCCGGTGGTCCTCTGTCAGCGGTTCGAAGCCGGCTTTCAGGATGGACGCGCGTGAGCCTAGATTTTGCGGCGTGATGGCGGTGAGGATGCGCGCCGCGGGGTCAATGAGAGAAATAACGGCGGCGATGCGCGCGCGGACCAGAAGCTTTTGTAGCCCGAACCCGCGAAATGCTGGCGCGACATAGCAGCTCCCCATTTCGATCAAGATCGGCTCAGCCTTGCTCAGCACAAAGGCGCCGGCGAGCGCGACGAGCCGCCCCTCGCTGCGCGCGACGCAGAAAAGGCCGGATTCTATGGCGCGGCGATAGTCGTCCGCCGGACGCGGCAACAGTTTCTCGTCCTCGGCGGCGCGCAGGAAGCCGACAATCTCCGCGTAATCAGACGATTGGGCCGTCTCGATGATCGCTGTCAGACGCATGGCTTACCTTCGGCTGATCATCATGGCCGTCAGGCCCTTCAGGATCAAAGCGACACATAGCCATAATTTGTGCCGTTCAGTGAATAATCCAAGCTAAACCGCTTCATTTTCCAACGCCCCGGGCAAGCCGCGCGCCCGCTGTTTCGCCGCAAAGACGCCGCTTCCAAAGCGCCTTCATTCGGCCGGCGTCGGCGCCTGCACCGCCGGCTTGGCCTTGCGCGCCTTGCGGCCCTCCTCGAACCCTTGCAGGAGAGTGAAGAAAGACGGAACGAAGAGCACCGCAAGGCAGGTCGATGCGATCATGCCGCTGAACACGCTGATGCCGAGCGAGCGGCGGGCGTTCGCCCCCGCCCCCGTCGCTGTAACGAGCGGCACGACCCCGAGAATGAAGGCAAACGACGTCATGAGAATAGGGCGGAACCTTAACCGCGCCGCGTCCACCGCGGCTTCGAGAATCGGCTTGCCATCCTTGACCCGCTCTTCCCTCGCCACCTCGACAATCAGAATGCCGTTCTTCGCCGACAGCGCGATCAGCAGCATCAGGCCGATCTGCGTATACAGATTGTTGGCGACTCCGAGACTGGTCAAGGCGACGACGGGGCCCAGCAAGGCGAGAGGCACGGCGGAAAGAACCGCGAGCGGCAGGATCCAGCTTTCATATTGTCCAGCGAGGACGAGATAGACGAGAAGGATCGAGAGGCCGAAGACAAAAACGATCTGATTGCCGACGAGCTTCTCCTGATAGGACATGCCGGACCATTCAAAACCGGCGTCCTTCGACAAGGTTGTTTTGGCGATTTGCTCCATCGTCGCCATTGATTGGCCGGAGCTGAAGCCCTGCGCCGGCGAGCCGACGATCGTCGCCGACGGAAACAGATTGTAGAGCGTGATCAGCGGCGGAGCCACCTCGTGATTGAGATAGGCGACGGAGCTGATCGGCACCATCTGCTGTTCGGTATTGCGAACATAGAAATTGAGAATGTCCTCCGGCTGCAGACGGAATTTCGCGTCGGCCTGCGCATAGACCTGGTAGGTCAGGCCGAACTTGTTGAATTGATTGACGAAGGTCGAACCCAAAAAGGTGCTCAGCGTTGAAAAAACGTCGCCGACGGAAACGCGCAGTGTTTGCGCCCGATCGCGGTCGATGCTGACGCCAACGTGCGGCGCGGTCGGGTGGAACGTCGTCAGAACGCGCTGGAGGGAAGGATTCGCGGAGGCTGATTTGACGATCTGCTGAGTCAACTCATCCAATTGAGTATAGTTGAAGCTGCCCCCGAGCAGTTCCACCTGCATCTGGAATCCGCCTGCCTGACCAATGCCTTGAATTGGCGGGGGCACCAGCACAACTCCCCTTCCGTCAGGCAGGCCGTTGAGTTCGCCCTGAATATGCTTCAGAATTGATATGAGGTCTTGACCCTTGGCTTTTTCGCGCTCGGCGTAGGATTTGAAAATGACATATTCGACGCCGGCATTGGCGAGCGTCGCATTATTGTCGAGAACGGATTCGCCTGAAATCGCGATCACATTCTCAACCCCCGGGGTCGCCTTCGCGATCTCCGTCGCGCGAGCGAGCGCGGCTGTCGTTCGTCCCAGGGCGGCGCCGTCCGGCAATTGCACGGCGATCATGGCATAGCCCTGATCATCATTGGGGATGAAGGCCGTCGGCAGGCGGGCGATGCCCCAAAAGCCAAGACCCGCGAGACCTATCGCGATCAGAACCATCAGTCCGCTGCGCCTCACCATCCGGCCGATCAGGGCCGCATAGGCGTTCTCCATCTTCTGGTAGACGAAATTAAAGCCCCGATAGAAAAAATTGCGCTGGTCGGGCGGCGTCGATTCACGCAGCCAGAGGGCGCATTGCGTCGGCTTCAACGTCGCCGCGTTGATCGCGCTGATCAGGGCCGTCGCGGCGATCACCAGCGCGAACTGAGCGAACATTTTGCCGGTGAGCCCCGGCATGAAAGCGGCTGGAATGAACACCGACATCAGGACCAGCGTGATGCCGATAATGGGTCCGAATAATTCGTCCATCGCCCGGATCGCGGCGTCATGGCCGGACATGCCGCGCTCGATATATTTCGAGACGCCCTCGACGATGACGATGGCGTCGTCGACGACGATGCCGATCGCGAGCACGATGCCGAACAGCGTTGAAAGGTTGACGGTGAAGCCGAGCGCCGCCATGCCGGCAAAAGCGCCGATGATGGTGACGGGAACCGTCGTCGCCGGCACAAGCGTCGCGCGAAAATTCTGCAAAAAGACGAGAATCACGATGAGGACCAGGATGCCGGCCTGGTAGAGCGTCGTGTAGACTTCCGAGATCGAATCCTGAACGAAGATCGTGGTGTCAAAGGGGATGGTGTATCGCAGGCCCTGCGGGAAATGCGCCGAGAGCTGCTCCATTTTCGCCTTGACCGCTTTCGCGACGGCGATCGAATTGGCCTCGGGCGTCTGAAAAATAGCGACGCCTGCGCCGGGCCGGGCGTTGAGCTTGAAATCCTGCGAATAGGTTTGCGCGCCGAGGTCGACGCGGGCGACGTCCTTCACCCGGACGAGGCGGCCGCCCTGCGCGGTCTGGTCCTTGATGATGATTTCGCCGAACTGGGCCGGATCGTTCAACCGCGACTGGATGTCAATCGTGTATTGGAATTGCTGATCTTTCGGCGCCGGCGGCATGCCGACCTGGCCGGCGGCGACTTCCTGGCTCTGCTCGCGCACGGCCATGATGACGTCCTTCGGCTGCAAGCCGAAAGAATAGAGCTTTTCCGGATCGAGCCAGATGCGCATGGCGTAATTGCTGGCGCCAAACACGGTGACGTTGCCGACGCCCGGCAGCCGCGACAACTCATTGACGAGGTTTATCGTCGCATAATTGCTCATGAACAGGCTGTCATAGCGCCCATCCGGCGAATCCAGCGTCACGATCTGCAAGATCGCGGTATTCTTTTTCTGGATCGTAACGCCTTGCGATTGCACCGCCTGAGGCAGCGACGCCATCGCGCTGTTGACGCGGTTTTGCACCAGCACTTGGTCGATGTTGGGATCGGTGCCGATGTCGAAGGTCACCGTCAGCACATAGGTGCCGTCGGCGGCGCTGGTCGACTGCATATAGAGCATGCGGTCGACGCCATTGACCTGCAATTCTATCGGCAAAGCGACGGTGTCGATCACCGTCTGAGGGCTCGCTCCCGGATAGCGCGTCGTGACCTGCACGGTGGGCGGAACGACATTCGGATATTCGGACACAGGCAGCGTGTAGACGGCGACGGCGCCAATCAGCACAATGACGATCGCCAGCACATTGGCGAGGACCGGATGCTCGATGAAAAACTTCGATATCATGGCCTAAGGTCCTACTGAGCGTCGATGCTCGTCAGCTTGGGGACGACTTTGAGGCCGGGGGAGACCCGCCAGAGATCCCCGACGACGATGCGATCGTCGGGATTGAGGCCGGAGGTGATGACGCGCAGATCGCCGACCTGCTGCGCCGTCTTGACATAACGTTGCTCAACGACGTCATTTTTATTGACCAACATTAGATAGAGGCCGCCCTGGTCTTCCCCAATGGCCCGGGCCGGAACCAATAAGGCCCCCTGCGCCACACGTCCCTTCGGCAGGCGCATGCGCACGAACAGGCCGGGCAGCAGGCTGCGGTCGGGATTTTTCAAAATGCCGCGCACCTGCAGCGTGCCAGTCGTCGGATCGAATTGTGGCGCGACAAATTCGATGAAGCCATGATAGGGGAAGCCGGTCCCATTTTCGAGACCGACCTCGACCGGGATCTTGAGGAGTTCGGCGGGCGTAAGCCGGCGCTGATTGAGGTTGGCGCGGATATCGAGAACCTGCTGTTCGCTCAACGTTGCAGTCACATAGATCGGATCAAGCTGGTTGATCTCGGCCAGCGCCGTCTGCTGACCGGGGCCGCCGACAACGTTGCCGGGGTCGACAAGATGCTTGCCCATCAATCCGTCGAACGGCGCCCGCACTTCCGTGTAATCGAGATTAAGCTGAGCGACTTCAATCTGGCCCTGCGCGCCGAGGATGCCAGCCTCCGCCGCCTTTTGCTGATAGACCCATTTGTCGACTTCGGTGGCGGTCGCGGCGTTCTTGTGAAACAGCGCCGTGTAGCGAACGACCTCGATCTTTGCATAAGCGAGAGCCGCCTGCTGCGACAGCAGCTGAGCCTGCGCCTGCTGCAGCTGCGCCTTATACTGAGCTTGTTGAATCGTGAAGAGGAGTTCGCCTTTCTTGACGATCGCGCCGTCGGCGAAATGAATCTGATCGAGATAGCCTTCAACGCGCGCGATAAGCTTCACCACATTGGTAGACGCGGCCGTGCCCGTGACTTCGACATAGTCGGTCACCGATTGGACTTTTGGCTGCACGACGGGAATTTCGGGCGCGCCCGCCGCATAGGCCGGCCCCGCAGACGCGCCGGGCGGCTGGGAATTGCTGCTTTGGCTGGTCGCCGCATGCGCCAGCGCGTGCCAGCAGCAGCAGGCTGCGAGCAACGCGCCCAAGGCGCCGATGCGGCGCGCTGACCCGGCCCTCGCTTCGCTTCCAAGGTTTGCGCGCTGATTTTCGATCGACCTCGGCTTCATGGCGAAACGCCCTTTTGCAAATTGAAGACTTAAAATTCCGGCGCCCGCACCGTCGGGCCTTCGTTTTCGGGTCCGGGCAGGCCTGGCGTCGGCGCGGCGAGCGCCGGCGGCGGGGGCTTCGGAGCGCCCGCGGGCGGCAGCACGTCGCCCCAATCGGTGCGCGCCCGCATTTGCGCATTCGTCGCGGGCGGCACGAAATCATTGCCGTCGCGAATCTGCCAGCCGCCGCCGAGCGCCTCATAGACCATGGTGACGCCGAGCGGGACGTTTCCTTCGGCGATGACGAGATCGTTTTGCGCCTGCAGCAAGTTCTGCTCGGAGGTCAGCACCGAGGTGTAATCGCGCGTGCCTTGCTGATATTCCAGAAGGGAGATTCCGAGCGCGCCATTTGCCGCGGCGACGCTGCGGCGGAGCGCTTCGACCGCGATCTTTGATTGCAGATAGGTGGAGACGCCATTCTCGACGTCCTGCTGGGCTTTCAGCACGGTGTTTTGATAATCGACCAGATATTGCTGCAAGGTGGCGTCCTGCAAGCGCACATTATTGGTGATTTGGCCGTAGTTCAGGATGTTCCATTGGAACGACGGACCAAAGGAATAGGCAAGGCCCGCCGGCGTGAAGATGGAGCTGAGCCTTGCGCCGTTGATGGTGCTGGCGGAGCCGCCGATCCGCCCGGTGAGGCTGATCGCAGGATAGAGCTCCGACTGCGCGACGCCGATCTGCGCGCTCTGCGCGGCGGCCTTCAGTTCGGCGGCGCGCACGTCCGGCCGGCGGCGGAGAAGATCCGTCGGTATGCCGACGAAAATTTTCGCCGGAGCGACGGGTATTTTGCCCGTCGATCGGGCCAGCAGGGGATCGAGCGGCTCCGGCGTCATCCCCAAAAAGACGCGCAACGCGTTTTGCCCATGCTGCAGTTGCATTGTCAGCTGCGGAATCGACGCCTCGGTCTGGCCGAGAACGTTCTCTGCCTGGTAGACGTCTAGCTTGGTCGCCGTCCCCCCGCTGAACCGGTCTCGCGCGATCTGCAGCGCCTCCTTCTGGCGCACGATATTGGCTCTTGCGATGGCGATCTGCTTTTCCAGCGTACGGATGCCGATATAGGTCTTTGCGACATCGCCGAGCAAGGTCACGAGAATGTCGTCATAGCTGGCGACCGTGGCGAGATAGGCGGCGTCGGCCGATTCGACGCCGCGTCTGAACTTGCCCCAGAAATCGAGCTCCCACGCAGCCCTGGCGCCAAGCTGCGATTGCCAGAAATTATTCAGCTGCAACTGCGGATCGGAGGCGGCGTCGGCATGGCTCGGCCGGTTGTAGGTTGTGAGGCCAACGCCCTGCTGCTGCTGCGGATAAAGTTCGCCGATGGCGACGCCGAGTTCGGCCCGCGCCTGCAGCACCCGCGTTCCGGCGCTCAGCAAGGTGAGATTTTGATCATAAGCGATCTCGATCAGCCGGTTAAGCACCGGATCGTGAAACACCTTCCACCAATCGCGGTAGTCTTGGCGTCCTGTCCCAATGGCGCGGTTATGCGCCTCAAGATAGTGATCGGCGACGGGCGCCGCGGGAGGGCCGAAATCGGGCCCGACGGCGCAGCCCGCCAAACAGGGAAGCAATGCGGCTGCGAGCGCGCGGCGGAGCGCCCGATTGAGCGAGCGGGCGCCGTCTTTGGCCATGTCAGCCTCGGCGGGCGTGGCCATCCTTCGGTCGCGGCGCGCCGCGGCGCAGATGATGTGAGTCACTGGACAACGGCCCGATTGCAGCGTTTGATTGTTTGCGACAGCTAACATCACCTTGGACGGCAAAGCTGTGATAGTTTAGCCACGCTTACGCTAAATGTGAGGAAGCATTGGGCGGGCGATCCCCGGATAGCGGCCCGCCGCTATTCGCACCGGTGCGCAGGCGCCATTCTGTCTCACATCCATTCGCCATGAAAAGAGCGCCGCCATGCCGCCCATCCCCGCCCCGAAGCTGAAGTCGCACATCGCCAAGGACCGCCCGCCATTCGACCGCATCGCTCTGTTGCTGCAAGGCGGCGGCGCGCTCGGCTCCTACCAGGCCGGGGTTTATGAGGCGCTGTCGGAAGCCAATGTTGAGCCCGACTGGGTGGCTGGAATCTCGATCGGTTCGATGAACTCGGCCTTGATCGCGGGAAACGCGCCTGAGTTGCGCGTCGCGCGGCTGCGCCAGTTCTGGGAGGAGATCACGACGTCGCCCTTCAGCATCCCTTTCATGCAATCCTTCAAGCCGAAGGGCGACTATGTGCATAGCGCTCTCAATCAGCTTCGCGCAGTCGGCATCATGCTTGCCGGCGCGAACGATTTCTTCAAGCCGCGGGCCCTGCCGCCATTCTTGCATCCGCCCGGCGCGCTCGAAGCTTTAAGCTTTTATGACGTGACGCCGCTCCGCGCGACGCTCGAGCGCCTGGTCGACTTCGATCGGATCAACGCGGGCGAGATGCGGCTCAGCGTCGGCGCCACCAATGTGCGCACTGGAAATTTCGCCTATTTCGATACGACGACGCATGAGATACGCCCCGAGCACATTATCGCCAGCGGCGCGCTGCCGCCGGGTTTTCCGCCGGTCGAGATCGAGGGAGAGTATTATTGGGACGGCGGCATTGTCTCGAACACGCCGCTGCAGTGGGTGCTCGACAGTCGGCCGCGCGCGGACACGCTCGCCTTCCAGGTGGATCTCTGGAGCGCGCGGGGAGATATGCCGCGCGACATCGCCGAGGTCGACCTCAGGGCGAAGGAGATCCGCTTCTCAAGCCGGACCAGGCAAGGCACAGACCAGTTCAGGAAATCACAGCAGCTCCGCCGCGCCGTCTACGGCCTTCTGAAACAGCTGCCCGGCGATCGCCGCAACGATCCGGAATGGAAGCTGCTCGAAGACGAGGCTGATGAGAAAGTCTATAATATCGTCCATCTCATCTACCATGCGAGCCGATATGAGAGTTCCTGCAAGGACTATGAATTCTCCCGCCAGACGATGGAGGAGCACTGGCGGGCCGGCTACAATGACACTGTGCGAACGCTGCGGCATCCCGAGGTGCTTGAGCGTCCGATGAACGCAGAAGGCTTCAGCACCTTCGATCTTGCCATCGACGGACGAGAGTAGTCGCCGCGTCGCGGGCTTCCGCCTTGGCGCATGATCCGTCAGTCTTCCGCGCCCGCGTCGAGAATCCAGGCGCGGTCGCAAAACGACACATAGAGTCGCTCCTGACCGAGCGCAGCGCCGAGTTCGGCCGCGAGTTCGTTCAGCATTATTTCGATTTCCGCATCGAGCAGGCCGCCAAGATAGGCGTGCACCGCCTCCCCGGAGAAGATCGCCACCGGCTCGCGGTCCGAGCCGACCGAGCCATCCGGCCGCGGCCAGGCGTAGGTCACCTCGCCCCTGGTGAACATGCCTGACAGCGCGGGCAGCCCCGCCTCGACCCGCCGGCGCATCCAGCCGCGCGCCGTCCGCACCGCTTCCGAAATGTCATAGACGCGGCCCTCAGCGTCCCAGCCCTCGCGCAGGCCGACGGTGACCTTGAAATCGCGGCGGGGCCCCCGCGAGCCTGCGACGACCGCATATTTGAGCGCCTGCTGCGCAGGATTACCGGGGCCAGGATCGTCGCTCACGTTTCCTCCTTCCCGCGCATGATAGCTCCAAAAGAATCGCACCTGCGCCTTATCGGATTGTTTTCACAAATGCTTTTATCAGAGAAGCGATCAAAAACCCCCGAAATTACGCTTCTCATTCGCAAGCCGCCGTCAACGCGGGCCGCCACACTTAAAACGAGGCTTGCGATATTTCGACAAGATGATGCCGCAAATCAAAGAGATAAGCCGTGATCGGGCGTGGCGCCCAAGGCTTTTCAGCCGGATCATTTGCGCCGACCAGTAGACGAATAGCGCAAAACCTGCCCAATAGACGATCCATGATCGCGGAAACCATCCGGCGCGGCTATGGGGGATGAATGGAAGTCAAGACAACAGCTCTGCCCGGCGTTCTCGTGTTGAAGCCGCGCCGCTTTGCCGATTCGCGCGGCTACTTCGTTGAAACCTATAACCAGCGCGGCCTTGCCGAAGCCGGCGTCAGCGCCCAGTTCGTGCAGGACAACCAGTCCTTCTCGGCGAAGGCTGGGACCATCCGCGGCCTGCATTTTCAACTGCCGCCCGCGGCGCAGACGAAACTCGTCAGGGCCTTGCGCGGAAGCATTTTTGACGTCGCCGTCGATCTGCGTCAGGGCTCGCCCACATTCGGGCGCTGGATCGGCGAAACCCTGACCGCCAGCGGCGGGGAACAGCTCCTGATCCCGCGCGGCTTCGCGCATGCGTTCTGCACGCTGGAGGACGACGCCGAAGTCGCCTATAAGGTCGATGATTTCTATGCGCCGAAATGCGACAGCGGGCTCATCTGGAACGACCCTGACCTCAGCATCGACTGGCCAATCGATCCGGCTTCCGTGATCCTCTCGGACAAGGACGCGAAGCTCGGATCTTTCAAAGCTTTCGCTTCGCCCTTCCGCTACGAGGCCGCCTCACCATGACTGTCGCAGCCAGACGCATTCTCGTCACCGGTGGAGCCGGATTCATCGGCTCCGCGGTTGTGCGCGAGATCATCGGCCATACGCCGCATTCCGTGCTCGTCGTCGACAAGCTGACCTATGCCGGCAATCTCGATTCGCTTGCGCCCGTTGCCGACGATCCGCGCTATTCCTTCATCCGTGCGGACATCGTCGACGCCCCGCTCATGAACGAGATTTTCGCCGCCTTCAGGCCCGACATCGTCATGCATCTCGCAGCCGAAAGTCATGTCGACCGCTCGATCGACGGGCCCGGCGAATTCATCCGAACCAATGTCGTTGGAACCTTCACCCTGCTGCAGGCGGCGCTCGGTTTCTGGCGCTCATTGACGGAGCCGCAGCAAAGCGCATTTCGCTTTCATCATATCTCGACCGATGAAGTCTTCGGCTCGCTCGGCGACGAGGGCTTTTTCGCCGAGACGACGGCCTATAGTCCGAACTCGCCCTACTCCGCCTCGAAGGCTTCCTCCGACCATCTCGTCAACGCGTGGCGGCACACCTATCAGCTGCCGACCATCATCAGCAATTGCTCGAACAACTACGGCCCTTATCATTTCCCTGAAAAGCTGATCCCGCTGACGATCATCAATGCGCTCGAAGGCAAGCCTTTGCCGGTCTATGGCGCGGGCGCCAATATTCGCGATTGGCTCTTCGTCGAGGACCATGCGCGCGCGCTGCTGACGGTTGCGACGCAAGGCGCAGTCGGTCAATCCTATTGCATCGGCGGACATAATGAAAAGAGCAACCTCGACGTAGTCCACGCGATCTGCGCGCTAGTCGATGAGCTTGCCCCTGATCCTGCGATCGAACGCCGCGCCGGGCTCATCACTTTCGTCACGGATCGTCCGGGTCACGATCTTCGCTATGCGATCGATCCGGGCAAGATCGCCGTGGAGCTTGGCTGGCGTCCGCGCGAAACCTTCGAGTCTGGATTGCGCCAGACCGTTGAATGGTATCTTGAAAATCGCGCCTGGTGGGACCGCATCAGATCCGGCGTCTATCGTGGCGAACGCCTCGGGGTTGTCGCGTGATCCTCATATTGGGAGCCGGCGGACAACTCGGGCAGGAACTTCAGCGTAGCGCATCCAACAAGGCGGTTCCTCACAGAGCGTTCTCGCACGCCGAGGTTGACATCGCCGACGCCAGCGCCGTCGCGCGCGCCCTTGACGCAACCACACCGACCGTCGTCGTCAACGCCGCCGCCTACACCAAGGTTGACCTCGCCGAAAAAGAGATCGAGGCCGCGCGGCTCGGCAATGAGATCGGGCCGGGGATCATCGCAGGAGTCTGCGCCGCAGAGCGAACGCCGCTCATCCACATCTCGACCGACTATGTTTTCGATGGCGCGAAGTCAGCTCCTTACGTGGAAAGCGATCCGATCTCGCCGCTCGGCGTCTATGGCCGCACCAAGGCCGCGGGCGAAGCGGCCGTTCGCGAAGCGACAGACCATCATATTATTTTGCGCACTTCCTGGGTCTATGGGGAATTCGGCAATAATTTTTTGAAGACCATACTGCGACTGGCTAGGGAGCGTGACGAGCTGCGCGTGGTGGCCGATCAGCGTGGATGTCCGACGTCGACGCGCGATATCGCCGATGCGATTTTGCGCATCGCGCCCCGGATCGCCTCCGACGCCAATTTATATGGCATATATCATTTTGCAGGGGCCGGAGCGACGACCTGGCACGGATTTGCGAACCGCATCGTAGACACGCAAGCGCCCATCACAGGGCGGCGTCCTGGCGTCGTCGCCATAACGAGCGCGGACTATCCAACGCCTGCGCGCCGTCCCGCCAATTCCGTGTTCGATTGCGGCCTTTTCGAGCGTAGCTTTGGATTTAGCGCTCATTCCTGGAGCGAAGAAACCGATGCGATCGTCAAGCTGCTCACCGGCGACGGATGAAGCCTGAATTTTTAAAGAAAGCATACGGTTCCTTTGGGAGCCATACGGTTCAAGGGCGGCGGCGGAAAAAGGCGATTGGTCATGCGTAAAGGCATCATTCTGGCGGGCGGTTCCGGGACGCGCCTACATCCGCTGACGCTGGTGACGTCAAAACAACTCCTGCCCGTCTATGACAAGCCGATGATCTATTATCCGCTGTCGACATTGATGCTGGCTGGAATCCGCGACATTCTCATCATCTCAACGCCGCAGGATCAAGCCGCGTTCAGGCATCTTATCGGTGATGGAAGCCAATGGGGCCTGCGCATCGACTATGCGGTCCAGGCGTCTCCCGATGGACTGGCGCAAGCCTTTCTCATCGGCGCGGATTTTCTCGATGGCGATCCTGCATGTCTGATCCTCGGCGACAATCTCCTCTATGGCCACGGCCTGTCGGAAACGTTGCAGCGCGCCAACGCCTCGAGCGGATGCGCCACCGTCTTCGGCTATTCCGTCGACGAACCGGAGCGCTACGGCGTTATCGAATTCAACGAGACGGGCGATGTGCTATCGATCGAGGAGAAGCCGCAACAGCCGAAGTCCAACTGGGCCGCGATCGGCATCTATTTCTACGACGCCGACGTCGTCGATCTTGCCCACAGTCTGCGTCCCTCGGCGCGAGGGGAACTCGAAATCACCGACCTTAACAATCTCTATATTGGTCAACAACGGTTGAAGCTCGAAAGGCTAGGTCGAGGCTTTGCCTGGTTCGACGCCGGCACACATGATTCCCTGATGGAGGCGGCGGAGTTCGTTCGCGTCCTTCAACACCGGCAGGGCCAGCTCATCTCGGCGCCGGAAGAGATTGCCTATCTCAACGAATGGATCAGCAAGGATGATTTCGCGCAACTCGCAATGAAGCTCGGCAAGACGAAATATGGCCGCCGTCTGCTCGACCATTTCAAGTCATGAGCGCACCGGCCGTCAGAGCGCGAGATCACTCACTAACACTTGATATAGGCGCAGGCGCTGAGCCCCGTCAGCGCCGGGCTCGATATCATGCTCACGATTTGCATGACTTTCTCAGCGTCCGTGATCGGGGCGTTCGAGACATAGAGCAGGTCTCTGTTCTGGATGCGGAAGCCCTGGGCGATGAAGAGGCTCGCCGCATCGCGCAGGTTCAGCCTGTAGACGACCGGCGTCACCCGATTATGTGCAGCGAGCGTTGAGCCGGGAGCCAACGCGCGGACGACGCTCTCGGGCTCGAAGCGGAATATGAAAACGCCGGCGGGGTCGGAACGGAAATCCATAAGTCCGCCGGCCTTGGCGAGAGCCTGAGACAGACTGATGCCTTCGGCATCGAACGGGATCTCGGCGTTCTTGCCCGTCGCGCCATAAGCGATGAAGGTTTGCGGGTCCCGGATCAACGTCAGCACGTCGTTGGGGCGCAAATAGATATTTTCCTTCGGATCCGAGGAGACGCGGCTCATTGCGACGCGAACCGTCTCCTGACCTCTCGAAAGTTGAACATAGGTCTCGTTCACCGGCGCCCTGATGCCGCCCGCGGTCGCGATGACGTCCATGACCCGGTCGCCCCTGACGCTCAAGGGCACGCGCGCGCCATTGACGACTTCGCCCGTAACGGTGACGCTATTGCTGACCGACTTCGGCATATTGATCAGAACCTGCGGCTCGATCGCTTTTCCCGCGAGCGCATGTTCGACGATGCCCTGTACCTCCTGCGTCGTGCGTCCGGCTACTTTGATCCGGCCAGCGTAGGGAACGCTGATGGAGCCGTCGCGGCCTACAATCTGATCCGGTATCGTCGAACTTTTTGAGCCCGTGCTGAACCTGTCGCTGACGAGCGGCGCGGAAAACAATCCGCCGGCGCCGGCTTCCCATATGGTCACGGAAACCGTGTCGCCAACGCCGATTTTTGGCTCGACTGAGGGCCTGTAATCCCCGAAATGTGTGAGGAAACTATCCGGACCGCGATGCCGCAATATATCGAGCACTGAAGAATTGATGTCGACAATTTCATAGCGCTGCACGCCGGGCGACGTGGACTGAGCGATCACGTCATCCGTACTGGGACCAGATCCGCTGAGAAGGGTCCCACAGCCGGTCAGGGCAAGCAACGCCGCGCCGGAAAGCAGAATGCCTGCGACATTCAAGAAATCATTCCGCATTCACGACCCATCCATATTAGCCTCAGCGTTATCATTCCTGCCGCCTCGGTGCCATCCCCGAGGCTCGCCGGACAACTCTTATCCTGAGGGTGTAGCGAATAGGTCACAACAAACCCTTGATCCAATAAAATTCGCCATGCGACGCTTCATCTCAAAATGGGACAATGGCATGAAAGTCGACGGAAACTCTGACGGGAGGCATAACATCGTTAATGTCAATTGCTTGGACTCCTTATGCCTATGCCGCTGAAAATCGGGAATCTTAAGGCAGCGCCCCATCTTGCAAGTCTCTTGCTGATTGCGCGCAGCCGCATTTTCGACGCGAACTGGTACAAAACGGAATACCCCGAGAGCGTCGCCCGAGGCTTTAGTCCCCTCGTTCATTATCTGCTGGAAGGCGCGCGGCAGGGGGCGCGCCCACACATCCTCTTCGATCCAGTCTGGTATCGTCGAAGCCGAGCGCCGACCCAAAGAGACCAGAACCCTCTGCTCGATTACATCAAATATGGCGCCGCCGAGGGATTCGAGCCGTCCCCATATTTTTCATCCTCCTATTATCGCAAGCTCGCTGGCGATCTTCGCGGCCTGACCCCCCTCGGCCATTTCATCGCCCATGGCCTGCCGCGCGGGGTCTCGCCGACGCTCCTCTTTGACCGCGACTGGTACCTCTCCCAAAATTCCGACGTCCGCGAGGCCGGGTTCGATCCGTTCCTTCATTTCGTTGCATCCGGCTCACGCGATGGACGCTCCCCGGGGCCGCTCTTTGATGCATCCTGGTATCGCATGAAGAATGCCGACGTTCGAGATGGAGGTTTTGAGCCCCTGCCCCATTATCTCGCCTTTGGCGCCGCCGAAGGCCGCAAACCGCATGAGCGTTTCGATCCCGCCTTTTATGCCGCCAAGGCATCCGATCCGCTCGTCACGCCAGAAAACGCATTGGTCGAATATGCAGAGGTCGGCCGCGAGCAATGGCGAAGCAGCCATGCCTTCCTGCCGCCGCCCGATTCGCCTGTCGCGGCCTTTGAACAGTTCCCATGGCGCCACCCAGGCTCGCGGAGCGAGCGATTTGACGCGCCCTTTCGGGTTCTCATCGTCGATCTTGCTCCCTCGCCATCGGCCAGAGCGCGCAACATCGAGCTTTGCCGCGCGCTCAACACCTTGCCGCAACTCGATGTCCACATATTAACGAACGCGCCGCCGGGCTTTGCGCAGGCCGCCGGCGCAACGCTTGATCTTTCACGTTCCGAGTTCGCCTCACTCGACCACGCCGTCGTCGTGGACCGCCTGCTGCGCGCATTGAAATTTCGCGACCCGCGCGCACTCGTCATCGAGGCGGAAAACGCCATTCCACAGCTTCCGGAAACATGTGCGGCGCTCAACCTTCCCTATTATCGACTTGACGTTGACACCGCGCGTTCAACCGCTGAGTGGACTGAACTTCTACATACCCGCACGGGCTATTGCGCGCTACCAAGGCCGACGATCTCTGTCATCATTCCGAATTACAATCACGCGCGCTATCTCGACGAGCGGCTGAAGTCGATTTTCGCCCAACAGTCTCCACCTGATGAAATTATCTTCCTCGACGATGCGTCGGATGACGAGAGCCTTGCCATTGCGCGAGCCTCGAAAGCCAGATCGAAAATCCCATTCGCTATCTTGACCAATCCACGCAACAGCGGCTCGCCGTTCAAACAATGGGCGAAAGGCGTTTCGCAGGCGAAATGCGATCTCGTCTGGATCGCCGAGAGCGACGACTCGTCAGATCCTCGCTTCTTGCAACGCATGACGGAAAGCTTCACGGATCCCGACGTCGTTCTCGCCTATAGCGATTCAGAGGTGATCGGAACACGGGGGGAAATCCTGGCGCAAAGCTATAGATTTTATACCGACACGCTCGACGAGCTCAAATGGCTCACCGGATACGTCGAGAGCGGAGCTAGCGAGATCCTGACGACGCTCGCGATCAAGAACACGATTCCGAATGTCAGCTCGGCCGTGTTCAAACGAACGGCGCTCGTTGACGCCATCAGACAAATCCAGGATTTTCGATATTGCGGCGACTGGCGGGCCTATCTCGCGTGCTTGCGACAGGGCAAGATCGCCTTTCGCCCTGAGGCGTTGAACAGGCACAGGCAGGAACCCGGCGGCGTGACGCAGGGCGGCGAACGCGCGACCTTAGGCGTTCAGGAGGCGCTCGTCATCAAACAGGATATCTTCGCTCATTCTCAATGTACGAACCGCGTGGTCTGGCTCAGCCTGGCTCAAACAGTGTTCGAATATGAGATGCGATCGCTGGCGCTGGCGGGAGGACGCCCGGCCTTCACGGCGAATGAGGCTCTGGCCAACTCTCTTCATGAAATGTCGGTCGTCATAGGCCGGCAGCGCCCTCACTATTTCGCGCATCAAGAGGAAGTTTCGCTGTATGTGCGCGCTCTCGCCGAAAGTTCGACTGGTCTCGACAAGGCCGCCCGTGAGGCGCTCGTCGCCCGCGTTCTCACCGAGCTGAGAGTGATAGCGAAGCGGGAGGCGTGATTTTTCCGGCGCGGTTATCTGCGTCGCGCCACCACGATGTCCTGGAAGTCATGAATGGCGCCGGGAACGATAGTCTCGATATCGAACCATTTGGTCCAGACGGCGTCGATCCATCGCCTGTTCACGAAAGTGACGCCGTAATCATAAAGCGAGGACGTAAGGTGCCCGCTCTGGCGCGTGAAGTGAAATCCATCGCCTTCCGCCAAAGCCTTGCCTGCGCCCTGGAGCGCATCGGCGGGTATGCATAGGAGATCAAGAATATTCGACTCGGCGCTGGCCCGCTGGATAGCCCGATCGCCATGGACTGTCAGCATCAAAATCGCGCCAGGGCGCGTCACCCGCCATAATTCATTGAGATAAAAACGATGATCCTCGTCATTCATATGGGTGAAGACGGAAATACTGACGACCGCGTCGAAACGTTGATCCGCGAAGGGAAGCGGTTGACGCGGCGCAGTTTGCAGGGCCTTGACCCACGGCAGATTGCCGCGCACCCATTCAACCATGTGAGGGTCGACGTCCACGCCGACATAGACGCCGCGATAGCCCTTGAAGAGCCGCGCCACGCGCCCGGCGCCAACGCCGAAATCGAGCCAGGCGCGATAGGAGGCCAGCGGCGCCGGGCTCGCTGCGGCGAGAGCGCGCATGATATCGACGCCATGCCGGGTGAAATCCTCCGTGCGGCTTAGTCCAGAGGTCGCGGTCATCAATGCAAGCGGCGGGAAAGGCGCGATATGCGAGGCCTCCGCGGAATCAATGTGCAGAGCGCCCTCATTATAGGCCAGCCAGGAGTCGAGCGGTCCCTCGACGCCGAGCTGCGCCGGATTTGAACCGGATTGATCCGCACCTTCCGTTTCGATCGGCGCGGCCGTGGCTTCCGCCGCATCGACGCCGCCGAGCGCATGCGCGCGATACATGGCGAGAACATCTTTCGCCATATCCGCTGGCGCGCGATCGTAAGACGTCGCAGCGCTGAGGCGGGCTGCAAGCTCCGGATCATCGGCGACCTTGTGCAAGACCGCCGTCAGACTGGCGACATCCCCCCGTGAAAAATGGAAACCATTGCGGCCGTCCTGCACAAATTCCGTCATGCCCAGCACATCGGAAATGATAACGGGCGTATGGGTGGCGAGCGCCTGAAGCAACACGAGCGGGCTGTTCTCGTACCAGGTGGAAGGGATGACGAGGTAGTCGAGGCCCGCCAGCGCGCCGGCGAGTTCCTGGCGCGGCAAGGTCCCCTGAAATCGAACAGGGAGTCCCTCGGCCTTTTGCCGCAGCGTCGCGTAATAGGCCGGGTCCTGGTCATCTGGACCCCAGATCTGCAGCGAGAGATTTTGCCGTCCGCTCGCACGAAGGGAGTCGAGCAAAAGATGCGCGCCCTTATGGGGAAATAATTGCCCGATGAATCCCAGTCTGACGCTGTCCCCGCGCGCGCGCGCCGGCTTGGGACTGCGATCAATCTCGACACCAAAATGACTGATGTGCATCGGCGCCGGAAACGCATTGGCCTCATAAGCGCGCTTCAAGAAAAGTGTCGGCGCGATCGCTTCGCAATAGACGCCCATCGCGCGGCGCAGAATATCGGGCCGCACGACAATGTCGTTCGGCTCAAAACCGCTGATGCTGAATGGGTTTTCCTCGCGCCGGCCGAGCCGTGCGAGCCCTTTTGCCACGAACGGCCGCAAACGCCGGTCAGCGCCGAGGCGGGTTAACGGCTTCGCGTCGGGACGCGCGCCGACGAGCTGGAGGAAACAGGCGATGCAATTGGCGCGGGCTTCATCGGGTCCCGCGCAGAGTTCTCCCTGCGCATTCTCGAGCCGGTTGTTGTAGCAAAAGCCGAAGAAGTCCGTGAGCGTCGCAAATACCGGAATCCCCATGGCGCGCGCGACGTCGAGCAGAGCCGTCGTGTGGCTGATCAGGTGACAGACGTGAACGACGTTGGGCTGGATCTTGCGCAGCAGACGCTCATGCAGATTACGAAGCGAGGGTTGCTCATAGGTGTCGCGAACGCTGCGGTTCGGAAAAAGATTCTTGTCGATCGAAATGACGCGGACGCCATCATAGACCCGCTCCTCGATGAGCCGTTTTTGCGCCGGTTCGCCAGCGAGCGTCGCGGTAATGACGACAGGCTCCTCCCCTAAAGCGATCAGCTCCTTGGCGAGCGTCAGAGCATAGGCCTCGGTGCCATAAAAATGCGCCGGGAAAAAACAGTGAACGTAGAGCGCGATTCTCATGAGCGATCCTTCACGCGCGCTCTGCCAGGCTCTTGAGCGTTCGCGCGATCCCCTCGGCAAACGGGACCCGCGTCGACCAGCCAATTTCGCGCGTGGCGCGCGAAGGGTCGAGGACAGAAAAGGGCGCGTCGAACGCGCGCGCCGGACGCCGGTCGACCTTGACGGGTCTTTGCAGATGCTGCTCGAGGATGGCTATAATGTCGTTCAATGAACGCCCTTCTCCACTGCCGATGTTGAGAGCGAAAGATGAATCCCCGGCGCGGGCGGCGCGCATGAGCGCGTCGACGGCGTCGTCGATATAGACATAGTCCCGCACCGTCGAGCCGTCGCCGAAGAGCACGATCGGCGCGCCGCTCAACGCCGCCTTGCTGAATTGCGTGACGGCGCCGAAAAGCCGCTCCGGGTTTTGTCCGGGACCGAAGAGATTTCCAATGCGGAGCGATACGGGACGAATGGTGTTTGAGGCGGCAAAAAGATCAAGATAGGCCTCAACGGTGCGCTTCGAGACGCCATAGGCCGAGATCGGATTCAGCGGATGATCTTCCGTAGCGCGCGCCTGTTGCAGAGGGCCATAGATCGCGCCGCCGGAGGATGCGAAGACGAAACGCAGGGCCGCTCCAGGCGCGATGCTCTCGATAAGCCGCAAGGAGCCGACAATGTTTTCGCGGGCGTCCTCGGAGGGCGCGAGAGACGCCTCGGCGGGAATCGTCGACCAGCTCAAATGATAGATCACGTCGATCCCGCAAAGGATCTCCGGCAAAGGCGCCTTTGGATCTATGAGGTCGATCTGGCGCCATATAAGGCGCGGATGCGGCGCAAAGGGATTAGTCTTGCGTCCGGCCGCGATCACGGTTTCACCCGAGGCGAGCAGTGCTGGAACCAGGGCTCGCCCGAGAAAACCGCTGGCGCCGGTAACGAGGGCTTTGCCCGTCATGATCGCGGCGCCCCTACAACGGAAAAACAATCGCGTCCGGAAGTCCGGGCGTCATATCAAAATCACGCGGTGCGACATCCCGGTAGAGATTGTGGTAGGAGACGGCCATCTTCTCGACGGAAAAACGCTCTTGCGCGATGGCGTGGTTGCGTCGGCCGAGCGCCTTGAGACGATCGCGGTCATCGAGCAGCGAAACGATGAGCGCCGCCGTTTCTTCGAGAGTTTCGCCAAGGGTTTCGTCGCTCTGGAGAATTTCCGGCACCGCGCCGACGCGATAGCCGGCGACGGCGAGCCCGGCGCTCATCGCAAAGGGGATGACCTGGCCGAAACTCTCCTGCCGCACCGGCGCAACGAATGTCTTGAAGCGCGCAAGATGCGCCGGCAATTCCTCATAAGGAACATAGCCGGTAAATTCAAAATGGGGCAGCAGTCCCTCCTGCTCGACGCGGCTGCGGAAATGCGCGAACAGGGAGCCGTCGCCTATGATGATCGCTCGAGTCGCCGGGCGCTTCCTGATGACCGCGATGAACAGCTCTATCGCATCGGCGTTGAGCTTGTCGTTCTCCAGACGGTAGATCATGCCGATCGCATCAAAAGCCCCAGGCGTCTCGCTCAAGCGCGGAGCGAAACGTGCAAGATCAATCCCCGGATGAATGACCGTCGCCGGAACAGTGGAGATAAATTGATCGAAAACGCTTTGAGAGACAAACACATTGCGAGCCACGGGCGCATCGGAAAAAGGCGCCACCGGCGTGTTGACGTTCTGCACGATGAGACATCCGAATTCGGCGGCCATTTCAAAGATCACGCGATACCACGGTTCATCGACGTCGCCCCAATAATGAACATGGACGATGTCGGGCCGGAAGCGGCTGAAGACGCTGCGCACCAGATGCGACGAGGCCGGCTGCGGGACCAATCTGATGGTCATTCCCTTGTGCGAGCCGCGCGCCGGCAATGCAGACGTTATGACCTCCATCTCGATCCGATGGCCAAGATAATCATGCAGGTCGACGACGAGCTGGGTCGAGCCTCCAACCCAGACATTGGCGATCGCGTGCAACACGCGCGGACGCCGCGCCAGACCGATTCTCTGACGAAGCCGGACTGCATAGGGCGGCGGCTGGAACAGGCCGAACGAGCGGCGCAGATTTCGCCATAAAGCCGGGACGCGGATACGCTTTGTCCACTCGCCGCGCTCCGCGTCGAACGTCAGCCTTTGGCTTTGGAAAGTGGCTTCTTCAATCCGCTTTCCCGTCGCAGGCCAACGCCAGATAAAGGTCACGGCCTTCCAGACGAGGAGACATGCGCCGATGAGAAACTTGACCGCCATACGCAGCAAGGACGCCGCGCGCAAAAAAGGGGTCAACCGCGCAAGCCGCGCCTCGACGTCGGCGAGATGATCCTGCACCATCATGAGGTCGCGCTTTAGCGCGAGACGCTCGCGCGCGGCCTCATCAGCGGCACAGCGCATCGGGTCGTCAAAGGCGGCGTCCTGGGGCGGCGACGCCGGCGTTTCGCTGGCGCGGGCGCTCGCGGCGAATTCGGCCAATCATTCCTCCATGCCGTCGCTGGATCGATCGGACCGGCAAAGCCGAGGGGCAAAGCGGTCAGATAGCGCCTTTGGGCCGTGAGATCAACAAACCGCCTGTTCAGGCCAGAGCGCAAGCGAGACTGAACAGGGACAGCCCCGGATGATAAAAGGGGTCATCGCGCAGCCGATCCGCCCAACGGCTCTGAAAATAGGCGCGCTCCTTTGCGTGGGCGTCAAGCCGCCGGAAAGTCGCTTTTCCGCGGCTCGCCGATTCAAAATGCGTCAGGCGCGCGAGCGGCGTCCAGACGGTCTGATAGCCGAGCTCCTCGAGACGCAGGCAGAGGTCGATGTCGTTGAATTCTATCGGTAATCGAAGCTCGTCGAAGCCTCGCGCCGCGAGAAATTTCTCCCGCCTGACAGCAAGACAGGCGCCCGTCACCGCCGAGATCTCATGCACGACCGCGTTGCGCTGAAGCCAGCCGCCGGCAGAGGCCGCAAGGCCAGCGTCGCAATGGCCGCCGCCTTCGCCCATTCCGACGACAATCCCCGCGTGCTGAATGCGCCCGTCCGGGTAAAGCAGCATGCAACCGACGGCCCCCGTCGCCGGTTCGCAGGCGCAAGCAACCAGTTCGTCAAGCCAATGGCCCTCCGTGATCTCGATGTCATTGTTCAAGAACACCAACACCTCACCCGTGGCTCTCGCCGCCCCAAGATTACAGAGCCGGGAGAAATTGAAGGGTCCAGCTACGTCGATGCGCGTCACGCGGGGATCGCGTTCCATCGTGGCCAAAGCGGCGAGAGCCGCCGGATCCGTGCTGCCATTATCGACGATGACAAGATCGAATGCAGGGTAGGCGGTTCGCTCCAGCAGGGTCGTGACGCTCCGACGCAGCATGGCGGCGTGATCACGCGTCGGCATGACAATCGTGACACGCGGCGCGCTGGTCATTTTGTCACGCGGCGGGCCCGGCAAAATGAGCGGATCCCGCCATTGCGTCTCGATGAGCGGACGCGGAATGTGCAAAACCTCTTTGCGGCCGAGATCGAACAGGATTTTGCGCGCAAAGCTGGTTTCCTCGATTGCTTCGGGCGCAGGCGGAACGTGGCCGCGCGCAAATCCAAGCCGAGCGAGCAGCAACCGGCCGACATAGGGCCGGCGCGCTTCAAAGCGGGGGCTCCAGTCCGGCTTGAAGACCGGCGCAAGGTCCATCTCTTCGTCGCAATAAGCGGCGACGGCGTCTGGGGCGCGCTCCATCGTCTCAATGAAACAGGCGAGCGCATGGGGCTTCAGGCGATCGCCGAACGCGATAAATCCAAGAAGGTCACGATCTTCGCCCGCTAGCGCATCGACATCGAGGCGGCGGATTCGCGCGTCTTTCGCTGCCAGCGGCGCGACCTGCCCCGCCGCTCCCGCAATCAAAAGCGTCCAGCGCGGAAAAATCTGCGCCCGCAACGCCTCTATCGCGCCGTCAATGCTCGCGGGCGTCGTTGTGTCATCGAGGCGCGCAACAAGCTTCACCATGGGCGCGTTCGCCCAATCGCGGCGCGGAAGCTCCGGGCCACCAAGATCAGCTGCGACGGAAAGTCTTTTTTGATAGCTCGGCCAAGAGGACAGAGGCGCATGCTGCGTCGCCCAACGGAAGTTCATCTCCGCTTCGGGTCTCCATCCGAGAGCGAAAGTCGCGAGCGTGCTGATGAACCGGCCTCTATCGCCGCGCCACCCCAGGCGCAGAACCTCGGCAACATCGAGAATTTCAATCGCCTCGATGAGGAAGCTGAACCGTCCCTTTTGCGCGACCGGCGATATCCAGATATCGGTTGTTTCATCGGGCGCAATGGCAAGGCCCTCCCCGCGCCCGAGCACGGGCCCCGGCAGCAGATGCCAGCTGATTTCCTGCGAGCCGCGCCGAAAGCTGATCATCGGACGCGCCGGACGATCGTAGAGGCTGAGCCGGTAGCGTATTTTGAACCAGCGCGAACGAGGAAGGCGCGGTTGCGCCGCGATCGTAAGCCACGGCCGCGTGCTCAAGGCTTCGAAGTGCGGCGCCTGACCTTCGGCGTCCAGCGCCGGAACCAAATCAACGATCGTCCGCTTTGATTCGGCGACGCGAGCGGAGACGGGGTCCATCCTGCGGTCAAACCGTCTCGACCGAAGCCGGCGTCAAAACGCGCCTTGCTTCCGCATAGACCTCAAGATCCTGTTCGATCAAGCCGCGCGCGGAACCCATCTCGCGCAGGATATTGGCGAAACCTGCGACTGTCTTGCTGGAGCCGAGTGAAATCGGGGCAAAGGTCCGAGGCAGGTCGAGCACGGCCCCAACGAGGGCGAGGAACGAGTCTGGATCGTCGCGCAGCCCGACGGCGTCGATTTCCGCGAGCGAATCAAGGGCAGCCGCGACCGCGGGGGAAGGTGGCGGATCGAAGGCGTTGGGCGCGGCGAGCTGATAGACGAGCGGATTATAGAGCAGCGTCCGTAATTCGTCGGAGGGGCGCGACAAGAGCGCCTCCAGCGCAGCTGCATCGCTAAGATCGAGATCGCGAACGGCGCCGGTGCAGGTCTGCAGCATGGGCATCAAGGAATTGGCGCTGGAGCTCGCCTCGGGCGTCGACGCCCATTTCAGGATCAAAAGACGCTCCGCCATCTCCTCGAACGGATCACGCAGCAAAATGCCCATTTTGAATCCGCGATCGTGCAGCAGCGGCTCCCAGACCCGCCAGAAAATGCGGCCTGACGCGTAAATCGAGTTCGTAAAGGGCATCGCGAAAATCGATCTTGTCGTCTCCTCCGGAAGAAGCTCGATCGCCCGGTAGGACATCTGAAAGCGGTGAAGCATCTCCTCATCGAGCGCGAAAGACCGAAACAATTGCGTTTCAAGACGCAGGAATTTCTGCTGGATCAGATCGCCGCCGGCGCCGCGCCGATAGATCAACACATTATTTTCGCCGTCCGTGATCTCGAGCTTCGCGGCCGCGCCAATTCCAGGGCAATTTGATTCATCGGCGACAAAGCCGCAAATGCCGGTGTTGTGCAGGCCCTGCTCCTTGAGCAAAGGACGATAGACGAAAGCCTCGACCGCGACATGATGGTCAGCATCAAGATGAACGATCACTCGCGGCGTCGTTGCCGGATTGTCCGGCATCAGCCAGCCGATGATCCTTTCGCCGACATCTTCGTCGATGCTGAATAACATTGGCTCCCCGGTTGCTGCGCGGCCGCCCGAAGCGGCTTCCTAATCGATGTGCCTGCGATCTCGAATGCCGGCGATCAATAGCATCGCCACGGCCCAGAGTCCGAAGGCGCATATGCCGACGAAAGCGACCGATCTCGCGCGGCGCGGATATTCGGCAACGTCCGGCTTTTCCGGCGGGACGAAAAGAGCGATATAGATGTGCTGGCGCTCGGATTCCTCGCGCGCTTTCTCGTAGGCTGCCTGTGCGACTTCGAGAAGACGTTCCGAAAAACGCCGCTCCAACTCCTGCTGCTCGAACTGCGCGATGGTTCGGGCGGCCGTCTTGGCCTCGCCTTTCGGACTGGTCAGGGCCTCGGTCTGCGCCAAGATCTGGGCGTTAAGAGCCGCGATCTGGTCGGACAGGATTTTCTGTTGCGGCGAGTTCGACGCCATAATCCTGAGATTGGCGTCTCGTTGGCGCTCCAGAGACAGCTTTTCCTTTACGACGCCAAGGAGCCTCGCCGCCGCGAGATCGATCGTCTGCTGCGGATCGACCGTTCCTTCCTTGTTTCGCACGTCTCTAAGGCCGGTGAGAGCGGTGGCGTAACGCGCGCCGGCTCGCTGCATATCGTCCTCCGCCATGGCGAGGGCGTCCTTGCGCGCTCTGGCGGCGACGCTATCGACCATGCGTTCCGTGGCTTTTTCGACGGCCCGCGCGATAGCCAGCGCGTCATCGGGCGTAAAGCCTAAAACGCGCACGAGCACCAGCCCCGATACGCGATCGACAGTAACCGAAATCATCGATTGCCAATAGCGCCACAGAGCGTCATCGCTCGTTGACGCATCGAAGCGCGAAAGCCAATCCGCTTCGCGCCGCGAAAACATCGCGCGCAGCGAGCCGTCGGCGTCGAGTTCGCGCACGAGATTGCGGCTTCGCAAATAGTCCGCCGCCATGTAAGGCAAACGTCCGATATCGTTCTGTCCGCCACGGCGCATGAGCGTCGATACAATGCTTTGTTCGGCGACAAGGTCGCTGGCCGAGCGGATGCTGAAGCGAAACTCGACGGCATATTTATCGGCGGCGATCAATCCATAATAGAGGCTGGCGATCAGAACAGGCAGAATAACGCAAAGAGCGAAGGAAATCTGATGCCAACGCCATGACCCGAATTGATCAATCGGCACGGAGACGCGGCGCAAATCCTCGCGGAGCACAAAGTGCTCGACCGCAGATTCTCCGGTCGCCCGATCCTCCGGCCTGCTTTCAAGACGCGTCTCGCTCATGAGAAGATCGCCTGCCCCGACCCGTTCATCTTGCGTGATCGCGGACGCCGGCGACGGTCAGCGCGATCACCGCCCATGCTGTGAAAGCGCCGATAAGGATCGCCAAGATGGCGAAGCCGCGGCGCGGAAACAGAGAGCTTTGCGGCGTTGTCGGATCCTCGATGGAAACCAGATAGATATGGCGGCTGTTCGCGTCCGAGCGCGCATTATCCAACAGCTTTTCGGCCAGCTCGACCCTTTTTTCGGCCAGTTTCTTTTCAAC
Organism: Methylocella tundrae; assembly: GCF_038024855.1. NCBI lineage: Bacteria > Pseudomonadati > Pseudomonadota > Alphaproteobacteria > Hyphomicrobiales > Beijerinckiaceae > Methylocella > Methylocella tundrae. The sequence continues at coordinate 1,072,437 of NZ_CP139089.1, forward strand.
GTCCAGCCGATCATAGTCCGCCAGCGCCGCCGATGCGGTCGAACCGTTGGCGCCTGCGCCCGTGATCCTCGATTCGAGCGCGGAGATCTGGGAGGACAGGATGTTCCGGTCCGATTGGAGGATCTTGATTTGCAGCGCGTCCGCGCCGAGCGAGGTGCGCGCGATCGCCAGCTTCACTTCGACTTCGGCGAGATCGCGCCGTAATTCCCCAATGGTTTCGCTCAACGAATGGGCGGAATCGAGTGGATCGATCGACATTCGCGTATTTCTGAACTGTTCGACGCGCGCGCGCCAAACGGCAAGCTTGTCCATCGCAGCCTTGACCTCGGCCTCTCCCCGCTCGGTCATGTCGCGCCGCATGCGGTCCAGAAGCTCGTTGACGACGATGTCGCAACGCGCGCGGATGGCGGTTGCGAGGCGCACGGAATCCTGGCGTGAAAACGTTTTGACCTTGACGGTCAGAATTCCCGAAGCGATTTCCACCGATGGATCGACCGCCTTGCGCCAGTAACGCAAGAAATCCTCCGGCGATCCTGACGGATTAAATCGCGCAATAAAATCGGCGCCGGGCGCGCTGAATATGGCGCGCAGATCAATAGCCTTGGACAGGTCGTCGATGATCGTCTGGCTGTGGATATAATCCGCGACGATAAAGACGTCCTGACTGGTGTTTAGAGATGCGAGCGTGCCAAGACCGGACGCCGCCAGCGCGTCGCTGCCGGGCAGCGACTCCGTCGTGCCCCGGACGGCGAAACGCATCTCGGAAATGAACTGATCGGACGCGATGAATTGAAAATAAATGAAGCTCGCGGCGACTGGCAGAACGACAAGGATGATAAAGCTTCGCCAAAACCAGGGTCCGTCATCGTCCACATCGATGGGTTTCGCGCCGGCGCCGGCTGCGCGCGAGCCCAATCGCGCCCGAAGAGCAGCAGCTTTGATGGCGATGGCGGCGATTTGCCGAACCGATTGGCGGACGCCTGCCCCGACGTCAATCGCGCCAACGGCCAAACGCGGGCCGGGGAGCCTTTGACGAACGGCGTCTTGCCTGATTTCGGACGTCATGCGGAACTACCGCCTCGCGACAGAGGACATTTGCGCGACGCGATCAAGAAGCTCGCGGCGAGAACCGGCGAAGCAGAGGCTTCCTGCTGAACACAAAATCTTACTCTTCCATTAACAATGCGTGATTAGAGAATCATTTCGTCCACGCTCATCGACGGTTTGCATTAGAATATTTTGCGCAGATTGCGATGCGCTCCGCGCCATGATGAACAAAACAGGCGCGGCGCCTGAAAATCGCCCGGATTTTTCCTATGCTGCACGCTTCTGTCCTGATCGGATATGACAACGTGATCTGCGCCTTTCAGATTGACTGGCCAACTGAATTTCTGATCTGCTCCAGGACGCTTTATCGGCTTGTCGCATGAACCTTGCATAACACTGATAATAGATGATGAATCGCCCTTTGTCTCCCGACTCCTTCCCTCTCTCCGGGATCAAACCACTATAACCATCAAAGCCGGCGCTAAAGTGATAATCAAGCTCGTTGGTAAGCCCGGAATTTGTCCTTTCTTTGCCCTTGACGCTTGCAGAGTCACTGGGGCAAAAAGGTTATTATTGCAGATCATCGCACCTTTAATTCCATGTATGCTCTCCTGAAGAGCTTCGCTCGGCCCGAGAAGGGCGTATTGGAGTCTGGCAGCATTTATGAGAAATCGCGAGGGCGACCGACTGACGCCAACGGTGGAACACGACGCGGAAGTCGCAATCATAGGACGTTCCTGCAGACTTCCGGGCGCTAATTCTCCTGAGACACTTTGGGATTTGCTGTCCTCGGGACGATGCGCCATATCGCAAGTGCCGGCTGACCGATGGTCGCTAGAGCGGCTTGGCCATCCAAAGCCCAAGGAGCGCGGGCGCAGCTATACTTGGGCGGCGGGAATTCTCGATGATCCATGGGGCTTCGATCCAGCGGTCTTCGGCATTTCGCCGCGCGAAGCCGAACAGATGGACCCGCAGCAAAGGCTCCTCCTCGAACTCGCGTTCGAAGCGATCGAGGATGCTGGAATCGCGCCATCCTCGCTCGCCGGCACGCACACAGGCGTGTTCATCGGTGGTTCCTCGCTCGACTACGGCAATCTGCGGCTGCACGATCCGGCGGCGGCTGACGCCTATTTCGCGACCGGCAATACGCTGGCCGTGCTCTCGAATCGCATCTCCTACGTGTTCGACCTGCATGGGCCGAGCTTTACCATCGACACCGCTTGCTCGTCCTCGCTCGTCGCTCTCGACGCCGCGGTCGCCGCCATCCGGAGCGGCTCGATCGATACGGCCATTGTCGGCGGCGCCAATGCGCTGGTCAGTCCTTTCGGCTTCATCAGCTTTTCGCAAGCCACAATGCTGTCGCCGACAGGTCTCTGCCGCGCCTTTTCGGCAAAGGCTGACGGCTATGTGCGCGCGGAAGGCGGCGTCGTTCTCGTCCTGCGCGCTCTTCGCCGTGCACGCGTTGAAGGCGATCGGCCGCACGCCCTGATCGTCGCCTCGGGCGTCAATTCCGACGGGCGCACGAGCGGCATTTCACTGCCTTCGAAAAAGCATCAGAGCGCCCTGCTCGATCGTGTCTACGAAGACGCTGGCGTCGATCCGGACGACGTCGCCTTCGTCGAAGCGCATGGCACCGGGACGCGGGTCGGCGACCCTGTCGAGGCCGGCGCGATCGGCGACGTCCTCGGGCGACGGCGACGCCAGCCGCTGCCGATCGGATCGATCAAGAGCAATATTGGCCACATCGAGCCGGCCTCCGGTCTCGCCGGCGTGATGAAAGCCATGCTGGCGCTGGAGCATGACGAATTGCCGCGTTCGCTCCATTGCAGCGAACTCAATCCAGACATCGCCTTTGATGACCTCAACCTCTCCGTCAGCGTCGAACCCGTCGCGCTGGCCCGCGATGGCCGCCCTCGTTACGCCGGCGTCAGCTCGTTCGGCTTTGGCGGCACCAACGCGCATGTCATCCTCTCCGACGCGGCTCCCGTTCTGACTCGCGGCGCGCCCGCCAAGGCGCCACAGTTCCTTTTCCTGTCGGCACAGTCCGAAAGCGCTCTCGCAGAACTCGCCCGGAACTATTCGATCCGGCTCGCCGGCGTTGGACCGAATTCTTTTCAACGAATCGTCGCCGCGACGGGGCATCGGCGCGAACGTCACGCCGAGGGGCTCGTCATTCCTCTCGGGGCGCCGAAAGCCGTCATCCAGGCGCTTGATGCGGCGGCGGAACAGGCTGACAATTCACGGCAACTGGCCTCGCCGCATATCGTCCTGGGGTCGGCGATCGAACAAGACGCGCCCGTCGCTTTCGTCTTTTCCGGCAATGGCAGTCAGTGGCCTGGCATGGGCCAACACGCCTACGAGGCAAACGCCGCGTTTCGCGATCGCTTCAACGCCATCGACGCCCTGTTCCAACCATTGTCCGGCTGGTCGCTCGCGGCGATGATGTTCGATGCCAATATCGCAATGCATCTCGCGCGAACGAGCATCGCGCAGCCTCTGGTTTTCGCGATCCAGGCGGCGACGGCTCATTGCCTGACCGGCCTGGGTTTGCGTCCGGCGATGACGCTTGGGCACAGCATGGGCGAAGTCGCCGCCGCCGAGGCCGCCGGCATCCTCGACCTCGCCAGCGCCGTCAGTGTGATCTATTACCGCAGCCATCATCAAGAGCTGGTCCGGGACGCCGGCGGCCTCGCCGTCTTGTTCGGCCCGAGGGACGCCGCCGAAGCATTGGTGGCGGAAATTCCCGAACTCGTCATCGCCGCGCATAATTCGCCGCGGAACTTCACAATTTCAGGCCCTTTTGACGCTCTGGAACAATTGGCGAGGGCGAGCCGCGCTTATAAGGCGCGCGTGCGGCGTCTCGACCTCGTCTATCCGTTTCACAGCGACCTCATGGGCCCCGTCGAGGCGCCGCTTTATGACGACCTCGCGACACTGGCGCCAATGCGGAGCCGCGTGACTTTCATTTCCACGGTCGAAGCTGATGTCCTGGCCGGCCCCGAACTCGACGCGCTGTACTGGTGGCGGAACGTTCGCGAACCGGTTCAGTTCAAGGAGGGAATCGAACGCGCCGCTCATTTGGGCGCCCGGATCTTCGTCAAGATCGGGCCCGGCGCGACCCTCATCGCCGACATCAAGGAAACCGCGGACAATATCGGAGCGACGATCGCCGCTTTTCCGGTGCATCAGCAAAAGCCGCTTGGGGATGATCCCTTCCGGCGCGCGGTCGCCGAGGCGCTGACCCGCGGCGCGGCGATCGACAAGGCCGTCGCATTTGGCGATGATCCAGGACCCGTGGACAATCTGCCAGCCTATCCGTGGCAGCGAAGAATCTGCCGGCTGGGCGAGACCACCGAAACCTCGGGACTGCTCAGCGTGCGCGCCTGGCATCCCTTGATCGGAGCCCGTTTGGCCGCTGATGCGCTGGAGTGGCACGCGCAGGTCGATCCGCTGTTGATCCCGGCCCTGGCCGATCATCGAATCGACGGCCAAATCTTGCTGCCGGGCGCAGCCTTCGCTGAAATGGCGCTCGCCGTGGCTTCGGATTGGCTTGGCTCGAAAACCGTCACGATCGAGGATGTTGAAATCCTCCAGCCGATGATCTTCTCGGCCAATGTCTCGCGCCAAATCGTCTGCCGCGCGGCGCCGATCGCTGGGACAATCGAAATCATGAGCCGTCCGCGGCTCAGCAATACGCCCTTTGTGCTCCACGCGAGGGCCAAAGTCGTACACAGGCCGGGGCCGACACTGCGCTTCCCGGTCCACGATTTGCCGACGATTCCGAAACGGCGGGAAAAAACTGTTTCAGGGCTAGAGCTTTACGCCAAGGCGCAGCAGTCCGGGCTCGAATTCGGCCCTGCCTTTCGCCAGGTCGCCTCCGCCGCCCGTGAGGGCAAGGCGGGAATTATTGTCAATCTGCGGTCTACGCAGGCAGATCCTCGCTACGGTCTGGATCCCGCACGCCTCGACTCATGCTTTCACGGTCTCATACTCCTCTTCGCGGATGTGACGGGGACGGCGCGCGCGCCTGCCTATTTGCCGGTGCGGTTCGGCGAAATCAGACTTGAGCGCCCGGGCGAAGCCATTGCGCAGGCGCATATTGATATAAAGCGCTGCGACGAACGAGCGATCGTTGCAGATTTTACCCTGCTCGACGCGGACGGAGAACTCATCGCAAAGCTGCGGGATGCGCGCTATCAGGCCGTGCGCGCGGCGCTCCGTGGCGATCTCGCCAACCATGCGGTGGCGCAATCCCTGACGCTCGCGGAAGAACCGACCGCGAGCCGGCGCGACGCATGCCTGACGCCCGATGTTTTGGCTCGGGCGGGGGCGCGCGAAACGGCGAACGCCGCCGCCAGTTCACTGCCCGCCGACCTCGTGCTGATCGAAGGCTGGGCGACGGCGGCCGCCTACCGCCTCGCTTCCAGGCTGGCGACCGGCAACAGAATCGCGCCAAAGCAGTTGATCTCCGCCGGCCGTTTTCCTCCAGCGCATGGCGGATGGCTGATCACTCTGCTGAAGGCCCTCGCGGACAGCGGCCTCGCTGAGCCGGACGGCGAGGCCTATCTTCTCGCCGGAGACCTCGATCTGCCTGATCCCGAGGAGATCCTGCAAAGTTTCGCCGCAGATCACCCGAGGCGATCGGCTGAGCTTCTGCTCGCCGCGCGCACGGGAGCCGCGATGGAGGCTCTGTCCCACAGTGACGCTGCGATTGGTTCGCTGAGCGAATCAGCGATCGAATCCTTTGAAATCGGTTCGCTCGCAGTCGTCGCCGCCGCCGATCTTCTCGCTGATCTGTTGCACCGATCCTCCGAGCATTGGCCGCGCGATCGGGCCCTGCGCATTCTCCAGATCGGGCATGGGCCTTTGTCTTCCCATTCGGTCGGGCTGGCGTTGCGCCATGACGCGCGCCTCACCATTTTCGAACCGGATCAAGCCCGGCTCGAGCGCGCGAGACTGGCCTTTTCCCGCGATGCGCGCATCGCCTTCCTCGACAATCTCGAAGCCATCCAAAGCGGCGGATTTGATCTCGTCATCGCGGCGGACGCGCTGCATCGCATCGCTCCGCAAAAAATCCCGTTGGCGCGCATCGTCGAAACCATTGCGTCAGAAGGCCTGATCGCCGCGATCGAGCCTGAGGCGTCGCTCTTCCGCGACCTCGTGTTTGGACTTGATCGCGAATGGCCTGCCGAATCTGGCCAAAGCGGCTGCGTTCTCTCCGCGTCCGACTGGTCCGGCGCGCTGAGATCGGCGGGTCTTCACGCTCTCCTCGCCGAGCCCATCATGACAAAGGCAGGTCCGGCTCTTCTCGTCGCCGGGCAAAAGCCGAAGGCCGCCGCAAAGGGCAACCGGCTCGCCAAAGCGCTCATCATCCGCGATGGCGATTCCCGAACGATCGAAGTCGTAGCTGCTCTCGCCGACCGGCTCCACGCCGGGGGCGCCGATTGCCGCGTGGAAGACACGGACGCGCTCCATCGCGACGGACCTTTTGAGGCGGTGGTCTGTCTCTCCGGCCCGGCGTCAGCGGGGCAAAGCTCGGTCGAGCATCTTGCTGCGCGCTGTCTGTCATTGAAAGCGGCGGCCGAACATCTCGGCAAACAAAGAACGCAATTCTGGATCATCACGCACGGCGCACTCCGGGTCGATGAAGATGCGCCCGCATCCGAGGCTGGCGTTTGGGCCTTCGCGCGGACCTTAGCGAACGAGTTTCAGGGGCTCGTCGTGCGTCGTGTCGATGTTGCGCCGGGACTTCCTCCGGCGATCGAGGCTGAGCGTCTCGCGGAGATCATCGTTTCGGGGACCGCCGAAACCGACATCGTCGTCGATGCGCGTTCGACCCGCGTGGCGCGGCTGCGCGCGCAAGACGGCGGCGAGGCGCCTGACTTTGGATCGCCCGCGACGGCAAGCCGGCTTGAAAAGGGCGAGGGCAGCGGGCTTGACCGAATCCGCTGGACGCCGATCGAACGCCAGCCTCCGGCGCCGGGAGAAATCGAAATCGCCGTCGCTGCGAGCGGCCTCAACTTCCGCGACGTGATGTGGGGGCTTTCCATCCTGCCCGACGAGATGCTGGAGGAAGGCTTCGCCGGCCCGACGCTCGGCCTTGAATGCGCCGGGCATGTCGTCGCTGTTGGACAGGGAGTCGACAGATTCAAGACCGGCGACGAGGTCGTCGCCTTCGCAGGGGGGGCCTTTGCCAGCCACGTCACCGTCAATGCCAATATGGCGGCGCTGATTCCCGAAGGCCTGCCGCTCGAAGCGGCGACCACCATTCCAGTCGCTTTTCTGACCGCTTATTACGCTCTCGTCACCTGCGCGCGCCTTGCGCCCGGCGAATGGGTGCTGATCCACGGCGGCGCCGGCGGGGTCGGTCTCGCCGCCTTGCAGATCGCCCGTTGGCGCGGCGCGCGCGCGATCGCGACTGCGGGATCCTTGGAAAAGCGCGATCTTGTCAGGACGCTCGGCGCCGAACATGTCTTTGACGGGCGCTCGGGAAACTTCGTCGATGACGTGCGCCGCGTCACCGGCGGCGGCGGCGTCGCGGTTGTTTTGAACAGTCTTTCGGGCGAAGCGATGGAGCGCAGCATCGGCCTCCTCGAACCATTCGGCCGCTTCGTTGAGCTCGGCAAGCGCGACTATCTCGCTAATACCCACATTGGCCTGCGCCCTTTCCGCAAGAATCTCGCTTATTTCGGCGTTGATCTCGACCATTTGATCCTCGCTCAGGCCGAAAAGGGGCATCAGCTTTTCGAGGAGGTGATGCGCCGCTTCGCGGAGGGCGAATTCTCAGCCCTGCCCTATCGCAGCTTTCCCGCGCGCGAATTTATCGACGCCATGCGGCTCATGCAGCAATCAGGACATATCGGCAAGATCGTCATCACGCCGCCAAAGCCGGGCGAAATTCATGTGGCGCCATTGAACCGTTTCGAGGTGGCGCGCGACAAAACGCATCTCATCACGGGCGGCTTCGGCGGCTTCGGCCTTGCGACCGCGCGTTGGCTCGTCGAGCGCGGCGCGCGCCATCTCGCCCTCGTTGGGCGCAGCGGCGCGAACAGCCCCGAGGCGCGCGAGGCGCTCGCCGATTTCAAGACGGCCGGCGTCAAAGTGCATGTCGCGGCGCTGAATATCGCCGACGCCCGCGCTGCGAAGACCCTGTTCCAGACCATTGCGAAAGAGATGCCGCCTCTTGGCGGCGTCATTCACGCTGCGATGGTGCTGGATGACGCGGTGATCGCCAATCTCGACTCTGAGCGGCTGAAAATTGTACTGACTCCGAAGGTCGCCGGCGCCGAGCATCTTGATCGCCTGACCCGCGATCTGCCGCTTGATTATTTCGTGCTGTTCTCATCGGCGACAACCCTGATCGGCAATCCCGGTCAAGGAGCCTATGTCGCCGCGAACGGCTTTCTCGAGGGGTTGGCGCGGCAACGGCGAGCCGCCGGCAGACCAGCCCTCGCGGTCGCCTGGGGAGGCATCGAAGACGTTGGTCTTCTCGCGCGCAATCGTTCGTTGAAAGAGACGCTGGCGAGCCGCGCCGGAGTCAAAGGCATGAACGCGCGCGATGCGCTCAATCTCATGGGCGAGGCTTTGTCGCGTCCGAACCGGAGCGCCGACGAAGCCGTTCTGGTCATCGCCGAAATGAACTGGACGACTGCGCGAACTCATCTGCCGCTTTTGTCTTCGCCGACCTATGCCGAACTTATTCGCGAAGACGCCGCGGCTGAAGCCGACAAGCGCGAGAGGATCGACGTGGCGGCTCTCATCGCAACGCGCGCGCCGGAAGATGTCCGTAAAACCATCGTCGACGTGATCGTTGAAGAGATCGCGCATATCCTTCGATTGCCGGTCGAGAATTTGAACCGCAGCAAGCCGCTGTCGGAAATCGGCCTTGACTCGCTGATGGCCGTCGAACTTGGCGTCAGCCTCGAAGAGCGCCTGTCGCTCGAGGCGCCGCTGTCGACGTCGGCAAGCGGCTTCAATGTCGGGGAACTCGCAGACCATATTCTCGGTCTTTGCGTCAACGCGACGAGCGAAGAGGCTTCGATTGCGCAAAATCTCGCGGATAAACATCTCGGCAAAGGCGTCGCCGACAAAATGGCGCCGCTCACCGCCCTTGTTGAAGAGAAGAGCCGCGATCTGACGCAAATCCTGCGGTAGCTCAAAGGCGCGGGGAAGGCTTCGATTCGCTCGTAGCTTTTGCATGATCGCGCCTTTCTCGCCGCCGCCCTTCGAGGCTCGCCAATGGACTGCCCGGTTGCCTATGACATCACAAGACTGGCGACGCGTGTTCTGAACCGCACGCCGAACGGCATAGACCGCATCGATTCCGCCTTTGCGCGTCGTTTGCTTGGTTCGGCGACTGCCGGTCATCTGGCGATGATGATGACGCTACAGGGACCGCGCATCATCTCTGGCGCCGCAGCCGCCGATGTCGTGAACGGAATTTTCCTCCATTGGGGCGAAGACGAGGCTCCCGGGGAAGATGAAAGCTATCGCCGCATCGTTAACTGGCTCTCCGGCGAGACAAGCTCATTCAAAGCCGCTCAGCGCGTCGCGCGCGGGCGGAGCGGGCAAGCCTCGGGCGTCGCGCGCTGGATCAGACAACACGGATTCCCGATCGGGCAGTCGCCTGTCGCCGCCCTGCCCAAAGGCGCGCGTTACCTCAACGTCAGCCAGTTTCCGCTCTGGATTCCGAGCTATTTCCGCTGGCTGAAACAACGTCCCGACGTCAAGGGCGTCTTCTTCATTCATGATCTGCTGCCGATCGAGCACCCAGAATATTTCCGTAAAGCCGAGTATGATCGTCATTTGCGCCGACTCGTTAATCTGGCTGAGTTCGGAGCCGCGGCCATCGTCACGACGCAGGTGGTGAAGGAGGCTCTCGAGGCTCATCTTGCGCCACTCGGCCGCAAGGATATGCCCATCCTCGTTGCTCCGATCCCGGCGGCGCCGATCTTTTCCGATCGCCGGGCCGCGTCTTCGGAACTGACGGACAGTCCCTATTTCGTCGCCTGCGGCACGATCGAGCCGCGCAAGAACCATCTTCTCTTACTGCATGTCTGGCGCGAACTCGTGCGGCGCGGCGGCGCTTCAGCCCCCAAGCTGGTTCTGATCGGCGCCCGCGGATGGGAAAACGAGAATGTCGTCGACCTGCTGGAGCGCTGTCACGCGATCGGCAATCACGTCATCGAGGTTTCTGGGCTTTCGACGCCAGGCCTGAAGGCGCTGATGGGTGGGGCGCGAGCGCTGCTCATGCCGTCATTTGCGGAAGGATATGGGTTGCCCATCGCCGAGGCGCTCGCCGTGGGAACGCCGGTCATCGCCTCGGACATTGCAGCCTTCGAGGAAAGCGGCGCAGGCCGCATCACGGCGCTGAGCCCGATCGACGGCGAAAAATGGCTGGAGACGATCCGCGCCTTCGCCTCCCCTAATTCTCCCGAGCGCGCAGCCGCGAAGGCGCAGACCGATCGATTCGAGGCGCCGAGCTGGAGCGGCTATTTTGCCAAGGCCGAAGCGTTCCTTTCGGATCTGTAAGGATCGTGAGTGTGGATGAATGTTTTGCTTTCGAGCGCACACGCGTCCTCACCACGCAGCCGCTTTGCGATTTTCAGCGTATTGACGACGAACAGAGACACGAACACGACGCCGACGAGGCAAAAAACGAGATCATAGGCCGAGAATGTCTGACCCAAGACCGCGATCTTCGAAGGGCCCGATAGATACATCCAGAAATTGATGAGGATGAGGCCAACGCGGAGTTCGGTCGGTCCAAGCGCCAGGAAAGACAATTGGAAGCTGCCCGAAACGTGATTGTACAAAAAGACGTACATGCACAGCAGAAAATAACCAATGAGGACGAACAGCGCGACATCGAGGCGCATATAGGCCGAAAAACCCAAGCCGCCCAGAATCACCAGATTGCACAGGGCGTCGACGGTATGATCGAGAAAATAGCCGTAGCGCGGTCTCTCGATTCGCCTGAAGCGGGCAAGGCTTCCATCGAGCGAATCGCCGAACCAGTGGATGAAAAATCCCAGGGTGGCCAGCCAAAAAAAAGCCGGATTGAACCGGCTGCCGACATATCCCGCAAAGACGATTCCGGCCCCGCCGACGCCGAGCGCGGTCAAACGATCCGGCGTCATGAAGCGCGGCATGCGCGCGCAAAGCCAATTCAGAAGCGCACGCTCGCGCCGCGCCAAAATATTGGTCTGAATACGAATCGTGGGTTGCGTCTTGACCCTTGATGCGGTCTCCTGACCAAGACCGTTTGATATGGTCTCCTGACCAAAACTGATGGTATGCGTCAAAGTCTCGCCCCCGACTTACGCTCTACTCGAAGTAATCCGTTCATTCATAAGCAATGATCGCAGCACCACCCCCGGCTACCAAGCCTCCATTTCGAGTCTGAGTAAAATAGTCAGGCACTGTGTCAAAAAAGCGCCATGTCCTTAGCTGTCCCCACTATTTTGATTATCTGGATCATCATCGAGGTGATAAGCACGCTCTCTGCGTGGCGCTACACCTGGGGATTGCCGCGGGCGGAGGTCCCGGGCAGGACCCCTCCCGTGGCGGTCATCGTCGCCATCAAAAACCGGTCGGCCTTGACCGAGGATTTTCTCCAGCGTCTGCGCGCTCAGGATTATCCCGACTACCGCATTGTCGCGGCGGTTGAATCAGGCGACGATCCGGCCTTCGCCTTGCTGACCGAGGCGGCCCGCAAGCCCGGCGCGAATCTGGCCACCGTCATCGCAGGTCCCGTTGAGCACGGCGGCCAAAAGGTGTGGAATCTCCTCGCGGCTCTGAAGGCGATCCGAAGCGAGGACGAGATCATCGTGTTTACCGACGCCGATACGCTGCCCGCTCCCGAATGGCTGGCGCGGCTCGTCTCGGCGCTGATCGACGCCGGCTATGACTCGGTGACCGGCTACCGCTGGATGATTCCAACGGATGGGCGGATCAGTTCGGCAGTCGTCGCGGCGGCGAACGCCTCGATCGTCACCCTGCCGCGCATTCCGGACGTCATCAATTTGTGTTGGGGCGGCGCCACGGCGGTCCGTCGCGAGACGCTGGAGCAGATCGACATAGCGGCCTATTGGCGAGGCGCGATCAGCGACGATCTGCAGATGACGCGCGCGCTCAACGCGGCCGGCCGCGCCATTTTTTCACCGCGCCAGAGCCTCCTTCTGTCGCCGATTGCAATGGATTGGAAGGAGGCTTTCGCTTTCGGTCAGCGGCAATATCGCCTGATGCTGACGCATGTGCCGATGCTTTGGCTTTTCGCCGCGCTGACCACCGGTCTGCCGATCATCGGCGCCTGTCTCGCCGTCTTCCTCGCGCTTCAAGGGCAGATCGCTGGATTTTTCACGCTGGCTCTATCGGCCGGATTTGGCGAGTTGCGCTATCAGAACCGACGGCGCATCGTCCGCTCGCTCTGGCCGGAAACGCAGGATTGCGACCTTGCGCTCTATTGGCGGGTCGAACGTTTCTTGCGGCCTCTATGGTGGAGTTTTCATTTCGTCTGCATTCTCGGCGCACTTGGATCCAGGCGCCTGCGCTGGGCCGGCATCGACTATCTCGTCCGTAGTCCGCAGGACGTCGTCGTTCTGCGCCGCCGGCGCCCGCCCGCATAGGCTTCGTCAAAGATCCGCTCTTTAGAGCCCTCTGTCGCCCTTGGCCAAGCCCATGATGTTGCGGAAGAAGTCGCTTTCGTCGATTTCCCTGATCGAATCGGCGAGCGCGTCGACGGCAAGATGTATCTGCTCCGGCGTATGTTCGGACGTCAGAAAGAAGCGCAGCCGGGCGGCGCGCTCCGGCACCGCCGGATAGATGATCGGCTGCACATTGACGCCGCGTTCGAAGAGCTTTTGGCTGACCGCCACGGCGGCGACGGAATTTCCCACAAGGATCGGTATGATCGCCCGTCCCGATGAGGCGCCCGCGTCCAATCCGCGAGCCCTCGCGGCCGCGAGAAAGAGCCGGCTCGCCGCGGTGAGGCGCTCGACCCGCTGTGGTTCGCGGCGCAAAATCGAAAGGGCCGTCGCAGAGGCGGCCGCGAGCGGCGGAGACAGACCGACGGAATAGACAAACCCGCCTGACATGCATTTCAGATATTCGACGAGCGCGGTCGACCCCGCAATGAATCCGCCACAGCTGGCGAGAGTCTTCGACAGCGTGCCCATCCATATATCGACGTCGCGCGGATCGGCGCCCGCCTGCTCGAAGAGGCCGTAGCCCCTGTCGCCGAGGACGCCGAGTCCATGCGCCTCATCAACCATCAGCCATGCCTCATGGCGGCGTTTGATCTCGATGAGACGCGGCAAGTCCGGACTGTCGCCGTCCATACTATAGAGACCCTCGACCACGATCAGCACGCGTTCGAACTGGTCGCGCATCGCGGCGAGAAGCGAATCGAGCGCCTCGCAGTCATTGTGCGGGAAGCTCCGTCTTTCGGCGCGCGACAGCGCCGCGCCAAGGACGATGCTGTTATGCGCGAGACTGTCATGCACGATGAGGTCTTTGGGGCCCAAAAGCGCGCCGATCGTCGAGACATTGGCGCCGTGGCCGCTGACGAAAACGACGCAGCTTTCCTGCTGATAATGTTCGGCTAGAGCCTGTTCGAGCGTACGATGCCCGGGGCGTTCGCCGGCGACGACGCGGCTCGCCGAGGCCGACGTTCCAAAGTCGTCGATGGCGGCGTGAGCCGCAGCGCGGACTTCAGGATGCTGGTTCAGCCCGAGATAATCATAGGACGAAAAATTCACGAAGCGGCGGCCGTCCATCACGGTCGTCGCGCCCGCCGCGGTTTCGTGCAGCCTGAAGAAAGGATTGTCGAGGCCGACAACAGCCGCCATAGAGCGCTGGAGCCTCAATTCCTGATAGCCGGGCAGATTTTGGAAGTCCATTAAGCCATCGCGAGCGGTGCGTTCCGGCTCCGCGGATATCGTTGAAGGCTCCTTCGGCCCAGCCGGCTGAGCTCTCAGGCGATTGAGAACGAGCTTATCGAGTCTTTGCCGATCTTCTTCATCAAGGCCCGGCCGTTTACGTGGCTTCATCGTCACATCCTGCGCGTTCCAGAGCTTAGCCTCAATAGCCGATCACCCGTCAAACGTCCATTTCCAGAGCGCGGCGCGCCTGATAGGGTCCGGCACGCCCGCATCGCACCCATCCGGCAATCTGTTGACCATTTCTGAAGCGCCAAGCGACCATCCGCCCTGTCCCATCACCGGCGATCCCGCGACGGAGCTTGTCCAGATCGTCAGTTGCGGCTTCCTGGCGCGCCTTTGGGAGATCGAATTCAAGGTCAATGCGCGCCCGAGCTTTGGCGGAGCGACGCATCTTTCCTTGTGGCGCTCGCCCACTGGCTTGCTGTTCTTTTCGCCGGCGTTGGTCGGCGATGCGGAATTCTACCACGGGTTCTACAGAACCCTCGGCCCCAAATTATTTCCACGCGAAGATCGCCCGCGCAGCGAATTTCTTCTTGCCGCAGCTTATATCGAGGCAGGCGCGCGCGTTCTCGACGTCGGCTGCGGCTATGGCGGATTTCGCCCGTTTGTCACCCATGCGAATTATTTTGGCCTTGACCCGCATTTCGTCGGCGCCGCCGACGCTGATTGGGCTTGCGCGCAGACTCTCGCCGAGCATCTCGCCGGCAACACCGCGTCCTATGATGCGGTCTGCGCGTTTCAGGTCATCGAGCATGTCGAAAAGCCCGCGCAGATCTTCGCCGAAATGGCGGCGGCGGCAAAGCCCGGCGGCAGGGTCATCGTCGGCGTTCCACATGTGCCGTCGGCGATGGCGCGCATTCCTAATTTTCTTCTCAACGCGCCGCCGCACCATCTGACCTGGTGGAGCGAGGGCGCCTTACGCGCCCTGGCGCAAAGCCAGGGACTCATTGTGGAAACGATCCGGCATGTCGCATGGTCGAAAATGGACAGCCTCGTCTATTGGATCGAACGCTGCTCGCCGGTGCGCTGCAAGGACATCTATTTCAAACCGGCCTGGTCCTGGCACGCCTCCGCCTTAATGGGCTTCGCACTCGGTTCCGTCATGGACAGGCTGTTTGGACCTCCACGGCGAACGCGGGACGAGGGCAGCGGCCTCCTTCTCGTCGCGCGAAAGCCGGGCGGCTAAACTTCCGCAGCGACCCCGCCAATCAAAAATAAGGCGCCTATTTGCGCGCCTTACGGGCCGCATAGCGGGCGTCGCGCGCCTTCTTGCGTTCGATCTCGAGCGCCGCGGCGCGTTCGGCCTCTGCCGCCGCCTCCAATGCGCGAGCCTCCTCTTCCGCCTTCAGGGCCGCGTCGCGCTCGGCCTTTTCCACAGCCTCGCGGGCTCGCCTTTCTTCCTCGGCGGCCTTGCGCTCCAACGCCCGGGCGTCGCGCGCGGCGATAATTTCCCGCCGGGCCGCCTCACGCTTTGCAACGGTTTCCTCATCGACTTCAGTCTTGGCGCGGAATTTCTCCAATAACGCCTTCTTTGCGCTCGCTGCATTGCTGAGGCGGTCGCCAAATTTGTCTATCTTAAACGCGCACATCGAATATGCCTTTTACAACTTTCCGATTCGAGGAAATCAACCGTACCCGCTGCCTAACCGCGCAAGGAGCCTTTGTCACGAATTCAAATGGGTTTTCGCTCGCCCTCAGGGCGTTCGGTTCGCCCTTTTGGCCATTAAAGCTCTGATAATCGCCGATGCGGGACGCCGAAAGCCCAAGATTTAACGGGTCATTAACCATACGTTGCGTAAATCAACATAGCAAAATCTCGAGGCGCCCACGTGACTGCCGCAGCCCGTCCACGACATTCAATCCGCTTCCACAGCCGCTCGTTCCACGCCATGGCGCTCGCGCCTCAAGCGCCCTTGACGGACTGGCTCGCCGAACTCGACGCCTGGGTCGAGCGCTCGCCCGGTTTTTTCGTCGGTCGGCCGATCGTGCTCGACCTTTCCAATCTTGAGCTCGGCAAGGCCGAGGTTGTCGATCTCACCAAAAGCCTGTTTGAACGCAACATTCAGATCATGGGAATTGAAGGCGGCGATCCGACCTGGCGCGAATACGGAATGCCGCCGCCATTTGTGAGCGGCGGACGCTACGTCAATGAAACCCCAAGATCGACGGTGGATACAATCGCCAAGATCATCGACGGGGGCGAATCGCCGGACGACGCCAAGGCGCAGGAGGTCACTGCCGCGCCGGCGCCGCAGCGCTCGAATGCGCTATTGCTCGAAACCCCTTTGCGCTCGGGCCAATATATCGAGCATCTCGACGGCGACGTTATCGTCGTCGGCTCCGTCGCCTCTGGAGCCGAGATCGTCGCGGGCGGATCCATTCACGTCTATGGCGCGCTGCGCGGACGGGCGATCGCAGGCGCCGGCCATCCGCGCGCGCGCATCTTCTGCCGCAAGCTCGAAGCGGAATTGCTTGCGATCGATGGTCTCTACATGACCGCCGACGATATGGAGGCGACTCTGCGCGGACGATCCGTTCAGGTCTGGCTCGACGGCGATTCGTTGATGATCACGGCTCAGGACTAGGCCGTTCGCCTCATGTTGGGGCGATCGATGAGTGTTTCAACGCATGATCTGATCCGAAGAGTTTGCGGCTTTTCGGGCTGGCGCGCTTAAGAGGGGAGATGGCACACATGGCCAAAGTTCTGGTCGTTACGTCCGGCAAAGGCGGCGTCGGCAAGACAACGTCGACAGCCGCATTGGGGGTCGCCCTTGCCAAAGGAGGAAAAAACGTCGTTCTCGTCGATTTCGACGTCGGACTGCGCAATCTTGACCTGGTGATGGGCGCCGAGCGCCGCGTCGTCTACGATCTCATCAATGTCGTGCAGGGCGACGCCAAGCTGTCTCAGGCGCTGATCCGCGACAAGCGCATCCCTACGCTCTCCCTGCTGCCCGCCTCGCAAACGCGCGACAAGGACGCCCTGACCGATGAAGGCGTCGCCCGCGTCATCGCCGAGCTCAAGGAAAAATTCGACTGGATCATCTGCGACAGCCCAGCCGGCATCGAACGCGGAGCGACGCTGGCGATGCGGCACGCCGATGTTGCGATCGTCGTGACCAATCCGGAGGTCTCCTCGGTGCGCGACTCAGATCGCATCATCGGCCTACTCGACTCGAAAACCGAGAAGGCCGAAAGAGGCGATCACATGGAAAAGCACCTTCTGCTGACCCGCTACGACGCCGCGCGCGCCGAACGCGGCGAGATGCTGAAGGTCGACGACGTGCTTGAGATTCTCTCGATCCCGCTTCTTGGCATCATACCGGAGAGCGAAGAAGTGCTGCGGGCTTCAAACATCGGCGCGCCGGTGACCCTTAGCGCAACGCCGAGCGCGCCCGCCCGCGCGTATTTCGACGCCGCGCGGCGCCTTAATGGCGAGAGCCTCGAAATGACGGTGCCTAACGACAAAAAGAGTTTCTTCGGCAAGATCTTCGGACGGAGGGCGGCATGAACATTATCAGTTTCTTCAAGCGGCCCACCACCGCCCCGGTTGCGAAGGACCGGCTGAAACTCCTGCTCGCGCATGAACGCGCGGCGGTCGGCGCTTCGGACGTGATCGCTTTGCTGCGTGAAGAGATCATCGCCGTCATCGCCAAGCATTTCCCGGTCGAATCCGACGCCATCACCGTGCGTATGGAGAGCGGCGACGCGATTTCAACGCTCGAAGTCGAGGTGGAGATTCCAACTCCCCTCTGCGTCAACGTCAAGACGAACGCCGAGGAAGCAAAAAAAAAAGCAGAGCTCCAAAAATTAAAGCCCGTCGAGGTGACGGTCGAGGGGTGAAGCGTTCAAGGCGCAGAAAGCTGGCGGCCGCTCAGGCGCGCTAATAAAGGATGACAAAGCCGCGTGCGTAAAGCCCCGCGGCTTCAATTTATGATGCGCTTCCAGCGTCCATTTCGGCTTTCGGCGCGGCCAGCGCATGACCTGCGCCCCGCCAGCCCTCGATCCCGTCCGGATACCAGAACACGCTGCGATAGCCGAGGCTTACAGCTCGTTCGGCGGCGTTCCGGCTCGCCGGATCCTTCGCCTCGCCATAGAACACCAGCGGCTGTCCGGGATCGTCATTCGATAGCGTTTCGAGACGACGCAGGAAGGCGTGACTTTGCGTATCCTTGACATTTGTTGCGCCGGCGCCGGGCATCCAGATGCTGCCCGGAATGTTCAGGTGCGACGCCGGCGCCTTGACGGAAGCAGCGCTGGCGCCCCGGCCCGGGGCCGCGGAGACATCGATCAGAATAACGCTGGACAGAAGCTGCGCCAATTCGTCCGTGTGAATGACGCGCCCGCCAGCGATGCCGGAAGGAGCGGATTGCTGCGCTGCTCCCGTCAGATCTTGCGTGGCGGCTGAGCCAACGCCCGAAAGGCCGAGCATTGAGGCCAGAAGGAGAACGCGGGAACGATGCATCTTTGGCTTCCTTGATCGCATCAGCAGACGGATTTGATGGCGGCGCCAGTCATTGCCATTCCAACTCCTTATAAGCCGCAATCACGTTGCGCTCATTATAATCCTCAAACAGCTTCCAGTTTCCACTTTCGGACTGCGCCGCCTTTTTTTCCGCCTGGTCAATGTCGACGCCGTCGGCGATTGCCTGCTTCACATCGTTCCGCAGCGTCGTCAGATAGCGCTCGATGTCAGCCGCGCCGGCGGGCCAGTCGATGGCGACAGGACCATGACCGGGAACGGCGCGCGGCGCGGCAATTGCTTTGAGGCTCGCGAGTTCTTTCAGCCATCCCTGCAGCGAACCATCGAGCGAGGGCGCACGGTTGACGAAGACGAGATCGGCCGGCAGCAAAATTCCCGTCTTCTGGTCTATCATGCTCAAGTCGCAGGTCGTGTGAGCAGGAGCATGGGCATGCGCGCTGACGATACGGTCGCCGAGATCCAACAGCGCGGTCTCCTTGACCTCGAGCGTCGGCTGCACGATCTGCCCCGCCCGGTCCGCACCGACGATATCAGCCAACACCCCCTGATAATATGCGCCGCGCTGGCGCATCGCTTCAGCCAGCGCGTGATGGCCGACAAAGATCGGTTGATCCTGCAAAAACGCCCCGGCGCCAAAAATGTGATCTGGATGAATGTGGCTCATCACGACATATTTGATCGGCGCCTGCGTCTTTTGCCGGATTGTGGCGCGCAGGTTCTGGCCGTCGATGAGGCTTCCTCCCGGGTCGGTGACGAGCACGCCATCGCGGCCGATGATGAAGCCGATATTGGCGATCGCGTCCTCATTGGAGGATGTGGCGTCTTCATCGACTCCGCGCCGGATGTGAACGCCCTCGCCCACCTCCTGCGTGGCGAAAGGGCCATCGGCGGCGAACGCTGCCCCCGAGCGTCCGGGCAAACAGCAGAGGCAGAAGCCGCCAAGCATAAGCCGGCGGCGCGTCACAGCTTCAAGTCTCACAATAAACCTCCCAATATCGCGCCTTAGGGCGCCGCCTTTTCCGGCAGTTAACGCGACCCGCAACGCGCGGTAAAGAGGCGCCTCAGAGGCCGGATGCGCTACGGAATGACCGGCGGCGCATAGGCCAGCGTGCCCGCGAGCGCCCAGAGCAAAAAGAGCACGATCGGCAAATGAAACGTCAACTGCAACGCTGTGAAGCCGACGACGTCACGGGCCTTGACGCCCAGCACGCCAAGCAGCGGCAACATGAAAAAAGGGTTGATCAGATTTGGCAACGCCTCCGCTGAATTATAGATCTGCACGGCCCAGCCTAGATGAACCTTGAGTTCATTCGCGGCCTGCATGACATAGGGCGCCTCCAGCACCCATTTGCCGCCGCCTGATGGAATGAAGAAACCGAGCGCGGCCGAGTACAGTCCCATGACCACAGGGAATGTCTCTTTCGTGTTGATGCTGGCGAAGAATTCAGCAAGCCGCAGCGCGAGCGAATGTCCCTGGCTTCCCGCGGCGGCCGTCATGATCGCCGTGACGCCGCCGTAGAGGGGAAATTGCATCAATATGCCGACCGTCGCCGGAACAGCCTTCGCCGCCGCGTTGAGAAAGCTCTTCGGGCGCCAATGCAGTAATAGCCCCAACATGAGCAATGCAAAATTATAGGTGTTGAGATTGGAGATCGCCAGGACCGGGTCTTTCGCGGCAAACTCCTGCGCCAGCCAACCGGCCCCTAGCGAAAACAAAAGAACCGTCAGCAGCGGACTATATTCCAGCCATTCGCCGGGCCTCTCGCGCGGGGGAAGCGGCGCCACTCTGGTCGTCACGTCGACGCCCATCATCGCCGCCGTCACCGCGCGCTTTCCGGACGGCGCAGACCAAAAAGCGATCAAGGCCGAAACGATCATCAGCACCCCGAGCATCGCGCCTGACTGCCACAGAAAAATCGTCTGCTTGAATGGAATGACGCCCGTAATCTGCAGTAAGGATTTCGGCATCGCCTCGGCGTTGGCCTGCAATTGCGCGGCTGATGAGCTGAGCCCCAGAGCCCATGTGCAACCAAGGCCGAGATAGGCCGCCGCGCCAGCTGCGCGATAGTCCATTTCGAGGTCGGAGCGCTGCGCCATTGCGCGCGCCAGCAAGCCTCCGAAGATCAGGCTCAGCGCCCAGTTGATCAAGGAAAGCAGCATCGTCACGATGGCGATGAAGGCGATGGCGCTGCGACCGCTCCGCGGCAGGCTCGCGATTTTGTCAATGAGGCGCGCCGCCGGCGGCGAGCTTGCGATAATGTAGCCGCTGATCGCCACCATCACCTGCTGCATTGTGAAAGGAATGAGGCTCCAGAATCCATCGCCGAAGGATCTTGCGACGAGATGAAAGGGCGCGCCGTTGACCATCGCCGCGATCGCAACCACGATGACTGCGATGGCGGCGAATACGAAAGCGTCAGGGAACCATCGCTCCGACCATGCAGCGAAACGCAGCGCGGTGGCGGCGAGAAAAGTCTCCTTGTCGTTGCGCGCCAATAGAGAAGATTCTTGGTCCATGGTTGTCGATCCATTGATTGGCGCGATGATTTATTCGACGGTGATGCGCACGGTTTTTGACCTGCCAGGTTGCAGGGGCAGCCGCAGCTGAAACTGATGCGCGCCCTTTTGCAGCGGCCAGAACACCGGTTTGTCGGGGTCAGCGGTGGCGAAAGGTTCGCCATCGACATACCACACAACCTCGGCTGACCTCGGCTCAACCACGGCCTTGAGCGCGATGCGCGAAAGCGCCGCCGGCGCATCCGGGTTGCGCCAGATCCGGCTGTTGTTTTCCGGCGAAACGATCGACAGACGGGACTCCTCGCCCATCGGGCCTTCGTCGGCGACGCGATAGCCCGCGGCGCGCGCCCATGCCCGCTGTGAGGCCGGAATCCTGAGCCGGGACGGGCCGTCTGGGGATACGACGATTTCTTCCTCGGGCGGGATCTCCTCAGGCCGCAGCCATTCCGTCAGCGTCTGTCCGCAACCGCCGCGCGCCGCGCCAAGACTGCGCCTGCCGCCGAACAGACACAGCTCGACCGGCGCGCGGCCGGGCGGCGGCGCAAAGCCCGAATCGTCAAGATCACCTGCACGTGTCTTGTGCAGTTGGAGGAGAACGGCATGAGCGAGCCGCGCGGCGGAGCTTGCGCCGCTGAGCCGCGTCATCGTCCCGGCGTCGGCGCGGCCGAGCCACACGCCGATGAGATATTGCGGCGACCAGGCGATGGTGACGGCGTCGCGATAGCCTTGCGATGTGCCGGTCTTGATCGCCACGGGAAAAGGATATTCGAGCGGGCCATAGCGTGGAAAGCTAGGCAGACGGGCGTTTGGGTCCGAGAGAAATGAGGTGACGAGGCGGGCCGCGTCCATCGACATTGCGCGGGTCGATGGGGGCGTTTGGCTTCCCTCGAACCAGACGAGATCGCGTAGCACGCCATCATTCGCCAAAGCGCCATAGGCGCGCACCAGCCGCTCCAGCGTCGTGGGCAGCGAGCCAATCGCCATGGATGCGCCGAAACTGTCAGCCGGCGCATCGACGTCGTGAAGGCCGAGAGCGCGCAGGAAACGGAAGCTGGTCTCAAGTCCAATACTGCGGATGAGATTGATCGCTGGAACATTGCGTGAGTTCGCCAGCGCCTGACGCGGCAGCATGGGCCCGAGAAAATGACCGTCGGCGTTGTTAATGCCGGACGCGCCTTCAGGCAGATCCGCAAGGATGTCGCTTGGCCTGATGACGCCGCGATCCAGCGCTAAGGCATAGATGAAGGGTTTGAGCGCGCTGCCAGGCGAGCGCTGAGCCTTGGTGAAATCCAGCGCGCCGGCGTCGCCGCCGCCATAATCATTGGAGCCGAGCGCGGCGACCACGGCGCCTGTCTCGCGTTCGACGACCATGACGGCGACCTGCCCCGCCCCTTGACTGCGCCAGATTGCGAGATAGCGCCGCGCGAGCGCCGTCACCCGCCGCTGTAGATCGAGATCGATTGTCGCGCGAGGGCGCAGCTCCGCCGAACCGGCTGAAGCTTCCCGCTTCAATAGATTTTCATAGCGTAAAACAACATGGAGAGCATCCGGGCGCCGCGGCGCGGGCTGCGGCTGAAGTGCGGCGAGCTGGCGATGCGCAAGCGAAAGTTCAGCGCTGCTGATGACGCCTTGCCGTCCGAGTTCATCAAGCGCGCGGTGGCCGCGCCGGATCGCACGCGCAAGGCCCAAAGGCCGAAGCGGATTGAGACGCGTCGGCGATTGAGGCACGCTGGACAAGAGCGTGATCTCGGCCCAGCTGAGATCTTGCGCCGGTTTGTCGAAATAGAACCGCGCCGCATGGGCGATGCCATGGCTGCCATTGCCATAAGGCGCAAGCCGCAGATATTGGGCGAGTATCGCCTCGCGTCCATAACGCAACGTCAAAGCGAGCGCGGTCGCCGCCTCGCCGACTTTGGAGTAGAGTGTGCGCGGCGCCGGCTCCTGCATGCGCGCGACCTGCATGGCGATCGTCGACGCGCCGGAGCGGTCGCCCTTTTCAAAGCGTCGCCACAGGGCTCGCAGCACGGCGATCGGATCGACGCCGGGATGCTGTGCAAAGCGCCGGTCCTCGAGGGCGAGCGTTGCCCGAACGATGCGATCAGGCGGGTTCTCCAAGGGCCAGAAGCCGTAATCAATGCGGCGCCCGGCTGCGTTGCCGCTGACGGATGCCTCGCCGATCTGGGCGATGAAAGCGCCATGCCGATCGTAAAGAATTCGCGTCGGGGGCGGCGCGATCAGATTGGCCCGCCGCTCGATGTGTTGCCCAAAAAGACCCGCCTGCACGATCAGCGCAACGCCCGCCGCGATCGCGACGGATCGGCGCCAGCGTCGCCCTTGCGGTCTATCTGGCGATGATGATGCGTCGGCCGGCGCTGGCGCCATAGATCCCTGCCTGATACATGGTTTCGGCCTCGCCCGGCGGCTGTGTGAAGGAGCCGGCGACGATCGCCTTGGCGCGGAATGCGAAGCGATAATTGCCCTTCGGCAGCGTGTCATAGGCATAGAACACCTTGTCGTCGTTGAAGGCGGTCCATGCCGGCGCGAGCGTCGGGTCCAAAGATGGCGCCGCCTCGCGGGGCGCTGTCGCAAGGTTGGGATTGAGCGGGTCAAGCCCAGCCGCGAGCGGCAATGAAATGGCAACATGCACGCGGTCTTGCGGGTTGACCAGTTCGACGATCTCTTCGACGATGTCGCCGCGCTTCAGGCGCAGTGCTCCGTCCTGGTCCGGCGCGATCGCTTCGAGCGGCGCCCCGTCCGCCGGCACGCGATAAGATTTGCGTGTTACGACAAAGCCTTGCGAGGACGCCTGCGCAAGATATCCAGGCTCCGCCGGCAGATAGGCGGCGTCGGCGAGCACAACCGCCGGGGCGCCGCCCCCATTCTCGATGCGAACTTCGCCAGCGCCACTGATCGTGACGCGGCCAACCGGCGCGTCGGCCCCGAGCACGAGCCGCTCCGTCGCCGCGCCCTCGACGACGCTGATCGGAATCTCCGCGCCGGGACGTTTCCACGCGGCGGCGAGCGCGCGCACAGCGGCCGAATTGGCGTTGGTGCTGCCCCAGCCGTCGCCCTCGCCGAGATGGATCAAGCCATCCCGCAACACGCGTGAGCGCGAATCCTCCGGCGCCGCAAGCGCCGCCGCTCGCGTCATTTCGGCAAGGCTGCGCGCTTCCGAGGGCAAGATCTCAGGATCGCCATCGTCGGCGGCCTGACCGGCGTAAACCTGCTTGCCGTTGCGCGCGAGAATCTGCACTCGGCTCCACATATCCTGCAGCAAGGCGCCCATAATGCGCCGGTCATCTCCAGGAAGCCTCGCCGCCACGGCGGTCATCTGCGCCAATGTCACATTCGGCATGGAGGCGGCGCGCCGGCTGAGCTCCGCGGCATAGGCCGCATCAAGCTGGCCGCCTTCGGCGAGCGCCGTCAGCGCCTCGACCCTCTCGCGCAGTTCCTCGCCATTGATGAGGCGCGCATAATCCGATCTGAGCGACAGCTTCAATACGGTGGCGAGACGCTCGCTCAGCGCCTTGTCGACAGGCTCGCCGGCTTTTTGCGCGGCGATGAGAAAGCCATAGGCCCAAGCGGTAAGCGAGACGTTTCCCCGCGCGCGAGGCCAGAAGGCGACGAGGCCGTCAGGGTCGACGCTTTGAGAAATCGCGATAATTGTATTATGGACGTCATCGGAAAGTCGCCTATCGAGATCCGACGCCGCGAGCACCGCGCCGAAAGGCTTCAAAGCGAGCGCTGCGGAGGCCAGTGAAATGCGCTGCTCGGTACAGCCGTAAGGATATTCGACGAGATAGTTCAGTCCCGCGATGAGGCGCACCAGGGTCGGGTCCGCGGCGATGGTGACGGCGCGTTGCAAGGATCCGGCGCGAAGGCTCGCTGTGACGCTGGGCAGGCTGACGACGGCGCCTGCCGCGACGTCGAAAATCTCATGCCGGGTCACGCGTTGGCGGTCAGGCATCAGCGGCAGGTCGATCTCGACGGCGTCGCGCGCCTGGTCAGCGTCGCGTTGGAGCGTGAAGCGTAATTTCACGCTGTCTTTGCCGGGGGCGGCGTCCGCCACCGACACTGGAAAGTCTATGCGCGCCGGGCGATTTGGCTCCCATGCGAAACTTTGTTCAGCCGGCCCTGCAAGCTTTAATCCTTCGGCTTTGAGGCTCGCGCGGCCTGTTCCCGATGGACCCTCAACGATCCGGCCAAATAATTCAGCATCGAAGGAATCGCCATTGCGCACGAAGCGCGGCAGCGCCGGCTGCGCGACGAGATCCTGACGGATCAGCATTTCACCTGTCGCAAAGCCGAAGCGCTCGGCTCCGCTGACCGCTTTCGCGCGCAGTTTGAAGATGGTCAGGGAATCCGGCAGCTTGACCTTGATCTTCGCAATCCCATCCGCGCCGACGATCACCTTCGGCAGATAGATCGGCACAGGCGTGAAATTCTTGCGCACGGAGACGTTGTTGTCCGCCCCCCATTCGTCGAGCCCCGCATCGCCGCCGGGCGTTTCCTCCAGCGGTATGATCCCGAAAGCCATGTTGCGCGTGTCACGCGCAGCCATTGTAGTTTCCCGGTCGACGATGAAGTTCTGCAACGGATCGAGCGGGCGCTCCTTGGCGAGCGAGAGCACCGCCTGATCGACCATCCAGAACGTCGCTTCCCCCGCGATCGGCTTGCCAAGATCATCGGTCAGCTTCAATGTCACCTCGACTTCCTGCGCCGGACGCGCCTTTTGCGGATAATCGAGAGAAACGGTGACGATGTTTTTGACCGGCGTCACCGTGATCCATTTCGTCGCCGCGATGGTGATTGGCTTGCCCTGATCGAAGGGCGCGCTTGGATCGCTATCTGCGTTTGGCAGGCGCCCGCGCATGATGAGGAAATGGACGGCGAGCTTTGGCATGTCCCGGACCGCCAGCGGCACTTGATAACGCCCGAATCCATTGCTGATCTCGACCCAGTCGGCGCCGAAATGTCCGCTCGGGTCTTCGATGATGGCGAGCGCGCGGGCGTTCTGGAAGGGGCTCTGCACGATCAACGTCGCCGCCTCGCCGGGCGCATAGGCCTCTTTGTCGGTCGTGACTTCCGCTGTTTGCGCCGGCGCGCGCGCGAAGGTGACGGGGGTATCGCCCCCGACGAAGAAATCGACGCTGACCTGCTGCCGTCTTCCCGTCTTGTCGGCAGCTTCCAGTTCGACGAGATAGACGCCGGCGTCTTTTGCCTCAAAGGCGAGCTTTTGGGCGTCCTTCGCGCTCCTGACCTTTTGCTCGGCAAGCGTCTCGTCGATGATTTGCGTCACATATTTCGCGGCGCCCTGGCTGAAATCGCTCGCTTGCAGGGTCGATGTCCAGTTGCGTTTGACAAGACGAGCGGTCATCTCCAGCCCTTCGACCGGCGCTCCCTTGGCGTCCACCGCGAGAATCTGCGCATCGATCGGGCCGGGTTTTGGCTGATAGCGGGGCGTCTTGACGCCGAGCACGAAGGCCGGCAGCGCGACGACGGACACGAGATTGCGCACCTCGACGTCGTCTTCGCCGGTAACGGTCGCCTCGATCTGATAGCGGCGCGGCTGCGCGGTCGGCTCGGCGGACGGATCGAAACTGATTTTCGCCGCTCCCCCGGAATCGAGCGTCCCGTCGCGTTCGAGCACGGGCGTCGATTTGAACTTGCCCTCGCTCGAAAAGCGCGCATCGGTCGAGAAGAACCAGCCCTCGCGGCCGGGGGGAGTCCAGGCATAAGGAAACTGGCTCGCGCGCCATTTGATCGGCCGATCGGCGACGAGGCCGCCAGCGAAATAGCGCGCTATGACATCGACCGAAAATTCGCCGTCAAGCGCGACCGTTTGCGGCGCATTGAGCAGAACCTCGAAGGTCGGCAGCCGATAGGCTTCCTTCTTGAACGGAAAATCGCCGCAGGAGGTTTGAGCATCGTTCGAAGCCGCGGCGTCGCCATCATCCTCCGCCTCGGCGCCTTTGGCTTTCGGCTCGGCCGCGTCCGGCTCAAATCTGACGGAATAGTCGCCAGTCGCTGGCGTTGGCGCATCGAATTTCTGATAGACATTGCCGGTCTCGTCGATCTTGACCGGCAGGCGCCATTCCTGGCCGCCAGGTCCCGTTACGACCAGCGTCCCGCCGCCATTTGCAAGGCTGAGCGCTCCACCCTTGTAGCCGCGCACATAGCCCTTGATATGGACCGGCTCCTCGGGCCGGTAGATCGGGCGCTCGGTGAACAGATGGCAAAGGATACGCGGCGGCTCATCGCGGACGACGGCGGGATCGACGGTCCAGGCGAGCCACGGCTCCTCGGGCCTCGTCCAATTCTCCCGCGCATATTGCGCAGGACCGTTTTCAGGATCGAGCGCCAGCACGTCCAGCCCTTTGGCGACGAAGATGCGCCTGATGCGCGCCTCGACCCTTTTGGCGAGGTCCCATGTGAAGGCGCCGTCCTTATCGGTGCGTCCCGCGACAAGGGAGACATATTTATCGTCGCGCAGCCCTTCGAGACGGATTTCGGCGCCTTCCACGGGCTTCGCCGTCGAGAGCGAAGTGACGAAGAAACGCACGCGATCTGGCTCCTCGACGGCGCTAAGGCTCAAATCCGTGACCTCGACGCGCATCCAGCTGCGCTTGCCGCCTGTCAGCGGACGCATGCCGACAAGGTAGGCGCCGGGTTCGCCCACGCCCTTGATTTTGGCGAAGAGCGGCTGGAGATCGAGGCCGAACTTCGCTCTGCCGCCCCCTCTTTGGATCGGCAGAGCCCGGAGCTCCGAAACGGCCGGTGATCCAAGGGCGCCGATCCGCGCCGCAATGGCCGCGGCGTCTGCGTCCTTGTCATCGCTCCATGTGCCGGGCGCATTGCCCGGAAGCGGCGGCTCCGCCGCGTCATCGCTGGTGACGCCATCGGCGGGAAAGGGCCAGAAATCGCGAGAAAGCGGATCGATCGCGTAGATGCGCAGATCGACCTTGTCGAAGCCGGAGCCGCGCATCGGAATGAGCTGCGGTCCGAAGCGCTCGACGATTCCCTGCCGCGCGTCGAAGCCGAGATTCGGCTGCTCCGCCGCAAAGGCGAAACGCTGCAGGAAAGGCGGTCCCTCGAGAGGACGCTTGCGATCATCGTTGAGCCTTCCGGGCGCTATACGCAGCTCGTAAATCGTGTCGGCCAGAAACCGGCCGGAGAGGCGCAGATGCGGTCCATCCGCTTCGACGCTGAAACGATCGACGGGCGGCGAAATCCGCAGCGCGTCGCGAGCCTTTGTGATATCGAGCGCCTCCGGCTTCTGCGAGAATGCGACCACAAGGCTGCGTTGCGCCGCTTTCGACTGCGTCTCGTCGCCGTTCGACTCGGAAGGCGAACAGCGCAGCAGGCCTTCGAGATTGGAGCGTTCAAGGCCGCGCCCGCAATCCGCCCCTGTCGCGACGAATGGAACGGCGCTCGCCAAGCGAAGCTCGAAGGTCGGCTCGTCGAGCCCCGGCTCGTTGGAGAGTTTGAGGCGCAAGATCGCGACGCGGCCATCCGGAATGCTGTTTTTCAGCTGGACGAGATAGGATTGACCAGCCTCACCTTTGCTGTGCTGCAGGGGCAAAATCGTGAAATCCTGCGCCGTCAGAAATTGACCACCAGCTCCAGACAGGCCGGGCGAAGGGCGGATCTCGATCGCAAGCAATCTCGCCAGCGCCTCGACATCAAGGGGACCGGCGAAGGTCAGGATGATATGATCGAGATCGGCGATCGGGTCGGCGCGCTCATCGGGGCTCGTCGAGACCGGCTCCGGCAGCAAAGGGATCAGACGCACATGAAACGTCCCCGCGTCGGGCGCCGCCTCGATTTCCACAGGCTGGAGCGGACGCCACGCGTCCGCCGGGCGAAACTGCAGGGCGCGCGGCCCGAGCCATTGCCACGCCCCGGGCAGGTTGGGCGTCATTTTAACAAAACGCTCCGGCGCATCCTCGGGGCCGCCTTCTTTCGGCCCGATATCGGCTTCGAAAAAGAACGTCACGGGGTCCCAGCTGCGCAAAAAATGCTCGGGCACGACGCGCGCGCCATCGGCGCGTTGCAGCACGTCAAGCTGCGGCGCGGGCTCGGCTGAAGCAACCGACGCCAGCGCCGCTAGGAAGAGGCCGCAAAGGAGAGCCAAACGTTTCATGATGGTCCTCATGGCGCGCGGGTTGGCCTTAATCCGACGAGTTCGAGATAATGCTCCGCGACGTCGGGCGGAGGTCCGTTTGAGGGCGGCGTCAGCCCGACGAGGGCGGGACGAACGACCAGCGCCGGGCCGTCCGCCGGCGCGCGCGCTTCGATCAGATAGCGCCCCGGCTCAACTTGGCGCAATTGCGCCGGGCCTTCCCCCAGACTTCTGCCATTGGCGTCGAGCAGGCGCACTTTCGCGCTATCTGGATCAGAGCGCACGCCGACGCCGATCGTTTGCGCGCGCGGCGCGTCAAAGACAAAGAGAGCGGCGCCGCCCGGCGCCAGCGCGCGCGCCTCGCCGACGCCTTCGTTTATGGGAATAAGCGGGCTCAAGGTGACCTCCAGGGAGCCCGAGAGCGCCCCGTCGTGGGGCGAATAGACGCGCAGCCGCGCCTCTCCGGCTTCGACATAGGCGTGAAACTCGGCGCCGGCCGGAAACAATTCGGGATCGCCTTTCGCATCCTTCTGGCTCAGCGCCAGAATCACCGGCGCGGTGGAGCGCGCGTTGAGCAGCATCGGCGTCGCGGGCGCGAGCGCCAGCGTCATCGCCTGTCCCTCCAGCGAGACTGTTCGCGGCGGCTCGATCTTTTGCGGCTCCGTCGCGGGCCATGGCGATTTTTCGTCATTCTCGATCCAGGCGGCGACGAGCCCGGCGTCATGATCGAGAATGAGTTCGCCAGGCCCCGGCAGGATCAGCGAGCCGCCCTTCAAAACGGCGCCATCATCGCTGATGAAGGCGGCGCGCGCGCCCGCGGCGATGAGACGATCGCCTGCCGCGGCCTCGACCCTCAGCGACATCGAGCCCGCGGCGCCTGAAAAGAGCTTTCTTGCCTCGCCCGTAGCGAGCGGTTTGTCATCCGTTGCCGGAGTGACTGCGAATGCAACAGACGAAGCCTCAGCGCCGATGTTGACAAAGAGGATATTCGCCCAGCCGCCCGAGAGCCGGCGTGAGACCGCGCGGGCGCCGCCCCAGACCGTCGTCGCGCGATCGCCGCCGCTGAGGAAAGCAGCGGCGCCGGGCGCGAGATTGACTTCGATCTCCTTGGGGGCGCCGGCAATACGCACAAGCTGGGCGGTTCGCGGCGCAAGCGTCGCGGCATATTGCGCATCCGTTTGCGCCATCGGCTCGGCGGTGAGGTCGAAGGCCTCAAGATCGAGGCGCAACGGGCCGCCCGGGCCAGCGTTCCAGATGCGCAGAGGCTCGCCTCCGTTCAACGCCAGCGCGCCAGCGATCGGCCCGGCAGGCGCAACCCCCATCCCTTTGCCTGCGGAAAGACCCGGCTGGCCGTAACTTGATTGCGCGCGCCAGACCCGCAGACTTCCCGCCCCGGCTATCGGCTGCGACAAGGTCGCGACGTCGCCACTCGCAAGGTCGAGCGCGATATTTTTTGTCGTCGAGGGAATGGCGCCGAGTTCGACCGGGCTGCTTTCGCCGCCTCTTTTGACGAGCCACAAGCGCTCTGACTGCGGGGCGATGACGCCGCTTTTGACCGGCGCGAGCATATGGCCGAAGGCCGATCCTGCGCGCAGGCCGTCCGGCGCCTGCGTCAGGAGGAGAAGACTCTTGGCCTCCGCACTGACCGCCGCGACCTCCACCGGCGGCTCCAATCCTTCGATCGGGATCTTTTCAAGCCCGACTTGACCCGGACCTTGTATGGTCCCGCTCACCGCCCGTGCGGCTAAAAGGATGGATGCGTCGCCATTGGCTGGCCAGACGGTGACGCGCCACGGACGGCTCCCATCGCCGTCGGAGGGAGCCGCGACCACGGGCGTTCGTCCACGCTCGAAGCCGACGGAGCGCCATTGCCCGTCTGCATCCCGCCGCTCCAGGGAAAGGACGGCGTCGGTCAAGGATTGCGCCGCGACGACCAGCAAAGCGCCTTCCTCGACCGCGGGTAAAGCCAGTTGATGCGCCCCCGACCCTGCCACCGTCGCCGCACCCGTAAGGTCGAGGTCGGAGCCCTGCAGCGTTTCCGGCAGATCGAGATGCAATTCGACTTTCGTCCGCCGTTGATCCGCTTCAGGATGATCGGCGTCATCTTGCACGGAGTCGTCTGGCCCGGTTGCGTCAGAGTCCTCTGCGCCAACCACCTGATCGTCCGGTGACGCTCCATCCGATGGCGCCTCATCCGCCGTGTCATCGTCGCTTGGCTCATCGCGGGCCTCGCTCGACGCCGCCTCAGTTTTCATTGCTGCAAGGTCGAGGCGGTAGGAACCGGCCGGCAATTGGCGCGAAAGCGAGATATTCCAATCGTCGACGCGGCCGTTCAATCGTTCGATGATTTGTCCGGCGCCATCTCTCAGGGCTCCTGCTAATTCAATGGCGCCGAAGCTCGTCACGCTGACGATCCGATCGGCCCCAATGGCAAACGGAACGCTGGCGGGAAGCTCAATGAGGCGTGCGGCGCCTGGCTGCAGCTCCAGCGACTTCAGCGCGAGTTCGTAATCCAGCCGGTCGTTGCGGCCGATGCCGCGGGCGTCAATCTCATAATCGCCCGGTTGCAACTCTCCTTCGAAGCCATGCTTGAATATGATTTTCGCGATTGAACCGGATCGTTCGCCAAATCCCAGAAGCTCCGCGCTCATGCCGTCGCTGACGTCGAGCGTGACATGCGAAGGTCCCTTGAGCGAAAAGGTCCAGCGGTCGGGTTCGCGCGGCGCATCCGCGACCACCGGCTCGCGCCATTGAAATTTCTGCGCGACATCAAAACGGAGCGCGTGCGGACCATGACCTTGCGGCGCGGCCTCGTCGACGACTTCGCTGAAGCGCGCCACAACGCGCGCATCCATTTCGACGGGAGGCACGACGAGCCGGTAGCGGCCCTTCTCTATTTTTTGCTCCAACGTCGCCAAGGGGCCCGGCGGCGTCAGCGGCCAACCGTCGGCGTCTTCGAGCCGGGCGGGAAAATCCTTCCCAAGCGAGTAGAGATCGAGGCGATAGGTCGCCGTCCTCGGCGCGTCGACCGTGAAAACCGCGCCCTTCCCTTGCATCAGCGCCGCGCGGGCGCTTTGCCCGGGAGCAAGGCCCCCGGCGTCATTCAGGCTCGCACGGTGGGCGATAAGTCCAAGATGGCCCTCGGAGTCCGAGGCCTTGACCGTCACGCGATATGATCCCGCCCGAAGATAGCTTTGCAGAAGCGCGTTATGGCCGGCTCCATTGTCTTTCGCCCGATCGATCGCCGGGATGAATGTCGTGCCGATGGTGGCGGATGTCTTGAGGCGGCCAAGCGTTTCGATGCGATAAAGGCCGCCTTCTGCAACATCGAGACGAAAGGCGCGGCTTTCGTCGCGGGCGAGATCAAAAAACTGCGGTTCCTCCGGCGCGAGGCGCGGAAGGCTGGCCGGCGTCGCCACAACTGGGAGTTCGGACGGCGGCGCGACTTTCGACCATGTGAGGATAACCCGCCGATTAAGTCGGGACGCGGGAATCGTCGCGGTGAGCGTACGGCCGTCTTTGTCGGCGGTCTCATTCGTGAGGATAATGGCGATGGGCCGGCCATTGACGTCGGCGGCGGCGATGGCGCCTCCAGGCGGCGCTCGCAGCGGCACAAGAAAAGCCCCCGGCACAGCATCCGCCGCGGCCTTCAAGGGCGCCGCCTTCGCCGCTGGCTTGCCGGCCGATTGATTGGATGGCTTCTGAGCGCCCGGGCCGGTCGCCTTTGAGGCCGGCCTTTCAGGCGCGGTTCCGGCCGCCGGCCTTTTCGGCGGCAGTGGCGGCGGCGCGGGAGCCTCCTCGTTCACCGCTGGCGGCGGCGTTTCGATCTGCGCCTGCTGTTCGATGATGAGAGGGCCCGCGCCAAGATCAGCCGGTAGTTTTCGCGCACGCGGCCCAAGCGCGAGATTGGGGCCGCTGTTGCCGAAGATCTGATAATAGGCGCCCTTGTCAAAATTCCGCAGCCCGAAGTCGATCACCGTGCGGCTCGGCAAAGGAGAGGGCGCTGGCGCCAGGCCCGGCTGGCCAAAGATCAAGTCGATGACGCCAACCGCGTCGCGAACCGGCTCCAGCTTCAGCGTGTACCAACCGGCCTCGACGTCCCATTGCTGCGGTATTTTTCCGTCCGCGCGCGGCGCGTTGGTCCCGAGCAAGGGCTCGAGGACGGCGCGAACCCCGATTCCTTGCGTGCTCAATGCGACGGGACCGGAATTGGCGATCTCGAAAATCAGGCTCGAGGGGCCTCGCAGATTGAATTTGGCGCGCCACGCCTCCCCACGCGCGATGCGCAGCGCCTTGGACGCGACGACGCTGCCCTTGCCCTTGGTGAAACGCGCCAGCAGCACGGTCGCCGGCAGTTCGTCGCCGCCCTCGCCTGTGACGTCAACGGCGACGAGATGAGGTCCCGGCGCGTCGACCCGCAATGTGTCGGAGGGATTTAAGGCGCGCAACCGAAAAGCCTGCCCTTGCAGCCCGCTGACTTCGGCGGTGGCGGGCTCGTCGCCCTTGGCGGCGACGGTCAGCGCCGCGACGGGCTGGCGGCTCGCCTTGGCGATGACCGCGATTTCCGGCGAAGCATTGCCCCGCGCAACGCTGAGCTGCGCTGGCGCCGGCTCGTCAAGCTCAAGCCGGACATAGGTCGCGGGTGGCGGAATCGTGAAACGCAGGGAGCCGATGGGGCCTATCGAGCCTTCGAACCAGCCGCCAACCAGGCTTTGCGGCTGTCCGACGCGAATGTGCAAAGGGCTTTTGAGATTTCCATCGGCCCAGACGGATGGCGCGCCGCCATAGGCCGTGACGAGATAAAGTCCCGGCTCAGCGGCGCCCTCGACGCGCAGGCGCGCCATCGGATGTCCGGCCTCGGGCTCGACCGTCGCAATCGCTGGCTTCAGATCGACCAGATCCGTTCCATTGCGCCACAGCCGCAGGTCTCCCAGCGCCCGTCCGACCGCCTCGACCGAGACCTTCTCGCCCGGGCTGACGACGATCCAGTAGGAACGCTGCGCCAGATCGCCAAGTTCAGCGCTGTCCTCGCCGCCGCGCAACAGGTCGGCTTTCGCCACGCCGGCGCTGTGGAACGGCAAGACGGCGAGCTTTGCTTCGCCGATTGCGCCTTTGGCGCCAAGGCTGCGCAGCCGATAGACGCCGCGATCAAGCAGTACGTCGAGACGCCCGTCCCGGACGCCCTGTTCTCCCGCGATCTCGCCAGGGCCTGTCATCATGTCGACAAGCTGCAAGGCGACGCCGGCGCCGCTTTGAGCGCGGATGGACAATCGCCCCGGCGTTTCGACGGTGAGAAGCGTCGTCTCGTCCGTGGCTGCGGAGACGCTGGCGCGCGCGAGCCGGGCGGCGGGATCGGCCGGAGCTGGCGGAAGCTTGTCTCTTTCGAGCTTGGCGCACAGCGCGGCGTCAGCGGCGCCCGGCTTTTGACAATCTGGCGCCTGAGCCAGAGCCGCCAGGGGAAGCGCCCACCCGATCGCCAGCGTCAGCACTGGCGCAATGGCGCCTCGCCGACGACGGAGGAAAGCGCAAGCTGCGCGGAATTGACCGAACAGGCTCATCATCCCCCTCCTCGCGTAAATTCTTTCCGGCGACAAAGCCGAATGTGCGCACGGACTATGGTCCGAAGCTAGCCGTGTTTGGAGCATCTTTTGTGAATTCTCGCGGACGCTATGGAACAAATCGGCTCCCATGGAGTGTTGACGCCAAATCGGACGATCGCGGAATGGCGATGGAGCGCATAAGCTGACCAGCTCGTCCGATTCGGCGCAATCTCACAAGGATACGCTGGCGACAATCAGGCTGCGCGAACCTAGATCAATCGCGCCGGAGGCATAGATGGACTATCGCAAGACATTCTTTGTCGAACCCGATCGAAAGCTCAAACTGAACGATCTCGATCCCGCTTCAACGCCGGGATTAGACACAAAGGAGCAGGCGACGGACGCGACCGAGGCCGCGCGGCAAAGGCTCGCGCACCAGCAGAACCTGCTCTATGCAGAGAAAAAGCATTCGCTTCTGATCGTCCTGCAAGGCACTGACGCCGCCGGCAAGGATGGCGTGATCGCCCGCGCATTCGCATCCTTCAATGCGCAAGGCGTCGCCGTCGCCAATTTCAAGGAGCCGACGTCCGTCGAACTGGCGCATGATTTTCTCTGGCGCGTGCATCCGCATGCGCCAGCCAAGGGATGGGTGGCGATCTTCAATCGTTCGCATTACGAGGAGGTGCTGATTACGCGCGTGCACAAGCTCATCGACGAAAAGACCGTCATCGAGCGCATTGCGCGCATCCGTGACTTCGAAACCTTGCTCGCTGAGAATGGCGCGACGATTTTGAAATTTTTCCTGCATATCAGCAAGGAGGAACAGCTCGCCCGCTTCGAGAAGCGGCTGGTCGATCCCGAGCGCAATTGGAAGATCAGCGAAGCCGATTATGCCGAGCTGCCGTTCTGGGACGATTATGTGAAAGCGACCGAGGAGGCCCTGAACGCGACCAGCACACACGTGGCGCCGTGGTATGTCATCCCCGCAAACTACAAATGGTTTCGTGACGCCGCAATCTCGACGATCGTCGCTGATGCGCTGGAGGATCTCGGCATGCGCTTCCCAAAGCCCTCCGTCGATCTCGACGACATCAGACGAAAATATCACGCCGCCCTGCTCGCAGAGAAAGCCGGGAAATGATCGCATCCACGACGTCCGTGCTCTCACCGCGAAAGATCGCCGGATCAAGAGCGCAAGATCGAGCTCAATCCAGCTCCAATCCCCGCAACGCTTCTTTCGTGTCGATATCGATCAGCGG
The DNA here is from genome assembly GCF_038024855.1 of Methylocella tundrae. NCBI lineage: Bacteria > Pseudomonadati > Pseudomonadota > Alphaproteobacteria > Hyphomicrobiales > Beijerinckiaceae > Methylocella > Methylocella tundrae. The sequence goes on from NZ_CP139089.1 coordinate 1,108,343, forward strand.
CGCTTCATCCTCGACGTCGCATTCGACGAGACGCTTGCCAATGGAATCGATCAAGGCCCTCGCGCCGCGATCGCCATCGAGCTTTGCGACGGCCGGGAAAAGCGCCCGGCTGAGCAGCACCGGATTGCCGCGAACCCCTCCCCGCCTCGGCGCCGCCGCCAGCGGATTTTGCGGCGCGACGTCGGCGGCATGCACAAAGGCGGCGATGAGCCGGTCGATCAAGGCGCTGGACACGAGAGGCATGTCGCCGAGCAGGATCAAGGCGCCAGCGCTCGCCGTCGGCAAGGCCGCGACGCCGCGCTTCAGCGAACTCGAAAGGCCGGCGGCGTAATCGGGGTTGATGGCGAAGGACAGATCGAGCCCTTGCAGCGCCGCCTCGACCTCGGCGCGGCGGTGGCCGGTGACGACGACGATGGGACGCGCCACGGATCGCAACGCCGCTTCGGCGACATGGCGCACGAGCGGCTTGCCGCGCAAGACGGCGACGAGCTTTGTCGCTTCCTGGGCGTCCTTTGAAAAGCGCGTCGAGCGGCCCGCGGCGAGGATGATGGCGCCGATTTCAGCCATCGCCGGCCTGCCGCGGCTGCGGGCGCGACTTGATCTCGCCCAGAAGGCCGCCGACGCCCATGCGGCATATGTCTTCCCTACCGACGTCGAGGCCCGCCAGCAGCCGGTTCAGAACGAAGTCGAAGCCATTTTCCTTCGGCGAGCGCGCGCAGCCCGGGGCGCCGATGATCGGCTTTGGCGGCAAGCCCGGCAAATGTCCAATGAGAAGAAGATTACCTGGATCGACGGGCATGCCGAAATGCGCGATGCGGCCGCCCGACTTCTCAATCGCGCTTGGGATAACGTCGCGGCGATCGGTGATCGCGCTGGCTCCAAAGACGATGATGAGATCAGTTGAAGGCACAATGCGGCCGAGAGCGCCGACAAGGGCGCGGGTCTCATGGCCGACGCGCTCTTCGAGCGCGATGGTCGCTCCCGCGCCAAGCAGCCGCGCCCTGAGCGCGTCGAGCGTCTTTTCGACGATCGACGCTTTCAATCCCGGCAGCAGGGTCGAGACGACGCCGACGCGCAGTGGCTGGAAAGGGGCGATCCTGAGCGGCGCTTCGCCCGCGCTCGCGATCGCCCGGTCGAGAATCGCGCCGGAAATGGCGAAAGGAATGATCTTCACCGTCGCCGCCATGTCGCCCGCGATAATCTTTTGAAACACCGGCAAGGTGGCGACGGTGACGCTTTCGTCAACGACATTGACGCGATCGATAGCCGCCGCGTCCACGACAAGAATCCCGCTGCGTTCGGCGATAAGGTTGCAGCGGCCGGTGAAGGCTTTATCGAGGCGAAGATGAGTTCCGGCAAGCCGTCGCGCGATGCGTCGGGCCGCCACATTCTCCTCGACGTCGCCGGCTTCGATCTCAGCCACGATAATCTCGGCGACGCCCGCGGCATTCAGCGCGGCGATATGATCCGCGCCAATGCGTTCGCCTTTCTTCAAGTTCAATCCTGGACGTCTGATGGCATGAGCGAGCAAGGCGCCTTCGGCCTTTTCAACCAGAACCGGGCCAAATCTCATGCCGCGCGTCCGGATTGCGCCATGTGCGGACCGCGGCGCAGGGCCTCGATGATTTCGCCGAGAATGGCGACGGCAATCTCAGGCGGACTACGGGCGCCGATGTCGAGCCCGATCGGCGCGTGAATGCGGCCAAGCGAAGCCTCACTGAAACCGGCGGCGCGCATACGCTCCAGCCGCCGCGCATGGGTCTTTCGCGATCCGAGGGCGCCGATATAAAAACAATCCGCGCGTAAAGCCCGGATGAGGGCTTCGTCATCGATGCGCGGTTCATGCGTGAGCAGCACGATCGCCGTCGCCGCATCGAGACTGACCGAGGCGAATGCGTCCTGCGGCCATTCCGCGACGAGTTCGGCGCCCGGAAAACGGTCCGCCGTCGCGAAAGCCGTGCGCGGATCGATGATGACGGGATCGAAGCCGGCAAGCCGCGCCATCGGCGCCAAAGCCTGCGAAATATGCACGGCGCCAACCGCTATGATGCGCGCGGGGGGCGCGTAAACGGTGATGAAGACGGCTCGCCCATCCTCTTGCGCGAGGCCGCTTTCGCGCCGGCGCAGCTGCACCGCCACTTTTTCCGCCAAAGCATCGGTGGCCAGATTGTCCGACCGAACCAGCCGCTCAGCGCCGGAGCCAAGATCGGTCACAATCGCGCAAGGGCGCCGCGCCGCGCGTTCGGCATTGATCCGTTCGAGGATTTCCGCATCAAGCTGGCGCACATGAACCTTTATGCGGCCGCCGCAGGAAAGGCCCGCCCTCCAGGCGGTCTCGTCCGCGACGCCGAACTCTAGCATATGCCGGCTCTTCGCCCCGATCGCCGCCAGCGCCTGCGTCACCACCTCGCCTTCGACGCAGCCGCCGGAGACCGAGCCGAGGAAATTGCCTTCGGCGTCGACGACGAGATGACTGCCGACCGGCCGAGGCGCGGAGCCCCAGGTTTCCACGACGGTGGCTATGGCGAGGGCGCGCCCGGCAGACGTCCAGCGTTGCGCCTCGAGGAGAATATCGTCATCCGACGCCAGCATGGCGGACCTTCTGTTCGGACAAATTTCAAGGACAATATAGGGCGTCGGCCGAGAATTGTGCAGGTTTTGGCTATCATGCTGATATCAAAAACGCGACAGCGGCGCCAAGCAAGGCCTGCGCCGGAAAACTGCGCTTGGGAAGCTTTACTCCGGCATCCATTTATCCGAAAATCGGCGCCCGGTTTTCGGAAATGATGCTCAATCGAGAGTTTCCGCCGTCTCGGATGGATTTGGCTCAAGCACCGCCATCACGAGCGAAACGGCAAGCAGCAGCAAAAGCCCGAAAAAGATGCCCCCGAGACGCTCGAGACCGGGCCAGATGCTCGTCGGCGCCCCGAATCCCTGCACGAGCGTCATGATGAACACGATCGCCGCTTGCGTGCCGACATAGCCGATGGCGCGCGGACTGGCCTGAACATGCGACCCGACCCAGACGCCCGCGCACAGCGTCAGAAGCCAAGGCAGAAACTGCGTCAGCGGCAGGGCGAGGCAAACGAGCGCGATGAGCCCGCCAAAAGAGCAGCCGATCAAGCGGTGGATGGCGCGGGCCACCATGATGCGGCCTGGATCGCGCGCCGTATCGGACGGCGCCGGAACCGCCATGACGGCCGCGATCGTGATCGCCATTTGCGACAGACTCGGCAACTCGAACCAGGCCCAGACCGGCGGGATCAGCATCACCGTGACGCCGCTTCTCAGGGCGTGCAGCGCCGCCGGCCAATGCGCGCCGAAAACCGCGCGCCAGCCAGGGGGCTTCGCCGGCTCCGGGCCACCGTCTCGCGGCTCGAGAAGGAAAGCGAGCAGAACGGCCGCGCAGACGCCGATAACGACCTCGATGACCCGATAGGCAGCGAAATGGAACGTCCCCGCGGGCGCGGTCAGCGATGTCAGGACGATCAAGTTGAACGTGATCGAGCCAAGCAGCCAGGCATAGCCATGCGGGCTCAGCTGAAATCCAAGCATGCCGAGCGATGTCGCGAGCAGGAGAAAAACGCAACAGGCGACCTGATCATAGGCGAGCCACGACGCCATGGCCACGCCGATCAAGGCTCCAGCCACCGTCCCGATGATGCGCAGGGCGCCTTTCTTGACGGAGGCGGGGCGGGTCGCCTGGCTGGACATGAAAGCGCTGATTCCCGCCCACCAGACGTTATCGACATGCATCGCCAGCGCGATGACCGTCGCGAGACCGACGGATAGAGCGGCGCTGGCGGAAAACCTCGCCCGCGGTCCCGTGAGGCTCAGCTCCTTCAGATCCGCGATCAGCGCATCGAGGAAGTCGAAGAAGCCTCGCGCCTCGCGCGCCACCGCCCTCGTCAGGACGTTCACGGAAAGATCGCCACGCGGGCGTCGGCGCCCATATAAAGATTGGCGGGAGGATCGATCAGGGTCAGCGTGACCGGAAACCTCCGCTGCAAGCGGATCCAGTCCGTCGTCGGCGCGACGTAAGGCAAAAGCTTGTCCGCGCCCTCATCGCGGCTGATGCCTCGCGCAACGCCCGCGATGCGCGCGCGATGCAGCCGCCAAGGCTCTGAATCGAGCCACACCCAGGCGATTGCGCCGATCTTGAAATGACGAATGTAATCCTGCTTGTAATTGGCGATGATGCGCCAGCCCGTCGCGGCGACAATGCCGATCAGCGGCTGATTCGCGGTCCCCGTGTCTCCAACCCGCACGGTCAGATTATTGATCGCGCCGTCGATCGGCGCGGGCGCTTTCGTGCGCGCCAGGCGCCACTCGGCGGTGGCCATTTCCGCCTCCGCCTTGCGCAGGGAGGCTTGATGCATGACGGCGGTCGCTCTCGTTGCGGCGACGGCGGATTGCGCCGAGGATAGCGCCGCCTGCGCCCGGCTCAGCGCGTCATTGGCCCTGTCGATGGTCGCTTGAGACACGTCATCGACCGCGCTGAGGCTGGCCGCGCGCTGCTGGGTGATTCGCGCGAGGCCGAGCGCCGATACCGCCGCCTTGACTGCATCGTTCGCGGCTGCGATCGAGTCTTGATCGACCTGAACCTGCGCCTTCGCTTCATCGATCTCGGCCGCGAACTGATTGACGGCGAGTTGAAATGGAACCGGGTCGATTTCGATGAGCGGATCACCCGCCTTGATCCATTGATTATCGGCCACGTGGACGGCGATGATCCGGCCCGTCACTTGCGGGGCCACGGCGACGAGGTCGGAACGGACGTAAGCGTCGTCCGTGTAGGCGACAAAGCTGGTGACGGCTTCATAGAGCGCGAAAAGCGCAATGAACGCGGCGGCGATCAGGGCAATGCGGTATGCTCGCGTCACGCTGCGTCTAAACTCCCTGCGGCTGCGAACCCGCGCGGGGTCGAGTGGCCGTTGCAGCGCAGTTTACGGCATTCTCATCGCTAAGCGAAGAGCGCGTCGGCGATCTCGCCGCACCTGACGATCTGTTGGTTAAGCGCTCCTGGAGGAGGACGCTGGATCAACGTCATGCTTCAAAACAGGAGCTACGGCGGAGCTTTCCAGAGGAGAAACCTCCGTGCGGGCGGTGAGCGGATCGCTCACCGGACGGCGCTCGGCGATCAGGGTCTCGATGTCGGTGGCGACTTCCGACCATCTGCGCAGGGGAGCCGCTTCGATGCGGCGCTGAAACAATCGACGCGTCGAGGGGTTCAGAAGCCGCTCAAGAGCCTCTTTCATGTCCTCTCGATGATGCGGAGAAAAGGATACGCAAAGATCGCGGGCCACCGGCGCGATCGACTTCGAATTCGACGCCGCGCATGGTTTGCCAAACCAGAAACTTTCGCCGACCGGCAGTCCCCATCCCTCGAAGTAGCTCGGAAATACGGTAAAGAGGCAGGAAGCGTAGAGCCAGCGCAGTTCATCATCGGTGGGCGCCTCGATGAACACGACGGGGCCGCCTTGAGCCAGTGCTTCAAGCTGCATCAAGGTCGCCTCGGCTTTCCAGCCGCGCCGTCCGGCGACGACGAGTTTTGGCAGGGCGGCGCCACGCTCCTCCGCGAGTTCGTTCCAGACGCCAAGGAGAGCGTGATGGTTCTTGCGGATCTCGATCGTCCCGACGCAGAGGACAAAATCCTGGCCTTCCAGAATTGCGAGCCGCGGCGACGCCAAGCCCGCGCGTTCGTTGCGTTCCGAACCCGGAAACTCGTCGGCCAGCGGCACGACCGAAGAGCAGGTGCGCGCGGGCGATTGATCGATCTCGCGCCTCGCCCGTTTCAGTTCGCTCCGGTTCAATTCGGTCGTCACGACGAAATGCGCGGGCAGGCGCAGCGCCTCGCGATATTGCCGCGAGAAATCATGACCGGTGAAAGCCGGCATCGAAAGCGGGATCAAATCATGGAACAACACAATCAGATTGGCGCTGTTGGCGGCGGTCCGTTCGCAGAGATCGGCGATCCCCTTGTTGAGCCAGAACGCGCCGCCGATGAACAGGCTGTCCTGCGCCTTCACGTCCGGCATAGAGGCGTGGTGAGGGATGGGCAGCCGCCGCCGGCGCCTCGTAATGAGGCGTTGCACGCCCTCGCGGCTGAATTTGAAATCCGAGAAGGTTTCCTTGAGCAACGCAAAGGCCTTGTCGATGTCGCCATCCGCCTCTTTCAGCAAGGCGCCGAGTTCGCACCATTTTTTGCGATGGAGACCGAAGACGCAAACAGCCGGATTCATTGAAAAAAGGCGGGTCGCGATCTCCAGCTGGACGCGCGGAATGCCAGCGCAGCTATCGTGCCAGATCGCGTGGCAAAGAACGTCGGTCAGATCGACATAAATGCGCGGAGCCAACGCTTCCAGAGCGGCCGGCACGCTGCTGGCGCAGCGCCGGCGGGCGTTGGTCCGGCCAGTTCCGAAGCCCTCGCGCGCGTCCCGCTCGTTCTCGCCAACCGACAAACGCGGGCCGCCCATCGCCGGAGCAAACTTGAGAGCGGCATTCGTCAGCCACGCAAGGAGGAACGTGCGAACCGCATAGGGCAACGCAAGCGGCAAACGCAAAGCACGCGTCAAGGCAAAACCTAGAAGGTCCGCCGCGCCCGAGAGTCCAGCTTTGTGAGCGTCGATGGTCTGCGAGAGATGAACAAGCATCTGACATGTCCTTTTAGATGGGCGACCGCCCGCATTCGCCGCCGCGTGATAGCGGGCGGTCGCGCAAGGGCGTTGCTCGGTTTGATCGAAGGGCGCTTAGGGCGTCCGAAATCCTTTCAGCCGTCCAAAAGCCCTATTCGTCCCGTTATGTATCTGTTTTTACGTATGTTTCAGTCGGACGCGCTCGACATGGGGAAGGTTGCGCCGCCGCCAACCCGCGCGGCTGAGAGGTCAAGCGGCCAGGCGCGCGTCAGCGTCAATTCGGCCTCGGCGTGGCGCGCCGCAATCGCCATAGGCGCGATCAGCACGATCGCCGCGACGGCAAAAGAGACGCCCCGCCACAACGCCCGGATGTGGAGAGAGAACTGCGGCAATGCGGCGTGCGTGTCGTCCCTGCGGGGGCGTGGATAACGTCGCGCGACCGTCTCATGGACAAAAGAACAACTGCGCAGCATGGCGGCTCCTTGCGTGGGAATATTTCACACGCAAACATTACGTGGGTAATTTTCCCACGTCAATGCGATTTGTGGGATTGTGTCCCACACCGATTTCCGTCATACGGTCAATCAATGGATCATCCGCGAAACAACGCGCCGCCAAGCGCAGACAGGCTGCACGCACCGATCGCGCGACTGCTGCGTCCGCTCGTTCGGCTGTTCATCCGGAGCGGAATGACCTTTCCCGGCCTCGTTGATCTTCTGCGTGAGCTTTACGTGAACGTCGCGGAATATGATTTCGTCCTGCCCGATAAGGAGCAGACAGACAGCCGCGTCAGCCTGCTCACGGGCATTCACCGCAAGGAAGTGCGTCGTCTGCGCGGCGCCGGCGCGCCGATCAGCGCCACGCCCGCCGCCGTTTCGCGCGCGAGCCGCATCATTGCGCGCTGGCTCGCCGCGCCCGAATTTACCGACGCCGAGGGCCGCCCGCTCGCCCTGGCGCGCGCCGCCGATCAAGGCTGCGCAGAGCCTTCGTTCGAGGCTCTTGTCGCATCCGTCACGCGCGACGTTCGCCCGCGCGCCGTGCTCGACGAATGGCTCGACCGCAAGCTCGTCGAGATCGACGCCGACGGCCGCATTGTCCTCGCCGAGTCGGCCTTCGTGCCGCAGGGCGGCTCGGATCAGCAGCTCTATTATTTTGGACGCAATCTGCATGATCACGTTGCGGCGGCGGTCGCCAATGTGCTCGGCGAAGGCCCACGCTTCCTGGAGCGGGCGGTGCATTACGATGGATTGTCGGACGGTTTGGCCGAGAGCCTCGAGAAACGCTCCCGCGAAATCGCCGTAGCGGCCTTGCAGGAGGCTAATCGCGAAGCCCATGCGGCTTGCGCGCAGGATCCCGGCGGCCGTCACCGCTGGATCATGGGGGTTTATATTTATCGCGACGAGGACGCCTCCGCCGAGGACGCGCCGCAGATCGAGGCGGGGGGAGACACGGCGTCTTGAGCGTCCCGCCTCCATTAAGCCGCAGAAGCTTTCTTGCCATTTTCGCGGCGCTGCCTGGCGTCGCGGGCTGGGCGCCGCGCGGCATCGCAGGACCGCGCGATCAGGGCATTGGCGGCACCGGCGCGACCTCCGGAAACGAGGATGACGGCGATCGCGGCATCGGCGGCACCGGCGTCATCGGGACGATCCGGCGCTTTGGCAGCATTATCGTCAATGATCTGCGCATCGCCTATCCGAAGGATGTGACCGTCAAAATCGACGGCGAAGACGCCTCCGCGGCCGCCCTCAAGATCGGCCAGGTGGTGCGCGTCGTCGCGGTCGCGGACGACGATCATTTCTCGACGCGTCGCATCAACGTCACCAGCGAGGTTGTCGGCCGCGTCGAAAAGACCGGCGCCAAAAGCCTTACGGTACTAAGCCAAACCGTGTCGATCGCCAGCCTGCCCCCCGCGCAGCGGCGGTGGAGCGTCGGCGATCATGTCGCGATCAGCGGTCTGCGGCGGCCGGACGGGTCGATTGTCGCGAGCCTCATCGAGAAACGCGGGACGAGCCTCGAACAGGTCGCCGGACCCGTTGCAATCGCCGCCGACGGCTCGCCGATGGTCGGAGGCCTCAAACTCACCCGCGTCGATCCCGGCCTTATCGGTCAACGCGCGGTGTTGCGCGGGCGCTTGACCGATGGCGCCTTCAACGTCGCCCACGGCGAGAGCGAGCGCACCCTGATCGGAAGCGGCGTGTCCAAGCTTTCGATCGAAGCCTACGTGGAACGGCAAAGCAATGGATTGCGCCTCGGGTCGGGATTGCCCGTCGATGACGGCGCCATCACCGCGCTGCCTCTTAACCGGACCGTACTCGCCGTACTCGAAACCGGGGTCGGCCGTGGCGGCGAATGGCGCGTCAATTCTGTGCGCTTTGGCGGCGGCGCCGGAGAGCCCGGCCACTCAGGGCCGCCGCCAGGCAATGGCGGATCGAATGGCGGATCAAATGGCCCAAGCGGCGGCAAAGCTGGCGCGCCAAATGGCGTCGGCTCGCCCGGATCGCGGCATCTAACGCCGCTCGGCCCTCACGGGTCTTTTGAGAATCCCGGCGGGTCAACCGCGCCGGGACGCCCCGGAGCCCTCGGCGGCTTTGGGACGCGCGAAGGCGCGGGAATCGCGAACCCTGCTGGTCAAGGCGGATTTGGCCCCCCCGGCGGAGGGCCGGGCGCCGCGGGCTTCGGAGCTCCGGGCGGCTTCGGCGGCCCCACGGGCGGCCCGGCCCCCGGAGGATTTGGCGGTCCTGGCGGGGGCTTTGGCCCTAGCGGCGGCGCGGGTCCCGGCGGGGGCTTTGGCCCCGGGGGCGGCGGCGGTCCCGGGGGCGGTCGGCCTTAGAGCATCGTTCGCCCGCAAGCCAAGGGCGTCATTTAAGAGGCGTCAAACATCAGTCCTTCGTCGGCGCGAAGGGTCGACGAACCGCGCGAGGCTTCGCCAGCCCGATCGCAGTTCGTTGAAATCACGATCCTCAATTCTGGCAAATCCGGCGGGATCGGCCAGACCTGCGCGGCGGCGCCTAAATTCAGCACGACAATCGTTCGCTCGCCTTCATCGCGCCGCTCATAGGCGAGCAGATCGCCGCCGCATGGAAGGCGGCGCCACTTCCCGCGCGACAACGATCGCCTCGCGCGACGATAACGCAAAAGCGCGCGCACGAGCGATAGGATAGAGGTTGGGTCGGCGCCAAATTCCGCGACATTGCGCCGGGGCCAGTCCGGCGTCAGGGGCAGCCAGGGCTGATCCGTCGAGAAACCGGCGAAGGGGCCTGCGTCCCATTGCATCGGCGTGCGCTCAGGGTCGCGTCCGACGCCGAGGCCCGGCTCGCGCAAGGCCCAGGGATCGCGGATTCGACTCTCGGGAATCTCGACATTTTCAATTCCGAGTTCATCGCCATAATAGAGCGTCGGCGTGCCGCGCAACGTCAAAAGCAGCATCGCCGCCACGCGCGCCTGCCGCGGCCCGACGCGCGCCGCGATGCGCGGACGATCGTGATTGCTGAGCACCCAGTTCGGCCAGGCGCCGGGCGGCAACGCGCCCTCATAGGCTTCGATCATCTCGCCAAGCGTTGTTGCGATCCACGGCGCCTCGATGAGCTGAAAATTGAATGGCAGATGCGCACCGCCAAGGCCGTTCTCCGACGCTTCGCCGTAATAGGCGATCACCCGCTGCATCGGCAGATAGATTTCGCCGATGAGGAGACGATCGCCGAACTCCTCCAGCACTCCGCGCATCTCGGCGATCACGCTATGGACCTCGGGCTGATCCGCCGAATGAATTTGCAGAAAGCGTTCGATTTCCGGTTGCTTCGGCGTCCATGCGTGGTTTTTCGGATTGTCGCGCAAGGCCTCATCCTTGATGAGATGCCAGATCACGTCGACGCGAAAGCCGTCGACTCCGCGCCGCAGCCAAAACCGCAGCACGTCCTGCATGGCGGCGCGCACTTCGGGATTGCGCCAATTAAGGTCCGGCTGTTCGGGCAGGAATGCGTGGTAATAATACTGGCCGCGCGCTTCATCGAAGGTCCAGGCGGAACCGCCGAAATTGCTGATCCAGTTGTTGGGAGGACCGCCCCCCGGCGCACCGTCGCGCCAGATGTACCAATCTGTCTTGGGCCCCTGCCCTGACCTGCTCTCCTTGAACCAGGGATGTTCGATCGAGCTATGGTTCGGCACGAAATCAAGGATGACTTTCAGCCCGCGCGCATGGGCGTCGGCGACCAGAGCGTCGAAGCTTTCGAGCGATCCGAAGATGGCGTCGACCCCGCAATAATCGGAGACGTCGTAGCCGAAATCATACATCGGAGACGGATAGAAAGGCGAAACCCAGATCGCGTCGACGCCAAGCCAGACAAGATAATCGAGCCGCCGTCTGATCCCTTCGAGATCGCCGACGCCGTCGCCATTCGAGTCCTGAAAGGAACGTGGATAGATTTGATAGATCACGCCGTCGCGCCACCAGGCTCCGGGCGTCGAAGGATTCCGGGGCGAGGTCGAAGCAGCCGTCATAAAATCTTCATCTCTCAATGTTCGATAGGCGGGCAATCTTACGCCGGACGTTTTGCCCATGCTCGACCAGCCGCTTCCTGTCATCGTGCGCCCATCGACCGAGCAGGACGTTCCCTTCATGGTCGACATTTATGCCTATCATATCCAGAACGGCCTCGGCGATTACAATGCCGAGCCTTTGCATCCGGACGACATCAAGCGCCGGCGCAAGGCGATGTTGAAACGCCGTCTTCCCCACATCGTCGCCGAACTCGGCGGGGTCGTCATCGGCTACGCTTACGCCGTTCCATTTCTGAAGCGTCCGGCCTATCGCTACGCCGTCAAGCACTCGATCTATGTGCATAAAGATCACCTTAATTCCGGCGTCGGCCGCAAATTGCTGCCGGCTTTGATCGAGGCCTGCGCCGGCGCTGGCTACCGCCAGATGATCTGTTACGTCGACAGCGCCAACGCGCCCTCGCTGCGTCTGCACGAGGCGGCGGGCTTCGAGCGCGCCGGCCTTTTGAAATCGGTCGGCTTCAAATTCGGACGATGGACCGACACGGTCCTCCTGCAGCGACCTCTCGGATCTGGAAACACCTCGCTTCCGGGCAAGCTCGAAAACGTCTCGGACGAAGGCGGCGCGCAGACGATGCATTGAAATCGGAGCGCCGCCAACGAGAGCTATTCCCGCGCCACATAGGTATAAAACCGGATCGAGCCGTCCGGCTCGATCTCGCGATAGAGCCCTTGAATCTCGGCTTCAAATCCGGGAAAGAGATTGGCGCTTCGCTCGAACATTTTGAGATAGTCGAGCATGGGCGCCGCGCGATCTCCGATGCGCTCGCCGGGGACGATCGTCGCGATGCCGGGCGGATAGACGACAAACAGCGTCGTCGCTATGCGTCCCGCAAGCTGGTCGAGCGGCAAATAATCCACCTTGTTGCGAACCATCTGGCGCACCGCATCGTGCGGAGCCATCGCCATTTCCGGCAAGTGCTCCGGCATGAACTGGGCTCGCTGCAGTTTGCTGACGCCGCAGCTTCGATAGAACGCATGCATCTCGCCGCACAGGTCGCGCAGCCGCAGGCCTGCGTAGCGTAAAGGCCGCGCCCTGACGAATTCCGGGATGACATCGACGAGCCGCGCATTGTCGTCATGCAGTTTCTTGAAAGCGACAAGCGCGCTGAGGAGTGTCCAGGCCTTGCTGGATTCAACGCCGGGCGTCAGCAGAAAGAGCAGCGAGTTGAGATCATTCTTTTCGGGGACGATGCGATTTTCCCGCAGATATTGCGCGACGACGGGAGCCGGAACGCCATGATCCTCGTAAGCGCCCGTCGCCCGATCGAAGCCCGGCGTAAGAAGCGTCAGCTTGTTTGGGTCGGTGATCGCAAATCCTTCCGCGACATGCGTAAACCCGTGCCATCGCGCGCCGGGGCTGAACTCCCAATAGCGCGCATTTGAGGTCAGCTCGTCCGTGGGTATGTCTTCCCACGCAACCTCGCGCGGCCCCTCGCTTGCGCTTTCCGGCAGGCTGACCCGATCGGGGACAAAGGGGTCGAAGAACCATTTGCGCGCGGGATTCTTCTCTTTTTCCTCGAACTCACGCCGGACCGCGCGGATCTTCTTGCGCAGTTCGACGCCAAGCCGGATGGTGTCGTCCCAAAGGACTTCGCCCGAGCGGCCCTTCATCATCTGCGCGCCGACGTCGAGCGAGGCGAACAAAGGATAGAACGGAGAGGTCGAGGCGTAGAGCAGAAAAGATTCATTGAAGCGGCGATGGCCGACATAGCGGTCCTGGCCCTTGAGATGGCTGTCCTTCACATGGATTTGCGAGGCCTGCGAGAAGCTCGCAAGCTGTTTGTGCGTCGACTGGGTGGCGATGAGCCCCGGCGCGTCGGGACCGAGGCCGCGCAGATCCATCGCGAAGCGGCCGGCGTACAAAGGATGGAATTTCATGAATCCCGCCCATGCCTCGTCGAACAGGATATAGTCGCAAAGATGTCCTATTTTTTCGAAGATCGTGTTGGCGTTGTAGATCGTGCCGTCATAGGTGCATTGCTCGATCACGGCGACGCGGAACGGCCGGTCCCTGCGCCAAGCCTCGCTATCCGTGACGAGCGGATTATTGCGGATTTTTTCTCGGATGCGGGTCTCGTCCAGGGCCTCTGGATAGATCGGCCCGATGAGGCCATAAGCGTTGCGATCGGTCTCAAGATAGATCGGAACGCCGCCCGAAATGGTCAGCGCGCCGTGATGCGCGGCCTTATGATTGTTGCGGTCGAAAAGCACGAGATCGCCCTCGGTCACGAGGGCCGATAGCGCAATCTTGTTCGACGACGACGTGCCGTTCAAAACGAAATAGGTTTTCTCCGCGCCGAAGATAGCGGCGGCTTCTTTCTGCGCGCGAAGAGCCGGTCCTTCGTGAGTCAAGAGATCGCCAAGTTCGAGGACCGAATTGTCGAGATCGTCGCGAAAGATCGCCTCGCCAAGATGTTCGACAAAGATGCGCCCGATCGGGCTGCGGCTATAGAAAATCCCGCCATTGTGGCCGGGACAGGTCCACAGTTGATTGCCTTCTTCGGAATAGTCGACGAGGGCGCCGAAGAAGGGCGTCTTCAGCGTGTCCGCATATTGCTTGAGACGGCTGACAAGATTTTTGGCGATGAATTCAGGCGTCTCCTCGGCAAGAAACACATAGCCGTCGATATAATCCAGCACCTCGACTGGTATGTCTTCAAACTGTTTGCGGCGCACAAGCATGACGATCGGCATTTCAAGGCCCCGGCGGCGCATGAGATTGATCAGCGCGGCGGTCTTGCCTTCGACGCCTTTCTTGCCCCAGTCGATCACCATGCAGCCGATCGCGGCGTCGGTCTGCACGGCTATTTCGGCGTCCTCCATCCGCCTTGCGCGGACGACCTCGATGCCATGCTGTTCAATCGCGGTGATGATCTGTTGCAGCCGCAGCCCTTCGAGGTCTCTTTCGTCGAAAGCGGGAGCGCAGACAAGGAAGGTGAACCGTCTGAAGAAATCCATGACAAAGCTCCGGCAACGGCCGCGTCGGAATCATAGGACGCGGCGCGCATTCATAGCAGAGGCCGCGCAGGCGCGCGCCGTTAAAAACGCGGTGAAAAACGTCGTGAAAACGTCATTCTTGATCACCCCAATGCTGCCGATCGCGGCAAAATTCCAGCCTCGCGCCGATAAGCGTGTTGAACATTAAGGGATTGGCGTTAGTCTATCGGCCAATTGGCGGGCAGCGGGGGTTCATTTCGCCAGCCGTCGCCTCTGGCGAAACAGCACTTACAGCCAAACTCTTTGATAAACACTGGAGCACGCGCCAATGAATGATCTCCTCGTGATCGCTTTCTCTTCGGAGCAGAAGGCGGAAGAAGTGCGTCAAAAACTATTCGAGTTGCAGAAAGAATATCTGATCGAGCTTGGCGACGCCGTCGTCGCGGTCAAGCATGAAGATGGCAAGATCAAGCTCAACCAGATCATCAACACCACCGCCGCCGGCGCCCTTTCGGGAACATTTTGGGGGCTTCTGGTCGGAACGCTGTTCGCCCTGCCGCTGGTTGGCGCGGCGATCGGAGCCGCCTCGGGCGCGCTTGGCGGATCGCTGGCCGATTTCGGCATCAATGATGATTTCATGAGGGAAGTCGCGGAAGCAGTGCCCCCGGGCGGCGCCGCTTTGTTCGTTCTGGTCAAGAAAATGACGACCGACAAGGTTCTGGCCGACCTTCAGGGCGTCGGCGGAACGGTTCTGCGCACATCCTTCGACAGGTCAAAGGAAGACGCCATCCGGGCGGCGCTGGCTGGGAGGCCGGCTCCGGCGCCGGTTCAAACGCCGCCCGGCGACGATCAGCCTCCTTCGGCGACCGCCCCGGTGACCGCCTGACGCCGCCCCCTGCGAGCGATCGTTAGCTTTACCATATCAGCGCTGGCTCAACGCCGGCGCCACCCCGCGGCGAGATTGAATTTGCGCGCCCGCGGAGGACAGATTGGCGCTTTGCGCAAATTCGACGTATGACGCAGGATCGCCAGGGCGCAGCAGCCTTCAGGAGCCCGTGGCGACGCATTCTCTGTTTTGAAGGGTAATCGGCGACTTGGCGTTTCTATCAACCATCCCGTCGCTGGCGCGCGCGCTTGCGGAGCGAAACTATGAGTCTGCGACGCCCGTTCAGACAGCGGTGCTGGAGGCCAACGCCGCGAACCGCGACCTTCTCGTCTCTGCGCAGACGGGATCAGGCAAGACCGTCGCCTACGGTCTGGCGATCGCCCCCAATCTCATCGCCGAGGCCGAAAGGCTCGGTCAAGCGGCCGAGCCGTTGGCTCTGATCATTGCGCCGACGCGCGAGCTTGCGCTTCAGGTTCAGCGCGAGCTTGCCTGGCTCTACCAATACGCCGGCGCGCGCGTGATTTGCTGCGTTGGCGGCATGGAGCCGAGGCGCGAGCGGCGCGATCTCGCCGCGGGGGCGCATATCGTGGTCGGAACGCCGGGGCGCCTTCGCGACCATATCGAACGCGGGGCCCTCGACGTCTCGAAACTGAAGACCGTCGTCCTCGACGAAGCCGACGAAATGCTTGATCTCGGCTTTCGCGAGGACCTTGAGTTCATCCTTGAAACGACGCCGAAGGAGCGGCGCACGCTCCTGTTTTCCGCGACCTTGCCGAAGGGAATCGCGAGCCTCGCCAATCGATTTCAGCACGCTGCGACGCGCATCGAAGTCGCGAGCGGCGAGAGCGGACACGCCGATATCGAGTATCGCGCCATCCGCGTCGCGCCGAACGAGATCGAACACGCCGTCGTCAATGTGCTCCGCCTCCTCGAGGCGCCGAGCGCGCTTGTGTTCTGCAATACGAGGGAAGCCGTGCGTCACCTCCAGGCGATCCTGCTGGAACGCGGCTTCTCGGCTGTCCTGCTGTCCGGAGAACTGAGTCAGAACGAGCGCAACCACGCGCTTCAGGCTCTGCGCGACGGACGCGCGCGGGTCTGCGTCGCGACCGACGTGGCTGCGCGCGGCATTGACCTGCCGGGCCTTGCCCTCGTCATTCACGCCGAGCTTCCTCATGACGCCGAAATCCTGCAGCACCGCAGCGGACGCACGGGCCGCGCCGGGCGCAAGGGCGTCAGCGTTCTGCTCATTCCGAATTCACGCCGGCGGCGCGCGGAACAGTTAATGGCGATCGCGGGCGTTCAGCCGGTCTGGAGCGGGCCGCCATCCGCCGACGAAATTCGCAAGCTCGACCAGGAACGCCTGCTGCGCGATCCGCTGCTGACAGAGTCAAGCAGTGACGAAGATCGCGTCATGGCGCGAGCGTTGCTCGACGAACGATCCGCCGAAGATATAGCAGCGGCGCTCGTTCGCGTTTATCGCTCCCGCCTTCCGGCCCCCGAAGAGGTCCAGGACCCCGGCCAGGGCCGTGAGCCACGGGCGCCGCGCGAGGGCAAGGGATTCGAGCGCCCGTCAGGCCCGCGCTCGCGTTCACAAGGCGTCTGGTTCAGGCTCGATATTGGAGCGAAAAAAAACGCCGACCCGAAATGGCTTTTGCCCATGCTGTGCCGGCGCGGCAAAATTACGAAACAGGATATTGGCGCGATCAGAATCTTCGAGCGCGAGACAAAATTCGAGGTGTCTGAGAGCGTCGCCAAGCAGTTTCTCGCAAATGTCGGTCGTCCTGACGGCGATCCGATTCGCATTGAACTGGCTGCGGAAGGAGCGGAGAGGGCTCCCGAGAAACCGCGCGGCGCGCGCGCCTTCGACCGGAACGCGGCGCCTGACAGGGCGCCTCGCGGCAAGCGCCCGAAGGAATAGACCGGTGCCTGCCGCTCAAAACGTGGCGGAAGACGCCCAAAATGCGATCGAGATCTATATCGACGCTGACGCCTGTCCCGTTAAAACAGAGATTTACCGGGTCGCTGAACGGCATAAGCTCAATGTCTTCGTCGTCGCCAATAGCTATATCGCGACGCCGCGCGAGGATTGGATCAAGCGCATCCTTGTGGATGCGACGCCGGACGCCGCCGACGACTGGATCGCAGACCGTGCGGCGCGCGGCGCCATCGTCATCACCTCGGATATTCCGCTCGCAAGCCGATGCGTCAAAGCAAACGCGGACGTCATCGCGCCTACCGGCAAGGCCTTCACGCAGGCCTCGGTCGGCGAGGCGCTCGCCACCCGTAATCTTCTCGACGCATTGCGCTCGCAGGGCGAGCTCACCGGCGGCCCAAAGCCATTTTCTTCGCGAGACCGATCGGCGTTTTTATCGGCGCTCGATCTCGCCATTGTGCGTTTGCGCCGAAGCGGCTTCAGCTGAGGGCCATAGCATGATTACGAAAAGTTGGGGGCTTTTCGGACCATCATGCGCCAACCTTGGCATCGATCGCCTCTCATGATTTTGGACTTATGCAGTCCAAAATCATCGTGATCTATAGCGGGCAGCTTACTTGCTGTTCGAGTCCATATTGCTTTTTGGCATCGCGCCGGATTGCGAGCCGGGCTTTGCCTCGACGCCGGGCGCCCCTGCCCCGGATGGCGTCTGCATCTCGTCAGCGGAGCGGCCTTCTTGTTTTTGGGTCGCAGCGCTCGGCTCGACATTCTTGCCCGCCGCCGTTCCGGACGTCGTTCCACTTGTCTGCGCGATCGCGACACCACCAAAAAGCAGCGCGGCGGCGGAAATGCCCGTTAAAAGACGTAAGGACATCACGTTCCTCCTTTTCTTGTTAAAGTCCATCTCTAACGATGAGCGCATGATTTGGTTGCTGACTATTTCGCGGCGGCGTCTGCATTGCCGCGCCCTTTTTCAGCGTTTCGCCGGGTCGCCATCTGGATTTTCTAGGGGAAAAATGGGAAAATCGATCAAAGAGTTGAATGAACTACAAAAGTTTCCATTGTAATATCAGCTTGTAAGTCGCAAATGAATTCTTCCGCCCAGCTTTGAGGCGGCCACTATAGCCTCAGTCCTAGCTTAGCAAAAGGAAAGGCAGTGACGTTTATCCAGGAGCCGGCTTGGCCCTTTAATTAACAAGATTTATTTAATTGGGAGGTGAACGAATTGGGTAAACTCAATGCGCAAGAAGGCCTACCCGCGATTTCGCCGGCTGCCGTTCAATATGGCGCATTGCCCTATCGCTTTACCGCTGCGGGAACCCTTGAAGTTCTCCTGATTACGACAAAGCGAAGCAAGCGCTGGATCATCCCGAAGGGCGATCCGATCAAGGGCCTGAGGCCGCCGAAGTCGGCGGCGCGTGAGGCCTTTGAGGAAGCAGGGATCCGAGGCTCCATCGCCGAGAAATCGATCGGCTCGTTTCGTTTCCAGAAAACCCTCGAAGGCGCGCCGAACCAATTATGCGACGTCAAGCTCTACCCGTTAAACGTCAAGCAGCAGATGAAGGATTGGCCGGAGGCCTCGCACCGCTCCGTGCGCTGGTTTGCGCCCGCGGAGGCGCAAGCCGCCGTCAATGACGTAGGCTTACAGACGCTGATTGGCCGCTTCGTCGAAAAAATGTCGTCGAAGGCCGGCTTGCGTCGCAAGGCAATGGTCAAGGCCGAGTTAAGCTCGGAACTCAGCGGTTAGGGCATGATGCCGAAAAGTGGGATTTGAGACTTTGGGCGGAATTGCCTTGGGAATGGCGTCCAAACTGGCGGCGGCCATCAGATTGAGAGCGCCCAGGCCGAAAGAGGATAGGCCAGGATGAAGCCCAGCGCCGCGCCGGCGCAAATGTCGCTCGGATAGTGATGCCCTGAAGCAATCCGCGCCCAGCCCATCAGAAGCATCAGCGCCGCGGCGACGCTGAGGCAGTCGGGCCACGCAAGGACGATTGGCACCAGGACGCCGGAGAGGGTCATAGCGTGGCCGCTCGGGAAGGAATGTTCGTCGAGCACGCCGAACAGCGACGATAGCCGGGCGTCCGTCCGGAACGGGCGCGGCCGCCCGATGTAGCGCTTGATGGCCGGATAGAGGCAGTGCAGCAGCCCGGCGTTGAGACCTGCGGCCAAAATGACGCGAATCGCCTTCTCGCCGAAGTGTCCGAAGATGATCAGCGCCAGAATCGGATAGAGCCAGCCATTGCCAAGCTTGCTGATGACGACTGCGGAGGTGCGGCCGATTCTCCATTTGACCGAGCGCGAAAAGAAATGGACCGCCACAAGGTCCGCCGCCGAAAGCCGCTGCTTCGACGACGCCCAGAGTGTCGCGCATCGTCCGGCGTCCAGCTGCGAGGGCTCGCCGCTGCCCGGAATAAGCTCTCCAAGCTCAAGCTCTGCGTTGGTTCCATTGATGATCGAGGCTTCCTCAATCATGCGCGACAATGCCTTTCGTGACTGGGGCGATCAAACCACCCGGCCAACTGGAAACGAACCTTACCCTCCAAACATAACAATTTGATGCCGCGTCGGCTCACCCCCGAGACAGAAGGCCGACGCCGTTTTCAACGTAGCGCCGACCGGCCGCCTAAGGCAAGCGATTGGCCCCAATTCGCGGAATTACTAAGGGGATAGCCCGCCCCTTAAGTCCCGGATGGGCGGCAGAACGCAGCTGAAATGACGTTGCACGTCATCGTAGCATCCACAGGCCAACCCCCTCAGGCCGGCGGGCTCTTCTATCCTGATCAGTCCGCGCTGCAATTTGATGATTCCGCGGCTTTGTAAACCGCGCACTATGGCGGTGACATAGGTGCGCTGGACGCCGAGCATCTCCGCCAGAAGCTCATGCGTCACCGCGACATCGCTGCCGCCCATGGATTCGCGCGCCATCAAAAGCCAGCGACAGCAACGTTCCTCAAGAGAATGGAGGGCGTTGCAGGCAACCGATTGAAGCACCTGCGCCAGCAGAGCGTCGGCGTATCGCGTGAACAAGTCTCGAATCGCAGGAGACCGTCCTTTCAGCGCATCCAGCCGATCGAGGGAGATGCGCCGCCCATCGCCGGCAATCTGCACGACCGCGCGGGCGAACGCGGGTTTGTAGCCCGCGCTGACGACGCCGCCCAAAGCGCCTTCAAAGCCGATATTCGCAACCTCGATCGATTTGCCTTCCGGAGGATGAATGACCAGCGAAAGCATGCAACCTTTCGCAGGAAAATAACAATGCTCGACATCTTCTCCCGGTTCAAACAGGACTTGGCCTTTCAGGAGACTGATTTTTTGGAGGTGCGGAGCCATCAACTCCAGATCAATTGCCGATAATCTCGCGAGAAGGGAATTGTTCTCTTCGAATGTCCCTTCGTTTCCGTCGATGCGCCGCAAATGATGATTTTTCATCTGACATTCCACAATCTCGGCTGGACAAACTGCTCAATATTGTTTCGAAATCCCGAAACGCAGAGAAGCGCAAGTCGCGGCGAAAACGCGGACCTCCGCTCCGGCAAACATTTTCTGAGAAATACGGGCCGCCCGTATAAATCAGCAACACGGGGTTGAGTTCGCCTCCGGGCGCTGATCCTCGGAGCTTCACGAGAGAGAGCCTCCGCCACAGCGTACCATGGTCCACCCATGACGGCTGGATAGGAGCCGGCCTGGACGCAGCTATCGCCTCGGAATGGCGACGTTCACCCTCCCAACGTGTTGCCGCGGCAAAGGTTCATCGACCGCGACCGGATAGCGGAAAGCCTCAAGCTGTGCAAAAATCGCAGCCGTCGATCAACCGCAATGATTGCAGAAGCCTCTGGCGACTGCATGCTATAATGTTAGAAATATGGATGACGCCTCAAGCCGCGCCGCGTCTGCGATGACGCCGCCCGGCGCTTTCGCAGGTCAGCAGAGGAAAGAACTTGCTCGCCGCCAAGCCGCTCCCGCAAGGCACCGATCCCGCAATCACCCTCTCCCGTAACGGCGAGATCTTAAGCTGGGACGCCGCGGCTCAGTCGCTGACGGGCTATGCGAGCGAAGAAATCATCGGCCACAAAATTGATGAGATCATCGCTGAGTCAGCGCTCGCGCCAAGCCGCGCTGCGATCGCGACTTTGAGCGGCGGCGATGCGGTCAAATTTGAAACCCTTCTGCGCTGCAAGGATGGCGCGCTCGTCGCCGTCGAAATCGACGCCGGCACAAATGCGGACGGTATGCGCCACCTTGCTGAAATCGGGGCCGTCATCCGCGATCTTACGCAACAGCGCCGCGCGAACCGCGCGAGCTGGCGGAATGAGGAAAGACTGCGGCTTGCCCTCTGCGCGGCGGACATCGGAACTTATGAGATCGACCTGTTGACGCGGCGATATCATCTCGATGCGCGCGCCGCCGTTATCTGGGGCCAAGACCCCTCTCAATCCCTCTGCTACGCATCGCTCGCGGCGCAGGTCCTCGACGAGGATCGACCAGCGGCGGAGGCCGCCTTCACCGCCGCAAGCGATCCGGCCGGCGACGGCGCTTATGCGCTCGAATTTCGCATTCGCCGCCAAAATGACGCAGCGTTGCGCTGGGTTGCGCTGCAGGGGAGGACATTCTTCGAGAATGGACAGGCCACGAGCCGCGTCGGCGTCATGCTCGACGTCACCGACCAGAAAAATGCGCAACAGGATTTGCGGCGGCGTGAGGAGTTTCTGCGCTGGATCGTGAGGGATGCGCCGATTCCGATCATGCTGCATACGGTGAGCGGCGTCATCATCAGCGTCAATCAATGCTTCACCGAACAGAGCGGTTACACGCAGAAGGATTTTCCAGACGCGCGCGACTGGTTTACGCTTGGCCGCCGCCTGTCGCGCGAGGCCGCCGACGAACGACTGGAGATCATGCGCCGGCGCGCCGGCGCGCGCGAACCGCTTGCGCCCGAAGAAATCTCCGTGTGGATCAGAAGCGGCGAAGAGCGCTTCTGGCTCGTCTATTCCAGCACGCCTTTCGTCTCGCCCGAAGGCGCCGAAATCATCGTCTCCGCGGCGCTTGACGTAACTGAGCGCAAACGCTCGGAAGAAGCCAACGCCCATCTTGCGGCGATCATCGGAGCCACCGACGACGCTATCTACAGCCTCACCCTTGAAGGCGTGGTTCTCAGCTGGAACGCCGCCGCCGAACGCGTTTTCGGCCTGCCGGCGGACGCCATCATCGGGCGCAGCGATTTGATCCTCGCGCCGCAAGAGCTTCGTTCCGAAAGAACAGCGTTACTGGAGGCGGCGAAAATGGGCGCGGTCGTGCGGCGTCAGACGAGGCGTTTGCGCCACGACGGCGCGGCGATCGACGTCTTGCTCAGCATCGCGCCGATGCGCGGCTCGAACGAAGACGTGACCGCCGTATCGGTGCTGGTCCGCGACATCACGGCCGACAAGCGCGTGCTTGCCGAACTGGAGCAGGCACACGCCAAGATGGCGCAGCAGACAGCGGAGCTCGACGCTATTTTCGAGGCGCTGAACGTCCCGGTCACGGTGTACAGCCGTCAAGGCACAATCGTGCGAACCAATGCGGCGGCTCGAGCCGTCTGGGGCGTTGCGCCGGACCTGCCCCACCCACTCGATTTCCGCCACATCGCCGCTCAGCTCAGCGTGCGCAACGCCGCGGGAGAGGCGGTCGATCCCGGCGTGCTATCGGCGCGGCGCGCGCTCGGCGGCGACGTCGTCACGGGCGAGGAATATCAGATCACCTCGCCAAGCGGACTGCGGCATTATTTCGACGCGGCCGAACTGCCGCTCGTCGTCGCCGGAGAGATCACGGGGGCCGTGTCAGTCTGGCATGACATCACCGAACATAAGCGCAAGGACGAACAAACCTCAATTCTTCTGCGCGAATTGTCCCATCGTTCCAAGAATCTCCTGACGGTCATCGAGTCGATCCTGCGACAGTCCGCCAAAGGCAGCGGTTCGAAAGAGGAGTTCGTCGCGCGATTCAGCGAAAGGCTGCACGCTCTCGCCAATTCGCACGATCTTCTCGCCAAGCATAATTCACTGTGCGTCTCGATGACCGATCTGATCTTTTCGCAGGTCGGACATCATTGGGAGCCCGGCCAAAGACGCATCTCGATGAATGGGCTTGGTCTGAGGTTGAAACCCGACGCGGCGCAGATGATCGGCATGGCTTTGCATGAGCTCTCGACCAACGCCGCCAAATATGGCGCATTGTCCAATCAGACCGGCCAGGTGTCGATCAGCTGGAACATCGAAGTCGAGAGCGGGGGCGAAGCCGTGTTCCAGTTGAAATGGGTCGAGCGCGGCGGTCCGCAGGTCGCGCCTCCCGCGCGCAAGGGTTTCGGCACCACGGTGATCCAACGAGTCGCGGGCCAGTCCTTGAATGGATCGGCAAGCCTTGATTATTTGCCCGAGGGCGTCGTGTGGGTGCTTCGCGCGCCGCGCTCCGCCGTCGTCGACGCCGCCTTTCAGGAAGCCCCGCGCGGCGAGCGCATGCGGTCTCAGGCGCTTGAAAAGCTGCAGAGCGCATGGATCGACCTGCATCGGGAGGGACACCTTCCGCGGCTCGCCGATATGCCCTTTGGCTGCGGCGAAACGCAGGACAATCTCATCATCGCCCATGTCGACCATGAAAAGACCCCTCCGGGCGTGCGCTTTATCATGATCGGCAAAGCCTTGACCGAACGCATGGGACTTCGTCTTGAAGGGCCAGAGATGGAACTGACCGAAACGGAGATTGTCGGCGCTGAGGACGGCCCCTATCGCCGCTGCATCCGCTCGGGAAAGCCAGCCTACGAATATGCCTATTTCAACCTGGGTCAGGGCCGGTCGTTCTTTTTTGAAAGGCTGCTTTTGCCTCTTTCGGATGACGGACGCAGGATCACCCACATCGTCGGCATGGCGAGTTTCGAAGATGGATTGCCCGTCTTGCCGCGCATCTCGGCGCCTGCGCCCGCTCGATGAAGAAATAAAATCGCTCCTCAACGGTGAACCAAGCAGCGGCTCAACGGTTGTCCCGCCGGAAAAAGGAGGTCATTTGATGAAAGCTGCTCAACTGTTGAGAAAGGACGCTCTTCTCGCTTCGCTCCTCATTGGTCTCGGCGCCGCCGGTTTCGCCGGCGCGGCGAACGCCCGGCCGGGCGGCTGCGTCAAGGGCGCCGTCGTTGGCGGCATCGCGGGTCATCTTGTCGGCCACGGCATCGCGGGAGCCGCCGCCGGATGCGCCTATGGCGCTCATGAGCGTCATAAATATGATCGTCAGCAGACTGGCGAAGGACGATCGAGTTCGGATCAACACGGGGCCAGTCAGTATTGACGCCAGGCGCGCGCCGGGTCCCGCGCGCGCCCTCGACTCGGCCCCGGCGCCGGCGCAGGTCCCGGCGAGGCCGCCGAGAGCGCTTTGGAGCCAAAAGATAGGCAACCTGCTTGCGGTTGAAGCGCAGGCATTTCCCTCGATTTCTCGGCCAGCCCGGTTTCGATCGATCTGCCGGCCTTGTGAGAACGCGCGAGTCCGCGATTTCCTTCATCCTCGCCTTTATCGGCTTTCTCCCATAGGCTAGTGTCGCGCGGTTCGATACGGATCGCGGCTCAAAGCGCTGGCGCCCTCGGGCGTGTGGCCCGCGCTTTGCTCGAAGCTGACGCCAGCAGCGCCCAAGAGGCCGAAGATTAGGGAGCCCGCCCGGATGGATCTTGAAACTCATGCCGCGTCGGCCGCGGACGCCGCAGCGCCCGCGGTCGAGACGCAAGCCATTGGCGAGGATGTCGCAGCGATTCGCGATTTGATTCTCGCCAAGCTCAAATATTCGGTCGGCAAGAGCGTCACCGCGGCAAGTCCGCACGACTGGTTCGTCGCGACGGCGCTGAGCGTGCGCGACAAGGTCGTCGAAAGCTGGCTATCCTCCATCGAAAGCTCCAAGCGGACAGGCCGCAAGCGCGTCTATTATCTCAGCCTGGAATTCCTGATCGGGCGGCTCCTCATCGATGCCTTGACCAATATGGAAATGATCGACGAAACGCGCGCCGCGCTCGCCGAATTTGGCGTCGACCTTGAGACCCTGCGCGAGGTCGAAGACGACGCGGCGCTCGGCAATGGCGGCCTTGGCCGGCTTGCGGCCTGCTTCATGGAAAGCATGGCGACCCTCTCGATCGCCGCCTACGGCTATGGCATCCGGTACGATCATGGGCTGTTCCGCCAGCGCATCAAGAACGGCCGCCAACTCGAATATCCCGAGGATTGGCTGTCGTTCGGCAATCCATGGGAGTTTCAGCGCCCCGAGATCGTCTGCCCCATCGGTTTCGGCGGTCACATTGACACGGAAACGCGACCCGACGGCGAACTGAGACAAGTGTGGCATCCGGGCGAGACGGTCGAGGCGCTGGCCTATGACACGCCAATCCCCGGCTGGCGCGGCGCCCACATCAACACGCTTCGGCTCTGGTCCGCGCGCGCGGTCGATCCCTTGCGTCTCGACCAATTCAACAGCGGCGACCATATTGGCGCGCTGATGGATCGGGTGCGCGCCGAATCGATCTCGAAGGTGCTCTATCCAGGCGACACAACCCCCGCCGGCCAGGAGCTGCGGCTGCGGCAGGAGTTCTTCTTTGCTTCCGCCTCGTTGCAGGATCTCGTCCGGCGCCACATCAGCCTGTATGGGGACGTCCGCACGCTCGCCGACAAGGCGGCGATCCAACTCAATGACACACATCCCGCGATCGCAGTCGCGGAACTTATGCATATCCTTGTCGATTTGCACGACATTCCGTGGGACGAGGCCTGGGCGATTACACAAGCGACATTCAGCTACACCAATCACACGCTGCTCCCCGAGGCGCTCGAGACCTGGCCTGTGCCACTGATGGAGCGGTTGCTGCCGCGCCATATGCAGATCATTTATCTGATCAACGCGCTGCATCTCGCCAAGGTGAGCGGGGAGCCGGATGCAACAGGCCACCGCCTTGCGGCGCTATCCTTGATCGATGAATCGCACGGGCGGCGGGTCCGCATGGGCCATCTCGCCTTCCTTGGCTCGCACAAGGTCAACGGCGTCTCGCAGCTTCACTCCGATTTGATGAAAACGACGGTGTTCCACGATCTCGAATCGATAGCGCCGGGAAAGATCACCAACAAGACCAACGGCATCACCTTTCGCCGGTGGCTGAAAGAAGCAAACCCTGGCCTCACCTCGCTTTTGATGGAAGTTGTCGGCGACAATCTGCTCGACAACGCGATGGTGCTTGAGAAAGTCGCCGCGCTTGCCGACGATTCATCGTTCCAGGAGCGCTACGCCGCGATCCGCCGCGCCAACAAGATGACGCTGGCGCGGCTGGTGCAGCAACGCATCGGCGTGAAGCTCAATCCCGACGCGCTGTTCGATGTGCATATCAAGCGCATTCACGAGTACAAGCGCCAGGTGCTGAATATTCTGGAGGCCGTCACGATCTATGATGAAATTCGCGCGCAGCCCTTCCGGGACTGGATACCGCGCGTAAAAATTTTCGCCGGCAAAGCGGCGGCGAGCTACACAACGGCGAAGCTCATCATCCAGCTCGCAAATGATGTCGGCAAGGTCATCAATTCGGATCCTGCGCTGCGCGGGCTTTTGAAAGTCGTGTTCCTGCCGAACTACAATGTCAGCCTCGCGGAAAGGATTATTCCGGCCGCCGATCTTTCAGAGCAGATCTCGACAGCCGGCATGGAGGCGTCCGGCACCGGAAATATGAAATTCGCGCTGAACGGGGCGCTGACCATCGGAACGCTCGACGGCGCCAATGTCGAAATTATGGAGCATGTCGGCTCAGCCAATATTTTTATATTCGGATTGACGGCCGACGAGGTCGAAGCCAAACGGAGCCAGGGCATCAGTGGGCAGGACGCGATCGCACGATCGCCGAAACTTTCTGAAGCGCTGGAATCGATCGCGTCAGGGGTTTTTTCGCCGGACGAGCCGCATCGCTACCGTGGCCTCGTCGACGCCCTAACCTATCATGACTTCTTTCTGGTGACGGCCGATTTCGACGCCTATTACAACGCGCAGCGCGCGGTGTTCAGACGCTGGCGCGACAAACCCGCATGGTGGCGTTCCGCCATCCTCAACACAGCGCACATGGGATGGTTCTCTTCGGACAGGACGATCGCTGAATACGCCGAAGAAATATGGAACGTCCCAGTGACTCCGCCAGGACGCAAGTGAGAATGGGGCATGACGCGAACATAATCGCGACGCGGCCTTGCTGGCAGATCAGCGACGCCGATGTGGAAGCCATCCTAAGAGCGCGCCACAATGATCCGTTCGCGATTCTTGGAGCCCATAAGGTTGCGCAAGGGGTCGTTATCCGGGCCTTTGCGCCGCATGCCGAAAAGCTTGCCGCCTTGATCGACGATGGCGAAGCGGTCGCGCTCGAGGCGCGCGGCGGCGGCTTTTTCGAAGGGCTCGCTCAGGGCCGGACCGCGCCGCCGCGCTATCGCCTCGAAGCGTCGAACGCCGGCGGATCCTGGAGTTTCATTGATCCTTACGCCCTGCCGCCCGTGCTTGGCGAGATGGATGATTATCTCCTCGTCGAAGGCACGCATCGCCTGCTCTACCAGCGTCTCGGCGCTCATCTCATGCGCCTTGAAGGCGTTGATGGCGTTCATTTCGCGGTCTGGGCGCCGCACGCCGCCCGCGTCTCCGTCGTCGGCGACTTCAACGGCTGGGACGGGCGGCTGCACCAGATGCGAAAGCGCGTCGACTCAGGGCTCTGGGAGATCTTCGCTCCCGATGTCATCGAGGGAACCGCCTACAAGTATGAGATCATCTCGCGCGATGGGCGGCTGTTGCCGCTCAAGGCGGACCCTGTTGGATTTGCCGGAGAGCTCCGTCCCTCGACGGCTTCGCTCGTCGCGCGCACGGACAAGTTCACCTGGTCGGACGCCGATTATCTCGACCATCGCCGAAACGGCGAGGCCTGGCGCCAGCCGATGACGATTCTCGAGGCGCATCTTGGCTCGTGGCGGCGCGGCGAAGGCGGCCGCTTCCTGACCTATGACGAACTCGCCGAGCAATTGATCCCCTACGCCGTCGATCTCGGCTTCACTCACCTCGAGCTGATGCCCATATCCGAACATCCGCTTGACGCCTCCTGGGGTTATCAGCCGATCGGTCTTTTCGCCCCGACGCGCCGATTTGGCGATCCGGCGGGATTTGCGCGTTTTGTCGACAAGGCGCATGCCGCCGGGCTCGCCATTATCCTCGACTGGGTTCCGGCCCATTTCCCAACCGACGTGCACGGGCTCGCCCTCTTCGACGGGCAGCCTCTCTATGAGCACGCCGACCCGCGCCGTGGATTTCATCCAGACTGGAACACGGCAATCTATGATTTCGGCCGCCGCGAAGTGGCCGGTTTCCTGGCGGCGAACGCCCTTTTCTGGCTCGACCGCTATCATATCGACGGGCTGCGCGTCGACGCCGTCGCCTCGATGCTCTACCTCGATTATTCGCGCAACCCCGGCGAATGGCTGCCAAATCCCGACGGCAGCAACGACAATCGCGACGCGGTCGGCTTTTTGAAAAGGTTCAACGAACTCGTTTATGAAACCTATCCGGGCGTCGTCACGTTGGCGGAGGAATCCACGGCCTGGGCCGGCGTCTCGGCTCCGACCAGTTCGGGCGGGCTCGGCTTCGGCTTCAAGTGGAACATGGGCTTCATGCACGATACGCTGGAATATATGGAGATCGATCCGATCCATCGCCGCTGGCATCATGACAAGATGACCTTTGGCCTCATCTACGCCTTTTCCGAGAATTTCGTACTGCCGCTCAGCCATGATGAAGTCACGCATGGCAAGGGATCGCTGCTCAGTAAAATGTCCGGCGACGACTGGCAGATGTTCGCCAATCTTCGCGCCTATTACGGCTACATGTGGGGACATCCCGGCAAGAAACTCCTGTTCATGGGGCAGGAATTCGCCCAACGGCGCGAGTGGAGCGAAGAGGGCGAACTCGACTGGCGTCTTCTCGACGCGCCGGCGCACAAGGGCGTGCAGACGCTGATCCGCGACCTCAACCGCCTGCACAGGAGCTTGCGCGCACTGCATCTGCGCGATAGCGAGCCTGGCTGTTTCGCATGGATCATCGGCGATGACCGCGATCAGTCCGTCTTCGCCTTCGCGCGGTTTGGCGAGGCCGGCGACCCGCCGGTCGTCGTCATCAATAATTTCACGCCGGAGCCGCGCCATAATTATACAGTCGGCCTGCCGCGCGCCGGGATCTGGCGCGAATTCCTCAACACGGACGCCACCGTCTACGGGGGCTCCGGCGTCGGCAATTTCGGCTCTATCACGGCGCGCGACGTCCCGGCGCACGGTCAGCCTGCCTCGGCGCAAGTCACGCTGCCGCCACTGGCGACGCTCTATTTCGTCCCGGAGGCCTGACGAAAAGCGCGCGCGCCCGGACATGCCTCAGAAGACCATCGCCCCGGAGGGACAAGCGAAATGAGATTGAGCGCGCCAATTGGACGCCAAGCCATGGCTTTTGTCCTGGCGGGAGGCCGCGGCAGCCGCCTACTCGAATTGACGGACCGGCGCGCCAAACCAGCGGTCTATTTCGGCGGCAAGATGCGGATCATCGACTTCGCTTTGTCGAATGCGCTGAACTCCGGCATCCGCCGCATCGGCGTCGCCACGCAATACAAGGCGCACAGCCTCATCGGACATCTGACGCGCGGCTGGAACTTTTTTCGGCCCGGCAGCAATGAAAGCTTCGACATCATGCCGGCCAGCCAGCGCGTGTCCGAGGATCAATGGTATGCCGGCACCGCCGACGCAGTGTTTCAGAATATCGACATCATCCGCGACCGCGCCCCGAAATATATGGTCATTCTCGCCGGCGACCACATCTACAAGATGGACTATGAGGTCATGCTGCAGCAGCACGCCGACTCGGGCGCCGACGTCACCATCGGATGCCTCGAAGTGCCGCGGCTCGAGGCGAGCGCCTTTGGCGTCATGCATGTCGACGACAAGGACCGGGTCATCGCGTTCATCGAAAAACCCGCCGCTCCGCCGCCGATGCCAGGCGATCCCGAGAGGGCGCTCGCCTCGATGGGCATTTATGTTTTTGAAACGAACTTCCTGTTCGAACAGCTTGAACGAGACGCTTATGATCCGCATTCAAGCCGCGATTTCGGCAAGGACATCATTCCCTATCTCGTCAAACACGGCAAAGCGGTCGCGCATCACTTTTCGGATTCCTGCGTGCGCTCTTCGGACGACGAGCCCTCCTACTGGCGCGACGTCGGCACGGTCGACGCCTACTGGGAAGGCAATATCGACCTCACCGACATAGTTCCCGATCTCGACCTTTTCGACAAGGACTGGCCGATCTGGACCGATAGCGCGGTCACGCCGCCGGCAAAATTCGTGCATGATGAAGACACGCGCCGCGGCATGGCGGTTTCATCGGTCGTGTCAGGCGGATGCATCATTTCAGGCGCCAAGGTCAAGCGATCGCTTCTCTCGACCGGCGTCAGGGTCAATTCCTATTGCGACGTTGAGAATGCGGTCATCCTGCCTTATGTCGAGGTCGGACGGTCAACCCGCCTTCGCAATGTCGTCATCGACCGCGGCGTAAAGATCCCGGAGGGTCTCGTCGTCGGCGAAGATCCGGTCGCAGACGGCAAGCGATTTCGCCGCACGGAGAAAGGGATCTGCCTGATTACTCAAACCATGATCGACCGCTTAGCATGAGCAACGGCCCGGCATGAGCGACGTCACGGTTCTGGCCGTCGTTTCCGAGATTTTCCCGCTGGTCAAGACCGGCGGCCTCGCCGATGTCGCCGGCGCGCTGCCCTCGGCACTGGTCCCCGAGGGCGTTGAGGTCGTGACCCTGACGCCCGGCTATCCCGCGGTGATGAAGGCAATCATTCACGCTGAAACCGTGGTCGAGGCGGAGCAGATTTTTGGCGGCGAGGCGCGGGTTTTGCGCGCCGACGCCGCCGGGCTCGATCTTTTCGTGCTCGACGCGCCGCATCTTTTCAATCGTCCGGGCGGTCCCTATGCCGGACCCGACGGGCAGGACTGGCCGGATAATCCCTTTCGCTTCGCGGCCCTCAGCCGCGCCGGGGCGCAGCTCGCCCTCGGCTTCGCGCCCGGCTTTGCCCCCGATGTCGTTCATACGCACGACTGGCAGGCGGGCCTGACCGCGGCCTATCTCCACTATGACGGCCGCCCTCGCCCGGGAACCGTGGCGACGATCCACAATCTTGCTTTTCAGGGCCAATATCCCGCCGAGCTGCTCGGCGCGCTCGGTCTGCCGCATGAAGCCTTCGCGATCGAGGGGGTGGAATATTACGGCATGATCGGCTTTCTGAAAGCCGCTCTCGCCCTCTCCGACCGCATTACCACTGTGTCGCCGACTTACGCCGCCGAGATACGCACGCCAGATTTCGGCATGGGCCTCGATGGGCTTTTACGCGCCCGGGGCATGGCGGTGACCGGCATCCTCAATGGCGTCGACGAAGACATTTGGGACCCCTCCATCGATCCGCTGATTGCGGAGCCTTTCGACGTGCGCACGCTGGCGCGCCGCCCGGCCAACAAGGCGCTACTTCAGCGCAAGTTCGGCCTCGACGTCGATCCGGGCGCGCTGCTGTTTGGCGTCGTGAGCCGCCTCTCCTGGCAAAAGGGGCAAGACCTCCTGCTGGCCAATCTCGGCGTTCTCGAGCGCATCGGCGCTCAGCTCGTCGTCCTCGGTTCGGGAGATCCCGATCTCGAACAGCAGCTTCTGGCGGCGGCGGCCAAACAGCCGCGCCGCATTGGCGCATTGATCGGCTATGACGAGGCGACCGCTCATCAGATTCAGGCCGGCGCGGACGCCATTTTGATCCCATCGCGCTTCGAGCCTTGCGGATTGACGCAGCTCTGCGCGCTGCGCTACGGGGCGCTTCCCATTGTCGCCCGCGTCGGGGGTCTTGCCGACACCATCGTCGACGCCAATGAGATGGCTCTCGCCGCCGGGCTTGGAACCGGCCTGCAATTTTCTCCGGTAACGGCCGAAATGCTGGGCGCCACTCTGGAGCGCGCCTCGCGGCTCTGGGGCGAGCCCGAGATCTGGGACGAATTGATCGAAAACGGCATGATGACCGATGTGTCGTGGCGGCGCCCCGCGGCCGCTTACGCGAAACTCTATCGCGACCTCATCCGCCATCGGCGCGCTGGCCTCAAATTCTCAACCTCGTGATCTGGAAAACGCATGATTGAAACCATAGCGACGACGCCCTTCGAGGGACAGAGGCCTGGAACGTCGGGGCTGCGCAAAAAGACGCCCGTGTTCCAGACGCCAGGCTATCTCGAAAATTTCGTGCAATCGATCTTCGACAGTCTCGAAGGCTTCGAGGGCGCGACTTTGGTCCTCGGCGGCGACGGACGCTTCTTCAATCGCGAAGCAATACAGGTCGTCCTCAAAATGGCGCTCGCCAATGGCTTCGGCAAAATACTGGTCGGACGCGGCGGCATATTATCGACGCCCGCCGCCTCGCACCTGATCCGCAAATTCAGCGCTTTTGGTGGCGTCGTTCTCAGCGCCAGCCACAATCCGGGCGGCCCGCACGGCGATTTCGGGATCAAATACAATTCCGCCAATGGCGGACCGGCGCCAGAAAAAGTCACGGAAGCGATTTTTGAGCGCACGAAAGCCATCTCCCGCTATCGCATCCTGCAAACCGCCGACGTCGACCTTGACAGAACCGGCTCGCTGAGGCTCGGGCCGGGCGCCGTCGAGATCATCGATCCCGTCGCCGATTACGCGCAACTGATGCAGCAGCTCTTCGACTTCGACAGGATTGCTGGGCTTTTCAAATCCGGCTTTCGCCTGCGTTTTGACGCCATGTCGGCGGTGACGGGCCCCTATGCGGCGCGGATTTTCCAGGATCTCCTCGGCGCGCCGGCGGGGTCGGTCCTCAACGCGAAGCCTCTGCCAGATTTTGGCGGCCACCATCCAGACCCAAACCTCGTCCACGCCAGGCATCTCTACGATCTCGCAATGACGGCGGATGGCCCTGACCTCTGCGCCGCCTCTGACGGCGACGGCGACCGAAATCTCATCATTGGCCGCGGGCGCTTCGTGACGCCCTCCGACAGTCTCGCCATTCTCGCGGCCAATGCGCATCTGGCGCCCGGCTACGCAGGCGGCCTCAAGGGCATTGCCCGCTCGATGCCGACAAGCCGCGCCGCTGACAAGGTCGCGGAAAAGCTTGGCGTCCCTCTGTTCGAGACGCCGACGGGGTGGAAATTCTTCGGCAATCTGCTCGACGCGGGTTTGGCCACAATCTGCGGCGAGGAAAGCGCCGGAACCGGCTCCGATCATGTCCGCGAGAAGGACGGACTTTGGGCGATCCTGCTCTGGCTCAACATACTGGCGGTGCGCGGCGAAAGCATCGACGCCATCGTCACGAAACATTGGGCGGACTATGGCCGCAACTTCTATGCCCGATATGATTATGAAGAAGTCGAAGCCGATGGCGCCAACGCCCTGATCAAGGCGTTGCGCGACGGACTGCCGGGCCTTAAGGGCAAGCATTATGGCGCCTTGAGGATCGACGCAGCCGATGATTTTGCCTATCACGATCCCGTCGACGGCTCTGATTCCACACATCAGGGCATTCGCATCCATTTCGAGGATGGCGGGCGCATCGTCTATCGCCTCTCCGGCACCGGCACCGCCGGCGCGACGCTGCGGGTCTATATCGAGCGCTTCGAGCCGGATCCCGCGCGCCAGCATCAGGATACCGCGACGGCCCTTGGCGATCTGATCGGCCTTTCGAACGAGATTGCGGGAATCGCGAAATTTACCGGGCGCACGGCGCCGTCGGTGATCACCTGAGCGCGCCGTCCGAACCAATGATGCATGGCGTCGGCCCTGGCCGGGCGGAGCCGCTCGGCGTTTTTGCAGAAGAAGGCGGGATCAATGTCGCTGTCGCCGCCGGCGACGCCGAGGCCATCTTTCTGTCGCTCTTCGATGAAGCCGACCGCGAGACCGCGCGCATAAAGCTTCCCGGGCGCACGGGCGACGTGTTTCACGCACATATATCGGGCGTCGGCGTCGGCGCGCGCTATGGCCTGCGCGCGCAAGGATCATTCGATCCCGTGCAGGGTCGGCGCTTCAACGCCGAAAAACTTCTCGTCGATCCTTACGCGACCCGGCTCGACCGCCCGTTCAAGCTGCACGCTTCACTGTTCGACGCGCGCATTCACGGCGCGGCGGAAGATCACGCCGACAGCGGGCCCTTTGTCCCCAAGGCGATCGTCGAAGCGCCGGTCCCGCTGCCTCAGCCACGTCGCCCCGCCGTCGCCTGGCGCGATCTCATCATCTATGAAATGCATGTGCGGGGGTTCACTGAGGCCCATCCGGATATTCCTGAGGCCCTTCGCGGCACTTTCGCAGGACTTGCTCATCCAGCCGCGATCGCTCACCTGACCCGGCTTGGAGTGACAGCCGTCGAACTGCTGCCAATCGCGGCATGGATCGACGAACGCCATCTGCCTGCGCTCGGCCTCTCCAATTACTGGGGCTATAATCCGATCGCCTTTCTCGCGCCGGACCCAAGGCTTGCTCCCGGCAACTGGCCCGAGGTGCGCGCCGCCGTCGCGGCGCTGCAGGCGGCAGGGATCGCCGTCATCCTCGACGTCGTGCTAAACCATACGGGCGAGAGCGACGATTTAGGCCCCACCGTTTGCTTGCGCGGGCTCGACAACAGCGCCTATCGCCTCGAGCCGGACAATCTGGCGATTTATGAGAATCAGGCGGGCTGCGGCAATGTTCTCGCGCTGGAGCGGCCACAAACTCTCCGCCTCGCGCTGGAGGCGCTGCGCACCGCCGCCACCCGCGCCGGCGTCGATGGCTTCCGCTATGATCTCGCCCCCGTGCTGGCGCGCGCGCCCGATGGCTTCGACCCCGCCCATCCCTTCCTCGCGGCCGTCGCTCAGGACCCGACGCTGCGCGATCTGATCCATATCGCCGAGCCCTGGGATCTTGGCCTCGGCGGCTATCAGTTGGGGGCGTTCCCCGCCGGCTGGGGCGAGTGGAACGATAAATCGCGCGACGCCTTCCGGCGCTTCTGGCGTGGCGATGAGGGTCTTAAGGGAACATTGGCGACGCGTCTTGCGGGCTCGGCCGATATTTTCGCGCCGCGCCATCGCGCGTTGTCGCGCTCGATCAATTTCGTCACGGCGCATGACGGCTTCACTCTCGCCGATCTCGTCGCCCACACGCACAAGCGCAATGAAGCCAATGGCGAGCATAACCGCGACGGAAGCGACGATAATCTGTCGTGGAACTGCGGCGCCGAAGGCGAGAGCATTGATCCCGCCATCATCGCGCGCCGAAAAGGCGACGCGCGCGCTCTGCTTGCGACCTTGATCGCATCGCGCGGCACGCCGATGCTGTGCATGGGCGATGAACTCGGCCGCACGCAGAAAGGCAACAACAACGCCTATGCGCAAGACAACAGCCTCACCTGGGTGGATTGGGCCGGCGCCGACGCCGAACTCATCGGCTTCGTGAGCCGTCTCATCAGGCTTCGCCGCACGGTTGGCGCACTGAGCGCCGAAGCGCCCCTGACCGGAGCGCCGTCCGATCCCTCAGGCATTCCAGACGTCGAATGGCTCAACCTCAATGGGTCCCCCTTACGGCCGCGCGATTGGCATGAACCGGGCTCTGAAGCGCTCATCGCCGTCTTTTATGACGGCGGGGATAAGGAACAGGAGGCAAGCCGCGCCGCCGTTTTGCTGAACCGCGGATTTGATGCGCCGCAGGCGCAGCTTCCCGCCCCGCGTGACGGCCATGTCTGGATGCTCGAAATTGATTCAGCCGATCCCGGCGCGGAGGGAAAGCCGGTCGCGGACGGCAGGCTGTCTCTCGCGCCGCGCTCGGCGGCGATCCTGATCGAGACGCGCGCGCGGGCGGCGGGGCGCGGCGGAATCGACGATCACGTGCTTGACGCGCTGGCGGAGGCGGCCGGCGTCGTCAGCCATTGGTGGGATGTCGAGGGCCGCCTCCATAAAGTCAAGGCGGGCGCCAAGCAGGCGTTGCTCAAAAGCCTTGATCTTTCGGCGGTCTCGACGGGCGAGGCCCGCGCGCGCCTCGCGGAACTCTCGCAGGAGCGCACATTCCGGCCCCTGCCCGTCGCCACGACGATTTCGGTTGGCGGGGATCGAACGCTTCGCCTCGGCGGCGCGCTCGCCGGGAGCCAGCGGCCCTTCGCCCTGACCATCGCCTGCGAGGATGGATCCATTCATGAGGTCGAGATCACGCCGCAGCTCGGCCGCCGCGGCGAGGCCTTGGCGCCAGACGGGCGTCGGGCGCTGATCTGCGACATCCCGCTTCCCGAACTGCCGCTGGGGCGCCATGAAATCATGGCCGACGCCGCGCCGGAGAGTTCGGGCCATCTCGCCGTCGTCCCTGGCGTCGCCTTCCTCCCTACGAGCCTGCGCGAAGGCCGCGTCTTCGGTCTCGCCGCCCAACTCTATGGCCTACGGCGCGAGGGGCCGAATGAGCGCGGCGATCAGGGCGTCGGCGATTTCACCTGCCTGCGCCTGCTTGCCGAAGAAGCCGCGCGCGCGGGCGCCGTGACGGTCGGCGTCAATCCGCTGCATGCGCTTTATCCGCATGATCCTGAACGCGCGAGCCCCTATCATCCCTCCGACCGGCGCTTTCTCGATCCACTTGCGATCGACGCCTTCGACCCGCCTGCGCAACTCCTCACCGACTCGGTCCGCGCCGCGCTTTCGAGATTGACGCCCGAAGCCACGCGGCTTTCCGGGTTGCGGCTGGTCGATTACAGCGCCGTCTCCGCGTTGAAAAATCGCCTTTTCGACGTCATTCACGCGGCTTTCCGCGCGCGGCGCCTCGCAGCCCCCGACGACGCCTTGGTCATCGCGTATGAGCGCTTTGTCGCCGGCGGCGGAGAGAGCCTGCGGCGCTTCGCGATCTTCACCGCCATTGAGCGCAGAATCGGCGGAACGCTCGGCCAATTCGGGCCGGAACTTTCCGCGCCCCACGCGCCGGGAATCGCGAGTTTCGCCGCCGAGCATGAAGACGAGATCGAGCGCGCGAACTTCCTGCAATTTCTCGCGGACCGGCAGTTCGCCGCGGCCGCGCAGGCCGGCTTTGAGGCCGGCCTTTCATTGGGCTTTTACCGGGACCTCGCGGTTGGCTGCGCGCCGGATGGCGCGGAGGCTTTTTCAGAAGCGAGCCGCCTGATGCAGGGCGTATCGATCGGCGCCCCGCCCGATCCGCTGGGGCCAAAGGGTCAAATCTGGGGGCTGCCGCCATTCGACCCGCGCGCTCTCGCCCGAGATGGCTATGCGAGCTTCGGGCGCCTCATCGCCGCGAACATGGCTTATGCCGGCATTTTACGCATTGATCATGTTCTCGGGCTCAAACGTCTGTTTCTCGTGCCGGACGGCGCGGAAGCCGCCGACGGCGCCTACCTCGCCTGCCCCTTTGACGCCTTGATGGGTCAGGTGATGCTGGAAAGCGTACGCAACAACACCGCGGTGGTCGGCGAAGACCTCGGCACAGTCCCCGAGGGGATGCGCGAAGAGCTCGCCGCGAGGAACATTCTCTCCTATCGCGTCATGCGTTTCGAGCGGGAGGGCGCTGATTTTGTGCGGCCGGAAGATTATCCGGCGCTCGCGGCGGCCTGCGTCGCAACGCATGACCTGCCGCCGCTCGCCGGCTGGTGGCAAGGCGCCGATCTTGCCGAAGCCGCGACCCTTGGCCATTTGGCTGACGAGGGGCAGGCTTTTGCCGCCCGAACAGAAGAAAAGGCGGAGTTGATCGAGGCCGTGGCTGGCCCTGAATTTTCCGCCCGCGAAGTCGACCTCGATGCGCCCTTGACCTCTGCGACCGCCGCGGCGGTGCATGAGTTCATTGCGCGGTCCAACGCTGCGCTCGTCCTTGTGCAAACTGACGATCTCGCCATGGAGACGATACCGACCAACCTGCCCGGCACCGACCGTGAGCGGCCGAATTGGCGGCGCAAGATTTTTTCGCCCGTTGAAGGGCTCTTTGACCTTCCCGCGGCGCGCGCGATCATCGAGGCCGTGAGGCGCCAAAGAACGCTTTCCGATTGAAGAGAATCGGAAAGCAATCGGCTCAAGTTGGTTATCGTTTGGTTTACTTTGCGGTCTTCTTGATAACGTCCATCAGCGTTTCGGACGGATGATTTTTGCAATAGTCGGTCGCGACTTTCGTGTTGCGCTCGAGATAGCGCATGTCGACAGTCGAGCGATCTTGCGTCGCGCTAAAGTAACCAGCCATCCATGCCGTGATGAAAGGCATGCGCTCTTCAGGCGATTCAAGAAGTTGCTTGCAGGTGATCAAGGACATGTCGACCTTGACTTGAGCATGAGCGATCGGGGCAAATCCCGTTCCAAGGATGATGGCGGCGAGAATTCTTTTCTTCATGGAAACTCTCCTAACGTCGTCCGAGACGAAAATCATTTCGGCGCAAGTGCGCGCTGCAGACCGCTCATCACCGTCTCTTTGGGATAGGAGCCGCACCATTTCGAGACGCTCTCGACATTTTTGGCGAAGCCGTTCAGATCTATGGTGGTCGAGCCGATCTTCTGATTGAACCAGCCGCTCAGCCACGCTGACGTGAGCACGGCGTCGGCCGGGGGCATGGCGAGGAAATCGGCGCAGGTGACCGCCCGCATATCAATCATGACCTGCGCCTGCGCGGCGCCGGCGCAAAGCGCGCCGGCAAGAGCCAGCGTTGTAATGGCAAGTTTTTTCATATGACTTTTCTCCCCATATGTTGACCGATCGCCAGCTGATGAAGATCAGTCTACGGCTGGGTACGAGCTTTTATCTTCGGCGGCAAGAGCACCAGAGGCTTCCACGCTGATATCGGGGAATAAATTCGAGACAGAATAGAAGCCGCAAGGCGCGCCGATTGGCCAAATCGCATCACACCGCTCGGCAGCCCCATATCTTATTTGATTCAACAACTTGTCTGTAAAGTATTAGATGGAAGAGCGTCGGCGCGCCCCTCGTTATCAAGCAAAATCCGAGGGCGTTCGAGCATTTTGGAGCGAACCGGGTTGCCGCTTCGCTCCAAAAGACTTCAGACTCCGCGGGGCCGGCGCAGATCGAGCGTCAGCGGAAAATCGGCCGTGCGCTCTTCCGGCGGCACGAAGATCGGCCCCGGCGTGTGGCCGAAAGCCTGGAACCGGGCGAGCCGACGCGCTTCGGCTTCATAGGAATTCACCGGGAAAGTCTCATAATTGCGCCCGCCCGGATGCGCGACATGATAGACGCAGCCGCCGATGGAGCGGCCGCTCCAGTTGTCGATCAGGTCAAACGTCAAGGGCGCATGGACGGGCACGGTCGGATGCAGACCCACCGCGGCTTGCCACGCCTTGAAACGCACCGCGGCGACCGCTTCCTCGGAAACGCCCGTCGAAGTCATCGGCAGACGGCGCCCATTGCAGGCGACGACGTGGCGGCCCTCGACGAAGCCATTGGCTTTGAGCTGCAGCCGTTCGATCGAGGAATCGACAAAGCGCACAGTGCCGCCGATCGCGCCCGTCTCGCCCATCACATGCCAGGGTTCGAGCGCCTGACGCACTTCGAGCTTGACGCCGCTATGCTCGATCGAGCCATAGAACGGAAAGCGGAACTCGCGTTGCGCCTCGAACCAGACGGGATCGAACTGATAGCCGGCCCGGCCAAGATCGGCCAGAACGCCAAGGAAATCCTGCCAGACGAAATGCGGCAGCATGAAGCGGTCATGCAGGGTCGTTCCCCATCGCACAAGACCGCCCTGCTGCGGCTCACGCCAGAACCAGGCGATGAGCGCGCGCAGCAGCAATTGCTGCGCAAGACTCATGCGCGCGTCAGGCGGCATCTCGAAGGCGCGAAACTCCACCAGCCCGAGCCGGCCGGTCGGCCCATCGGGCGAATAGAGCTTGTCGATGCAAATTTCGGCGCGATGCGTATTGCCGGTGACGTCGACAAGCAGATTGCGATAGAGCCGGTCGATCAGCCAGAGCGGGATCGATTGATCGGGCCCGGGCGTATTCGCCAGCGCGATCTCAAGTTCGTAAAGCTGATCGAGGCGCGCCTCGTCGACGCGCGGCGCCTGGCTGGTCGGGCCGATGAAGAGACCCGAAAAGAGATAAGACAGCGAGGGATGACGCTGCCAATAAAGGACGAGGCTTTTCAAAAGGTCGGGCCGGCGCAGGAACGGCGAGTCCTGCGGGGTCGCGCCGCCGACGACGACGTGATTGCCGCCGCCCGTGCCTGTGTGGCGTCCATCCACCATGAATTTATCAGCGCCAAGACGAACCTGCCGCGCATCCTCATAGAGGCCTTTGGTCGTCTCGACCGCCTCCCACCAGGTGGCGCTGGGCTGGATGTTGACCTCGATCACGCCGGGATCGGGCGTCACCTTGATGACCTCGATGCGCGGATCATAGGGCGGCGGATAGCCCTCGATATGAACGGGCGTCTTGATGCCTTCGGCGGCGACTTCGACGGCGGCGACAAGTTCGAGATAATCCTCAAGCCGCTCGACCGGCGGCATGAAGACGCAAATCACGCCGTCGCGCGCCTCGACCGACATCGCCGTTCTGACCGAGCCTTCGATGATTTCCTGCTCGATGAGCTGCTGCCGGCTGGAGGCAGGCTCGAGCGATCGCTGGAAATGCTCGACGCGCTGTTTCAGCGTCTGCGCATCCGGCAAGGAGCCGCGCTCCTCCAGCGGATCTTGCGGGTGAACATAGGGATAGGAGGACGCCGGAATATAGGGCAGCGAGCCGAGCGGCAGGCGATAGCCGACTGGCGAATCGCCCGGCACAAGGAAGAGTTTGCCGCGCCGCAGACACCATTTTTCGCTGACCCACTTGAGCCCGCGCGAAATCTGCGCCGGCGCGTTCCACCGCTGCACCGGCAGCACAAACCCCGTCGGCTTGGTGAGGCCGCGCGAAAAGGTGCGGATCATGCGATTGCGTTCTTCCGGATCCTCGATCTTGGGGTCAAGCGGATCGACGTTGCCCGGCAGATTGCCTTCCTTGACAAGCCATGTGGCTGGATCTTCATAGGCCGGCATCACGCAATCATCGGCGACGCCGAGAAATTCGGCGATCCCATGCGTCAGCGCCTCGGCCTTCGCGCGCTGCTCGTCGGAAAAAGTAATATGGGCGGCTTCCGGCGGCTTCTCCGCTTCTGGCGCAAGCGTGCGGCCGACGGCGTCGATGAGATCGCTGTTCCGCCAGATCGGCTGCCCGTCCTTTCGCCAATAAAGCGAAAAGCCCCAGCGCGGCAGAGATTCGCCTGGATACCACTTGCCTTGGCCATAATGCAGCATTCCGCCCGGCGCGACGCGATCGCGAACGCGGCGGATCAAGGCGTCCGCGAAGCTCCTCTTCGTCGGCCCGACGGCGGCCGTGTTCCATTCGGAGGATTCGAAATCATCGATCGAAACGAAGGTCGGCTCGCCGCCCATGGTCAGCCGCACGTCCTGGCTCCTCAGATCCGCGTCGACCTGTTCGCCGAGAGCGTCGAGCTTTTCCCACGCCTCGCCGGAAAAGGGCATTGTGATCCGCGGCGCTTCCGCGACGCGCGTCACGCGCATGTCAAAAGCGAAATCGACATTGGCGCCCGCCTCCACGCCACCAGAAATGGGAGCGGCCGAGGAATAATGCGGGGTGGCGGCAACGGGGATATGACCTTCCGCGCAGAACATGCCGGAGGTCGCGTCCATGCCGATCCAGCCTGCCCCCGGCAGATAGACCTCCGCCCAGGCGTGCAGATCGGTGAAGTCGACCTGTGTTCCCTTCGGCCCCTCCAGCGGCTCGATGTCGGCGCGCAATTGAATGAGATAGCCGGAGACGAAGCGCGCGGCGAGGCCGAGATTGCGCAGGATCTGGACCAGCGTCCAGGCCGAGTCGCGGCATGAGCCGGCGGCCAGCTCCAGCGTCTCCTCCGGGGTCTGAACGCCAGGCTCCATGCGAATAACATAACGGATCGCTTTCTGGAGGTTCGTGTTGAGACCGACCAGAAAGTCTACGATATGCATGGGCTCTTTCGGCAAACTCTCCATATAGGCGGAAAGATGCGGACCGAGCGGTTCAGCCTGCAGATAGGGCGTCAGATCCGATTTGAGTTCAGGCTCATAAGCGAACGGAAACTGTTCGGCATAGGGTTCGATGAAGAAGTCGAACGGGTTGACGACCGACAGGTCGACGGTCAGATCGACCTCGACCTTGAACTCCGTCACCTTCTCAGGAAATACGAATCGCGCCTGCCAGTTATTGTGCGGGTCCTGCTGCCAATTCACGAAATGGTCAGGAGGCGACACTTTCAGGCTGTAGGACAGGATTTTGGTGCGGCAATGCGGCGCCGGACGAAGACGCACGAGCTGCGGCCCCAGACCGACGGGACGGTCGTATTTATAATGGGTGAGATGATAGATTGCGGCCGATATGGACAATGCTGCTGACCCGTTGCCCGGCCGGACCGTGCCCGTCCCCCGCGGAGCGCGTCGGGACTTCCAGGCGCCCACAGGGCTCGCAAAGGTATAGCAATCAAACGAGTCAAGCGAAAGGTTGGGCGATTGCCTCGGCGCCTATGTTTTGTCCAACGGGATAACAAAGACTCGCCAAGGCGCCCGATGCGGTGCGATCGGCCAAGTTCTTTTGAAAAAGGAGGCGACGACGCCCTCCTATTTTTCCGGCAGGTTGAGCTTGATGTGCAATTCGCGCAGCTGCTTAAGGGTCGCGCTGGACGGCGCGCCGAGAAGCAGATCCTCGCCGCGCTGGTTCATCGGGAAGGCGACGATCTCGCGCAGATTTTCTTCCGCCGCGAGCAGCATGACGATGCGGTCAATGCCCGGCGCAATGCCGCCATGCGGCGGCGCGCCATATTGGAACGCGCGATACATGCCGCCGAATTTTTGCTCCAGCACGTCTTCGTCGTAGCCGGCGAGCGCAAAGGCTTTGCGCATGATGTCGGGACGATGGTTCCGAATCGCGCCCGAGGAAAGCTCGAAACCATTGCAAA
Source organism: Methylocella tundrae (assembly GCF_038024855.1). Classification (NCBI taxonomy): domain Bacteria; kingdom Pseudomonadati; phylum Pseudomonadota; class Alphaproteobacteria; order Hyphomicrobiales; family Beijerinckiaceae; genus Methylocella; species Methylocella tundrae. Next base: position 1,151,332 of record NZ_CP139089.1, read on the forward strand.
CAACGTCGTATTGGAAAGCGTTGATGCCGAGAATCGTCTCTTTGTCGGCTGGATCGAGCGCGACGAATGCATCGTGATCGAAATTCGGCATCGAAAATGGATTATGCGAGAAATCGATCCGGCTTTCCTCTTCGTTCCATTCAAACATCGGAAAATCGACGATCCAGCAAAACTCGAAGACGCCCGTCTTCGAGAGTTTGAGTTCATGGCCGATGCGCAGACGCGCCGCGCCGGCGAGCTTTGCCGCCTTGTCCGGCCTGTCGCACGCGAAAAATACGGCGTCGCCCGCTTTGAGGCCGGCTTTCCCGGCGATGTTCGCCTGAACGTCGGCCGGAAGGAATTTGGCGATCGGACCTTTGCCAATGAGCGCGCCCGGCTCGCCTTCAAAGATCACATAGCCCAATCCGGCCGCGCCTTCGCCCTTCGCCCAATCATTCAGCTTATCGAAGAAGGAGCGCGGCTGCGCCCCAGCCCCCGTCGCAGGAATGGCGCGCACGACGCCGCCCGCCTTGATGACGTTCTTGAAGGCGTTGAAGCTCACGTCGTCGCGGGAAAACTCTTCCGTCACATCGACGATGACGAGCGGATTGCGCAGATCAGGCTTGTCCGTTCCATATTTAAGCATCGCTTCGGCATAGGCGATTTTCGGGAATTTCTGCGTCACCGGAAAACCTTCGCCGAATTCCTCGAATACGCCGCGCAGCACGGGCTCGACGGTTGCGAAAACATCCTCTTGCGTGACAAAGCTCATCTCGATGTCGAGCTGGTAGAATTCGAGGCTGCGGTCGGCGCGCAGATCCTCGTCGCGAAAACAGGGCGCGATCTGGAAATAGCGGTCGAAGCCGGCGACCATCAAAAGCTGCTTGAACTGCTGCGGCGCCTGCGGCAGGGCGTAGAACTTTCCGGGGTGAAGGCGCGAGGGCACGAGGAAATCGCGCGCGCCCTCCGGGCTCGAGGCCGTGAGGATTGGCGTCTGGAACTCGAAGAAGCCTTGTCCCTTCATCCTTGCCCGCAGCGAATCAATCACCTTTCCGCGCAGCATGATGTTCTGGTGCAGCTTCTCGCGCCTCAGATCGAGAAAGCGGTAGCGCAGCCGCATATCCTCGGGATAGGGCTGATCTCCGAAAACCGGGACCGGCAGCTCGGCGGCGGCCCCCAGAACTTCGATTTCCGTGACATAGACCTCGATGAGGCCGGTCGGCATTTCCGCGTTTTCGGTTCCAGCCGGGCGCCGACGGACGACGCCGTCGATGCGCACGACCCACTCGGAGCGCAATTTCTCGGCGAGAGAAAAGGCTGGCGAATCAGGATCGACCACGCATTGCGTAATTCCGTAATGATCGCGAAGATCGATGAAAAGCACGCCGCCATGGTCGCGAATGCGGTGGCACCAGCCGGAGAGCCGGGTCGTTTCGCCGGCGAGCGTTTCACGGAGGTCGCCACAGGTATGGGTGCGATAGCGGTGCATTTGATCGTCACAACAGAGAGGAAAAGGAGGCGCGCGAAAGCGCACGGGCGGTTTCTGTCACGGGGCGGGGCTTTGCGTCAAATCGCCGTCGCCGGCCGGAAATGAAATGTTGAGGGCGATGATCGCGCATCCCGCTATAGCCGATTGCTGAGCTTTCCTTTATCTAAAAAAATCATGAGCCTCATTACGACAACCAAATCCCTGGCGGAGACATGCGGCCGCCTCGCGGCGCATCCCTTCGTCACGGTCGACACCGAGTTTTTGCGCGAGACGACCTTCTGGCCGAGGCTCTGCGTCGTTCAACTCGCCTCGCCCGATGAAGCGGCCGCGATCGACGCCATGGCCGAAGGCCTGGACCTAACGCCCCTGTTCGAGTTGATGGCCAATCCTGAGATCACAAAGGTCTTTCACGCGGCCCGTCAAGACGTTGAAATCATTTGGAACCTTGCCAAACTTATCCCTGCCCCGCTGTTCGACACGCAGGTCGCGGCGATGGTCTGCGGTTTTGGCGATCAGGTCTCTTATGGCGATCTCGTGCAAAACGTCGCCAAGGTCACGCTCGATAAGTCATCGCGCTTCACCGACTGGTCGCGCCGCCCGCTGCTTCCCTCGCAAATTGATTACGCCATCGCCGACGTCACCTATCTGCGTGACATTTATCTCTTCCTGCGCCGCAAGCTGGAGCAGACGGACCGTCTGTCCTGGCTCAGCGACGAAATGGCGATGCTGACCTCGCCTGCGACCTATGAACAGCATCCGGACAACGCCTGGGAGCGCTTTCGCAACCGTGTGCGCAAGCCGCGTGATCTTGGCGTTCTGATGGAGGTGGCGGCATGGCGCGAAGCCGAAGCGCAGGCGCGCGACGTCCCGCGTTCGCGCGTGCTGAAAGATGACGTTCTGATCGAATTGGCCCTCGCCGCGCCGCGGACGGAGGAAGCCCTCGGCAATCTGCGCGCCTTTCCGCGCGGCATGGAGCGTTCGCGCGCGGGCCTCGATATTTTGGCAGCCATCGAACGCGGCCTCTCCCGCGATCCGAAGACCTTGCCGAAACTCGATCGCGAACGCCGCTCCGGCGGTAATGGCGCGACCGTCGAGCTTTTGAAAGTGCTGCTCCGGCAGGTCAGCGAAAGTCACGGCGTCGCCGCCAAAATGATTGCGACAGTCGAGGATCTCGAAGCGATCGCCGCCGACGACAAGGCGGACGTCGCGGCTCTCGCCGGCTGGCGGCGCGAGCTTTTCGGCGTCAAGGCGCTGGAGCTGAAACATGGCCGGCTGGCGCTCACGGTTGAGCAGGGCCGCATCGTCACGCTTGAATGGCAGGACGCTCCGCCTGAGCAAACCGAGGCGGCGTCGAGAATCGCCGAATGAACGGCGCGCGCTGCGCCGCCGCTCATTCCCCGATGGTGACGACCGGCTCGCGTCCGATCAGCCGCGCAAGCTGTTTGACCCGGCTGTACAGACGCTCGCTGGCAAGGTCGGCGAGTTGCTTCGGCAGCGTCAACACCACCTTGCTCTTGAGGCAAACGACGGGCGTGCTCGGCAAAATGTCCGGCATCGCGCCCGACACCAGATAGGCAAGGCGGGCCGCCGCGGCGACGATCCGCGCCCGATCCAGCATGCGCGCGGACACGAGCGCCCTGATCTGCGGATTGACGCCATCGTCATCGAGTCCGAGATAGCGATAGGAAATCGTCAGGGCGAGAAACGCGCGGCCAGGATGGTCGATGGCGGTCAAGGTCGTGTTCTCGACGAGATTCAAACCCTCTTCGGCGCGATAGTCCGGATGCGCGCGCCAGTTGACGTCCGCGAGCAGGCAAGCCGCATGACGCAATCGCCTTTCGTCAGCCGTTTCTTCGAGATGCGTCGATCTCATGAAGCGGTCTGTCCAGTCGCACAGATCGTCGGCATGGCGCGGCGCGCGTGCGAACATCTGATTGGCGTCGCTCGCGGCGACGATTAGCGGATCCTGCCGGCGCTGCGCAAGATCAAGCTTTTCATAGAGCAGCCCCTCCCGCACGCCGGCGGTGGAGATCATGATTTCCTTCGGTCCTGCCTGGCGAATGATCTCCGCAAGCGCCACGGCTCCGTACGGAAGCAACGGACGACGCTGCAAATTGACGATGTCGATCGAAATCAGCGTTTCAGTATCCACGCGCGCAACGAGGCCCGCGAAATCGGCGGCGTCCCTCGCTGGAATGACATAGCCATGCATCACCGACAGCGGATAGTTCCGCTGGCTCATATATAGTTTCGCGAGGGCGCGCCAGGTGCCTCCCACCGCGTAGAAGGTGCGCCCGGCGACGCGATCGATGACGCGCGATTGCGCTAATGAGTCGCGGACGATTTTAACCGCCGCGCGTGGCGATTTTTTCGAAGCGTCCATCAGGCTGAGGCCGCCAAGCGGCAGGGTTTCGCCCTTGCCCAATTGCGCGCCCTTGACGTCGATCAGTTCGAGCGAGCCGCCGCCGAGATCCCCGACCACGCCGTCCGGCTTATGGATCCCCGAAATGACTCCATGCGCTGAAAGCTCGGCCTCGCGAGCGCCCGACAGCAGGGCGATCGGCGCGCCGATCGCCAGCTTTGCCGCCTCCACGAATTCGGCGCCATTTGAGGCGTCGCGCGCCGCGGCGGTCGCCAGAACATGCAGCTCGCCGACCTGCAGAATTTCGCTGAGCACCTTGAAGCGGCGCAAAGCGGAAAGCGCCTTCTCCATGCCGGCTTTCGGCAATTTGCCCGTCGTTGCGACGCCGTCGCCGAGAGCGCAGAGGGACTTCTCGTTGAAAATCTGCCGGGGCGCGCGGCTGAGGCCTTCATAGGCGACGAGCCGCACGGAGTTCGAGCCGATGTCGACGATGGCGACGGGGCGCTTCATCGAGGCCTGCGCCCCGGCCTCGCCCTCAGTCGCAACGCGCAACGGCTCAGCGGTTGTCCAGGCGCTTGAAGAGGGTTTTGGGACTGGACGTTTTAAGAGATTTTCCACGGCCTGACAGACTCGGATTTGTCATGAAATAGGAATGGGCGTTGAATGGTTCTTCGCTCGGCGGGGCTTGTATGCGCGCGCTCGCGCCGTCAGGCAAGACGCGATAGCTCTGCTGGTTGTCAATGAGATTGGCGACCATGATCTGATCCAGCACCTGCTCATGCACGGTCGGATTCAAAATTGGCAGCAAGGCTTCGACACGCCGGTCGAGATTGCGCTGCATGAGGTCGGCCGAGGAAATATAGACCCTCGCCTTTGGATGCGGCAGGCCGTGGCCGCCGCCGAAACAATAGACGCGCGCATGTTCGAGAAAGCGTCCGATGATCGATTTGACGCGGATGTTTTCGGAAAGACCCTGCAAACCGGGGCGCAGGCAGCAGATGCCGCGCACGATGAGATCGATTTTTACGCCGGCCTGACTCGCCGCGTAAAAGGCGTCGATGATCTCAGGATGAACGAGGGAATTGCATTTGGCCCAGATCGCGGCGGGCTTGCCAGCTTTCGCGAAAGCGATTTCCTCGCTGATATGCTGGAGCAGCCGCGCCTTCAGGGAGATAGGCGAAACCGCCATGAGTTCAAGGCCCTCCGGCTCGGCATAACCGGTGATGTAGTTGAAGATGCGCGACACATCCCTGCCGATCGCAGGGTCGGCGGTGAAGAAGGAAATATCGGTGTAAATCTTCGCCGTCACGGGGTGGTAATTGCCGGTGCCGACATGACAATAGGTCGTCAGCGCGCCGCCCTCGCGGCGCACCACCATCGATAATTTGGCGTGCGTCTTCAGCTCGATGAAGCCGAACACGACCTGCACGCCGGCGCGTTCGAGATCGCGCGCCCAGCGGATGTTGGCGGCCTCGTCAAAACGCGCCTTGAGTTCGACAAGGGCGGTCACCGACTTGCCGGCCTCCGCCGCGTCGATGAGGGCGCGAACGATCGGGCTATCGGAAGAGGTGCGGTAAAGGGTCTGCTTGATTGCAATGACATTCGCATCCGTCGCCGCCTGATTGAGGAACTGGACGACGACGTCGAATGATTCATAAGGGTGGTGAACGACGAGGTCCTTCTGCTTGATGGTGACGAAGCAGTCGCCGCCATTATCGCGCAGACGTTCCGGGAAGCGCGGATTGTAAGGCTTGAACTTGAGCTCCGGCCGATCGAGGCTGACGATCTCGGACAACTCGTTCAAGGCCAACATGCCGTCGAGAACGAAAATCTCCTCGGGAGGAACATCAAGCTCCTCCGCGACAAAGCTGCTGAGCTCTTCCGGCATCTGGCTGTCGAATTCGAGCCTGATCACCGAACCGAGGCGGCGGCGCTTCAGCGCGCTTTCAAACAGGAGAACCAGATCTTCCGCCTCCTCCTCGACTTCGAGATCGCTGTCGCGAATAACCCTGAAAAGGCCGAGCCCGCGCACGCGATAGCCTGGGAAGAGATTATGCGTGAACATGCTGATGACGTTTTCGAGCGCGACGAAACGCTGGCGCTTTTCGTCCCCCTGCTCGGGCAGGCGAACGAAACGCTGGATCTTCGCCGGCAGCCGGATCAGCGCCTTCGACGTCTTTCGATCGACCGGGCCGATGAGCTCGAGGGCGATGGTGAAGCCAAAATTCGGAATGAATGGAAATGGATGCGCGGGATCGATTGCGAGCGGCGTCAAAACCGGGAAGATATGGGTCAGGAAATATTGCTCGAGCCAATCCTTGTCGGCGGCGTCAAGGTCCGGCGGATCGAGCAGAGTGATGCCGGCGCCGATCAGTTCCTGGCGGAGCTCCCGCCAGCGGCGCTGCTGCTCGACAGTCAACAGTCCGACGCGTTCGCGAATTCTGGCGAGTTGCTGCGTCGGGGCCAGCCCATCCTCTGACGGCGTCGTCACGCCGGCGCGCATCTGTCCGCGCAGGCCGGCGACGCGAACCATGAAGAACTCATCGAGATTCGTCGCCGAAATCGAAAGGAAGCGCACCTGTTCGAGGAGCGGATGATTGCGGTTGGAGGCTTCCTGCAAAACGCGCCTGTTGAATTCGAGCCAGGACAGCTCACGATTGATGAAGCGGTGCGGCGATTGGCGGAGATCGTCCAGGGGCGCCTCGCGGACTGCGCGGTCTGAGAGCGGCGCGGGCCCCGCCTCGTCCGCCACCGCAGCCGCGCTGGCGAAATCGGGCTCGACGGCGATTTCTTCGACGCTGGCGAGGAATTCGTCGCTCGCCGCGAGCGTCTCGGCATTCCCATTGTCCTTGACGGCGCTCTCGCCCTGAGCCGAAGCCTCATTCCCTTCGAGATTGGCTTTGGCGGCGCGCTTCGCATCGCCGATCCGTTTGACTTCCGACATCTTCGGTTCTTGCGCCTGCGAAGTCACTGCCATGGTCTCCCGGTGAAAGTCGCTGGAATGTGATCAACCCTGATGACGCCCACATGACTGAACGCGAGGTTCCGCGCGCCATCTCCGGCCGTCCGCATGGATTGCAAAGAGCGGGCCGATTGAATCCGCCCGGCCCTCCGCGGTTGGAAGCGGCGGATCCTGCGGCAGCTTGATCGCTGACGCATATGTTGTAAAGGCGCAAGCCCTGGCGTCAGCGCCGCTTGCGCCGCGCCGCATGAGCGCCCGGATGGCTCGCCTGCCACGTCAGCACAAAATAGGCGACGATTAGAACGGCGTTGACGCCAATCCAGACTTTGCCGAAAAAGGGCGGAATCATTGCCGCGGCGAAGATTTGCGCGACCGCGCTGAATAGCCAGAGCACGCCGCCCCAAGGGGTCGCGAGCCAGAGGCCGACCGCGGCGACGAGATCAAGCACGGCAAAGAATATCACCGCCGCGCTCGCGACCGGCGCCGCCGCGTCGAGGAAAGGTTCGCTCGGAACCAGGACGGCGCTCCATTGGATCAGCCCCTGCAACACCCATAACGCGGCCAATAGGCGCATAAAAATGACAAGGATCACGCCCCAGGGCGACTCCTCGCCGGTTTCGCTGGCTTCGCCGAGCCGGATCGCAGCGCCTGAGTCCGGGCGTTCGACGGTCCCGTCAGAGCCCCGCAAAGCTTTCATCGCCGTGCCACCGGGGTACAAAAGGCGAGATCATCCGGCAGAGCCGCGAAATAGGCGTTGATGTCGGCCTTGCTCACCGCGTCGATGGCCGCCGGGCTCCAACGCGGACGATGATCCTTCTCGATAATCGTCGCACGAACGCCTTCATAGTAGTCATTGCTCTGCAATATCCGCGCGACGATGCGAAATTCAATGCGCAACGCCTCCTCGAGGCCAAGGTCGGCGCCAATTTGCATCTGGCGCAGGGCGATGGCGAGGCTGGTCGGCGATTTCAGCAAGAGCGCGGCGAGGGTCTTGTCCGCGAAGGCGGAGCCGTCCGCGCCGGCTTTGGCGACGACCTCCGCGACGGTCGCCGCGCTGAAACATGCGTCGATGAAAGGCCGCTGTCCGGACAGGGTCGAAGGCGGCGCCGGCTTGCTTTCGGCGGCGATCGCCGCTGCGGCGTCCTCGCCCTCGATCAGCCTTCGGGTCAGAGCGTCATGGCGCGCGGAAGGGACGTAGGCGGAGGCGAGCCCCAGGGCGGTAGCCTCCGCGCAGCCGATGCGCGCGCCGGTGAGCGCGAGATAAGCCCCGGTCCGGCCGGGCAAACGCGGCAGGAAATAAGTCGCGCCGACGTCCGGGAAAAAGCCGATGCCGACCTCCGGCATGGCGAAATCGAGAGCGTCGCCGGCGACGCGATGCGAGCCGTGCACGGAAAGGCCGGCGCCGCCGCCCATCACGACGCCATCCATCAGGGCGACGTAAGGCTTGGGGTAATTTTTGATCCGCCGGTTGAGGCTGTATTCCTCGCGAAAGAAAGCCAGCTGTTCGGCTGCGCGCCCGGCCTTGCCCAATTGGTAAAGGGCGCGAATGTCAGCGCCGGCGCAAAAGGCCCGGCCTCCGGCGCCCCTGATAAGGACGCTAGCGGCAGCCGCGTCGTTTTCCCATCGGTCGAGAGCCTCGTGGATCGCCCGGGCCATATCGAGATCGAGCGAATTCAACGCGGCGGGGCGATTGAGCGTAATCACGCCGCAGCGGCCGAGCGTCTCGATGATGACTTTTGCCTCACTCATTAACTGTCCTCGCCGGAGGCTTAGCCCTGGAGCGGCGGCTCCGTCAACGTCCTCGGCGCCCGCCGCCGCGGACCCGCGTCTGGAAAAACCGCGCGCCTCCCCGAAATTCTCCAAGCGGTTTCAGGTTGAGCGACATCACTCAGCCGTTTCGAAACCGCCACCATTTCAAGAGGTTATGACATTTTCTGACGCAAAACCGGTGTCCGCCTTTTTGCTGAAAATGCTCTAGAATTGCACCGTGGTACGAACGCCAAACACCGCCGCGTCGGGAATGCGTCCGCTCATCGGGTTCAGCGGATTGACGGCGCCTCCGCCCGGATGAAAGACATATTCAAAGTCGGGTTGAACCGTCCACCCGGGGACGATCTGTGCCTGATAGGTCGCTTCAAGCAGCAACTCATAATTGCGCGACGCCCGCGGCGTTCCGGCATAGGCGGCTGCGTCAAGATCGAGCGCATGAACCGATGGAGAGAGTTCAGAATAGGCGACCGACACGCCGAACAGGTCACAAGGACGCTGGCTCCAAAGCCCGATGAAATCGACGCCCGCGTCGGCATAAAAATCCATGAGATTGCGATCGCTGGGCGAACCCGTGACGCGCGCAAAACCGCCGATGCCCGCTTTCGGATCATCGCCCGGCAGCCGCCAGAACATCTGGTCGATCGCGCCATAAACGCCAAAATCGCCGGTGCGCTTCATAGCCTGGCCATTGCTGCGCGGGTCCGCCAGCGAGAGGCCGTCTGTTCCAAAACGCTCGTCATCGAGCCTGCCGAATTGATACCAGCCGCCGAATTTCACCTTTCCGGCCAATCCGTCAGAATCCTTGTCCTGATTATAGGCATATTGCGCCTCGCCAATCAGGAAAGGAACGTCGCGCAGGCGAAAATTGGCGCCAAAGTGGTCGAACTCCGCCGGTCTTCCGGTAATGCCGGCGCCTGTCGGATCGCCATTGAAGACAGCCCCCAGCAGCGTCAGTTGATCCGTCGCCTTGAATTTTACGCGAACCGCAGGCGTCGCATAAGGATAGGCTGGGCCTCCGCTGGGGAAATCGGTCGCAAAAATGTTCGGCCAACCGAAGGTCGAGTTGAGGGACAATTGAGCAAATTCACTGATGAAGAACTCGCAGTCGGCCGCCAGTTGACCGGCGCGGACCGCCAGTCTGCCGTCAAAGAAATTCTGCTCGACCCAAAGTTCAAACATCAAGAACGCGGGATGCGCCGCGATATAGCTGATCGCCGAATAGTTGAAGAGATTGTAAGTTGAAAGGCTCGATCCGGCGATCGCATAGGAATTCACATGAGAGGTGAGCCCTTTGACGCCGGCAATTTTCTCCATATCGGCGTCGAGCCCAAGTTCGATGCGCTGTTCATAGAGCGCGCCCTGCCTGACGCCGCCCATCGGATTGCCGAAAACCTCGCCAATGTAATTCACCTGAAGGTTGAAGCCCCGGTCGAGCAGCATCGTCTTGAAAGCTCCCAGCTGCGGAATGCTGGATGAGATTGAGGGCTGATCGCTGGGAGCAGCGGCCGACGCTTCCAGAGGAGCCGCCGGCGCGCTTGCCGCAACGTCAGCGGCTTCGGCCATCGCCATCGACGCCATGCTCGCGACCGCGGCGGAGCAGAGGATCCACAATTTCTTGGCCGCGCGAAGCCTTTGGGGGGCCACAGCTCTTAACATCCCGATCGCCTTATGCTCGCTCATCATGCCAATGCTTGGCGCATGGCGTTCGATAAGGCGCAGGCTGGGCTATCTACAACATTTCTATTCTCTTATTGTTTTAATTCTAAATACAATTCTCGGGATATAATTTAGCTATTCAAAGCGGCGTGATATGTAGATGCAAATATACAACAAGACGCGGATTTTTTGCGGCCGACGGCGGATACGCTCGCGCAGGGCTCACGGGGCAGTTCAAGCTGGAGCCACGCCCAGGACTGACCGATAATTGCAGGAGCAAGGGACGGCCCTCGCCCATTGCAGCGCCGGGCCGGACAATGTGGAAGCTGGAGCGGGTGAAGGGAATCGAACCCTCGTATTCAGCTTGGAAGGCTGCTGCTCTACCATTGAGCTACACCCGCGTCGCGCGGCCGAGTCGTCCCCGGCGCCGCCTGAAGCCTATACGCTATCCGCTCGGATCGAGTCAAAATCGCCGATCGTCAGAACCCCGCCTGGATCGGCAGACAAGGCGTCGGCGGGGGCCCCGAAAAAGCCAGCAGCTGCGCCATCTGCCGCTCGGCTAACGTCAACTTCGAGAGGACGGCGTCACGAATTTTGACCCACTGGTCGCGCTCGGGGCCCGCGCCTCCGACGGCGAGGTTCAACCACGTGTAGGCCATCACGTAATCCTGGGGCACCCCCTGCCCTCTGTCATACATGAGCCCGAGCATATATTGCGCATTGGGGAAACCCTGCCCGGCCGCGCAATGATACCAGCCGGCCGAGACCATGTAGTTTTGCGGCACGCCCTCGCCATTGGCGTACATGTAGCCAAGGTAAGACTGCGCGCGTGCGTCGCCCCCGACGGCGAGCGGCAGGAAAATTTCTGCCGCCTTGACATAATTGTGGGCGGCGGCGGCGGACATGCCCTCGCGCAGGCGGCTCCCGGCAAGGCATTGCAGCGGCGCGGCGACCAGCAGAACCATGAAGATAATGCGGCGCCCGCGACGGAGCGCCGCCGTTCGCGCTATATTCTTCTTGCCCCTGAGCCCGAAAGTTGCGATCGCCATAGACATCCTCAGAACTGAAAAGCAACGGTCTGAATGAGCCAGCACACCCAGATCGCGGGCGCAAAGAACAGCCCGAATGGCAACCGGGCGGCACGGTCGAACGGACGCCGGTCCGCTATCTGATTGAACGCGTAGACAGCCAGCGCCGCAAGCGCCGCGATCTCGACGGCAAGCGGCATGAAAGTCCAGTCAAGCCAGGCGCCCGCGACGGCGGCGAGCTTCACATCGCCAAGGCCCAACCCCTCACGCCGGCGCAGGCGGCCATAGATCTCGCGAAGTCCGAAAAAGGCGAGGCCGAGGACCGCCGCGCGGCCAAGGGCGAGGCCTATCCCCTCGAGCGCGTCCGGCCACGCGTCATAGGAGGCCTCAACGAGGCCCAGCAGAAAGGCGGCGAGGCAGAGGCTGTTTGGAATGATGAAACGGCGCGCGTCAATGGCGGCGATGGCCAGCATCAGAAGCGCCAGCCCGCTCCCGAACCAGCGCCCGGTCCCATCGGCGACGGACACAGTTGCGCCAAGCGCCACGGCGGCGAGCGCGGCCGGCTTGATCATTGCGCGGTCGGCCCATGCCGGCATGCGGGAGGCGCCTGGAGCCGCGCTGCGGTTCATTGCTGCAGGGCCCGCGTTGGCACCGGGGTCACGGCGCCTGTCGGATAGACGCTGCCGACCTTCTCGCCGCGCAATTTGGCGCGCAATTCCTCGGCGACGAAAGAAGCGTCGACGCCGTCGTGGATCACCTGCGGACGGATGAAGATGATGAGTTCGGTCCGCTGCACGTTGTTGTAGGCGTTGTTGTTGAAGGCGTTGCCGAGAACGGGGATCTGGTCGAGAACGGGAATGCCCTGCTTGGCGCCGCCCTGTTGGTCCTGGATCAGGCCGGCGAGCAAAACCGTCTGTCCGCTGGCGACATTGATCGAGCTCTTCACCTTGCGCTGGGTGAAGGTCGGCCCGAGCGTCGTCGTCGCGGCGACCTGTGCGCTGATCTCCTGTTCGATGTCGAGCGACACATTGCCGTTGAAATTGACCCTCGGCTGAACCCGCAGGATGATGCCCGTGTCCTTATAGTCGATGGTGTTGACGACGGCGTTGTTGGCGGAGAGCACGGTCGCCGAACCCGTCTGGATCGGCACCTGCTGACCAACCTGCAGGGTCGCCACCTGATTGTCGACGACGACGAGCGATGGATTGGAGAGCACCTTCACATTGGTGTACTGATGCAAAGCGTTGATGATCGCGTGAGGGCTCAACTGATTGCCCAGCACGAGATTGAAGCCGGGCAAAGTGCCCCCCTGTGTGGCGGAGGTCTGCGCCAAGGGAATAGCGGTCGCGGTGTTGGTGATCGACCCATTATTGATGCCAAGGCCGAGATTGCTGCTGCCGAGGAAGAACTGGACGCCGTAATTCAGCGTGTCGTTCAAGGTCACCTCGGCGATCGTCAGATCGACCGCGACCTGCAGCTTCGGACGATCGATCTGCTCCAGCGCTTTTTCGATGACATGATAGCTTTGCTGATTGGCGTAGATCACGATGGCGTTGTTGGGAATGTCCGCCATGATCCTGACGCCGGGCAGCAACACCGGTCCTTTGCCGCCGCCGCTCGATCCCGAACCCGCGCCGGCGCCCGCGCCGCCTGTATCTGCGCCGCCCGCCGCCCCGCCGAGCCCGCCGAACGGACTTGGGTTCGAGCCCGAGGACCCAAAACCGCCGCCACCGCCGCCGCCCGCTCCCATTCCCCCCGCGCCTCCGGCGCCCATTCCCGTTCCCGTTCCAGCACCCCCTCCGATCCCGCCGCCCGTTCCCGCGCCTGCGCCGCCGCCGCCAAGGCCCGAGGATGAGGCCGATCCGCCGCCCGTCAATCGATCCGCCGCCGAGAGACTGCCGGAGCCTGGCGCCAGTTGATTGGCCCCAGAGTCGAGGCCGCCGCCGGCGCCGCCCGTGAACAAGTCATTCAGCAGCTTGGCGATCTGCTTGGCGTCGCCATACCGGACCCGGTAAACCTTGACCCCCGTGCTGGTCATCGACGATCCGTCGAGGCGGGAAATCCAGGTCGCCGCGGCGCGCAGCAGCTCGGGCTTGCGGGCCACCACCAAAATCGCGTTCGAGCGCGCGATCGGCTGCAGCTTGACCATGTTCTGGCTGAGGCCGGCTTCGCCCGAATCGAGAATTTTCTCGAGCTCCGCGACAACCGGCTCCGGACTCGTGTTGCGCACCGGGAAAATGCCGACGGACTGGCCGCGCATCCAGTCCTGATCAAAGCTGAGAATGGTCTCGACGGCGGTGCGGCGCTCGACGCCATTGCCGACCACGATGATCAGATTATTTCCAGGATCAGCGCGTATCGAGCCGGGCCGCGTCGCAAACCCCTCCAAGAGCTTCATGATCGTCGGCACGGCGACATGCTGCACCGGGACGATGGTCATCCCGTAACCCGGCTCCAGCTCGCCGCCGGCGTGGTCCACGCCGCCATTGCCGACGGCGTCGTCGACCGGGATGATCCGATAGCCGCCGGCGTCATGGGTCAGCACCGCATTGGCCGTGCGAAGCGCGCTCTCGAGCACGAACAGGAGCCGCGATTTCGGAACCGGACGGCCGGAGGACAGCGTGATCGAACCCTGCACCCGCGGGTCGACCGAATAGCCAACGCCCAGAATGTCGCCGAGAATGACTTTCGCGACCGCCGTAACCGGCGCGTTGTCGAAATTCAGGTCGACGCCTTCGCCGGCTCCGGCGCCCCCGCCGCCGGTCGCGGATGCAGCGGAGCCTGCTCCGCCCGCCGGCCCCTCGACGCCATAATAGATCGCCGGCCGGTCGCTGCCCGACGCTCCCGTGTTGGCCGTCTCGGCTCCTTTGGGAAATCTCGGCTGAAGATCGAGGCCGCGAACCTTGTCAAACGCGTCAGGCGATTCAGTGCCGCCGCCCGTCAATGGCAGCTGAGAGCACGACGCCACAAACGCCGTCGCCCACAGGAGCAAGGCGATCGAAACCAATCGGCTCGAAAGATAAACTTTGGCGCGGCGCTGAATTCTGAACAATAACCCCAACCCGAATAAAAGCGACCAACTGATGCGCGTCCAAAGCCCGCTAGCGAATATCGTCACAGTTTGACACTATAATGTAAATCTTCGCCATTCTTACGGTAGAGGTCAAGCTATGCGCCGGCAGCGTCGGTCAGGTCCCATTTTCCCAGTGATCCCTTCGTGGTTCGCCGAACGGCTAGCTTAGTCTCATTGGCAGGCAGGACGCTATGAATCAAAATCCACTCAACGAATTCGCCAAGCATCTTGTGGACAAAAGACACTTGTCGTCGGAAACCCCGCTCGACTCCGCGACCGAAGGGAGCGCGGAACCGACCTTACGCAAATTATGGGAAGCAAGCGATCTCTCGGCTCATGGGTTTGCCGACGAAGTCGCACATTTTTATGGCATACCGCGTCTGAGCCTGCCTGAACTCGTGTCGGCGAAATCCTTATGCGATCGCTTTGCGCCCCGCTTCTTGCGCGAGACCACGGTATTTCCCTTCGTGACCGCCGAGGGCGAGCATAAGCTCGCCGCCGCGGATCCAAGCGACCGCGCCGCCCTGCGCGCCGCCGAAATCGTCCTTGGCGTTTCCGTCGCGGTCGAGGTCGCCTCCTTCGAGGACATCGCGATCATCCTTGGCGAGCGGCTCGGCGGAGAGGACGCCGCGCCTCAGAATGAGCGCCGATCCGCAGGCGCCGACGACGACATTGAAAGCCTGCGCGATCTGGCAAGCGGCGCCCCTGTCGTCCGCGCCGTCAATGATTTGTTTGAAAAAGCCGTGGAGCTACGCGCCAGCGACATCCACATCGAACCCTTTCGCAATGCGCTTACGGTGCGCATGCGCGTCGACGGGCTGCTGCGGGCGGTTCCGGCCCCGAAAGACACGTTGCCGCAGGCGCTGATCTCCCGCATCAAGATCCTCGCCGGGCTTAACATTGCCGAGCGGCGCCTGCCGCAGGACGGCGCGGCCCGCCAGCGCATCGCAAGATCCGACGTCGACATCCGCGTCTCAACCATGCCGACGCAATATGGAGAATCCGCGGTGCTGCGCTTGCTGCCGCAAGATCGCGGTCTGCTCGACGTCGCCCGATTGGGATTATCCGCGGCCGACGAAAAGATCGTAACGCGGCTGCTTGCTCTGCCGCATGGGATGATCATCGTCACCGGGCCGACCGGCAGCGGCAAGACCACGACGCTCGCGACCATGCTCTCCTTGCTCAATCAGCCGTCGCGCAAAATTCTGACGATCGAGGATCCGGTCGAATATGAAATTCCAGGCATCAACCAAAGCCAGGTCAAGCCCGCGATCGGTCTCACTTTCGCCACGGCGATGCGCGCATTCGTGCGCCAGGATCCAGACGTCATCATGGTGGGTGAAGTGCGCGACGCCGAGACAGCGAATATCGCCGTTAACGCGGCGCTGACAGGCCATCTCGTCCTGACCACACTGCACACCGAATCCGCCGCCGCCGCCATCCCGAGGCTGCTCGACCTCGGCGTTGAAGGCTTTCTTCTCAAGTCCACCCTGCGCGCCATCATCGCGCAACGTCTCGTGCGCGTTCTCTGCGACCGCTGCAAGGTCCAACGGACCCTGACCGATGATGATCTCGCCGATGATCCCCGCCTCAGCGCTCTCGGCCTTAAGGCCGACGACTGCATCTGCGAGCCGGCGGGATGCGAACGCTGCGGCGGCGTCGGCTATCGCGGCCGCAACGGGATCTTCGAAATGCTCGAATTGCGGGGGGAGGCTTACGACCTCGTCGGGCCGCAGGCTGACGCGCATCAGATCGATCTTGCCGCGCGCCGGTCCGGCATGACGACCATGGTCGAGGACGCCGTAGCCAAATGCCGCGCAGGGATAACGTCCACCGCTGAAGTGCTCCGCGTAACGACGCTGCGCTAGCCAAGGTCTTTTCAAGGACTTCCAAATCGACTAGGAGAAGGCATAAAATATTAGCGATAAGAACACCACAGCCGCGTAACGTAATAGCTTTCGCGATCCCGCTGCAAAGTTCACTCAACATGCCAAGACGTTCCAGATGTTGAATTTTCGCTATCAGGCCTTAACCCAGACTGGCGAGGTGGTGAGCGGAACGATCTCGGCCGCGAGCGCGTCGGAAGTCGCGCTGCGCATCGAATATCTCGGCCTCATCCCCATTGAAACGGTGCGCGACGATGGCGGCCGGACCGGGTCGGCCTGGTGGACGATCAGCGTCGCCGCGGCCCCGCGCTTTGAGGATGTGACCTTCTTCACCGGCGACCTGGCGCTGCTCCTCAAGACAGGCGCGCGCATCAATGAAGCGCTCGATCTCGTCGCGACGGATTCGGACGTCGGACGTTTGCGGCCGACCATCGCCAAGATCACCGCGACAATTCTCGGCGGCGAAAGCTTCGCCGATGCGCTATCGCATTACCCTTCGCTGTTTTCGCCAATGTACGTCGCCCTCGTGCGCGTCGGCGAGACGTCCGGCAATCTCGTGCCCGTGCTCGAGGCGCTGGCGGCGGAGCGCACGCGCTCCGAGGCGTTGCGCCGCAAGGTCGTCGACGCCCTGCGCTACCCCGCATTCGTTCTGTCCGCCGCCGGCGCGGTTTTGATCTTCTTTCTGACATTCGTGCTGCCGCAGTTCGGCGCCGTGCTGCGCGATTTCAACGCCAAGCTCGATCCGATCGTCACCGGATTTCTCAACCTGTCTGATTTTTTCTCCGCCCACATTCAGGCGTTGGGAGCCGGCTTCGTCACGCTCGCCGTCGGCGCGTGGCTGCTGCTGCGCCAGCAGAAGGTGCGCGCCGCGATCATGGAGACGCTCGGGCGCATGCCTTTGCTCAGCAAAGTCTTGAGCTATCAGCGGACCGCGGTCTTTTGCCGCAATCTCGGCGTGCTGTTGACGGCGGGAGTGACGCTCACCGCGACATTGCGCATCCTCGCCGATATGATGGCGACGACGGGGCGCTCGAAGGCCTGGGGCCAAACCGTCGACATCGTCCGTCAGGGCGGCAAGCTGTCCGATGCGCTGAGCGAAACGCAGGCGCTTCCGCCGATGGCCATCCGCACGCTCAGGCTGGGCGAGGAATCAGGCCAGCTGCCGATGCTCGCCGAGCGAATTGCCGGCTACTATGAAGTCAAACTGCAACGCAGCCTTGATAAGCTCGTCGGGGTCATCGGTCCTCTGGCCATCATCAGCATCAGCGTCATAGTCGGCGGACTGATCGTATCGATCATGACGGCGCTCATGTCGGTGAGCCAGGTGGTAGGGTGAGCGATGCCCCTGAAGGTAATAAATTCTTGAATTTGGAAGCGATTACAACATGAAGAAAAAAGACGGGCCTGCCAAAACCATAGGCGAACGCCGGACCGCGCGAGTTGAACTCCATCCGAGGCGCGCGGCGCTCTGGCTGACGATGCGCGCCGCCAATCGCCGCGCCGGACCGCCGCCGGACGAAAGACATGGCGAGGCTGGCTTTACGCTGGTCGAAATTCTGGTCGTCATCACGATCATCGGGCTCATCATGGGCCTCGTCGGACCGCGCGTCCTGAACTATCTTTCCGAATCGAAGGTCAAGGCCGCTACAATTCAGATCGAGAGCCTGTCCGGCGCGCTCGATCTCTATTATCTCGATCTCGGACGCTATCCGTCGACCGCGCAAGGGCTCGCGGCCCTCGTGCAGCGCCCCGGCGGCGCGAACGCCTGGAATGGCCCGTACCTCAAGAACGCCAATGTTCCGAATGATCCCTGGGCTCATCCCTATATCTATCGTTCGCCTTCGGAACATGGCCCCTATGAGATCACCTCCCTTGGCTCCGACGGACAGGAAGGCGGAACCGGCTTAGCCGCCGACATCAAGAGCTGGGAAATCGGAGGCACGAAGAAAGCGGAGGGGCGATGAAGGAGCGATGGGACGAGAGCGGGTTCACCCTGCTTGAAATCGTCTGCGTCCTTGCCATCATTGCGATGCTGGCGGCGATTGCGCTGCCGGCGTTTCCGCACGGCACCTCGCGCTCGCGGCTCGAGGCTCTGGCCGTCGCGACCGCGGCCGTGCTCAAGTCCGACCGCAACGCGGCGCTGCGCCGGGGCGCTCCTGTTTCGACGGAAATCAACACGGTTGCGCGAACGGTCCGCTCGGGCGCCGGCGGGGGGTCCGTCAGGGTGCCAGGGGATGTCGCTTTCAGCGCAATCCTCGCCGATAGCTGCGACCAGCACGACGCGGGAACGAGCATTTCCTTTTTCGGGTCGGGACTCTCCTGCGGCGGCACGTTATCTCTCTCGCGGCTCGGCGCCACGTTCGAGATCCGCGTCGCGTGGCTGACCGGAGGCGTTGAGATTGTGCAAAAGAAGACCTTCTGAGGCCCGCGCGTCCGCGGGTGGCGAAGCGGGATTCACGCTGATCGAGGTTCTGATCGCGCTCGCCGTCGTCGCCGTTTGTATCAGCGCCATTGGAGCGCTGATGGGGACGAATATTCGCGCCGTGCATCAGATCGATCAGCGGCTCGTGGCTGTTTCGACGTTGCGTAAGGTCGAAACCGCCCTGCCTGAGCGGTCGAAGCTCGTCGCCGCGGATCTTGCCGGCGACGCTTCTGGCGGGACCTGGAGCGTCTCCGCCTCTCCCTTTATCGACCCATCGCCGCCAGTCGCCGGGAAAGAGCCGCCAAACTGGGTCCCCGAGGCGATTGTCGTGAAGGTTCGCTCTCCATCGGGATCGCTTGTCGAGGTCGAAACACTCCGTCTTGTCCCGAGGACGGACAAATGAAAGCTCTGCGCGCGATCGCGCGCCGCGGCCTGGCGCAGCATGGTTTTTCGCTTATCGAAACGCTTGTGGCGGTCGCCCTCATGGGGCTCATATTGTCGATTCTCGCGGTCGTCACGGCGCAATGGTCTCCGCATTGGCAGGCCGGCTTCTCTCTTCTCCAGCGCACCGAACTCGTCGGCCTCGGGCTTGATCGCGTCGCCTCCGACCTCGCCGCCGCGGAATTCATCGCGCCAATCGGCGAAGAACGCGTCCTTTTCTACGGTTCGGAATCCGCCGTGACGTTTGTGCGATCGCCGATCGGCCCTAAACCCTCCACCGGGCCAGCGCCGACGGGCCTCGAGATCATACGATTCGCAAACAGTGAAAAGGAAGGCGGATTGGTGCGCTCGCGCATCGCATTCTCGCCGGCCGCCAGCGTCGGCGTCAGCACTGATGATTTCGAATTTTCAGACGCAAGCCTCCTGTTGCGCGCCCCATTGCGTTTATCTTTCGCTTTCGCGGGACCCGACCGGACCTGGGTCGACAGCTGGGACAAGGCGACCGTGTTGCCCGCCGCCGTCCGCATCACCGTCAGCAATGCGGATTCGGGCGAGACTCTCGCCGTTTCGACGGCGACCCTCATTCATGTCAACACAGCCGCCATCTGCGCCTCAGCCACGCCCTCGTCGCAATGCGGCGGCGGACAGTCGACCAAAGGCGGTGGTCAGCCGCCGCCGAACGACGCTACGAAACCAGCGAACGGAGAGGTCCTTTGAGGCTGTCGTCGACGGCAAGGGATCTCCCCCGAGAGCAAGGAGAGGCCGGCTTCATCATCGTCGCCGTGCTCTGGATTATCGCGGCGCTCGCGACGTTCGCGTCATGCTATGCGATCTATGTCGGCAATAGCGCGCTCGCGGCGCGCGTTTCCAGCGACAGGCTGCAGTCGGACGCCCTGATTTCAGCCGGGCTCGAACTCACCGCGCTGCAGCTGACCGGCCGGACGCCTGACGATCCCCGTCCGACTGGCGATTTCCGGTTTCAGCTAGCGGGCGCCAATGTCGCTGTGAATTTCCGCACCGAGGGAGCGCGCGTCGACCTCAACGCGGCGACGAAGGAATTGCTTGCGGGCCTGTTCGAGACGCTCGGCGCAAAGTCCAGCGACGCGGCCTATTACGCCGATAGGATTATCGGATGGCGCAAAAAAAACGAGGGCGCCGGTCAAAACAAGGAGGCCGACGCCTATAAGGACGCCGGGCTGAAATATTTACCCCGTCAATCGCCATTTCAGAATGTCGCGGAACTCCGGTTCGTGCTGGGTCTGCCGCCGGAACTCGTCGAAAGCGCGATGCCTTTCTTGACGATCTACAATGGAATCCCGCAGATCGATGTGATGGCGGCGCCCCCGGAGGTGATCCAGTCGCTGCCCCACATGACGCCCGACCTTGCAAAAACGCTCCTCGACACCCGCAGGACGAGCGATCCCAAAGCGATCATGTCCCAGCTCGGTCAGGCCAAGGACAGCGTTTCGCTCGACCCTCGCAAAGCGAACCGCGTCAACATGGCCATTCGGCTCAAGGACGGGCGGCGCGTGAACGCCGAGGCGGTCATCCTCCAGAACGACAAAGACACGGAGCCCTATGCCATCCTCGCCTGGAGCGATGATTTCGACGGCGTTTTCTAGAGCGCTTTCCGATCAAATGGAGTCATTCGATCGATCAGAAAAAGGCTTAGAAGCCGGATGCGATTCCTCCGGAACGCATTCTGCTCTAAAGTTTTTTCGCCAGGGAAGCTTAGCTGTTTCTCTTTTCGCATTTTCTGGCCGCTGAACGGCGGCGTTTCGCTTGAAAATGCCCTCACTTTGGCCATTCTGGCCGCCGAAATGGACATGACATGAGTTGGATCCACAAGATCCTCAATCGGGCCTCGGCTTGGATCGACGAAGTCGCGGCGGCGATTCTCGCGGCGGGCGAAGCATTGCGCCCGCCGCGCTTCGCACGTCTTGTCGAACAGGAAGACGGTGGCTTCCTGCTGCAAGCGGCGTCGGCGCCTGACGCCTCCTCGAAGCTGACGATCCGGCAAAGGGCGGCGCGGGAAAAGGCGCAAGCCGAGTTGCCGCGCGGCGCGATCCATATTGTCAACGGCGTCATCGCGCCGAAGGACGCAGCGACCTTGGCCCCGTTCGTGTCGCACGCACGAGTCGAATTCGTGCTGCGACCGGACCGATTCCTGATCCGGCCGCTTCAGCTGCCGCGCCGCGCCACCGATTTTCTCGAAGGCATCATCCGCGCCCAGATTGACAGGCTGACGCCCTGGAGCCCCGCGGAGGCCGCCTTCGGCTGGCGCCCCTCGAAGGAGGCGTCCGGCGAGCGCATGCTGGTGACTGTCGCGGCGACGGCGCGCGCGCGGCTCGCGCCTTACGTCAACGCCGTTCGGGGCCTTCGCGTCCAGGCCGTCACGATCTCGACGCAGGCGCCAGAAGGCGCGGCCCCGATCAAGGTGCTCGAACAAAAACTCGAGGGCGTCCTCGAAGCGCGCCGGCTTCGGCGCGGTCTCATCGTTCTCATCGGCGCGCTGGCGTTTGTCTGCGTCGCATCCGTGATCTTTTCCGCCATCGCCGGAAGCGCGCTCGAAGCGCAGCGCGATGAGATCAACCAAAGCATCGCGCAACGCCGCGCCGCGCTGCATCGAAACGGCGACGCGAACAGCGCTGCGGCGCTTGCGCTGCGGCAAAGAAAGCGCGATACGCCCTCGGCCGTGATCGTTTACGAAGAGCTTTCGCGCATCCTGCCCGACGACGCTTATTTGACCGAGATGCACATTCAGGGCAACAAAGTGCAGATCGTCGGCCTCGCGCATGACGCGCCTGAGTTGATCCACCTCATCGAGCAATCGCCGCATTTCACACATGCGACGTTTTTCGCGGCGACGACGCGCTCGCAGTCGGAGACGGCTCAGCATTTCTCAATCGAAGCGCATATCGCGCCGGTCTTCCGCGCGCCCGGGGCTGCGAGCCAATGACCAGCGCCGAACTCTGGAAACGCCTCAATCAATCGCATGCGCCAGCGGCCCTCGCCTATGCCGCCGCCGTGATCGCTTTGCTCGCAGTCATCTCGGTGACATTATCTGGATTGAGCGACGCCTATGCCGACTATGCCGCCGCCTCCGGCCGGCTCGCGGCGCTTGAACACCACGGAAAATCGGGCGATCAATCCGGCGACGATGAAGCCGCCGGCTCGCCTTTCCTCGATGGGCCTACGGTGACGATCGCCGGCGCCGATCTGCAGCAGCGCATCGTCAACGCCGTCACGGCCGTCGGCGGCGCCGTGCTGTCCTCGCAGATCGATCTGCAGGGATCTCAGGCGAGCCAGGGCTACGTCGTGCTAACCGCGAACTGCGAACTGAGCCAAACCGCGTTGCAGCCGCTCCTTTATGATATAGAAGCAGGCATGCCCTTTCTTTTCGTCGAACAACTGATCGTCCAGGCGCCGCAAGCCGGCGCTGATTCGGAAGACAAACGAATGCGCATCCAAATCGACGTCGCCGGGCAATGGCAGGTGGCGAAATGATCCGGCGCGACAGGGCGCTTTTCGGTTTGGCGCTGGCGGCCTTTTGCAGCGCGGCGGCCCTCGCCCGGGCGCAAAGTCCCAGCGACGCTCAGCTGAGCGCCGACCACAACGATCTCAGCTCGGCGTCTCCGGCGCGCCTCGCCGCGCCGGTCGAACATATCGACATCGAGCCGCGACGCGCGGACGCGCCCGCCGCGCAGCCGATATCGGGAACAGCCAATCCGCTCTGGGCGATCCCCATCGACTCATTGCATGCGACGCGCGAACGTCCGCTTTTCTCCGCATCGCGGCGGCCGCCGCCGCCCCCGATGACGGCGCCGGCCCAGGTCGAAGTCAGCGCGCCGCCTCCGCCCCCGGAGCCAGAAAAACCGCAGATCACGCTTGTCGGCGTCGTCCACGGAGGGGAGGCGGAGTTGGGCCTGTTTTCCGATTCGTCGGGCAAACCCATCACGCTTCACGTGGGTCAGGATGATCATGGCTGGGTCGTTCGCTCGGTCGATCTTAGGGCGACGACGCTCGAGAAGGACAATCAGCAGGTGAAGCTGGAGCTGCCGGCCCGCAACGCAGAGACCGCGGGATCGCCATTCGCGCCTCCTGTCGGCGTTATGGCCTCGACAAGCCCGGCGCCGCCGCCCCCCGGAGGCCGTTTTTCGCCCCACCCCTTTTCTAATCCGCCGCCCTGCCCGCCGCATGGGCCTTGTCCGCAGCCTTAGGCCCCAATCTGCGTCGCGGCGTCCGGCCTGACGCCGCGACGTTATGGCTTGAAGCGAACTCTGCTCAATTCAGCAGCGGGCTCCAGGTCGGATCGGACGCAAAGCTCGGCGTCGGGACAGGAAATTCAGCCCTGCCAAACACGTCGATCATATAGATTTTCGCTCCGCTCGAGCCGCCGGGATCGCGGAAGAACATCAAATAGAGCCCGTTCGGCGCCCAGGTCGGCCCTTCATTGTGAAAGCCCTCGGTCAAAATTCGCTCGCCAGACCCGTCCGGCCGCATCACCCCGATCGCGAATGTATTCGCTTTCTGCTTGGTGAACGCAATCAGATCCCCCTTCGGCGACCAGACTGGCGTCGAATAGCGCCCCTCGCCAAATGAAATCCGCTTGGGCGCGCCGCCATTCGCCGACATGATATAAATCTGCTGGCTGCCGCCGCGGTCGGACTCGAAAACGATCTGGCTTCCGTCCGGAGAATAGGAGGGAGACGTGTCGATCGCGCTCGAATCGGTGAGCCGCGTCGTCGTGCGCGAGCGAACGTCCATCGTGAAGAGATTGGAGGCCGAGCCTTGCGCCAGCGACATCACGATCTTCTGCCCGTCGGGCGAAAACCGCGGCGCGAAAGTCATGCCGGGGAAATTGCCGACGACTTCGCGCTGGCCAGTCTCGATGTTCAGCAACAGGACCTTCGGGTCGGTCGGGCCGAAAGACATATAAGTGACGTCCTGCGAGGACGGCGAAAAGCGCGGCGTCACGACGAGATCATCGCCACGCGTCAGATAGCGGACATTGGCGCCGTCCTGATCCATGATCGCAAGGCGCTTGCGCCGATGTTCGGGTGGCCCCGTTTCGTCAACGAAGACGACGCGGGTATCGAAAAAGCCGCCCTCGCCGGTGATCCGCGAAAAGATCGCGTCGGAAACGATGTGCGCGACGCGGCGTGAGTTATTGGGGTCCGTCACATATTGCTGGCCGGCGACCTGCTGGCCTGTGGAGACGTCCCAAAGACGGAATTCGGTTTGCAGCCGGCCATCCGGACTGCGCCCGCTCCGCCCGGTGACGACGAATTGCGCATTGAGCGCGCGCCAGGCGTCCATGTTCGGCGTCTGATCCGGATTGGCGATCGGCTCGACGAAGGTTTTCGAGTCGAGCGGCGCGAGGAACACGGAGCGCTTGAAATTATTGGTGATGATGCTGGTGGCTTGCGCCGCCGCGGCGGGATCTCCGGCAAAAGGCGTCACCGCTATCGACACCGGCTTGAATTCGCCGCGGCGAACATCGAGGTAGCGGTCCTCGGCGTGAGCCGGACTCGTGACCCATCCAGCCAATGGCTGCGTGAGCAGGACCGCGCATAATGCGAGCGGAGCCGCGATCAGCCGAGCGAGCCGGGTCTTCCTTAAGCGAGGCGTCAGATTGAAAATTGTCAAAGCATGTCCTCCGGATCGAAGCGAACAACCCGGCCTTTCCACTGGTCATAATAGGGCTGGTACTGCGCGGGAATGCGCAACGGATTGCAACGCCGGACGGCCCGTAGGGCGCTTTCGGCGAGAGAACGCATATTGGGGTCGGATGGCGGATTCAGCAGTTCCGGTTGACCCATCACTGCGCCATCCTGCCCGTATTGAACATGAATCTCGGGCACATATTTCTGTTCGCTGGTGACGCCGACGTAATTCCAGCAATGCCTGTACTGATCCTGCAGCAGTCCGTCGAGTTGCGCCCAGAGCGAGGGCGACATTTTCAAAGCGCTCGCCGTCGCCGCGCCGAGGGAGGCGACCTGCTGCAACTCATGGCCGGTCGAGGCTTTCTTCTGCGGCGCCTCCTTGTTGAGGAACCGGCTGATGTCGCTCGCATCGAACTTGTCCGCGGGATCAGCGGCTTCCTCGCCCGACTTTGGTTTGGCTGCCGGTTTCGGCGGCTGATCCTTCTGCGGCTTTTCCTGCTCGAGCAGCTTCGCCAATTCATCAGGCTTGAATTTCGGCTCGGCCTTCTTCGGCGGCTCGGCCGGTTTTGGCTTCGGCTCCGTCGCCGTCACCTTTTTTGGCTCCGCCTTCGGCCGCGGGACGGGCTTCGGCTCGACGGCGTCGGGCGATTCAGCCGAAGGCGGCGCTGGCGGCGGCGCAGCCGCGACGACGGGCTTTTGGACCTCGGGCTTTAGCTCCGGCTTGGGCTCGGCTTTGGCGTTGTCCTGAACCGGCCGCTCCGGCGGCTCTGGCGGGCTTTTCGCGTCGTCGCGGCCGGGATCGTCCTCAAGCTTGGCGCGGGTCGGGGGCGCTGGAATATCGACCTTGGCGTCGGGCAGCGTCGATTGCGGTTTCGCTTCCGCGACCTCGGCCAGTTTCTCAACTTTCTGCTGTGGCTTCTCGCGTTTCGCGGCGGTTTTTTCGCCCTTCATGATCTGGTTGAATTCCTGATCGCTGACCATGTCGACCGGGATGCTCTCCTGCGCATCCTCGAATTTGGCCGTGTGCGAAAAGGACAGCAGCGCGGCGGCAAGCAGCAAAGCATGCATGCCGCCAGAGACCGCAGCTCCCGGGTTGTCCCGCAACGACATTGAAGCTCAATTCTTGCTGGGGTCGGTGACCAGAGCGACCTTTTTGTACCCGGCGGTCGTAATGATCGACATGACCTCGGCGATCTTGCCGTAATTCACCTGATTGGCGCCGCGCACATAGATGCGCTCGTCAAAGCCTGATTTCGCGAGCTCTTTCAATTTGTCGGCGAGCTGGTTCATTTCCACCGGCTGGTCCATGACAAAGACGGCGCCCTTCTCGTCGATGGCGACGGATAGCGGCTTTTGATCGACATTCAGCGCCGCTGATTTCGTCTGCGGCAGGTCGATCGGCACGCCAGTCGCCAGCAAGGGCGCTGCGACCATGAAAATGATCAAGAGCACCAGCATGACGTCGATGAACGGCGTCATGTTGATATCGGCCATCGGCCGGTAGCGGGGCGAGCCGCGCCGTCCGCGGCCGCCCTTGCGCACTGCAATCGCCGACATGGCCATGTTCAAAAACTCCCGTGCAAGCGCCGGATAGGAAGCGGTCGGTCGCGGCCGCCGTGCTGTCCGCTTGAAGGACCGCCGAATGGTCCGCGACTTTCAGCTCTGTTCCATTCACCACGTTTCCCGGAAGCGAGACGATCATCGCTTCCGTTGAAAATGCCCCGAAAAATCATGCTCAGGCTGCCTGGTCGTGCGCCGTCCGCTGGTCAATCTGACGCGACAGGATCGAGGAGAATTCATCCGCGAAGCCTTCGAGCTGCGCCTGTTTCTTGGCGACGTCGCCCTGCAGCTTATTGTAGGCGATCAGCGCCGGAATGGCGGCGAAGAGGCCGATCGCGGTGGCGAAAAGCGCCTCCGCGATGCCGGGCGCAACCACCGCCAAGGAGGTGTTGCGCGAAGCGGCGATCGACCGGAACGACGTCATGATGCCCCAGACCGTCCCGAAGAGGCCGATGAAGGGGCTGGCGGAGGCGACCGTCGCCAGAACAAGAAGATTTGATTCCAGCTTCTCAACTTCGCGGGAGATCGACACGTCGAGCACTTTTTCAATGCGCGCCTGCAATCCCATGAAGGAGGAGACGCCGCCTTGCACTGAGCGGCGCCATTCCCGCATCGCGGCGACGAAAAGGCTTGCCGTGCCTGTCGTTGGCCGCGACGACAGAGTGGCGTAAAGCTCGTCGAGCGAGGCCCCCGACCAGAATACTTCCTCGAACTGCGCCATCGCGCGCTGGGTCCGGCGGAGCAAAATGGCCTTGTTGATGATGATCGCCCAGCACCAGACGGAGGCGCCAAGCAATCCCAGCATGACGAGTTTGACGACGATATGGGCGGACAGGAACATCGACAGGAGCGAGACTTCGCTTCCCGGAGCAAAACCGGTTGCCGCCACGCCCGTGGCCGCGATATCCGCAGGGTTCATCTCATCGTCCTCATCGGCTGGCGAATTTGAATGGAAGGCTATCGCCTTGCGCTGCGCGAACGCCCAATGCTCCGCAAAGCCGATTCCTCTTGACGCCAAAATCGGTCATTTCTGCGGCTTTATCTGACCCAAAGTTTAACCGTCAGCGCAGTTAAAATCCGGTTACCGTCCAGGATGGACAAGGCCGCCATTCAGGTTTTTGGTACCGCCCTGAGCTTATCGAGGAGCGACGCAGGGAGACGGATGGGTTTTCCGGCCGAGACGACAGCGATTTTGACCTTCGCGCCGACCAGAAGCTCTCCCCCGCGCAAAATCTTTTGGCCCATTTCGATCGACGCGCCTCCGATCGAATCCGTCCGCGTCTCGACGCTGAGCTTGTCGTCCATCAGAGCGGCCTTGCGAAAATCGAGCGCCATGGCCCGCACGGCGAAATAATAGCTGTCCTTCCCCTGCTCGAAAATCTCGCGGTGTCCAATGCCGAGAGCGCGCAGAAATTCGGTGCGCCCGCGCTCCAAGAATCGCAAATAGGAGGCGTGATAAACAACGCCGGAAAAATCGGTATCTTCATAATAGACGCGCAGGTCAAAGCGGTGCGGCTCGTCCGCAGGGCTTGCCGGTTGTTCAGATTTGTGTCGCATGAGCCTCGGACAATGGGTTTTCTGACCACGAAAAAGCTTAGCTTTTTTGCGAGCGATCGCTCAAGCTTGGCCGGAGTGGCCGAACCGGCGGACATGGTCGGCATATTGGCTCACGAACAATCGGTTGGGGATGGGGAAACATCATGACCAATGGGCGCAGCGGTCGAATAGCGGTCTTCGGCGCTGGCGCCTGGGGCACGGCGCTGGCCAATCTCGCCGCGCGCGGCGGCCGCGAGCCGCGCGCTGAAACCGTTGTGACGCTTTTCGCGCGTGATTGCGACCATGTCGCCGAGATGCAGGCGACCGGCGTCAACGCCCGGCGTCTGCCCGGTGTGCCGCTCCTCTCGAACGTTCGCCCGACCTCGGATCTCGCGGAGGCGGCGGCGGATGCCGATGTCATTCTAGCCGTCGTGCCGGCGCAGGCGCTGCGCGGTCTCCTCGAATCGCTCGAGCCGTTCGTCGCGGGGAGCAAGGCGCCAATCGTCGTCTGCGCCAAAGGCATCGAACATGGCACGGGCCATTTCCTCAGCGAAGTCGTGAGCGAAGTGCTGCCGGACCATCCGCCGGCGGTTCTCTCCGGTCCGAGTTTTGCGCAGGATGTCGCGCGCGGCCTGCCGACCGCCGTCGCTCTTGCCGCCGCGGACGCAGAACTCGCCGCCATCCTCGCTGGCCGGCTCGCGGGTCCTGGATTTCGCGTCTATTCCTCAACCGACGTGCGCGGCGTGGAGCTTGGCGGCGCGGCGAAGAATGTCCTCGCCATCGCAAACGGCGTCGCAGCCGGGCGAGACCTTGGCGCTAGCGCCGGCGCGGCGCTGGTCGCGCGCGGCTTCGCAGAACTCATCAGGTTTGGCCGCGCTTTCGGCGCGGAGCCCGCGACCTTGATGGGCCTGTCCGGCCTTGGCGATCTCGTGCTGACCTGCACATCCGCGCTGTCGCGCAATTTTTCGCTTGGCGTTGCGCTCGGGCGCGGCCAGACCGTCGCCGAGGCCTCCGCCCGCATCGGCCTTGCAGAAGGTCTTTACACCTGCGGCGTCCTCGTCGATCTCGCCAACGCGGCAGGAGTCGATATGCCGATCGCCAAAGCCGTCGACGCGGTGCTGGCCGAGCGGATCACCATCGACGAGGCGATCGCCGAATTGTTGGCGCGCCCCTCTAAAGCCGAGGGCGTATAAAGCCGAATTTCCTGAATTTTCGCGTAACTCCGCCGTCCAAGCGGATAGATTGCGCCGGGCAGAATCACTTCGCGCGGCGGGGACGGACGAAATGGCGCATTGGCTGATCAAAAGCGAGCCGAATAAATGGTCATGGGACGACCAGGTCGCGGCGGGCAAAAAAGGCACCTTCTGGAACGGCGTGCGCAATCATCAGGCAAAACAGAATTTGATGGCGATGAAGGTCGGCGAAGAGGCTTTTTTCTATCATTCGAATGAGGGAAAACAGATCGTCGGCATCGTGGAGATCATCAAGCCCTATTACCCGGATGACAGCGATCCGACCGGCAAGTTCGGCATGGTCGACGTCCGCGCGAAAAAGGCGCTGAACCGCCCCGTGACCTTGGAGGCGATCAAGGCCGATCCGCGGCTGAAGGATATGGTGCTGGTCAATAATTCAAGGCTGTCGGTGCAGCCGGTCAGCGACGTCGAGTGGCAGATTATTTGCGCGGAGGGCGGGGTTTGAAGGGCGCCTGATGCACCCGAAGCGGCGGCGCGGGAAGAGAGAAAAGCTCCGGTCGATAGCGAACAGAGACTGTCCGCCATCGACGAGTCATCCCGTTTTGACCCGACGCTGATGCGAGCGGCGTCAACCTCCTTGCGCCCGCCTGCGAAATCGCGCGCTCAACCGAAGGGTTGCGGCTGCGGGGTCTTTTTGGTTGACGGCGGCAGGTGCGGCAGAACGATCTGCGGCTGATCGCCTGTCAACGTCTTGAGGAAGGCCACGATTTTCGCGTTTTCCTCCTCCGTGAAGGTTCGGCCGAGCTGGAGCTTGCCCATCGTCTCGACTGCTTGCTCAAGCGTCGCCGCTCCGCCATCATGGAAATAGGGATAGGTGAGCTCGACATTGCGCAGCATCGGCACTTTGAAATTGAAACGATCAGCGTCGTCGCCAGTCACGGCGACCCGGCCCTGCGCCGGATTCGACGTCTTATAGGGCTCGACCACGCCCATTTTCTGGAACGAATTGCCGCCCACTCCAGGGCCGTTATGGCACGCGACGCAGCCGCTATCCTTGAACAGCGCATAGCCCTCGAGTTCCGTCTTGGTCAGCGCCGACTTATCGCCCTCAAGCCATTTGTCGAAGCGAGAGTTGGGCGTGACGAGCGTCTCCTCGAAGGCGGCGATCGCCGCTGTCACGCGATCGATGTCGACGCCGTCCGACCCGAACGCCCCTTTGAACTCTGTGGCGTAGGCCGGGATCGACTGCACGACATTGACCACCAACTCATGCGTCGAGGCCATTTCGACGGGATTGACCATTGGACCGCCGGCCTGCGCCTTCAGATCCTTGGCCCGCCCGTCCCAGAATTGCGCGAGGTTCAGGCGCGAATTGAGCACCGTCGGCGTATTGATGGGGTCCGGCTGCCAGTGGTCGCCGATCGACATTTTAAGATTGTCGGTCCCAGCCAAGCTCAAGTTGTGGCAGGAGTTGCACGAGATCGCGCCGGATTTGGAAAGGCGAGGGTCAAAATAGAGCTTCTTGCCGAGTTCGACGAGCGCGGGATTTGTTACTTTAGCGGGAGCGATCGGCTGGATAGGCTCTTCTGCGCGGACTGGTCGAACGAACACAGTCACGCAAGCTCCGAGCATAATTGCGAGGATGCGGCGTTTCATAAGATATCTCCGAGGGCGCCATCCGAATATATCGGGACGCTGTAGCCTCTGAGTCGCCTAATGCTTGCAGAAACGTAGAATACACGCGAAGTTCTACTTGCTTCGAAGCCTCAGTTGAAAAGCGCAGCGTGAGTGTCTACTTAGACGAACCTCGGATTTGCGTCCATAAACGACTAATTGATTGAGGCTCTTTGCCGCAAGCAGCCTCCTCGCGGCAAAGCGCGCGGGCAACCTCTCAGCGCAAATTGCGGATTTTTCCTTCGGAAATAGGTCCAGGCAGACGAAAGCGCGGCCGACGTGCAAAGACGACGACCGCGCTCAAGGTTTTTCCGCCGGGGTAAAGCTCAGTAGCGGTAATGATCCGGCTTGAAGGGGCCGTGCTCCGGCACGCCGAGATAGACTGACTGCGCGGGGGTCAGCTTTGATAGCCTCACGCCGATCTTGTCGAGATGGAGCGCTGCGACCTTTTCGTCGAGGTGCTTTGGCAGCGTGTAGACCTTGCGCTCATACTGGCCCTGCTTGGTCCAGAGTTCGATCTGCGCCAGCGTCTGGTTGGTGAAGGAGGCCGACATCACGAATGACGGATGGCCGGTGGCGTTACCGAGATTGACGAGGCGCCCTTCCGACAGAAGGATGATCCGCTTGCCGTCCGTGAATTCGATCTCGTCGACCTGCGGCTTCACATTATGCCATTTGAGATTGCGCAGGCCAGCGACCTGAATTTCCGAATCGAAATGACCGATGTTGCAGACGATGGCGCGGTCTTTCATCGCGCGCATATGGTCGATCGTGATGACGTCGATATTGCCGGTGCAGGTCACGAAAATATCGGCGCGGGGAGCGGCGTCCTCCATCGTCGTGACTTCATAACCTTCCATCGCCGCCTGCAGCGCGCAGATCGGATCGACCTCGGAGACGAGCACGCGCGCGCCAGCGTTGCGCAGCGAGGCCGCCGAGCCCTTGCCGACGTCGCCGAAGCCCGCGACCATCGCCACCTTGCCGGCCATCATCACGTCCGTGCCGCGCCGGATGCCGTCGACGAGAGATTCGCGGCAGCCATAGAGATTGTCGAATTTCGACTTGGTGACGGAATCATTGACGTTGATTGCGGGCCAGAGAAGCTTGCCGTCACGCTCCATGAGATAGAGGCGGTGAACGCCCGTGGTCGTCTCTTCGCTGACGCCTTTGATGGCCTGACCATATTTCGTGTAGAGGCCGGGATGGGAGACAAGGCGGCGCTTGATGGCCGCGAAGAAAACCTCTTCCTCCTCATTGCCGGGCGTCTCGAGGAAGGCCGTATCGCCAGCTTCCGCGCGCATGCCGAGATGGACGAGCATGGTGGCGTCGCCGCCGTCATCGAGAATGAGGTTCGGCGCGCCGCCGTCTTCCCATTCAAAAATCTTGTGGGTGTATTCCCAGTAGTCGTAGAGGCTCTCGCCCTTGCGCGCGAAGACCGGAATGCCGGCGGCGGCGATGGCGGCGGCCGCGTGATCCTGCGTCGAATAAATATTGCATGAGGCCCAGCGGATATCGGCGCCAAGGGCCTTCAAGGTCTCGATCAGCACCGCCGTCTGGATCGTCATATGCAGCGAACCCGCGATGCGAGCGCCTTTCAGCGGCTGGCTCGGACCATATTCCGCCCGTGTCGCCATCAGGCCGGGCATTTCCGTTTCGGCGATCGCCAATTCGCGGCGGCCCCACTCGGCCAGCTTGATATCCGTGATGGCGTAGTCATTGAACGAATGGGTCATGGCGTTTGACGCTCCCGAATTGCGATCGCGGCTCTATATCAGGACAGCGCGGCGTAGGCAATAAAGATATAAGCAAGTCTTTATATGGGAGATTTCAACGGTTCACAAGCAGCGTCAGGGCGTGGCGCGATATTTTCGATGAATCCAGATTGAGGGCGGATTGCAGCTGGCGCGGAGCGTCATGGGCCGCCCCCCTGAACGACAAGCTGGAGCCGAGGAGCGCCAAATGCCGCTGCGCGTTAGCGTCATGGGGGGCGTTCCGATCGCGAATTTGGGAAACCTAGATCGTAGTGACGAATTCCTCGCTGGAGGGATTCTCGGCGGTCGTTTTCCATGATTCAAGGCTGATTTTTGGAGATCAGCTCTGATGATTCGGGATGTCGATGCGCTACGCGACGATCAATGGGAGCGGCTTTGCGACCTCGTGCCGGGCGGCAGGGCCGGTCAGCGCGGGCCGCGCTGTGATAACCGGCGCTTCGTCGATGCGCTGTTATGGATGGCCCGCTCGGGCGGGCGCTGGCGCGACCTGCCCGAGCGCTTCGGCGACCATCAAGCGGTGAAACGACGCTATTACCGCTGGATCGAGCGAGGCGCGTTGGATGGGTTTCTGAAAGCGCTCACCACCGAAGCCGACCTCGAATGGCTGATGATCGATTCAACCATCGTGCGGGCTCACCAGCACGCTGCCGGCGCAAGAATCGCCAAAGGGGGGCGGATGCCCAAGGTTTGGGGCGATCTCGCGGTGGCCTGAGCACCAAGATCCACGCCGCGACCGACGCGCTCGGCAATCCCGTCCGCCTGCTGTTCGGGCCAGGCCAGCGCAACGACATCACCAAGGCGCACGCCCTGATCGAAGGCTTCGAGGCCGAAGCCGTCATCGCCGACAAGGGTTATGACGCCAATCACTTGCGCCAGGCTGTCCTCGAATGCGGGGCCAAACCCGTCATCCCATCGAAATCCAATCGCCGCGCGCCGCTCCACTACGACAAGGCGCTCTACAAGGAGCGCAATCTCGTCGAGCGTTTCTTCAACAAGTTGAAGCAGTTTCGACGGGTCGCGACAAGATACGACAAGCTCATCGCCAACTACCGAGGCTTCGTTCTCCTCGCCGCTATCGCCATAGTGCTAAGGTAAATCGTCACTACGACCTAGGTAGAGACCGCAATAGCGCCTGGATCAACCATGAACTAGCTTTGAACGCCTGACCATCCGACCGCGCCATCACTGCGAGAGCCATTTGATGGCAGAGCAGCGTTAATTGCCGGAGTGGAGATTCTTCATGGATGTTAAAGCAAAAGCCATACAAGTGACGTCCATATATAGAGCAAGCTCAGACCCTATACCGCTCGTTCTAGACTTACTAAGACTAAAGCGAAGCAACTACGTCGCCGAGTGTAAGGGATTTAAATTCGAGCTAAAAGCCAAATGCGGCGAGTGGTATACAGTTTTTGAAAACTTAATTCAAGAAGACTACTTAAAGCACGGCGTATCTCTATCGAAAGGCGACATCGTATTAGATATTGGCGCGAATTTTGGCGCCTTCACAGCACTAGCTTCAGCAAAAGTTGGCCAGACGGGGAAAGTTATTGCTTTTGAGCCTGATCCTCTAATACATCAGCGCTTAAATCAAAATATAAATTCTAATGGATTAGGAAACGTCATCACCTTTAACGAGGCCGTCAGCGGCAAAGATGGTGAAATGAGTTTTTTCGTTCATCCAAAGTCCGCCTTCAGCACTCTCATGGACTCTGTCGACCAGAGGGGAAACTCGGGCGCCACGCAAATTAAAGTGAAGTCAAGATCTATCAACTCGATCATCTCGAATATAGA
The DNA here is from genome assembly GCF_038024855.1 of Methylocella tundrae. NCBI lineage: Bacteria > Pseudomonadati > Pseudomonadota > Alphaproteobacteria > Hyphomicrobiales > Beijerinckiaceae > Methylocella > Methylocella tundrae. The sequence goes on from NZ_CP139089.1 coordinate 1,185,592, forward strand.
CGGCGAAATTAGTCTGCTGAAAATTGATTGCGAGGGTTCGGAGTATTCCATACTCGAGTCCCTCGACAAGGATCTTTCCTTCCGCATCAAGCAAATTTCGATGGAGGTGCATAAAGTGCCTAATCGGAACGAGAAGGAAATTTCTGTTATGCTTCGCAAGCTTGGATTTACAGTCAATGACACCTTCCCTCTGACCGCCTTCAGAGGCGAAGGTGGCCGCACGTAAGGCCGACTACGAGGCAAGCAATTTCGCCGGCCTGCACGGTCCGGGCGCGCTGCCTGCCGATTTTCTTGGACTCTGACTGGCGGCCGGCCGCTTTACCCCCGAACGAGGGGGGCGGCGATTTTCACGAGAGAGGAGCGATAGGCCTCAAAAGAAAATCGTTCCTGATAGGTCCGGCGCGTGTCGGAGGCGCCTTGATCGATCTGCGCTCCTCCTCTTTCCGCATCGGCCCGCAGCAAGGCCGCGGCGAAGCTCCGCGCGTCCGCGGCCAGAGTGACGTTCTTCAACTGCGCCGGGTCGATATTCATGCCTCGAAACGCGTGCGGGGTCGCGATCAAGGGCGCGCCGGAGGACATCGCCTCGATGGTCTTGATAGAAATGCCATGACCTTCGGTCGTCGGCAGAAGGATGGCGGAGGCGTTCGCATAGACCGCGTCAAGATCGGCGACGCGCCCTTTAAACAGGGCGGCATGGCGTTTCAGCAGCGCCGGGGCCCTGGCGCGAAAGGCGCCGTCGATATTGCCGATGATCTTGACGCCGACGCCGGGCGCAAGCGGCAAAACCTTCTCCAGAAACCAGAGGACGCCGAGGAAATTGGCGTAATTGGCGCTGGCGACTATGATGAGATCGGCTCCGCCCTGCCCCGCCGCGACAGCCGGGACGGCGGGATAAAGCAGTTCGTGCCGCATGGCGGGCAGCAGAACTTTGAAACTTGCCGCCTCTTCATCGTTCAGGTGCAGCAGAACGTCTGCGTCACGCATGGCGGCAAGCTCGACTGCGAGCATATCTTCAAAATTCGCAGCCGGCGGCAATGTCCAGCCCGCTTCATTCCGCAGCGCATATTGGCGCGCCTGAAGATCATGAGTGTCGAGCAAAATAGCGCAGCCATGCCTCTGCTTGAGGCGCATCGCCACCGGCATGCAAAAGAAGTGATTGCAATGGATGAGATCGATTCGCGGCTCCGCCCTGAGCGCCGCCGGAATTGGCGCAAGCTTGGCGCTTTCAAGGAGAATTTTCGCGAAGTTTCCATGTAGCCAGAGCTTTGCCGCCCCCAGGAAGGCCGGATTGAGCACCGAAAGCAGCGGCATCCCGGAATAAAGCCGCGCGTCGGCCTCAAGATCGCGCGTGGCGGCGGCGTAGGTCTTATGCGCGCCCGAACCTTCGACGGCGCCAGGAGAGTCGGCGATCGCGAGGCTGATGACGCGCGCGCCAAGACTGCGATAGGCGCGCGCCTGCGACACAAACACCTGATGGCTGCCGCAGGAATGCCAGGCCGGATGCACGAGAAGCACGGCTTTGCCGTCCATGGGCAGATTGCCGGAGACGGCCGCCGAGCCGTGCGAATCTTGGCGCCCGGGAAGCATCATGATTGCGGTTCCGTTCAAATGCGCATCCATGCGCGTCAATGCCATCCATCATGAAGAGCGATGGCGGCAGGAAAATATCACACGCTCATCGGGAGAATATCTCACGCAATACAAGAGATCGAACGCGGCATGTTCAAAACGTCCTTCGGAAGATGCCGAATCCTTCCGCGACTATGCTCATCAACTCGCGCCTTCGCGGAAATTGAGGCGAGACGGACAACCCGGATCTGTCCAAACAGAAATGAATCTGTCACATTGCGGGGCTTTCTCAGCTTCACCAACGCAGCTATCCAGAGCCGCCGCCGCCATCGAGAAAAATCGGTTATTGAAAGGGAGGCGATCGCTACATGTCGCTTTTTGGGAAAGTTGGGGCCTATTTGCAAGCCTTAAGACATCAGGATCCCCTCCCCGAGGGGTTCACGCCAATCAGCGAGTGCCGCGCCGATGACATCTTCATCGTCGGATACCCGAAATCAGGCAATACCTGGTTCCAGAATTTGATCGCCGGCGTCGCATTTGGCGTCGACCCCAGATGGAGTCCGCCGGCGCTGGTGCATGAACTCGTTCCCGACGTCCATTACAACAAGCACTATCGGCGCTATGCGACGCCGATGTTTTTCAAGTCGCATGCGCTCCCTCGTCCGGACTATCGACGCGTGGTCTATCTTTTGCGCGACGGCCGCGACGTGATGGTGTCCTACCGGCATTATCGTGAGGTTGTCGATGGAGAAAAACTTGATCTTCTGAATTTCGTCAGTCCGGAAACGGATCTTTACCCTTGCCATTGGAATGAGCATGTGGACGCCTGGGCGCAGAATCCCCATGGCGCGGAAATGATCGTGATCAAGTACGAGGACCTTCTGCGCGAACCGGTCAGACAGCTCCAGCGCTTCTGCGAATTCGCCGGCCTGCAGCGCGATGTGGGCCATCTTTCCGCGGTGGCGGCGGCGAGTTCCTTCCGCCAGCTACGCGATAAAGAAGCGAAAATGGGGTTCGGCCGGACCGACCACACATTTGAATCCGGCCCGTTCTTTTTTCGCCGTGGCGTGGCGGGCAGCCATAAGGACGAAATGCCCGCTGACGCCTTGAAGCTCTTCATGGACCAGGCCAGATCCACCCTGCAGCGCTTCGGCTACCTCGTGAACAGCGCCGAATGCGTCCAGGAGACGCTGGAATGAAGACGCTGGAACGAAAACCTGCCCGGTGCGAGGGACGGCCTTATTTTACTTGAACGCGGCATTGCGCTATGGGCCATCGTTGAACAAGCAGACCCGACCAACTTTGAGCTGATGCGCGAATCCCATATCGACGAACAGACGATCGACAACGCCGCCGCGCAGACTTCGACGAGCCCTTCGCCCGGCCGATCGGCGGCGACGGGCGTCGCCATCGTCGCCAATGATCGCATTGCCGACTGGCTGCTGCCGTTTCTTGAGAGCTATTACGCGACCAACGCGCAAACGCCTCTCTATCTTATCCCTTACGACGACAATCTCGCTGTGACGCGGCGCGCCGCGGAGATCTATGGCGCACATCTTGTCACGGAGGATTCGCGCGAACTCGACGCGCTCGCGAGCCGGCTTTATCCCTTGTTCCCGGGTCATCGCCGCCGTTTGCGGAAATTTCTGTCGCTCGCCCTGCCCCTCGACGAGGTCCTCTATATCGACGTCGACACGATCCTTTTTCGCGACATCAGCGAAGTGTTTGGCAAGCTTGAACCCGGCAGCACCGACTTCATCATGGCCTCGACCAGCGAGGAATATGTCTACAACAAGAAGCGCGCAAAATATGAATTCCTGCGCGACGTCAGACTGTTCAACGATGGTTTTTTCCTGACTTCGAACAGGATTCTGTCGCTTCAGCATTTCTATGAGGTGATCGAAAGGGATGAGGCGATTTTTCATGACGTGCGCAAACATGGCATGCTGTTCGCCCAGCCCTTGAGCAATTTCGTCACGCATCGGCGCGGCCTTAAGATCGCTTCGCTCACGGAACGCGTCGCCGGCGCCTCCGACGAAAGCTTCTATAAAGCCAAGGACGTCAGTTTCGACGCGGAGGGGCTTCCTCTCGACGGCGCCGGCAATCGCATTTTCTTCGCGCATTGGGCTGGCGCCGTTTCGCTTCCGAGCCGCCGTGTTTTCGACAAGGCGTGGCTCGATTATGCAAAACGGGCGCAGGCTCGCATGAAGGCCTGACCGCGACCGGAAACCTGATGCCTCGGCTGCTTACCCTTTATCTCGCCAAGCGGATTGCGCTGACGGCGCTGCTGATCGAGACGACGCTTTGCGTTCCTCTCGTCATGACCTCCCTGTTCCAGACGCTGCCGGCGGCGGCGGTGCGCGGCGGCCTGTTGGTCCCGGCGCTGCTTGGGACATTGCCGACCGTGCTCTATCTCGCTCTGCCGATGGCTGTCGGAGTCGCCGTCGCCCTCGAATTCAGCCGCATGTCGTCGGACGGCATGATCGCCGTTTTATATTCGCTGCGCCTTTCAGTATGGTCGCTCTGCGCTCCAGCGATCGTCGTCGCTTGCGCGGCGGTCGGCATAGGCTACTGGCTGTCATCCTTTTTCGCGCCCTCCTACGTCGGCCAGATGCACGACGTCATTTATGTGATCCGCAATTCGCTCAATCACCGGATGCTCGAGCCGGCGCATTTCTACACTTTCGACAAGGGCGCGCGGACGCTCTATTTCCAGCGCTGGCGATCTTCCGACGTCGCCAGCGGCATGTTCATCCACCAGTTCTCCACGGAAAAGAACGAAGAGCAGATCATCAACGCCGATGAGGCGGAATTTCGCCGCAACGAGCAGGGCGTCGTTATCGTTCTCAATCATGGCTCGATCGAGACGCTGCCCGATGGCGGTTCATCAATACGCAACGCGAATTTCGAGCAATACGCCATCCCAGTCGACATGCAGGGCGCCGGCGGCCTGCCGAAACGCGACTGGCGCGGCGTTTTCGAACTGCCCTTCGGCGAATTTTTCGCCTCCATACCGATCGCCGCCTGGGATCCGCGCGGCTACGCCGAATGGATGAGCGAGGCGACCAAACGCTGCGCAATCCCATTGCTGGCGCTGAGCCACTCTCTGCTCGCCGTCGGCCTTGTGCTCACCGTTTCGGCGGCGACCGGACGCGGCTCCGCGGCGACGACATCAATGATTCTCATCATCCCGCTGATTCACGTCGCCATTCTCGTCGGATCGGAATCACTGGTGCGTCAGAACCCGCGCCTCGTCATTGTCGTCGCTCTCGCGATCGTCGCCGAGTTCATCACGGCCTTGTTTTTGATCTGGCGGCAGAATGCGGATTTCCCGAAGGTCAAGGAACCTGTCGCGGCCCCGGCCTTCGCCAGCGGCTAGAGCCTGACGCCGAAAAGTCGCGGACTTTCCGGACCAGCACCATAACGCGCGATTTGCGCCCGCATGCGTTGCCTGCGGCCGAAGGACGCGCCACCGGCGAAAAGCGGGGGCAATCTGAGCGGTTCCTGCTTGAGGACCTGAAGAAACCGGCGGAACAGCTAAAGCGTCGCCGTCGCCTTGTCGTCGGTGGAGTGCCGGTAGCCCTCGATCACCGCGCGCGAATCGCCCAATTCACGGACAGCGCCATCGTCGATCCAGATGATGCGGTCGCAGAGCATCGACAGCATCTCAAGATCGTGCGAGACGACGATAATCGTTCCGCGCTTGGCGAAATTATGGATGTAGGCGTCGCATTTGGCCTGAAAGTCGGCGTCTCCGACCGAAAGAGCTTCATCGACGATCAGAATGTCGGCGTCGGCGTGAGCGCAGACCGCGAAAGCCAGACGCGCGGCCATGCCGGTCGAATACATTTTCAGGGGCTGATAGAAAAACTCGCCGATGTCGGCGAAGGCGGCGACCTGATCGAGCCGCGCTTCGATGACCGAGCGCTTGACGCCAAGGATGGCGCCGCCGATCAGAGCGTTCTCGCGGCCAGTCAGTTCGTGGTCGAAGCCGGAGCCGAGCGCGAGGATCGGAGCGATCCGCCCGGCCACCTTGACAGCGCCCTGAGTCGGCCGCGTGATGCCGCAAATGATCTGCAAAAGCGTCGTTTTGCCCGCGCCATTGCGACCGATAATGCCGACGGTTTCGCCTTGCTGAACCTTGAAGCTGACGTCCTTCAACACCCAGTGCTGATGGTAAAACTGCTTCCAGCGTCCAAAAAGCGCCTGTTTCAGCTGGTCGTTCCGGCGCAGATAGAGCTGGAACGCCTTGCCGACATTGCTGCAGCTGATGACGGGATCAGATGACATCGACGAACACGGCCTTGTATTGCATGAAGAAACGATAGCCGAAGTAGAATACCAAAAGCGACCCCGCAACCGTCCCGAAATAGAGCAGCGCGCCCGGCAATCGACCGAACAAAAGGAGATCGCGCATCATCTCGACATAATTGCCTATGGGATTTAAATGCACGTAAAGGCGCAAATGCGGCGGAACGTCGTCGATCGAATAGAAGATCGGGGTCGCGAACATGAACACCGGCACGATCGAAATCATGAGATGCGCCACGTCGCGCGTGAACGATCCGAGCGCCATCAGGAACCATGAGACGCCGAGTAAGGCCAGAAAGAACGGCACGGCGACAAAGGGCGCGAGCAAGGCCGTCAGCGGCAGCCCGTGCGTCACGGCGATCTTGAAAACCAGGAGGACGCAAAGGCTGATGAGCGCATAGACGGACGCCCTGATGGTCGCCGTCCAGGCCAGCGTCTCGCTCGGAAAGATCGACTTCTTGATGAGCGCGGCCTGCTCGTGCAGCATTCCGGGCGAGCGATAGGCGAGTTCGCTGAAGAGGTTGAAGATGATCAAGCCGGTGAAGATCGACAAGGCATAGCCGCCGACGCCCGCTCCCTTGGCCGACGGGGGCACGCCAACGGCGCTCGAAAAAATCACCGTATAGGCGGAGAGCATGACCAGCGGTCCAAATACCGCCCAGAGCCAGCCAAGGATCGAACCGCGAAACCTGACCGCCAATTCGCGGCGCACGACGGCCCTGATCAATTCCTGATAGCGCCAAGCATTTTCAAACGGCGTCGCTAAGTTCATTCCTCAAAAACCGGTTCTGTCACTGAGAGCTGCGCAATGCCGCGGATGTAGACCAGTTTGAGGTCAATTCGTCAACGCGGCCTCAGGAACCATGAGATGGGTCCGACGTTCAGGTCCAAACCGAGGAAAGGAGCCCATTATGGTCGATAAAGAGCACATCAAAGGCGCAGCCGATAAGGTCAAGGGCGCCGTCAAGGAAGCCGCCGGAAAGGTGACTGGCAATGACAGGCTCGTCGCCGAGGGCAAGACTGACAAGGCGGAAGGATCGGTGCGTCAATCGGTGGGCGACGTCAAGGACGCGGGCCGCAAGGTCGCCGATAGCGTCAAACGCTAGTCTTTTTCGCGGCGCGACGTTCTGGACGCCGCGCCCGCGGGGCCAGGGCAATCAGAGCGCAAGGGCGCGCCTCCCCGGGGAGGCGCGCTTCTTTTTTTGCCACGTGGATTACGGCGTGATGTCCTGCGGGAAGCAATGGGGATGCTGGAAGCCCGTCGGCGTCGTGCCGGCCGCCGCGTAAAGGATGTTGTCCGTTCCGCCCGGACCGACGCCGGATGGGATTTTATCGAAGCCTGCCGCCTTGCGCATGCGGTAGGCGATGGCATGATCGGCGCAGGAACTGTCCCCGCTGACGCCTAATCCGCCGATCACCTTGCCGCCGACGTAGAGCGCGACGCCTCCGCCGAACGTAATGATTCCGCCGGGCACTTTGGGGCCATTGCCGCCGCCCCAATTGTCGCTATTGGAGGCGATATGGTAATTCGGCGAAAGCGAATTTTGCGCGAGATAATCAGGATTGAAAGGATTGGAGTTGTTGAGGCCGTAGAGCGATCCGCCCGGCTGCGTCGGCGCATACAGATTGGCGGTCGAGAGCGAGAGGCCATCATTGCTGAAATCGTTCGCCGTCTCCGCCTTGGCGATGGCGATGGCCCGGCTTCCTGGCCATGCGTCGCCAATGCTGATGATCGAACAGAACTGTCCTTTTCGATCGACGATCGCCGACCACATGCGGTTCGGCGCGAAAATTCCCCCATTGTGATCGGGCAAATTCACGACGGTCTTGAGCTGACTTTGGATTTTGGTGATGACCGCTTCGGGAATGTCGCACTGGCTCGACCACTGATCCCCGGCCATCGCGGCGGTTGCAAAGGGCTGCGTCGCCAGCATTCCAAGGCTGATTAGCAAAGCGCTTTTTTTCATATGTTCCTCCCTCCTGCCGAAGTTGTTGAAACCAACTTCCTTGGGGGCGAGGCTTTGCGCGCGCGGGGCTTCGTCGCTGATGCAAAGTCCGCCCGTGCGACAATTAGCACAATCACAAAGAATTGACCTAAATTAATTCTTATGGATCTGTTTTGACCCGCTTTAGCGATTCGCTGTGTTTGCAACGATCGCGGCTGGACGGCATGAGGGGTTCGGACGAATCCTTACCAAAGATAAACGAGCGGGCGGCGCGCATTTCATGTAAAGGGCTGGCGAGAACAGAGAGGACTCCCATGCCCGCTGACGCCAAAATGTCCGACATCGCAGGCCTGACGCTCCCCTTACCTGTTTCCCGCCGCGCTTTCATGGCGACTTCGACAGCCGCCGCGGCGGGCTATACCTTGGCGACCGGCCCTGTGCGCGCCGATGCGATCAAAACCACCGCGGACGGCCTCATCGCGGGCGCTGCGGCCGTGAAGGCGAGCGATGGCGAGATGCCGCTCTACTTCGCAAGGCCGGAAGGCGTCGCCAACCCGCCGATCATTCTCGTTGCGATGGAGGTTTTCGGCCTGCATGAGTTCATCAAGGACGTCGTGCGCCGGCTCGGCAAATTAGGCGCCTTCGCGGTTGCGCCCGATTACTATTTCCGCAAGGGCGATCTGACGCAGATTACGAATTTCGCGCAATTGATGCCGCTCGTGAACAGCAAGCCCGATCAGGAATTATTCTCCGACCTCGACGCGACCGTCGCCTGGGCGAAGGCGCAGGGCGGCGATGGGAGCCGTCTCGGCATCATCGGCTTTTGCCGGGGCGGGCGCACCGTCTGGCTCTATTCCACACATAATCCGGCGTTGAAGGCGGGGGTTTCCTTTTATGGGAGCCTGATGGATCCGCCCAACGCCTTCATGCCGAAGAATGCTTTCGATCTGGCCGGAGACGTCAAAGCGCCGGTGCTCGGATTATATGGCGCGGAAGATCAGGGCATATCGCCAGAGCAGGTGCGGCAGATGGAAAGCAGATTGAAAGACGCCGGCAAGACGGCGGAATTCAGGATCTATCCCGGCGCGCCACATGGCTTTTTTGCCGATTATCGGGAGAGCTATCGCCAGGAGGCAGCCGAAGACGCATGGCGGCGCGCGACCGCCTGGTTCAAAAAATATGGCGTCCTCGATTGAGGCCGCCGCTTCGTCTAGACGTGAGTTTAGAGGTCCGACAAACGAATTATGACGAATGCTTAATATTGTCAGCGATCCTATTCGCTCTACATCCTGTTAGAAAAACAATTTGCGACCATTGAAACTCTGCGCTTTGATTGCGGGAACGCTCTTTGCAAGCGGCGTTCTGCGCCGGCGGCCATGAACCAGTTAAACTTTCGTTGCTTAGCGTATTGTTTCACCCCAAGCCAGTCTGGTTGACCTTGAAGCGCAGCATCACTTTTATATCAGTCTTTTTGATCTTGGCCGGACTTTGCGCTGGGCTCGGCTATTTCCAGTTCATCGTCAAGCCGCAGATGATCAAACAATTCATCGCGCAGATGGGGCGCCCTCCCCTGACCGTGGCGGTCGCCGAGGCGAAGGCTGAGACCTGGACGCCGATCCTCCCGGCGATCGGCAGCTTTCGCGCCGTGCAGGGCATTGACGTCGCTCCCCAGGTCGGCGGCGCCGTGGTCGCGGTCAATGTGCGGTCAGCGCAGGATGTCGAAAAAGGCACGCCTTTGTTCGAGATCGACAATTTCGTCGAGCAGGCGGATCTCAAGAATTATCTCGCCGTCCTCAAAAACGCCGATCTCACTCTGGAGCGGCAGCGTCAGTTGAGCGCGACAGGCAATACCGCCAAAGCGAATTTCGATTCAGCGCAGGCGGCGCGCGACACCGCCGCCGCATCGGTCGAGCGCATACGCGCCGTCATTGCCCAGAAGAAGCTGGTCGCGCCGTTTTCGGGCCGGCTCGGCATCCGTAAAATCGATCTCGGGCAGTATGTTTCGCCAGGGACCAGCATGATCACCCTGCAGCAACTGGATCCGATCTATGTCGATTTTCCCGTGCCGGAGAAATGGCTCGACGTTTTGAAGCCGGGACAGTCGATCGACGTCACGGTCGACGCTTTTCCCGGCAAGACCTTTCATGGGCAGGTCGCGACGATCGACGCGCGCATTTCGCCAGAAAGCCGCAATGTTCTGGTGCGCGGCCAGTTCGACAACAAAGACAAACAGCTTTTGCCGGGGATGTTCGCAAATGTGAGCGTCAACGCCGGCGAACCCGAAAAGGTCGTCACGCTGCCGCGCACCGCGATCAGCTATTCGCTCTACGGCGATAGCATTTTCGCTGTCGTGCCCGCCGAAACGCCGAGCGGCGGCGCGCAGGCGGCAACGGCCAGCGGCGGCGCGCAGGCAGCGACGGCCAGCGGCGACGTCCCTTTGAAGCTGGAGCGCCGGTTCGTGCGCGTTGGGGAAGCGCGTGGCGATCGGGTCGCCATTCTTGAGGGGGTCAAGCCGGGCGAGAAGATCGTTAGTGAGGGCCAGGTGAAGCTGACGCCGGATGCCAGCGTTCGCATTGATCCAGATGCGAAACTGACGCCGCAGGCCGTCCGGCCGAAGGAATAGAGAATGTCATTCACCGATATTTTCGTTCGTCGGCCGGTGCTCGCCAGCGTCGTCAGCCTGCTGATTTTGCTGGTCGGCCTGCAGGCCGGCCTCAAGCTTCAGGTCCGGCAATATCCGGAACTGTCCTCGACGACGATCACCATCACCACCTCTTATCCCGGCGCCAACGCCGACGTCATCAAAGGTTTCATCACGACCCCGATCGCCCAGGCCGTCGCCAGCGCCGAAGGCATCGATACTCTGGTGTCCGACTCGCAACAGAACACGTCGACGATCACCCTCAATCTTCTGCTGAACGCCAATGCGGACCGGGCGGTCGCCGACGTTCTGTCGAAAGTCAATCAGGTCAAATATCTGCTGCCGCGCGAGGCGCTGGATCCTGTCGTCGTGAAGCAGACCGGGGATTCAACGGCCCTCCTCTATATGTCTTTCAATTCGAAAGTCATGACGCCTTCGCAGATCACGGATTATCTGACGCGCGTCGTACAGCCGAAGCTGCAGACGATCGACGGCGTCGCCAACGCGCAAATTCTCGGCGGCCAGACCTTCGCCATGCGCGTCTGGCTCGATCCGAACAAGATGGCGGCGCGCGGCGTCACGCCAAACGACGTCAAACTGGCGCTGGCGGCCAATAATTTTACAGCCGCGGCGGGGCAGATCAAAGGTGATTTCGTTCAGACCAGCATCAATGCGCAAACTTCGCTGAATTCCGCCAAGGCCTTTGGCCAGTTGGTCGTGTCGGCGCGCGGCGACGCCCTGACGAGGCTGGGAGCGATCGCCGATATCGAACTTGGACCCGAGTCCGTCGATTCCTCCTCGGCGTTTGACGGCCTGAAAGCGGTCTTCGTCGGCATTTATCCAACCCCCAGCGCCAACCCTCTCCAAGTCATCAACGCCGTGCGGCAGGCGTTTCCCGAGCTCAAATCGCAGCTTCCCGTCGGGCTCGACGCGGCGATCGCATATGACGCGACGGAATTCATCCGGGCCTCGATCTTTGAAGTCGAAAAGACGCTGGCGGAAGCCGCGGTCGTCGTCATCGTGGTGATTTTCCTATTCCTTGGGAGCCTCCGCGCGACGGTCATTCCGATCGTCACCATCCCGCTTTCCCTCGTCGGCGTGATGATCATTCTTCTGGCGCTCGGCTATTCGATCAACCTTTTGACGCTGCTCGCCCTGGTGCTCGCCATCGGCCTCGTCGTCGATGACGCCATCGTCGTTGTCGAAAACATCTATCGTCACATCGAAGACGGAATGACGCCAAAACAAGCGGCGCTACAGGGCGCGCGCGAAATCACCGGCCCCGTCATTTCCATGACGATCACGCTCGCCTGCGTCTACGCGCCGATCGGCTTCGTCTCCGGACTGACCGGCGCGTTGTTTCGCGAGTTCGCTTTCACGCTGGCTGGCTCCGTCGTCGTATCAGGCGTCATCGCGCTGACGCTGTCTCCGATGATGTGCTCTCTTCTGCTCAAGGCGCCTGAGCAGAAGCCGCATGGTTTTTCGGCCATGCTCGACCGATTTTTCAACTGGCTGCGCGCCGCCTATCAAAGCCGCCTGCACAAGACGCTGAATTTCCGCGCACTGACGATTTTAATTCTGTTTGGCGTGCTCGTGCTGACCGGCCTCTTGTTCGTAACGACGCCAAAGGAACTCGCGCCCGAGGAGGATCAGGGCGTGATCTTCATCCTGGTCAAATCGCCGCAATACGCCAATCTCGACTATATGGAGAAAGCGACCGCGCAGGTTCAGACCGCCGCCGACCAAATCCCGGAGAAAGATCACCTTTTTCTCATCAATGGCTCGGCTGGCGTGCATCAGGGTCTTGGCGGTCTGATCCTCAAGCCCTGGGAGCAGCGCAAGCGCAGCCAGAAAGAAATTCTCACCGCCCTGCAGCCCAAGCTTTCAGCGGTCACGGGCGCGCAGGTGATCGCGTTCTCGCCGCCCGCGCTGCCGGGATCGACAGGCGGCCCGCCGATCCAGTTCGTCGTGCGCAGCATTGGCGACTATAAGCAAATCGCCGAAGTCATGGCCAAAATCGAGGCCGCGGCGCGCGAAAGCGGACTGTTCATTTTCACCGACAGCGATCTCAAATTCGATCTGCCGCAAATCGAGTTCAAGATCGACGCCGACAAGGCCAATCGGCTCGGCCTCAACATGCAGGAAATCGGCTCCTCGCTGGCGACGCTGCTCGGCGGCAATTACGTCAATCAGTTCAGCATGAATGGGCGCAGCTATCATGTCATCGCGCAGGCGCCGCGCGATTTCAGGCTGACTCCGGAATGGCTGACCCGCTATCAGGTCCGCACCACCGGCGGCGACCTCGTCTCGCTCGCGACCGTTGCAAGCGTCTCAATCAGCGTGCAGCCAAATGGCCTGCCGACGTTTCAGCAGCTGAACTCGGCGACGCTCCAGGGGGTGCCTTTCCCGGGCCATACGATGGGCGAGGCCATCGCCTTCCTGCAGGAGAAGGCAAAAGAGTTTCTGCCCGCCGGCTTCACCGTCGACTATCAGGGCGAGAGCCGGCAATATGTCCAGGAAGGCAACACACTGCTGTGGACTTTCGTCTTTGCGATCGTCGTCATTTTCCTCGTTCTGGCGGCCCAGTTCGAAAGCTTCCGCGATCCGCTGATTATCCTGATCGCCCTGCCGACGTCGATGTTCGGCGCGCTGCTGCCCCTGAACATCCTCGGCGTCGTCGGCGCCGCAAGCATGAATATCTATTCGCAGATCGGCCTCGTCACGCTCATCGGCCTCATCTCCAAGCATGGCATCCTGATGGTCGAATTCGCCAACCGGATGCAGCAGGAAGAAGGCATGAGCCGCAGGGAGGCGATCGAACACGCCGCCGCCGTGCGGCTGCGTCCGATTCTCATGACCACGGCGGCGATGGTGGTCGGCATGATTCCGCTCATCGTCGCCGAGGGCGCAGGCGCGCGCAGCCGTTTCGCAATCGGCGTCGTCATCGCCTCCGGCATGAGCATCGGCACGCTCTTTACCCTGTTCGTGACGCCCGCGGTCTATACGCTGATCGCGCGGGATCATCAGAAACACAAAAAAGATAGGTCCGACACGGACTATGACCTGTTTGCCCGGCATCAGAGCATCGCCGACCGTTCGGCGGCCGAATAGCGCTCACTCCGGCAACCGTTGCTTCAGCCATCCGGCGAGGAGAGCGGCGACGCCGCCGGCGCCGGCGAGGGCAGCCATGGCGAGATAGGCTCTCTCGCCGAAAAGGCCCGTCAGCCGCCCGCAGGCGAAGGTCGCGGCGGCAAGACTGAGCGAGGAGGCCGCGGCGAGCCAACCCTGCATCCGCGCGCGGTGTGATGAGGATGCAAGGCTCCCGAGCAGCAGCACGCTGCCGCAGGTCGTCGCGCCAAAGCTCAGCCCATGCATCGCCTGCAGGGCGATGACGAGGCCAGGCCCCGGATCGAAGCTCATGGCGGTCCAGCGCAACACCGCTCCGCCCGCGCCAATGAGAAGAAAAGTGATGGCGCTGCGGTCGCTCTTGAAGTAGCGCGCGGCAATGACGAAGAGAATGCTTTCGGACGCGACGCCCATGGCCCAGGCGGCGCTGATGAGATCCGGCGAGAGCCCGGATTCACGCCAATGGATGGTCGCGAATGAATAGACCTCCGCATGGCTCGACTGGATCAGGGCCGCCGCCGCGATGCCGACGATGGCGAGGCGCAGACGCGCGCCGTCAGCCGTCAGGCGTCCGCCCTCGCCCGGCGCATAAACATGCGTCGGGTTCATCCTGAGAGCGGCGAACACGGCGACGCCGACCGAAAACAACGAAAGCCCGGCAAGCGCGACGATGATGCGATCGCCTGGAAAGGCCTCGACGATCCGGCCCGACGAAAGCATCATGGCGAGGACGCCGATCGAGGTCCAGACCCGAATATGGCCGTAGGCGATGGGCGCCCGCGCGGATACCTCGGCGCGCCGGATCTCCGTGAGAGTCAGGGCGTCGGCGAGGGCCGGCAGCGAACCCATCGCCACCGCGACGATCAGCGCGCCGATGAAAATTGGCCCAAAGCCCGTGGCGAAGCGGAGCCCGCAATAGCCCGCGAACAGACTGACGGCGCAGGCGGCGAGCGCGACGCCGATGCCGCGCCTGTCCGCAAAAGCAGCGATGAGAGGTGTTGCGATGACGCGCAAAACCATCGGCGTCGCCAGCGCCGCCGCGATCTCCGCATCGCTGAGGCCGCGCGCGGAAAGCCAAACCGGAAAATAAGGCAGATGAAGTCCGAGCGGCAGAAACAGCAGAGCGGCGATGATCGAGAGCTGAACCGCGGTCTGGTCGCGGCTTTCGCCGGGCAGCTCTCCGTGTTTGGCCGGTGTCAAATGTCAGTCCGCCGCAACTTTGAATCGTCCAGGGTCTTTGTCCCGCGCGCAATGAACGCTGCGGATGAGGAAGAGGCAAAGCCTCATTCCATCGCCGCAGCCTTCAAAATGCAGACCATCATGGCGTTCGCGGGCCTGGCGGAAACGTTACGGATGATATGCGGGCGATCGCAGCGATATCGGAGTGTTTCGCCCGCCTTCGCACGCTCGATCGCGCCGGAAACCTCCACTTCGAGTTCGCCCTCGCTGATCGAAAGGCTTTCAACGGATCCGCGCTGATGCGCCTCCGACTCGAGCACGCCGCCGGGATCGGCCGAAAACTCATACCATTGCAGCCATTCAACGGTCTTGATCCAGCCAATGATGGACAGGCGGCACTTGCCATCGTCGGAGACGAGGATCGGCGTATCCCCGCGCGAGGATTTCTCAAGGAAGGGTTCGTCGTCCGCTGCCTGCAGAACGCGCTCGATCGACACATCGAGCGCCTGCGACAGCCGCCAGATGGTGGCGAGGGTGGGATTGGTCTCGTTGCGTTCGATCTGACTGATGATGGATTTTGCGACGCCCGACTGTTCGGAAAGCTCGGACAGCGACAGATTATAGGCTTTGCGGAGCCTCTGCACCGTTTTGCCGAGCTGGCCCGACAAGGCGAGCGCGCCCGCCTCCAAAACCTTGACCTTGTCGCGCCCTTCTACGCCCATATGCAGTTCGCTCATCCGGTTCGTTGACGCGGGGCCGATCCTGAGGGATTTGGTGAGGTCAAACTCCTCAGTCGGCGCGCGGAATGCGCGGCTCCGTCAGGCGCCCGTGCAAACGCGCGCCAAGAGCAGCGGCGGCCTCGCGTCAGGCAAAAGAGCCAATTCCGTTTGGAATATCGAACGATTTTGTTCGTCACGCAAGCAGCCTCGTTATTCATTGAGGCGCGCCGTCATGCAAAAGTTATGAGAATCTGCTCTTTGTCGATAACGCCACATCGAATAGCCCAGAGCGCGCCGGTGGACCACGAACGAGAGCCGAACCATTATCGCACGCTGTTCCTTTCCGATATTCACCTCGGCACGCGCGGATGCCAGGCTGATCTGCTCCTCGACTTCCTGAAATACAATGAAGCGGAAACGGTTTTTCTTGTCGGCGACGTCATCGACGGATGGCGGCTGAAAAGCGGCTGGTACTGGCCGCAGACGCATAATGACGTCGTACAAAAGCTTTTGCGTCAGGTCCGCAAAGGCGTCAAAATGGTCTACGTGCCCGGCAATCATGACGAATTCGCGCGCGATTTCCTCGGCATCTTCCTCGGCGGGGTGGAGGTCATCGATCACGCCTTTCATGTCACAGCCGACGGCAAGCGCCTGCTGATCATCCACGGCGACCAGTTCGACGTCGTCGTCAAACACGCCCGCTGGCTGGCGCTTCTCGGCGATTGGGCTTATGACTTCGCGCTCTGGGCCAATCTATGGCTCAACAAAGCCCGGCGATCGCTTGGCTTTTCCTACTGGTCGCTGTCAGCCTGGGCCAAGTTTAAGGTGAAAAACGCGGTGAACTTCATCGGCGCTTTCGAGCTTGCCTTGACCGACGCGGCGCGGCGCCATCAAGCTGACGGCGTGGTTTGTGGGCATATTCATCATGCCGCAATCCGCGAGATGGACGGAATCATGTATGTCAATACGGGTGATTTCGTGGAGTCCTGCACCGCCATTGCGGAACACGCGGACGGACGCCTCGAGATCTTGCGCTGGCAGAGCACGGCCGAGGAGCGAAACGCGGCCGCGGCCTCCGCCCCGCCGCGAACCGCTCCCAAGGCAGTCGCCTGATGCGCATTCTGATTGCAACCGACGCCTGGAAGCCACAGGTCAACGGCGTCGTACGCTCGCTCGAATCGGTGGCGAAGGCGCTGCGCGAATTCGGCGCGGAAATCGAATTCTTGACGCCGCAAGGGTTTGCCTCGATCCCACTGCCGACCTATAGCGAGATCAAGCTCGCTTTTGCGAGCGCGAGGGCGATCCGCAAAAGGCTCGACGGCGCGCCGATCGACCACATTCATATTGCGACCGAAGGCCCTGTCGGATATGCCGCACGGCGCTACTGCCTGCAAGGCAATCGCCCCTTCACGACGAGCTATCATACCCGTTTTCCCGAATACATCGCCGCCCGCACGCGTCTTCCGGAGGCGATCACCTATGCTGTGCTGCGCCGCTTCCATAACGCCGGCTCGGGCGTCATGGTATCGACCGCCTCGATCGCCAGCGACCTCCAAAGCCGCGGCTTTGAGCGTCTCATGCATTGGTCGCGCGGCGTCGATCATAGCCAGTTCACCCCGGCCAAAGCTTTGAAGCTGGATCTGCCGCGCCCGATCTTCCTCTATGCCGGGCGCCTCGCGCCGGAGAAGAACGTCGAGAGCTTTCTTGCGCTCGATCTGCCCGGATCGAAAGTCATCGTCGGCGACGGTCCCTCGCGCCGGGCCCTGGAGAGCGCCTATCCCGACGCCCATTTCGTTGGGGCGAAGACCAGCGACGCCCTCGCCGTCCATTATGCGTCATCGGATGTTTTCGTGTTTCCGAGCCGCACGGACACCTTCGGCATGGTGCTGCTCGAGGCGCTGTCCTGCGGGCTGCCCGTCGCCGCCCTGCCCGTCGCCGGCCCGCTCGACGTCATCGGCGACAGCGGCGCCGGCATCCTCGACGAGGATTTGCGCGGCGCCTGCCTCAGGGCGCTCGATATCCCGCGCGAGAAGGCGCGCGCCCATGCGCTGACCTTCACCTGGGCCAATAGCGCGCGCCAGTTTCTGGACAATATCCTTCTGGCCAAATCGACGAGTTCCACGCGCCTCATCGCCAGCCCCGGCTTTTAGAACCCTCATCGGCTCTTAACACGCGAAAATCCCGTCCCATATTGTGGGAACACTCAAGGATTTTCGCACATGGAGTCTTTTCCTTCCTTTATTCTCGATGAAACCGAGGCTGGCTTTTCGGATGAGCCCTCCGAGGCTGGCGCGCGCCTGCGCTCCGAAGCGCTCGGCGCTGCTGACGACGGCTTCCTTCTCGACGCCTATTCGAAGAGCGTGACGCGCATCGTCGAACAGGTGGGTCCGAGCGTCGTGCGTCTCGACATCAGGCGCGGCGACGGGCGAAGAGGCGGCTCCGGCTCTGGCGTCATCGTCTCGCCGGACGGCCTCATTCTGACCAATAGCCATGTTATCCAGGGGGCCCGCCGCGCGGACGTCTCGACCCTCGACGGGCGCTCGCTCTCCGGCCGCGTCCTTGGCGATGACCCGGACACGGACCTCGCCCTGGTGCGGATCGACGAAAACACGACTCTTCCCGCCGCAAGGCTTGGCGATTCCAAGAGATTGAGGCCTGGCGAAATCGCCATCGCCATCGGCAATCCGCTCGGTTTCGATTCGACCGTCACCGCCGGCGTCATATCGGCGCTCGGCCGTTCGCTACGCTCGAATAATGGCCGCATGATCGACGATGTGATCCAGACCGACGCAGCGCTCAATCCCGGCAATTCGGGCGGGCCGCTCGTCGCCTCCAATGGCGACGTCATCGGCGTCAACACGGCGATCATCGCCGGCGCGCAGGGCATCTGCTTCGCCGTGGCGGCGAATACGGCGCGCTTCGTCCTCGGCGAACTTGTCGCGCATGGCCGCGTGCGCCGCGCCTATCTCGGCGTCGGCGCCGGAACGGTCGCTCTGCCGCGGCGAATCGCGCTCCGGCTCGGGCTCCAGCAGACGCAGGGCGCTGTCGTCAGTTCGGTCGAGCCGCAAAGTCCGGCGGATCATGCGGGCCTTCTCAGCGGCGATATTCTGCTCGCCGTCGACGGCAATCCTGTGTCTGGCGCCGACGATCTCGTACGCTTGCTTGGCGCCGATCTGATCGACCGCGTGGCGCCGCTCGATATACTTCGCCGGTCGGACAGGCGCAGATTCTGGGTTGCGCTGCGCGAGCGCGACAGCGGCCCGAGGCCCAAATGAAATATTGCGCGCTGGGACAATTCGACGCGGGCCGGCTTTTGCCCGGCTCGCTGTCGAAGCAGGCAGCCCATTGTAATCATTCTAAAAAACGCGGCTTCGATTGATCGGCCATCTGTTCTGGTGTAGAGCCGGAGCAACGCTGACGAGCGGCGCGCTTTTTGCCAAGGAGCTCGGTATCGACGCGGCGACCGCCGCGGAGTCGGCGCGAGGGAGTTCGGCGTGATTGGGGCTCTTATCATTGTTCTGCGCGAGGTGGTTGAAGCCGGACTTATCGTCGGCATCGTGCTCGCCGTCACGAAAACCATGCCTGGACGCCTTCCTTTCATCTGGGGCGGCCTTGCCGCCGGCCTTTTCGGCGCCGGCCTCGTCGCGGTTTTCGCGGGCGTCCTTTCAAACGCCTTCGAAGGCGTCGGGCAGGAACTCTTCAACGCTTCGATCCTCGCCATCGCCGTCATCATGCTGACCTGGCACAATGTCTGGATGGCCAGGCACGGGCGCGAGCTCAGCGCGGAGCTGCGCCGCGTCGGCAGCGAGGTCAGCAACGGATCGCGCTCGCTGATGGCCTTGGCGGTGGTTATCGCCGTCGCTGTGCTACGCGAAGGCTCCGAGGTTGTTCTGTTCCTCTATGGCGTTGTGATTTCAACCCATGATTCGGGTTTGAGCCTCTTTGCCGGCGGCGCCTTGGGCGTGTTTTTGGGCGTTAGCGTCTGCATGCTGACCTATACCGGCCTTGTCATCATACCTGTGCGCTATCTTTTCCGGGTGACGAGCCTCCTCATTGCTTTCATGGCCGCTGGCATGGCCGCGCAATGCATCGCCTTTCTTGAGCAGGCCGACATTGCAACGGGTCTTGGACGGACGCTCTGGAATACGTCGGCGTTCCTGTCCGACAGCAGCATTCCCGGCCGCGTGCTCCACACGCTTCTCGGCTATACGGATCGGCCGACGCAATTGCAGGGGCTCGCCTATGTCGGGACGCTTCTCGTCATATTCGCCCTGATGAAACTGACGGCGCCATCCGTGAAGCAAAACCCGAGGCTGGCCGTCAACTGACGACGCGGGCGGCGGCGCGGGTCCGGCGGCCCCCGGAGAAGAGCCGCCGGCTTTTTTATCGCGCGATCCGATTGATTGCGCCGGGCGTAGAGGCGCGCGCGTCTAATTTCGTTGCTTCGGGCAGAGATTTCAGGCAAGAGTGTTCTCAAGACAACGCCTGAATTCTTGTCGTGTCGCGCAGCCGCGTCAGGCTTAATCCGCCGTTCGGCCCTGCGCGCCCTCACGCTTCAGTCTAAAAGTCCCGGCGGCCAAGACGAAATTCATCGCCTGACAGCCTAAGGCTCTCCCTCTTGCTGGCGGGTTTGCAGCCTCAACCGGATAATATCCAGCATCAACGCCCATTTCAGGAACAGAATGACATTCAACGAACTCGGTCTCAGCGAGAAAGTGCTGCAAGCGGTCGAAGCTTCAGGCTATACGACGCCGACGCCGATTCAAGCCCAGGCCATCCCCTACGCGCTCGCCGGACGCGACGTGCTCGGCATTGCGCAGACAGGCACGGGCAAGACCGCCGCATTCACTTTGCCGATGCTGTCGCGGCTGGAGCAGGGCCGCGCCAGGGCGAGAATGCCGCGCACCCTTATTCTCGAGCCGACCCGTGAGCTCGCCGCGCAAGTCGAAGAGAGTTTCGCGCGCTATGGCGTCAATCACAAGATCAATGTCGCGCTGCTGATCGGCGGCGTCTCCTTTGGCGATCAGGAAACCAAGATCATGCGCGGCGCCGACGTGCTGATCGCAACGCCCGGCCGCCTGCTCGACTTCGCCGAGCGCGGCAAGCTGCTGCTTACCGCAATCGAGATCCTCGTCATCGACGAAGCCGACCGCATGCTCGACATGGGTTTCATCCCGGACATCGAGCGTATCTGCAAACTCGTGCCCTTCACGCGGCAGACCTTGTTCTTTTCCGCCACCATGCCGCCGGAAATCACCCGCCTGACCGAGACTTTTCTGCACAATCCGGTGCGGATCGAGGTGGCGCGCGCCGCTTCCACCGCCACGACCATCACGCAGGGGCTCGTCGCCTCGGCGCCGGGGCCAGCGAAGCGCGAAACCCTGCGCCGCCTTCTTCGCGGCGCCGCCGACTTCAAGAACGCGATCATTTTCTGCAACCGCAAGCGCGACGTGGCTTTGCTGCATAAGTCCTTGCAAAAGCACGGATTCAACGCCGGCGCACTGCATGGCGACTTGGATCAGCGTGCGCGCACCGCCTCGCTCGACGCCTTCAAGTCTGGCGAAGTCGCACTCCTCGTCTGCTCCGACGTCGCCGCGCGCGGTCTCGATATTCCCGATGTCAGCCACGTTTTCAATTTCGACCTTCCGACCCACGCGGAAGATTATGTCCACCGCATCGGGCGGACCGGACGCGCCGGCAAGAGCGGCGTCGCCATTTCGATCATCACCAAGGCCGATCAAAAATACCTTGCCGAGATCGAAAAGCTGATCGCCCGCAAGATTGACTGGCTCGGCGGCGAGGCGCTCTCCGATCTGACTGATGAAGGCGAGGCCGAGGCGCCGCATCATGAGCGCGGCTCGAGGCGCGGCGGCTCCTCGCGCGGCGAGCGCCCGCGCGCGGAAGCCGACGTTCCGCAAAAATCGCGACGCAGGGAAAAGAGCGAACCCCAGCGCCAGCACGTGGAAGAGCGGCCGGCCCCCGAGCCGCAGGCGCGGGCGGCGGCGCCCAGCCGCGAGCGCGGTCGGCATCACGCGGACGATGACGCCCCCGTCGTCGGCATGGGCGACCATGTGCCCATGTTCATGCTGCGCCCGGTCAAGCTGAAGCCTGGAAAGACCGTCGCTGCGGACGAAGACGAGTCGACCCGCGTCGGCTGACCCTCTCGACGCGGGCGCCGCTTCAACACGCCAGTCCTCTGCAGCCCTGCGCATATCAAACCCGCCGGGCCCGGCTCGGCGTCGTTTTCCCTTAAAAATCAATTCACGGCTCCAGCGGCGTCAGCGCGCCGGGCGCAATCTTTCGACATACGTAGCAACACGTATGTCGAAGCTCAGCCGCGTCCATATGCTGGCCGGGGCGCGCTGAGCCTCGCGCCTCATCACGGCGATGGTTCGCCCGGACCAGTCTCTGCCACGGTGACCGGTGGCCCGAACATATTCCAGAGGTAGAGATGACAGATTATGAGATCTTCGAACTTGGCGACGTTGTTCTGCAAAGCAAGAAAACGCTGCGCGGCGCCAAGCTCGCGTATAAGACCTATGGCGCGCTGAACGCCAAAAAAGACAACTCTATTGTCTACCCGACCTGGTATTCCGGCCAGCACTATGAAAACGAGTGGCTGATCGGGGAAGGAATGGCGCTCGATCCTCGCAAATATTTTGTCATCGTTCCAAATATGTTTGGCAATGGGCTGTCGACCTCGCCGAGCAACGCGCCGGAACCCTATAATCAGGCGCGATTTCCGAATGTCACCGCCTATGACAATGTGCGGCAACAATACCGGCTGGTGACGGAAAAGTTCGGCATCGAGAGCCTCGAACTTGTCACCGGCTGGTCGATGGGCGCGTTACAGACCTATCATTGGGGCGCGCTTTACCCCGATATGGTGAAGCGCATTCTTCCCTTCGCTGGGTCGGCTAAATGCTCACGCCACAATTTCGTGTTCCTTGAAGGCGTGAAGGCGGCTTTGACGGCGGACGCCGCATTTCAGGACGGCTGGTACAGGTCGCCGCCGACCAAGGGCCTGCGCGCGATGGCGCGCGTCTATGCCGGCTGGGGCTTCTCGCAAGCATTCTATCGCGAAGAACTCGACATCAAGGCGATGGGCTATGCCTCGCTGGAGGATTTCCTCGTCGGATTCTGGGAGGGGATCTTCCTGCCCCGAGACGCCAACAACCTGCTGACGATGCTCTGGACCTGGCAGAATGGCGACATCAGCAACAATGAGGTGTTCAACGGCGATTTTCCCAAGGCGCTCGCCGCTATCAAATCGAAGGCGTTTATCATGCCGTCGAAAACCGATCTCTATTTCCCGCCGGAAGACAACGCCTTCGAGGTCGCCCATATGCCGAACGCCGAGCTGCGGGTCATCGATTCCATTTGGGGACATTTCGCCGGGGGGCCCGGGACGAGCCCGGCCGACGTCAAGACGCTGGACGCGGCTCTGCGCGAATTGCTGGCGAGCTGACGCCACCGGCGCCGGGCGCGCCGCCGCGAGGCCAATGACGCGCCTTTGATTTTTCTGCGCGCGAAGATCGGGTCAAGGCTCCCTCGCGCGGCCCCTTGACCCTGCCAGCCCTCGGCTTTTTGCCACGGCGGCGCCAAGTCTTATCCATGCCGGGCGCCAGAATGGTCTTTTACTTCATGGATTTTTCTATACTTGAAAAGAATTCTTCCGAAGATAGGGCTGATGTGAAGTAATTACGCAACAGACTTGGCGTTTTGTACGGATTCGCCTCGCAAAATGCTTGTTCCAGACAGAACCTGAAACTACTCTCTCGCGAAACTTGTTGACGGCCAAAGGCGTCAGCGATCGGGAGGGGAAGAGTGCTGGGGAAATTCGGTTTATCCAAAATATTGTTTTTGGCGGCCGGGCTGACGCCTTTGGCTTTTACCAGCGCTTTGGCGCAGAGCCCGACGGCTGCCGCGCCCGCTGATCCGAATGTCGTCGCGCTCCCTGAGGTCGACGTCATTTCGACCTCGCCGCTGTCTGGCGGAACGGGCGAAGAACGCAACAGCTTCCCAAGCATGGTGCAGACGGTGACGCCCGATGATTTCGCGCGCACCAGATCTCCCAACGTCACGGATGCGCTGCAGCAGCGCGTGCCGGGCGTCACAGTTATCGACGTCAACGGCAACCCATTTTCGCAGGATCTCTATTATCGCGGTTTTCAGGCCTCGCCGCTGCAGGGCACGCCGCAAGGCCTTGCCGTTTACCAGAACGGCATGCGCGTCAATGAGGCGTTCGGCGACACAGTCAATTGGGATCTGATCCCGCCGCAGGCCATCGCCCGCACGGACATCTTCACCGCCAATCCGATCTTCGGGCTCAACGCCCTCGGCGGCGCCATCAGCATCGAGATGAAGAACGGCTTCAACTGGCAGGGATTTGAGGCGCAGATTCTCGGCGGCTCTTATGGCCGCGTCTCCGGCTATTTCCAATATGGCAAGCAGGTCGACAATTTCAGCCTCTATGTCACCGCCGACGCGGCGCATGACGGCGGCTGGCGCTATTTCTCGCCGTCGACGCTGGCGCGCGTCTATGGCGATCTCGGCTACCGCACGCAGGACGCCGAAATTCACCTCATCGCCTCGGGCGCGACATCGAACCTCGGGGTTATTGGACCAACGCCGGTCAAC
Organism: Methylocella tundrae; assembly: GCF_038024855.1. Taxonomy (NCBI): domain Bacteria; kingdom Pseudomonadati; phylum Pseudomonadota; class Alphaproteobacteria; order Hyphomicrobiales; family Beijerinckiaceae; genus Methylocella; species Methylocella tundrae. The sequence continues at coordinate 1,209,723 of NZ_CP139089.1, forward strand.
CTCTTGAGCCAAAGCCTTTCCAGCGTCTTCACCTCGCCGCAATCGACGCAGAACGACGCCGGCTCGATCGCTTTCACGGGCAAGTTCGACATCAACAAGAACTGGCAGATCGGCAGCAATTTCTACCTCCGCACGTTCCAGCAAAAGCATACGGACGGCAACGACTCCGATCTTCAGGATTGCGCCGATAACGCAGATCCGGCCGGATTTTCGGGCTTTCTCTGCCTCGCGAGCGATAATTTCCCATCAGAGACAAACGGCGCCGCTTTCGTTCTCCACGATAAGAACGGCAATCCGATCCCTTTCTCGCCGACCACGGTCTACGGGACGATCGACCGCACCGTCACCCATTCGACGACGGCCGGTACGACCCTGCAGGCGACGAACAAGGATAAATTCTTCGGCCATGACAATTATTTCGTCTTCGGCGGCAGCGTCGACCGCGGCTCTTTCAGCTTCAGCTCCAACAGCACTCTCGGGGCCATTCAACCTAATCTGCTCGTCTCCCCGACTGGACTCTTTGCAGGCTCAGGGTCAGTCATCCAAACGGCGGGCGATATTGGCTATGTGCCGACGTGGCTGACGGGCACGACGACTTATTACGGCGTCTTCGCGCTCGATACCTTCAACGTCACGCCGGATCTCGCGGTGACGGCGGGCGCCCGGCTCAATATCGCCAATATCGACACGCAGGACGCCAGCGGCGGCTACAATTCGGAGCTGAACAGCTCCAATAATTTCGATCGCATCAATCCGGTCGTCGGGATCACTTATCAGATCCAGCCCTGGATTTCCGCCTATGGCGGCTATTCGGAAGCCAACCGCGCCCCGACCCCGCTGGAGCTTGATTGCGCCAACAAGCTCAATCCTTGCTTGCTGGAGAATTCTCTCGTCTCGGACCCGCCTTTGCAGCAAGTCGTCTCGCACACGATCGAAGCAGGCCTGCGCGGCGCCTCGAACAACATATTCGGCGATGGACGGATCAACTGGAAGGCAGGCTACTTCCACACCGAAAACACAAACGACATCATCTCTCTATCCAGCACCATCACCGGCCACGGCTATTACGCCAATGTGCCCGCGACCCTGCGCCAGGGCGTCGAGGCCGGGCTCGATTATCACAATGGCGATCTCATGGCCTATGTAAACTACGCCTTCACCGACGCGACCTACCGCTTCACCGGCGAGCTGGCGTCTCCCTTTAACCCTTACGCCGACGCCAACGGCAATGTGCTGGTGACTCCCGGCGATCATATCCCCGGCATTCCCCGGCAGACGCTGAAGTTCGGCGGCGAATATGCCTTCACGCCGAAGTTCAAAGCGGGGACGGATATTTTGATCGTTGGCAGCCAATATTATATCGGCGACAATTCAAACCTAAATCCGCAGCTTCCGCTCTACTGGACGGCGAATATTCACGCGTCCTACCAGCTGACCGACAACATTCAGATCTTCGGGCTGGTCAATAATCTATTCAACAACCGCAACGCTACCTACGGCTCATTTTTCGATACGACGACGAACGCCCAGATCGCCAATGGCACGCCACTGACCGATCCGCGCAATCAAACGCCCATGACGCCCCTCTCGCTCTATGGCGGCGTCAAGGTCACTTTCTAGAGCGCTTTCCGATCGAATGGAGACATTCGATCGATCAGAAATCGCTCCAGATTCAAAAGCTTGAGCATATTCTTGTCGATCAGATCGAACCGATCTGATCGGAATATGCTCTAGGCCGGCCCGATCCCAGCTTCTCTCCGGAAGCCTTGGCATGACCATGCAAATTCGGCGCGGGGTCATGCCTTTTTCCGTTGATCAACGCCATTGGCTGTTTGGGGCGCATGGGGCGCTGTCTATGCCGGCCGCAACTGGCTCTGGAGCGCCGCGATGGCGCTCATGAATCCGCTGGAGCCGTCAAGCATCGGCTCCATCAGCAAGGCGCCTTCCAGAAGCGCAATCGCGACGCGGGCCTGCTGGTCGCAGTCTATGTCTTTCCGGATGCTGCCGTTGGCGCGACCTTCTTCAAGGACGGTCTTGAGCCACAAAAAATGCTTCCTGAAGAAGCGCCGCACCGCTTCCCGGATTTCAGTGGGCAGAAATTCAGGCGTTATCGCAAGCACAGCGCACAGACAGCCGAGCTTTTGCTCCAATCCGCTCAGGTAGAGTCTCGCATAAGCAGTGACGCGCTCCAGCCCATCGTCGGTGGCGCGAAGTATGCGGGCCATCTCCGCGTCATATCTTTCGTCGTAAAACGCGACCAGCGCGACGCCGAGATCCTTCTTGGCGGGGAAATAATAGTGAATGCTCGCTGTGCGCACGCCGACGGCAAGCGCAAGGTCCGCATAGCTGAAGCCGCTATAGCCCCGGCTTCTGACCAGCGCCTCCGCTTTGGTCAGCAGCTCCAATCGCGTGTCTTTCATGTGTTGCGCGCCTGAACCTTCCCTTGATAGGCCAGTATGCCATCACGGCAAGATGCGCAAACTGCCTCTTGATCCCCGCCCATCTATCTATTAATAGATAAATGTTCTATCTACTAATAAATAGATACAGGAGGAAAATGATGCAAAATTGGGCAGCCTACCGCGAGCAACTCTCCGAAACTTTCGGAACGATCGGTCAAATCAATCCCGACATCCTCAAAGGAAATCAGATCCTTTCCGATGCCGCGCCAAAGACAGCCACTCTGAGCGCGAAGATGCGCGAACTCATTGCGCTCGCGGTCGCCGTCACGACGCGTTGCGACGGCTGCATCGCCTTCCATACGGAAGCGGCGCGCAAGGCGGGGGCGACAAAGGAGGAGCTGGCGGAAACGCTCGGCGTCGCCATCGCGCTGAACACGGGCGCCGCTTTGGTTTACTCGGCGCGCGCCATGCACGCCTTCGACGCCGGTTAAAGCATCCATGCCCAAAAGCCGCCGGCTTTTGGGCGCAAATCATGCGATTAGACAAGAGCTTAGACGGCGGGATGCGTTTTTCGCGAAAACGCGTCCTCTTCAAGCCGCCGGGCAAAGATCTCCCTCGCTAGCGATCAGCGCGACACATAATCGGGAGCGGGCGTCGGATCGCCAAGCTGAACCCAGACGTTCTGGTCGCTCTGGGATTGGCGCTTGACAAAGCGATAGCCCGTCTTGTCCCAAGGCTTCATCTCGCCCGACAGATTGTCGAGAACGAAATCGCCGTCGCTCATCTTGATCGTTAATACGGCATGGCCCTCGTTGCCGGAATCCTTGACCACGGTCATCAGCAGAGCCTGGCGCGGAAAGCCTTCCTCCAGCAGGATCTTGCGTTTCATCAGCGCGAAATCCTCGCAGTCCCCTTTGCCGTCGGTCGGATAGTCCCATTGATCGACGACGCCCCAATGCTCCATGTCGGTCACGGGCGTGACATGATCATTGACCCATTTATTGACACGCTCGATCTCTTTCGACGTTTTTGAGGCGGCGACGATATCGACCGGCTCGAGCGGGGCGCCCTCGCATTCGCCCTGGTAACGGCGGCAGAAATCGGCCCAACCGTAAGGCGTACTGGTTGGCTCTCCGACGGGCGTGAAGGAAGCAGCTGAGGGGAGCGCGGCGTGCGCCGATGCGGCGTTTGGCGACAAAAGGCAGACCGAGAGCATTGCGAATGAAACAAGCCCCCCGGCCAATTTCCTGTCTGCAACCCAACTGTCCATCTTCGAGCCTCCAACGTCATGTGTCGGCAGTCTTCGCAGCGGGGGTTTGTCGCGCGATTAAATGCGATGCTCGGATTTTATCCTAACGGAGCGAACACTGGGCGGAAGCCGAACGTTGCTTAATCTGTTCTTCCGTGGAACCAACCCAATCTTACGTAATTTTGTTTCGGATCGCAGACAGCCCTCTTGTAGAACTGAGCCCGCGGGAGCACCTACAATTCAACGATCCGGATGGCGAACCGCGCCTTGCCCAATTCGTTTCTAAATCGTTAATGCGATGCTGACGCAGGGTCAACCTCAAGGCCCTTTCGCCACGCTACAGAATTAAAACATTGTTAACGAGGCGCCATTTTGAACTCTTCGACGAACATTCAGCCGGCGCCGACCAGCCGGGATCTCATGCCGACCGAAGCCGTTCCGCTGTCGCCGACCGACGAGGCGTCGTTGCGGCGCGCCATCGACGAACTGAAGCGCTCGAGCCTCGCGATGCGGCTCACGTCGCTGATCGGCCGCCAGATCGGCTTGATCGGCCTTGTCGTTCCAGCGCCCGTCGCGGAGGTTGTCAACAAGGCGGCCGAGACCGCCATTCATACCGCCATGGGCCTTGCCTTGCGCAGCCTTTCAAGCGCGAGAGTGCGCGATCGGCGACGGCTGCACAAATCCCTTGCGACAATGGCCGGCGCAGCCGGCGGGGCTTTTGGTCTCGCCGGGCTGCCGGTCGAGCTTCCGTTCACAACCACGGTCATGCTGCGCTCGATCGCGGACGTCGCCCGAAGCGAAGGCGAGGATCTGACCGATCCAGACGTCGCCCTGGCCTGTCTTGAGGTCTTCGCCCTTGGCGGCGACGCCGGCTCAAGCCGCCGGGAAGAGCGCGGCGGCGCGCTCGAAACCGGCTATTTCGCCGTGCGGGTCATGCTCGCCAGATCGGTCAGCGAATCGGCCCGCCATTTTCTGGATCGCGGGCTGACCGAGCAGGCGGCCCCTATGCTCGTGCGCCTCATCGCACAGATCAGCACGCGTTTCGGCGTCGTGGTTTCGCAAAAGCTCGCGGCTCAAAGCGTCCCAATCATCGGCGCCGCCAGCGGCGCGGCCATCAATTACGCATTCGTCGATCACTTCCAGACGCTGGCGCGCGGCCATTTCACCGTTCGCCGGCTGGAGCGTATCTATGGAGCGAGCCTGGTTCGGGCCGAATATAATCGGCTCGCGCGCGAAATGTAACGGGCCGGAGCCTTGCCCGAGATGGCGCCATTGTGGTAATAATGCGGCGCTTCAGAGGCGTCTCCTCCGGCTGAACAGCGCTGGTCTTCGATCAGCTATGGAGCTTCCATGAAATCCCTGACGAGTTCGCTGAGGAATTACGCCGGCCGCGCCGGCGTCGCCGCGGCAGTCTTTGTCGCCCTCATCGCGCCTGTCAGCCCGGCGCAGGCCGGGTTTTTCGATTTCCTTTTCCCGCCTCAGCCGTCCCCCGCCCTCGCGCCTGCCTACCCGCCCGGGTTTCGCTATGAGCATCGTCAGCACAGAAGAAAAATCGCGGCGCGCCATCCGCGAATCGTCGTCGCCAGGAGTCACCCCTCCTCGGCGCATGGCGTGACGGGCTTCATGGATGACGACAGCCTCAGGGATGGCGACGCAGTGATGACGCCGGACGGCATCCGCATCTTCACGGGATCCTCAAGCACTCATCATAGCACCGACGACTTCGCCAAAATATCCGAGATCAAAGGGCTCCCGAGCCGCGAGCGCAACGTCCTGCTCGCCATCGACGCCGGCAGTTCCGGCGGTAGCGGCGATTCCGCTCTCCTGGTCGGCCGTTCCGTCGCCGATTCGGGACTATCGGAAGGCGCGATGATCACCGACGCGAAAGGCCACAGGATCCGCTACGTTGGCCCCTAAAGCATGAGGCCGAAAAGTTGCAGACTTTCCTGACCCACATCATGTGGTAAAACAAAGGCTTAAAGCGCGGAATGCGATTCCGGGATTCATTCTGCTCGAAGTATCGGCGGCGAAAATCGCGCGCCGCTTTCGGATGAAATGAGTACAAAATCACAGCAGTCCGGGAAAGGCCGCCTAACGCCGGCGGGCCGCGTCGAGCATCCGCTCGCATTCGTCGAGTTCGCGCACGATCGACTTCAAACGCCCGATCGCTTCCGTGTTCAGGGCTCCGGCGCCGGCGCCCGTTTCGGCGCCCGTATGAGCCGCGCCCTGATCGCTCATCGCGGCCATGCCTTCTGGCACAGTGTAATTTGAATCCTCGTCGAGTACGGCGGGATCCGCGGGCTGGCTGAATAAATCGTCGCCGCGCGCCGCGCGCGCTTGAGGCGCGGCTGGCGAGGCGGCATGAACGCCGACGTCTGCGGCGGCGAGTCCGGCGCCGATCACCGCCCGCGCGCCCTGCTCTTTCAGGATCCTTTGCACGCCCTTGATCGTATAGCCTTCGCTATAAAGGAGCCGCCTGATAGCGCGAAGAATGTCGATGTCGTTCGGGCGATAAAAACGGCGCCCGCCAGCGCGCTTCATCGGTTTGATCTGCGGAAAACGCGTCTCCCAGAAACGCAGCACATGCTGCGGCAGATCAAGCTCTTCGGCGACTTCGCTGATTGTTCGAAAAGCGTCGGCGCTCTTGTCCATTTCGCTTCGGGCTCCAGGCCGTAGGCGCGATCGCGCTCCCAATCGGTTATGTCGATCAAATCATGTAAAGCATTCAGGGCGCGCTTCGGCTATGCGTCGTCCTCCGTCACGGTCTGGCCATTGACGCGCCCCTTGAGCACGCTCGACGGCTTGAACACGAGAACGCGGCGTTGCGTAATCGGCACTTCGATCCCGGTCTTAGGGTTACGCCCGACGCGCTCGGATTTTGAGCGCACGACAAAGGAGCCGAAGGAGGACAATTTGACGGTTTCGCCCTGGGCCAGGGCGTCCGACAGCTCATTCAGAACCATCTGCACGAGGGCGCCGGATTCTTTTCGCGACAGGCCGACACAGCGGTAGACTGCCTCGGCGAGATCCACGCGCGTAATCGTCCGCGCGTCAAGCTTTGGGAGCGCATCAACCATTTGCTCCGCAGGCGTGTCTGCAAGCTTACCTGCGGCGGATATGGTTGCAAACTTTGTCATCCTTCAATCTCTTGTCTGTCCGAGCGAACCTTGCGTCTGAGCTTAATTCAGACGATGTGACCGTGCCCAAAAGCGGGGACCTGACCGGAGCCGATCCGAGGCGATACATAAAGTGTAGCCGAGGAAAGTCGCGAGTCCAGCGTTTCGCGCAGGTTTCCGTCGGCCGGGAAGGCGTATAGATCAAACGAAATCTATCGGATTGATTGACGCCGCCGGTTGATTGAAAACGATGGCCCGCGAAGTCTGGAGCAAATCACAGGTCAAATCAAGGCGTCTGACGCTGGATTGCCCGCGCCTTTTACCAGCGGATCAGCGCGGAAGCCCAGGTAAAGCCGCCGCCCATTGCCTCGATCATGACAAGATCGCCGCGCTTGATCCGGCCATCGTCGCGTGCGACCGCGAGGGCGAGCGGAATGGAAGCCGCGGAAGTGTTGCCGTGCATATCGACGGTGATGACGACCTTGCGCGCGTCAATGCCGAGTTTTTCAGCGGAGGCGTCGATGATTCGGCGATTCGCCTGATGCGGCACGAACCAGTCGAGATCCTCAGCGGTCGTGCCGGTCGCGGCGAAAGCCTCGGTGACGACATCCGTGACCATGCCGACGGCATGGCGAAAGACCTCCCGCCCCGCCATGCGCAGCACGCCGGTGGTCTTCGTCGAGGATGGGCCGCCATCGACGTAGAGTTTTTCGCGATGACGCCCGTCCGAGCGAAGGTGCGATGTCAGCACGCCGCGATCGCTCGAAGTTCCCGCGGAGGGCGTGGCTTCGAGCACGATCGCCGCCGCGCCGTCGCCAAAGAGAACGCATGTCGTCCGGTCGTTCCAGTCGAGCAGGCGCGAAAATGTCTCCGCGCCAATCACGAGCGCGCGCTTGTGAGAGCCTGACACAAGAAACTTGTCGGCGGTGGCGACGGCGAAGATGAAGCCGGAGCAAACGGCCTGCAGATCGAAGGCCGCGCCGTGATGCATGCCAAGGCCAGCCTGAATCTGAGTGGCGACCGCTGGGAAAGTATAATCGGGCGTAGAGGTCGCGACGATGACAAGATCAATGTCGTCGGCGGTCAAGCCTGCGTCCGCCAGCGCGGCGCGCGCGGCGTTCAGGCCAAGTATTGACGTCGGCTCGTCTTCGGCCGCGACATGGCGTTGCCTTATCCCGGTCCGCTGCACGATCCATTCATCGGTCGTGTCGAGCGACTTTTCGAGATCGGCGTTGCTGACGATCCGTTTGGGAAGGTAAGAGCCAAGTCCCACGACGACGGAACGGAGCTTGCCTTTGGCTGCATCTATCAAAGCAAATGATCCAATCGAAGCCGGTCAGGATTGAGACGGCGCGGTTGCAGGTTGGCTGGCGCCGCTGAGCTTCGGCGCGCGCGCTTCATGCGATCTCGCGAGCGCCTCGCGTATCTGGCCAAGAAGCTGGTGGCGCGCGATTTTATAGGCGATTTCGATGGCCACGGAGGTGCCAAAAACGTCGGAATGGCCGTGGCTCTTGATGACGACTCCATCAAGACCGAGGAAGACGCCCCCATTGACGTTGCGGGGGTCCATCTTGACCTTGAGCGCGGCAAAGCCTTTGCGCGCCAGAAGATAGCCGATCTTCGACAGGAGATCGCCGCTCAGCGCTTCGCGGAGATACTGCGCCATCTGATTGGCGGTGCCCTCAGCCGTCTTCAGGGCGATATTGCCCGCAAACCCCTCCGTAATGACGACATCGACCGTGCCTTTGCCGATGTCGCCGCCCTCGACGAAGCCGACATAGTCAAGGTTGGGCAAGGCGGCCTCCCGCAAAAGGCGCGAAGCTTTCTTCACCTCGTCGATCCCTTTCATCTCCTCGGAGCCGATATTCAAAAGGCCGACGGTCGGACGCTCGACGGAGAGAACGATCCTCGCCATCGCAGCCCCCATGATGGCGAGGTTGACGAGATGCTGCGCATCGGCGCCGATCGAGGCGCCGACGTCGAGCACGATCGTCCGACCCCGCACGGTCGGCCAGATGGCCGCGATCGCCGGCCGATCGACGTTCGGCATGGTATGCAGGCAGGTTTTCGCCATGGCCATCAATGCGCCGGTGTTGCCGGCCGAAACGGCGATGTCGGCCTGGTTCTTCTTGACAGCTTCGATCGCCAGCCACATCGACGAATTGCGCCGCCCGGCGCGCAGCGCCTGGCTCGGCTTGTCGTCCATCCGGACCGCGACATCCGTATGACGCAGGCTGGAGACGGCGGCGAGCCCTGGATTGGCTGCGAGATAAGGGCCGATCAGCTTTTCGTCGCCAAAAATCGAGAAGGCGATATCCGAGCCTCGCTCAAGCGCGCGCGCGGCCCCTGGAAGCATAACCTCCGGTCCAAAATCGCCGCCCATCGCGTCGAGCGCTATTCGCACTGGCTTCATCATAAGGTTCGCAACTCAGGTCATGCGCGCCAAGGCGCCACGTTCGCGGCAGATCTAAAGATCATGTGGTAAGGAGTTGAAAATTCGTCCTGATCGGCGACGGCCCATGCTAAATCGAGGCAAACCAAAGGGCCTGATCCAGTCATTCCCATGGCTTTCGAGATCAGGCGCTCTCAGGTGAACCGGCTTTCTGACGTTCAGCGTTATGGAGTTTCGATGGGACTCTGACGCTCCCTTGGCTTCAAATATAGGATAAACTTACGAGATGGTAGTGGCGCCCAAAACACGCGGCGCAGGATTCTGAGAAAAGCCCATGTTTCAGGGCGCAGGCGCAAGTCCTGCCAAATTCGCCGCCCGCGGGATGTCCTCCGCTCAGTCTTAATCCCTCAGCTTTTTCAAAACCGCGAAGGGAGAAGCTGGTTCATCCGGCGCGCCGGGACATTCGGCGCCTTCGAATTGGACGCCGGGTTTGCGCGGATAAGGATCAAGGCTGAGGACAAGGAATTCCTCCACAAGCGCGCCAACGTCGATCCGCCCATTGACGACGGGATCAGGCGCATCGAGCTGCGCGGCGAAGGATGGCTCCGGCTCGGCTTCGGCCTCCGCCCGCCGCGCAGACCTTGCCCGCGGCGCGGCTTTTTCGACGAAATTCTGAAAATCGGCTTCGACCTGCGCCTCGATTTCGCTTTCAAAGGGCTCAAGGCTGACGACGCAGGCCTGCACAATGCGCGCCCGCAGCGGGCCGGTGATCCTGAATTTTTTCGCGCTTTCCTTGACCACGTCAAGGTCGGCCTCAAGACTTTCGACGGCGACGAGGCCGTTGGCTTTAGCGATTGCCGCGCGTTCAGCCGCATCGGCCCGCACTGAAATGTCTAGCCCTGCGTCCGGAATATTATCCACCTCGACGAGGCGCGACAGATTGGGAACTTCGCTCGCGCGGGCCTCGGCGTTCCCTCGCGGCGCTTTCCTGGAGCTGGCGTCGCTGTTCGATTTCATCGCAATCGCCTCCTTGACCTTATGGTCGTCAAATAATCGCCGCGGGCTTTGGAAAGGGAACCGGCCCCTTGGCGAAAGCTTCAAACGGGGCTTCCTCAAGGGCCGCGCTCGCAGCCTTTACATAACGCGCAAGACGCGCCGCGTCGGCACGGTCCGCGTAAACATTGCGCGCCAGCGCCGCGAGGAGCGCCGAGGCGTCCGCGCGCAAGGCCTGATCATAGGCGACGCCGCGCCCAAGGAAAGCCTCGGCAAGAGTTTTCATGCGCTTCGGAACGGCCGCGTCTCCCACGCCCATTTCGCGCAGCGTCGCATCGAGATGCGCGAAAATGGCGTCGGCAAGGTCCTGGGCGAGGTCGGGCGCTGGAGCCGCCATGACGTTGAGGCGCCGCAAGACAAGCGTTGCGTGGAGGGTCATCGCCTCGAAGCGCCCCTCGAAAGTGTCGGGGACGCCATAATCGGCGTAAAGCGCCGGCTCGCGCGCGGCCGCGATGATCTCGCCATGCAGGCGATCAAGCACCGGACGATTGGCGGAGCGGCGGAAAAGGCTCGAAAGCATGCGTAAATATCCACGTTTCGCCGGGCTGAAATTCACCTCGGCTTAACCTCGAATGGCCAAATTGCTGCGGGCGAAGGCCGCACGGTTCCGGCTCGAGCCCTGGAGCGATATCTTGCTTTTGACATAGCCGGAGGTTAGGCATCGCTCAGCCTCGCCGTAAATGCAACTGACGGCCGGCTTTCAATCTCTTCAACACGACTTCAGCCGGAGGCTTCAAAGAATGTGGTTCGGCATCGCGGCCAATGTTCGCAGCAAGAAGGCGCCGGCTTCAGGCTCCCGATCGGTCAGCTTGAAAATCGCATTGGCGGCGGCGCTTTCGCTCGGCCTTGGCGGCTGCCTCGGCTATGACGGTCAGGTCATCCACGGTTATCAGACCGACGCCCGCACTTTCGATCAGGTAAGAGTAGGCTCCTCCGCGGAGCAGATCCTGACCCTTCTTGGAACGCCGACCACGACGTCGACGGTGGGCGGCGACGCCTGGTACTACGTGACGCAGGTCACAGACCACGGCCTTGCATTCATGCAGCCGAAGCTCATAGACCAGCGCGTCTTCGCCGTTTACTTCGACAAGAACAAGAAGGTCGAGCGCGTCGCCAATTACGGCGTTCAGGACGGCAAAGTGTTCGATTTCGTCTCACGGACGACACCGACGGCCGGCGCCGAATCATCTCTCCTCAAGGGAATGTTCCTTAACCTGATGCACTTCTAGCCGGCCGCCGAGAAGCGAAGACCGGCTTTCGCACGACATCATGCCCTGACTTATTGATGAGAGACGGATTTAGACTTTGGATGGGATCGTGGCGCGATCCCGCCCAAAGCCATCCGGCTCCAGCGTTTTCAGTCCGCCCGCGCAGCGCGCGACGGGACAATTCACAAACAGATTATAAGCAAAGAGCGCTTTGTATCCCTCAGGCGGACGTCGCCTGAGGTTTGCGCCGGATGCGGTTGCAAACTGGCCGCGCGGCCTCTCAATGGGCCAGCGCGGCGAGCAGCAGCAGAGCGACGATATTGGTGATCTTGATCGCCGGGTTTACCGCGGGACCGGCCGTGTCCTTATAAGGATCGCCGACCGTATCGCCGGTCACCGACGCCTTATGCGCCTCCCCGCCCTTGAAATGCTTGACGCCATCCTTGTCGACGAAGCCATCCTCGAAGCTTTTTTTGGCGTTGTCCCAGGCGCCGCCGCCGGAAGTCATCGAGATCGCGACGAAAAGGCCGTTGACGATGACGCCGAGCAACGAGGCGCCAAGCGCCGCGAAAGCCGAAGCCTTGGAGCCGGAGATCAGCAGCACGCCATAATAGACGACGATCGGCGCCAGCACCGGCAGGAGCGAGGGAACGATCATTTCCTTGATCGCCGCCTTGGTCAGCATATCGACCGCCCGGCCGTAATCAGGGCGCTCCGTCCCTTGCATGATGCCAGGCTTCTCCCTGAACTGACGCCGCACTTCTTCCACCACGGAGCCGGCGGCGCGCCCCACCGCCGTCATGGCAATGCCTCCGAACAGATAGGGTATCATCCCGCCGAAGATAAGCCCGGCGACGACATAAGGGTTGGAGATATCGAAGGAGATCGCGCCAATCCCCTTAAAATATGGGAACTGACCGGGATTTGCGGCGAAATATTCGAGATCGTGGCTATAGGCGGCGAACAGCACAAGGGCGCCAAGACCCGCCGATCCGATCGCATAGCCTTTTGTCACAGCCTTTGTCGTGTTGCCGACGGCGTCGAGCGCGTCCGTGACGCGGCGGACCTCCTTCGGCAGGCCGGCCATTTCAGCGATGCCGCCCGCGTTGTCGGTCACCGGCCCGAAAGCGTCGAGCGCGACGATCATGCCGGCGATTCCGAGCATCGTCGTCACGGCGATCGCGGTGCCGTAGAGGCCCGCGAGCTGGCTCGTTGCGATGATGCCGCCGATGATGACGAGCGCGGGCGCCGCTGTCGATTCAAGCGACACGGCGAGGCCCTGAATGACGTTGGTGCCGTGTCCCGTGACGGAGGCCTGGGCGATCGACACCACCGGACGCTTGCCGGTCCCGGTATAATATTCCGTGATCACGACAATGCAGCCGGTGACGATCAGGCCGATCAGGCCGCAAACGAACAAATGCGCCCCCGAGATCGGCGTCCCGTTGGCGACGCCGATGGTTCCCCAGCCGACCGTCACGGTTGTCGCGAGCGCCAGTCCGATGATGGACAGGCCGCCTGCCGCGATCAGACCCTTATAAAGCGCGCCCATGATCGATTCATCGGCGCCGAGCTTGACGAAATAGGTTCCAGCGATCGAGGTCACGATGCAGGTCGCGCAGATCGCCAACGGATAGAGCATGGCGCTGTAGAGAACCGGCTGACCGACGAAAAAGATCGCGGCGAGGACCATGGTGGCGACGACGGTCACGGCATAGGTCTCGAAGAGATCCGCCGCCATGCCGGCGCAATCGCCGACGTTGTCGCCGACATTGTCCGCGATGGTCGCTGGATTGCGTGGATCATCCTCCGGAATTCCGGCCTCGACCTTGCCGACGAGATCGGCCCCGACATCGGCCCCTTTGGTGAAGATGCCGCCGCCAAGGCGGGCGAAAATCGAGATCAGCGAAGCGCCGAAGCCGAGGGCGACGAGCGAATCGATGGTCGGCCGGCTGTTCGGCGCGAAACCCAGCGGCCCGGTCAGCACATAAAAATATGAGGCGACGCCGAGCAGCGCGAGGCCGGCGACGAGCATGCCGGTGACGGCGCCTGCCTTGAACGAAATATCAAGTCCGGCGGCAAGCGATCGCGAGGCGGCCTGCGCCGTGCGCACATTGGCGCGCACCGAGACGTTCATGCCGACGAAGCCGGCGGCGGCGGACAGAACGGCTCCAATGAGAAAGCCGATCGCGATCGTCCCGCTCATGAAAAACCAGAAAGCGAGAAAAATGACGACGCCGACAAGGGCGATGGTCAGATATTGGCGTTTGAGGTAAGCCTGCGCGCCCTCGGCGATGGCCCCCGCGATTTCCTGCATTCGCGCCGAGCCGGCGCTCTCCGACATCAGCTTCGAGGATGTCGTCACCCCGTAAACAATGGATAAAAGCCCTGCCAGGATGACAAGCCAAATGGCGTTCATCAGTTTCCTACCTTGATCTTTTGTTGAGGCTTTGAAGAGACGTTGCTCGCGCCTGATGAATGAGTTTTGCAGAAACCGCCGCGGGGCGCAATCGAACCGATCAAATTCGGAAGGCTTTTATCGGTTGCGCGATCGGCGACAATTGGCAAGAAATACCCATGTAATCATGAGCTTCTACAAAAATGCGGAAACTGGGGCTCGACTGGCTGCGTTGGGCCGGGGCCGCCGCGATTCCCGCGCCGCTGCGCCGCCGGACTCGAGAGCTTGAACCTCGTCTTCGCCCGTTTGGGGGTTCGCCATTTTCTGATATTGTCAACTAATAATTTATGACATCATTTCCAGGCTTACCCTCCGCCATCGTGGCGAGTCCTCTTCGGAGCGAGAAATGGGGCTGCGATCGAAACTCTTCAAAGGCGATCCCGCGCTTGAGGCCTGCCTCGTCGATAATTCCGCTCACATCAACGAGGGGGCGACGGGAGACCATGTGTCCAAGATACATTCGGCCTTGTTCGCGCTTGATAATTTATCTGTGTCGACCGACGATCTGCAGACCTGCCGCTATGGTCAATCCACCGTCGCCGCAGTTTTGGCGTTCAAAAGAAAAAGAAAGATCATCAACTACACGTATGAAAACGAGGTAGACAACATCGTTGGCAAGATGACGATCGCCGCGCTCGACGAAGAGATGCTGCGCAAGGAACAGCAGCCGCGCTTGTTACCGGATCCGTCAACTTATGGCATGAAAGTGTCCTGACTTGTCCCTCCAGATTGCTTGGGAGGCCAAATGACTGTTAGTATCGACATGTCATCGATCCAGATTACCGTTCATGCCGATGATGTGAGGCCGCTCGCCGTTATCCTCAATTTCCCGGGCAAAATCGTGCCGGCCGCGCCTGGATCCGCTGCGTTCTTCACGAGCAACAAAGATGAAAAAGCATTGGCGGCATTCGGTTTTAAGGCGGATGCGCGGGTCCGATTCTCGATGGCGCCCGGAGACGCGCTCGACGGCTGGAAAGTCGGCTTCTTTCAGATCGTGCGTCAAACAGCTTTGAGGACGCGCTATACTGGGAGAGTTCAATCGGAAGGCTCAATCGTCTGTGACGCCACTCCAGCAATTTCGAGTCAAACGCTGCTCGATTGTTTGAACAAATCCACCATTCCGTGGATGCGCGACCCAGACGGCAAATCCAAATTCACAGGATCGCTGGCCAGTCCAAGCGCGCATGATGAACCGCGTTTAAGCGTGCCGCTGCTGATGCAGAACCATACAGCGTCGAACATCAATAATTTTCTGTATGACTTTAAACATGATTGTGAATTCTGGACGATTCTTACAGCGATCGCTCCCGACCAGTCTCGCAACTATCTGGCGCACTTCCACTGGCGCGTCGCGCACAAGGTTGATTTTTTCTGGAGATCGGGAGTTCCATCCGCATCCGAATGGGGCTCGTTTACAATATTGGATAAATTTGTCGCGGGGCCGCCCCGCGACGCTGATTTGCAGGCCATTCTGGCGAATCCATCGGGACCCATCGCAAACGATATCTTCCTGCCGGCGTTTGATAAAAGCATTAAAGGAAACGACTTTCTAACCCATAGCGAGTCCGACAGAGGGCTTTCCCCGATGAGACTGGATTTCTGGGCAAGCGATCTGCCGCCCAATGTCGGGTAAACTGCCGGCCGGCTTCGTGCGGACCATTGAAGCCGTTGCTGTCGCCATTGCCCGGTGAAAGCTAAAAATGCTGAAAGGAAGGCCGGGCGAAGATCAGTTTTCGTCCTTCCCTGTCCTCGAACACGGGCGGCGCATCTCCCGGCGCGGCGCTGGCGATTGCGCTCACCATGACCCCGGCTGCTTGAGCCGCCGCCTCGAACGCCGCGCTTTTGGCAAGCGGAACGGCGCATAGAATTTCATAATCGTCGCCGCCAGCGCAGACCGGCTCGATGAGCTTTGGCTCCAACCTCAAAGCCTCCCGCGCCGCGCGCGAGAGGGGAATATTTGCTGCCGGGATCTTCGCCGTCAGTCCGGCAAGGCGCAGCATTTTGGAAAGATCGCCGGTAAGACCGTCGGAAACGTCCATCGCGGCATGGGCGTTTGATGCGAGCGCTCCTTTCAGCGCGAGGCGCGGTTGCGGCAGCAGAAAGCGATCGAGCAGAAAAGCCGCGTCGGCTTCATTCAGGGCGCCAATCCAGTCCTGATCGCACGTCGCGCCAAGCCGAAGCTTGAGGCCGAGCGCCGCATCGCCGATGGTTCCTGTTACATAGATGAGATCGCCAGGCTCGGCGGCGCCGCGTAAAATCATTTTTCCCGGAGCCACGGCGCCGATGGCTGTGATCGAGATCGTGAGAGGCCCTGGCGTCTTGACGGTATCGCCGCCAAGCAGCGGGCATTGAAAGAGGGCCGCGTCCTCGCCGAGCCCCTTCGCGAAGGCCCCGAGCCAGTCCGTCGTCCAGTCTTCCGGCAAGGCGAGCCCAAGCAGGAATCCCAAAGGCTCGGCGCCCTTGGCGGCGAGGTCCGACAGATTGACGCGCAGCGCCTTGCGCGCGATGGCCGCGGGCGGATCGTTACTGAAAAAATGCACGCGCGCGACGAGCATATCCTTGGTGAGGACGAGTTCGCGTCCCAAGGGAGCGCGCAAAAGGGCCGCGTCGTCGCTGAGCCGCAACCCCGCGTCGCCCGCGAGCGGCGCAAAATAGGCCGCGATCAGCTCGTCCTCGGTGAGTTGCGTCAGATGCCCGGCCTCACTCAGCCTCTTAAGCGCGCGGCTCGAATTCGGCGGCGCGGTAACGGCGGGCGAGGCCGTCCAGCACCGCATTGACCATCCCGGCCTCTTCGCGATCGAAGAAAGCGCCGGCGACATCGACATATTCCTTGATTGAGACGCGCGCGGGAATGTCGGCGCGCTTCTTCAGTTCATAGGCGCCCGCGCGCAAAATGGCGCGCAAAACCGCATCGACCCGCGCAAGAGGCCAGCCGTCGACAAGCGTTTGATCGATCGCCCGGTCGATGGGGCCTTGATCGGCCAGCACGCCCGTTAGAATATCGCGAAAAAATGCAACTTCAGCCGCCTTGTAGCGCTGGCCTTCGATTTCATTGCCGATCCAGAAAGACTCGAATTCAGCGAAGGTCTCGTTCAAACCTTTTTCCGACACTTCCATTTGATAGAGGGCCTGAACGGCGGCGAGGCGGGCTGCGGAGCGTCCATCGGCATTGGCCATCAGAGCGCTCCTATTTTCTGTTTGAGCGCGTGAAGGCCAAGAGCAGCGCGCGCGGCGTCGCCTCCCTTATCGCCCCGGCCGGGGTCCGCCCGCTCCAAAGCCTGGGCCTCGGTTTCGACGGTCAGGACGCCATTGCCGAGAGCAAGCTGACGCGCCACCCCAAGCTGCATCAAAGCGCGCGCGCTTTCATTGGAGACGATTTCGAAATGATAGGTTTCTCCCCGAATGACGCAGCCAAGCGCAATCGCGCCGGCGAAGGGCTCGCCCGATTTCTCCGCATGGTCGAGCGCGATCGCCATGGCGATGGGAATTTCGAGGGCGCCCGCCACGGTGAGGACGTCATGGCGCGCTCCAGCCCTGCTCAGCGCCGCCTCCGCGCCGGCGAGAAGCATCGCGCCAATAGCGTCGTAAAAGCGCGCTTCAACGATCAGAAATCTTGCGCCGGCGGCGTTTGTTTCAGCGGCATCCAGGGATGACCGGCGCGGGATGACCATGATGGATCTTAAACTCGAGACGATTTCGGGAAGGATCGAGGACGAACCTCGCAAATTTCTTTTGGGAGTAACAAGGCCCGCCCGTCGCGGCAAGCTGAAAGCGCGCGAACGAGGCCTCCGCTTCAAAGCGCCACAATCCTACGGCGATGCTCGCGCCTGGCGCTGCGATCTCAAAGCCACAGCGAGACTTTCAAATGAACGAAGCTGAGCGTAGCCAAAAGCCGGACCAGTCGGAGGTTTTCTCGTTCCTCGCAGATTCCGCGACGTATGGGCTCGATGAGCCGGTGGTGAGGATCGACACGCATGGCGCCGCCGTTTTCCTCGCCGGCAAACATGTCTACAAGGTCAAGCGCGCCGTGCACTTTCCCTTCATGGATTTTTCGACGCTGGAAAAACGGCGCGCGGCATGTGAGAGCGAGATCGCCGTCAACAAGGGAAATGCGCCGGAGATCTATCTCGGCGTTGTTCCCATTTCACGCGAGAACAGCCGCTTAAAGCTTGGCTCTGGCAGCGAAATCATCGAATGGGCTGTGCATCTGCGCCGCTTCGACGAAAACCGTGCGATGGATCGGCTCGCGTCGCGCGGCGAACTCGATATGAAGCTCGTCGAAAAGCTCGCCGAGGCGGTCGCCGCCTCGCACCGAAGAGCGCCGATCATGCGCGACAGGGACGCGCCGGCGGCCCTGCGCGCTCAAATCGAAGAAACGATGGCGTCCCTTGAAGGCGCTCCCGGTGTGTTTCCGGCCGGTGAAACGGCTGACCTCAAGCGCCGCATGCTGGACAGTTTCGAGCGCTTAAAATCGCTGCTCCAGCGGCGCGAAGCCGCAGGCGAAGTGCGTCGCTGCCACGGCGATCTCCATTTAGGCAATATCGCCATGATAAACGGCACGCCCGTTTTGTTCGACGCGCTCGAATTCGACGAGCGGCTGGCGACCTGCGACATTCTCTATGATCTTGCCTTTCTGCTGATGGATGTTTGGACGCGCGGCCTGAAGATCGAGGCCAATTTGCTGATGAACCGCTATTTTTCGAAGTGCGACGACGTCGAAAGGCAGCTTGAGGCGCTGGCCGCGCTGCCGCTTTTTCTCAGTCTGCGCGCGGCGATCCGCGCCAAAGTGACCAACCTCGAACCTTGCAAAACGGCCACGACGATCGCCGCGGCGCGGGCGCTGTTCGCCGCCGCCCGCGCCTTTTTTGTGCCGGAGCCGCTTCAGCTCGTTGCCGTCGGCGGCCTCTCGGGGACCGGGAAAAGCTCGCTCGCACGAAAAATCGCGCCTTTGATCGGCCGTCCGCCCGGCGCGGTCCATCTGCGCAGCGACATCGAGCGAAAGCGCTTTCTTCACGCCGGCGAATTCGAGACCTTGCCGCAGCAGGCCTACCGGCCGGAAATCTCGGTGATCGTCTACCACCGTTTGCGCGATCTCGCGGCGACGGCGCTCGCAGCGGGCCAGAGCGTGGTCCTCGACGCCGCCCACCGAACAGCCGAAGAGCGGGCGCAGGCCGATATCGGCAAAAGCGCGGGGGCGCGATTCACGGGTCTCTGGCTCGAAGCGCCAACCGGGATCAGGCTGGAACGGGTTTCGCGCCGCAAGGATGATGCGTCGGACGCCGGCCCCGAAATCGCCGCCGCGCAGGCGCGGGAGGCGGTCGGGATCATCGACTGGCGGCGCCTCGACGCATCACAGCCGATCGAGGCGCTCGTCAATCAGGCGCTTGCTGCAATCGACGCAAGCAGCCGCGCTGAAACGCCGAAGTGACGCAAAGCCGAGGCCCTGCTCTCAGTTGCGCGCCACGGCGCCGCTCAATAGGTGGTTTCTGTTTTTGCGAGCAGTTTCGAGGTCGCAACGAGCTTCGACGTCGACTGTCCGGGCGACAGTTGCGCGAGGACGATGCGGCCGCCGCGCGCCTTGACGATCTCGGCGCCGACGACATTGTCTTCCGTATAATCGGCGCCCTTGACCAGAATGTCGGGCTGCAAGGCCTTGATCAGTTCGAGCGGGGTGTCTTCATCGAAAAGCACGACGGCGGAGACGCCTTTGAGGGCGCCCATCACCGCCGCACGCGACTCTTCATCCTGGATGGGACGGCTCGGCCCTTTAAGACGGCGCACGGAGGCGTCCGAATTCAGGGCCATGATAAGCCTGTCGCACGCTGCGGCGGCCTGCTTGATGAGCGACACATGGCCGGGATGCAAAAGATCGAAACAGCCGTTGGCGACGCCGACGGTAAGCTTCTCCCTGGCCCAGGCCCAGCGCTGGGCGACGGCCTCCTCGCGGGAAATGTGGCGCCCGTCATTGACCGAGGGCGAGGCCAGTTCGGCCGCGAGCGAGGCGGCAAGCTCCTCCGGCATGACGCAGGCCGTGCCGACTTTGGCGACGACGATGCCGGCCGCGTGATTGGCGAGTTTCATCGAGTCGCGGACGGAGAGGCCTGTCGCCAGCGAGGCCGCCATCACGGCGATCACTGTGTCGCCCGCGCCAGACACGTCGAACACATCCTGCGCGACGGTTGCAAGATGGATCGGCTCGCCGGAGAGCGGAAAGAAGGACATGCCTTTTTCGGAACGCGTCAGCAGAATATTGGCCCCGCTCATCTCCTGGGCCGCGGCCGCCGCGACCAGCGCCTCGGCGTCGGTCTCGCAGGGCAACCGCGTCGAGGCGGTCAGTTCCTTGCGGTTTGGCGTGAGAATCGACGCGCCGCTATAGGCTGAAAGGTCAAGCTGCTTGGGATCGACAAGGACTTTCTTCTCCACCGCGTTGCATTTGGCGATGACCTCCCGCAGGACGCGCTGCGAGAGGACGCCCTTGCCATAGTCCGACAAAATCACGACGTCGGCCCGGTCCACGGCGCTGAGAGCGGCCTCCAGAAGCTGATCTTCCACCTGGCTGCCGCATGGCGAGGTGTCTTCATGATCGACGCGAACGATCTGCTGATGCGCGCCCAAAACCCTGAGCTTTCTGGTCGTCGGGCGGTCCGCGACGCCGATCATGCCGGATATGTCGATTTCGCCGTGCGTTTGGAGACGATCGATCAGACTGTCCCTGGCGTTATCGAGGCCGGTCAGGCCGACGACGTCGACGACGACGCCGAGCGTTGCAAGATTCGCGACGACATTCGCGGCGCCGCCGGCGACCACCTCCTCCGAAAGAGAGCGCACGACAGGAACCGGAGCCTCAGGCGAGATCCGGCTGACGTCCCCGTGCAGATAGCAATCCAGGATTAGATCGCCGATCACCGCGACGCGAGCTTTCGCAAAGCGATCGAGAATAGGAAGCATTTAAGATCCAATCGACAATAGAAAGGCGTTGGCGGCGCAGCCACGACGCCTCGGGAGTGAAGGAAGGGCTAGCAAGGATCCAGCCAGAACATAGCTGAAGTCTATCGTGAAAGCGCGCCTGGGCAAAAGCTTGAGCTTAGGACTCCTGCGGTTCAGCCGGTGGGCTGCGGGGAAAGGCGC
Source organism: Methylocella tundrae (assembly GCF_038024855.1). NCBI lineage: Bacteria > Pseudomonadati > Pseudomonadota > Alphaproteobacteria > Hyphomicrobiales > Beijerinckiaceae > Methylocella > Methylocella tundrae. The sequence continues at coordinate 1,230,729 of NZ_CP139089.1, forward strand.
GCGATGTCTCCGCCGTCGCCAGGAACAGATGATAAAGCGAGCTCGCCGGCGCGTAATCGACAAGAGGGCTTCCGTCCGCGCTGATATGATCGGTCCAGCCGCCGACGAATGGCCTGTCGAGAAAACCTGTCCGCAGCGCGTCGATCATCGCGGCGGCGAAGCGCGGCGAAGCGTCGTCGCCCATCTCCCACCGGGCGACCGCCGCCTTCGCCGCTTCCGTATGCGGCCAGATCCGGTGCGAGCGTTTCAGAACGCGCATCTCGCTGTCGACTTCATCAAAGATCATCCCGTCTTCCGCGAGCCCATTGCGCCGGGCGATGCGATCGAGCGGCAAAATCCACCGCCGCAGATCCTCGCCGGTGAGTTTCTCATATTCTGCCAAAAGCCAGACCCACTCGAAATGATGTCCGGGTTCAAAGACGCCGCGCTTCAGCGGATCGGGATGAGCGCTCCAGTCCTCGGCGAAATATTCGAGCAGGACGCCGGGATCCTCGCGGAACAAATGAGTCTTGAAAAGATCGACGAGGCTCTTGGCGCGTTCGCCGTAGCCGCGGCCGGGAGCGCCGCCCTCCAGCGCGAGATAGGCCTCGAGCAGGTGCATATGCGGATTTTGCCGCTTGTTGCGGTCATGAACCGGGCTTTGGTCGTAGAGACCGCCATGCGCGCGATCTTCGAGCGCCGCGTCAATGAAGGCGATCGTCTCGTCAGCGTGGCCAATTAGCCGCGGATCGCCATTAAGGCGATAGAGCCAGGCGATGGCGAAGAGGATGAAGGCATGCGCGTAAGCGTCGCGCGCCGTCGAGACGACGCGGCCCTCCGTGCTGACTGAAAAGGCGAAGCCGCCGGATCCGCCGCCCGCCTCGCGGAACTTCTGCAAAAGCGAACTCATCGCGATCTCGGCCAGTCGCCCGCCTTCGGGGAACCAGCCAAGATGCGCCGCATGGGCAAAGACATAGATCTGCCGGGCTTGCACCATGGCGCGGCGCGGGACCGTCTCGACTGGCCGTCCGCTCCAGTCAAGGCGTTCCTGAAAGACGCCCCGCTGCGCGTCGAAGCCGATCGTCGACCAGAGGGGAAGCGCTCTCTCGACTATCCAGTCGCGCAAAGCCGTCGCGCTGGCGCGCGCCGATTTCAATGCGTCTGCCGTAACCGGAGCGGCGACATCCATTATTCTCTCCATTGCGCGCCTCGCGTAGAGGCGCCTGTCCAGACCGCATCCAATGAGCCTCACGCTTGTGTAGCACGTTTCTGAGACGTCCAGACGAAGCGTGACCTTCACAGTTAGGTCAAGCGGCCCGTAACTGGCGCGTCGCATCGACGCGGTAGGAGAGCGCTTCTGCCAGATGCAGACTGCCGACGGTCCCCGCCCCGTCGAGATCCGCGATCGTGCGGGCGAGCTTCAAAATGCGGTGGAATCCTCGAGCCGAGAGACGGAGCCGGTCGGAGGCTTCCTGGACAAGGGCGAGGCCGCCGGCGTCCGGTTGCGCGACCTGTTCAATGACGGCGGATGGAGCGGCGGCATTGGAGCCTACGCCCTGGAGGCCAAGCTCGGCATAGCGGCGCGCCTGAATCGCCCGCGCCGCGGCGACCCGCGCGGCGACCTCGGCGGACCCTTCGGCGGGCGGCGGCAGCATCAAATCGGCTGCGGCGACGGCGGGCGCCTCGACGTGAAGGTCGATGCGGTCCAGCAAAGGCCCTGATAGGCGCGACTGATATTGCGCGATGCATCGCGCATTTGGTTGGCGATTGCAGGCAAATCCCGGGTCGGTCGCATGACCGCAACGGCAAGGGTTCATCGCGGCGACAAGCTGAAAGCGCGCGGGATAGATGACGCGATGGTTCGCGCGGGCGATCGCCACCTCGCCGGTCTCTATCGGCTGGCGCAGGCTGTCGAGGACCTGCGGCTGAAATTCTGGCAATTCATCGAGAAAAAGCACGCCATGATGGGCGAGAGAAATCTCTCCCGGCCGCGCGCGCGCGCCGCCTCCGACGAGAGCCGCCATCGATGCGGAATGATGGGGCGCGCGGAACGGACGGCGATCGGTCAAGGCGCCGCCCGCAAGGTCGCCGGAGATCGAATGAATGAGCGAAACCTCCAGCAATTCGCGCGGCGTCAACGGCGGCAAAATCGAGGGGAGGCGCGCCGCGAGCATGGACTTGCCGGCGCCGGGCGGTCCGTTGAAAAGCAGATTATGGCCGCCCGCCGCGGCGATTTCGAGCGCGCGTTTGGCGCTTTCCTGGCCCTTGACGTCGCGAAGGTCCGGCAAAGCTCCCCCCGCCTGCCGGATCGCCGGGCGCGGCGCGGCCATGACCTGAAGACCCTTGAAATGATTGACGAGCTGGATCAGGGAGATCGGCGCCAGCACGTCAAGATCCTGACTTGCCCAGGCCGCCTCCGCGCCGCTGTCATGCGGGCAGATCAGCCCCTGCCCGCGCGCATTGGCGGCCATCGCCGCGGGAAGAACGCCGGTCACCGCCGTGATCGTCCCATCGAGCGCGAGCTCGCCGAGCACCGTATAATTTTGCAACGCGTCGGGAGGGATCGCCCCGATCGCCGCCATGACCCCGAGCGCAATCGGCAAATCATAATGGCTGCCCTCCTTCGGCAGATCGGCGGGCGCGAGATTGACGGTAATGCGCTTGGCCGGGAGCGCGAGGCCCGAGGCGTTGAGGGCGGCGCGCACGCGTTCGCGCGATTCAGCGACCGCCTTGTCGCCGAGTCCGACAACGGTGAAGGCGACGTTGCCGTTGGCGATCTGCACCTGAACGTCGACGGGCCGAGCCTCGATGCCTTCGAAAGCGACTGTCGCGATTCTGACGACCATGGAGACGCCTCATTTCTCAGCTTATACTCAGCTTAACGGAGATCTCGCGGACCAGCAAGAACAATCGGGGAACGGAGCTTGAGCAGGGCAGCGCGGCGAAGATCTCCAAGAATAGGCCAAAAAATGCACACAATATGCCGTCATTCTCGCGTCTTCGGCGCGTCGCTGAAATCATATCCCAGGAATTCTCCGCGTCTTGACGGTATTATTTTTGGTTTAGATCTCCCGTTCTTCCAGGATTGAGGCTGGCTCTATGGCTCCAGGATTGTCGCTTTACATTGACCTGTTTCGTTTCCTGGCAGTGCTGAGTATAGTCATCTCCCATGGACTTGTGACGCAGATGGGTGGAGACTGGCTCAAGTTCAGTTTGGGACTGGAGGCGATCGAGGCGACGTTCGTATTGTCAGGTTTTGTCATCGCCTATGTCGTGGCGACGCGCGAACGCAGTCTCGCTGTTTATAGCGCGTCGCGCCTCGCCAGATTGTGGTCTATCGTGTTGCCGGCGCTGGCGCTGACCTTTATCCTCGACGGCATCGGATTACGCCTGTCCCCGGCGCCCTATGAGGATTGGGGCGAGTATATGGGATTCGACAATCCCCTGCTGCGGCTCTTCCTGACAGCCATATTTCAAAACCAGACCTGGTTCCTCGAAGTCTCCCCGCTTTCGAACATTCCACTGTGGTCGATTGGATATATCGCCTGGTATTACGCCATTTTCGCAGCGTTCATGTTTTCGCCGCGCGCGTGGCGCAACTGGATCGTCGCGGCGGTCGCACTTTTCGCGGGTCCGCAGATCCTGCTTCTCATGCCTGGATGGCTATTCGGCGTATGGCTCTACCAGAGGCGGGACAAGTTAAAGTTGAGCCCAGGCTGGGGCCTCGCGCTTTACCTTGGAGCGCCAGCCCTGATCTTCGCATTGAAGACGCTCCACGTCAGTCCGTGGCTGTTCTCAATGCAGCGCCTGCTGCTCGGCGCCAATGTAGCTGATCGTTATCTCAATATCGCCGAGAATTTCCTCTGGCAAAATTTGGTCGGAGCCTTGATCTGCCTTCATCTTCTAGGGGCGATGGCCATCGCTGGGCGACTCGGACGCCTGCTGAGACCGGCCGAACGAGCGATCCGCCACGCGGGCGCCCTGACCTTCGCAATCTACGCTTTCCATTTCCCGCTGGAGCTCTGGATCGCCGCCGCGCTTCATGAGCGGCCCGATGGTCCGGTCAAAACCGGCGCGGTTGTGATTGGCGCGTTGGTCGCCTCGGCTGCTCTTGGCGCGCTCGTGCGGCCGTTTTACCCCCGGCTGAAGGAGGCTCTTCTCCTCGGCTTCAGGAAAAGCGGCTACAGGCTCGCGAAAGCGCTGGATTAAAGCATGACGCCGAAAAGGTGCAGATTTTTCGGGCGACATCATGCTCTAACTTATTGATGAGAGCCGGATGCAGGGCGGACAGCGGCGTTTCGCCTCACAGCACGCTGCGCGAGATGATCCATTCGGCTTCGGCGATCATCTCCGGCACGCCCACATGCAGCCACAAACCATCCAGCCTTTGTCCATAAAGCCGGCCCTTTTGCGCCGCCTCGAAGAAAAATGGCGCCAGCGGAAACACTCTGCGCGTCTGCGCGGCGAACAACTCCGGCTTCACGATGCCGACGCCGGCATAGACGAACGGCGCGACCTGAAATTCCGCGCGGCGGGTCAGCCGGCCGTCCGCAGCCATCAGAAAATCGCCGGGCCAGTCGACGCCAACGCTCGCCGTCGTCGCGGCGACAAGCAACAGAATATCCATTCTGACGGGGTCCCACGCTTCGGCCATGCGGCGCAGATTTTGCCGCGGACCCTCGAGCCAGAGCGCATCCGTGTTCGCGAGGAAGAAGGGCTCGCTCCCCAGCAGGGGCAGCGCCTTGGCGATGCCGCCGCCCTGATCGAGAAGCTCGTCCCGCTCATCGGAGATAATGACCTCGGGATCCGTGCGCGTCGAAAGATGCGCCTCGATCTGATCGGCAAGGTGATGCACGTTGACGATGGCGGTGCGGGTTCCCGCGCGCGCGAAACGGTCGAGCATATGGTCGATCATCGGCTTGCCCGCGACTTTGATCATCGGCTTCGGGACAGTTTCCGTGAGGGGGCGCATGCGCGTGCCAAGCCCCGCGGCGAAGACCATCGCTTTGCTTGGCACAGTGAAAGACATATCGGCCCTGGTTATGGTGCGCTCAGGCGGCTATTTCGAAGATCCGTGGAAGATTTGTCTCATACCAGATCTTGAGCTCCGCCAGAACCGGGTGGTTCATATCTTTCGCCAGATATTTTTCGACGCGCGGGATATGGGCAAGATAATGCGGCTTATGGTCGCGCACATTGAGCCGCGTGAAAATCCCAAGGATCTTGGTCGCCCGCTGCGCCCCCAAGATCGCATAGGCGCGCGCGAAATCGCCCATGTCGAAGCCTGCATCGGCTTCGCGCCGCAGCCGCGCATAGTGCGACAGAAGCTTCAGCTCGGCGACGTCGGGGACATCCACCCGCGCGTCCTGCAGGAGCGAGACGACGTCATAGGCTGGATGGCCCAGCACGCAATCCTGAAAATCGACCATGCCGACTTGGGCCACGCCTTCGCGCCGCGGAAGCCAGATCAGGTTCGGCGAATGATAATCGCGCAGGGTCCAGGTCGAATCCGTCGTCAACCCTTCCGTCAAGGTGCGGCGCCAGAGGTTGACGAAGGTCGCTTTGGCGCCGGAAGAGAGCTGCGCGCGCGCGCAATGCGGCGCATACCAGTCGAGGAGCAGTTCGACCTCGATGGAAAGCGCGTCGAGATCGTAGGTCGGGATGCGATAGGTCTCATCATCGCCGATCGGCAAGACGTCTGGCAGCGCGGTCGCGTGAAGCCTGGCGAGAGCCGAAGCCGCCGAGGCGTAACGCTCAATGTCGACGCCGGCGTCGTTGACGATCGGCTCAGAACCGAGATCCTCCATTAAAATGACGCCCGTCGAAAGATCGAAGGCGTAGATTTCCGGCGCCGAGAAGCCGTGGCTGCGCAGCCCTTTATCGACGGCGATGAACGGTCTGATGTCCTCGGCGAGCCGGGCGATGGCGCTGTAGGGCTTGCCGTAGCGGATCGGCGGACCATCGGGACGCTGCGGCGCGATCATCAGCACGGCGCTCGAGCCGTCGTCCTTGACGAGGCGTTCGAAGGAGCGAGTCGAGGCGTCACCCTGCATGAAATGGCGCTGCGCGTCGCGCCAGCTCGTCGGCTCCAGAATATCCTGAACCGCCTTGGCTCTGGCGAGGCGGGCCGCGAAAGCGCCGAAGCCAGTCACCGTCGCGGTGCGCGATCCGGCCGGACCGCCGCCCTCGCCCGAAGCTGGATCGAGCGTAAACTTTATGTCGAGCCGGTCGGGACCAAGATGGCGCCCGCCGCGGTCGGGCCATTCGACGAGGACCAGCGCCCCATCGGTCGCCTCGTCCCAGCCGAGTTCAACGAGATCGTCCGGCCGCTCGATCCGGTAGAAGTCGGCGTGTACGATCGGCGCGGGACCGCCGTCATAGATCTGCATGAGGAGAAAAGTCGGGCTCGGCACTTCGAGATTGGGCTCGCCCGTGAGCCGCCGGATCAGGGCGCGGGCGAAGGTGGTCTTGCCGGCCCCGAGATCGCCGGAGAGCGTGATGAGATCGCCGGCGCCGACCAGTTCGGCGATGTCGACAGCGAGAGCCTGCGTCGCCGCCTCGTCTGTGAGGCGGCGCAGCCACACTGTCTCGGGCCGGGTCGCCAGCTCCGCCTCAGCCCCCATTACGTTCACGCTCCCGCCCTGTTTCGATCGCGCTCACCTTCATACGTTCGCCTGGAAAGATGCAAGTCACCGTTGTTCCCTCCCCCAGCGCGGAGTCGATCAGAATGCGGCCGCCGTGCAATTCGACGAACGACCGGACGATGGAAAGGCCAAGCCCGACGCCGCGATGGCGCGAGCCCGTGGTATGCGTCTTGAACCGATCGAAAATATGATCGATGACATCGGCCGGAATGCCGCGCCCCTGATCGCTCACCTTGAATACGATCTCTTCGCCGCGGCGCAGGGCGGCGAGATCTATGGTCTGGCCAGCCGAAGAAAAACCGATCGCATTCGACAGCAGATTGAACAGGATCTGCCGGATTCGTTTGCCGTCCGCGACAAACGAGCCGACGCCGTCCATCGCGATGACGCGCAGCGTAAGATTTGACTCGGCGAGACGGTCCTGCACGCCCTCGGCCGCGCCGCGCATCGTCTCGGCAATGTCGATCGCTTCCAACGACAGCTCCATGGCGTCAGCGTCGATCGAGGCGAGATCGAGAATATCGTTGATGATCGCCAAAAGCGCGGAGGAGGATTTCGTCACATAGCCGGCATATTCGAACTGCTTGGCGTTGAGCGGGCCGACCGCGGGGTCGCCAAGGAGCTGGATGAAGCCGATGATGTTGGTCAGCGGCGAGCGCAATTCATAGGAGACGTGGTGAACGAAATCATTGCGCAGCCTCTCGGCGTCGAGCAGAGCCTGGTTGCGTTCGGTCAGCGCGCGCTCGACATTGACGCCCGCCGTGGCGTCGATGAAGGTCAGCATGGTCGCGCCGTCCGGCAGCGGCGCGGCGGCGCAATCCAGAACTGAATGATCGCGCCGGACAAGGCGGCTTTCAAACCCGAGGCGATGATCCTGCAGGCCGGCGACGATGGCGCGCAGTTCGTTCCAGTCCGATTCATCGACGGAAAGGGGCGCGCAGATCTGCGCCACGCGGTCGATATGAGGCTGATCATCCAGCTGTTCCGGCCGCAGCGCCCATAGGCGGGCGAAGGCCGGATTGAACAGCTTGAGGCGGCCGTCGCTGCCGAACACTGCGACGCCTTCCTTCAGCGTGTCGAGCGTTTCGCTCTGGACGCGGATCGCGGCGTTGAACTGCTGTTCGAGATGGAATCGCTCCGTCACATCGTCGAAGAGATAGGTGACGCCGCCCTGCGGATTGGGATTGATGACGATGCGAAGCGTGCGGCCGTCGGGAAGATACCAGGCCTGCTCCTCCGTCTCGAGAGACTGATAGCCGCCAAGAAGGCTCGCCTGCCAGGCGCGAAAGTCGGCCTGTTCGGGCAGCAGCCGCGCCGCGCGCAGGCGGTCGAGAATTTCGGAATCGGCCGGCTTCTGATCGAGCCAGGCCTGATCGAGGCTCCAGAGCTGGCGATAAGCGGCGTTATGAAAAACGAGCCGCTTCGTGCGATCAAAAATCGCCACCGCCGTCGAGAGTTGATCGAGGGTTCGCGCATGCGCCTGCATCTCGCGTTCGAGCGCGTCGCGGGCGGATTGAATCTCCGACACGTCCATCGCCATTCCCACGGAAGCCGCGCCCGCCGGCGCGTCGACGATGTCGAAGATGCGGCGCTCGCCGACGACGATCGCGGGCGCTCGACCGCGCCAGATCGAACCTGATTCCCGCGCTTCCGCGCTTGCGTCGCGCGTCGTCCGCTCGAGAAGCTCGACGCCGCGCGCCACCGCCTCGGCCGGATCTTTAGCTTCGACGGCGCGCGCATAAGCGGCGTTGACCCAGGTCAGCCGCCCTTCCCCGTCGCGCACCCAGGCGGGGCTCGCAACGGCGTCCAGCATGGCCCACAAGGAACGCAGTTCGCCGACGGTGCGCGCCTGCACTTCGTGCAGGCGAATGACTTCGAGTCGTTCGCCTGAAACATCCCTGATCCGCAAGACGGCGAGGCCGCTGATCGGATGGCCCTCAATGTCGAGATGACGGCCTTCAAGATCCGTCGCCGCGAAGCGGAAGCCTTCGCCCCTTGCGCGCAGACGCGCGACGCTGTCTTCGAGGTTTCGCGCCATCTCGGGCGGCAGCCATGAGCCGAAGGCGAGCACGCGATGCGCGATCAACGCCTGGGTGACGAGGCCGAGATCGCCCTCGATCTCGGGTTCGTCGTCGGGGCCGCCCCACACGATGACGATTTGCGATTCGCCCGCAAGGAAGAGCTCGGCGCGATCGAGCCTCGCCCGCAAAGCGGCGACCTCAGTGGTGAGGACGCTCTCGCGCCGCGCGCCCTGGCGCCGTTCCTTCAGATGAAAGAGCGCGGTCAGCGTCGAAAAGAGGATGAGCCCGGCGATGATCGCAAGTCCCGCCGCCTCGGCGCTGTGATGCAAAGCCTCGCCGGCGCTTGTTTCCATCCCGGCCGATGCCGGCGCGAGGAAGAGGGCCAGCACGAGACAAACGCCGAGGCCAAGACGCAACCCCGCCGCCGGCTTCCACATTGTTTCCCCCCGCTGATCCCAGCGCCGCTCCATACACGTCTCCGAATCGGTCTCGATGGAGGCCGACCGCCGCCTGATTCGCAGCACTGTAGCGGTACAGCCAACCTTTGAGAATCCCGTTAAGACCCTATGCGGGGCTTTTCCCTTCAAGGCGCCGGAGCGGCCAGAGCATATTCCGATCAGACCGGTTCGATCTGATTGACAATAATATGCTCAAGCTTTTGAATCTAGAGCGATTTCTGATCGATCGAATGACTCCATTCGATCCCGAAAGCGCTCCAGGCGGCCGTCAAAGCGCCTGGCGCGAGGCGCGCGCGGATAGGACGCTCGGCCAGGGCGCGCCGCTGGCGAACATCAAGCCCCTCGTGATCCACGGCCCGAGAACCGGCGCGACCTCTGGAAAGCGCTTGACGAGGACGCTCGCAACGCGCGAGCGCGCCGACCAGCGCGGGCTCAAGGGCCCGGCGTCCGGGTCCGAGCAGTCGATTCGGCGCAGCAGCCGCGCATAATCAAAAGGAGTCCAGCCGCGCTGCAGGAAGAACGCCGCGCGGTCAATGAGATGGTCGACGAGAACCGCCTTGGCCTGGGCATTGCTGTCGCCGGAGCAGCCTGGCTGATAAGACAGAACATTGTGCAGCTGCGGCCGCTTCGAATAGATATTGCCGCCATGCAGGCGGTAGACTCCGATGGCGTCATCGATCAGGACGCTGCCGGTGATGGCGTTGACGCCGAGACAGAAATAAAGATCCGTCCCCGTGCGAAGGCCGCCAAGGGCGGGATTGTCGGCAAAAAGAACCAGAGCGTCACGGCGAAAGCAATTGCCGGATGTCGGCGACCAGACCCATTCATTGGTCATCGGCTCGACGAACCGGATGCGATCGAGAATCGAGCGGTCGAAGCCTTCCTCCGGCCAGGGCGCGCCCAACGCCTGGCCGGTAGCGTGCCGATAGGGCCGCACCGAATCGGCTTTGACGCCGCGATTGGCGCAGATCACGCGGTTGAAAGCTTCCTCCGAACCCAGCACCACCTGATCGTTCAGGACCTGAAGCAGATCGCCGGACGTGAAGCCGACGTGAACCCGCAAAGAAAGGTGCACGAAAATGTGCGAGCTGACGCCATGCGGCAGCAGCATGTCGTCGGCGTCGAGGAAGATCACATAGGGGCCGCTCGACGCGGCGAGCCCATCGAGCGCCGCGGGCGTCTGGCCGTCATTGGCCGCCCGCCGGACAACCTTTGCTTTGGGGTAGCGCGCCTCGATCCCGCGCAGGACGGCGGGACTTTCGTCCGTCGAGGCGTTGTCGACGATCACGCATTCGACGTTCGGATAGGTCTGACGAAAGATCGAATCGACGGCTACGTCGAGGAACCGGCCATAATTGTAATTGACGACGATGACGCTGACGAGCGGAAGGCTCAGCGCCGGCGCCTCGCGCGGCTCGCTTCGAAACCGCTCCGTCACTCGAACTTCGTTCATGGCTCATCCCCGAAAGCCGAGACATGGACGAGATTTCCGCCATCAGTCAATATTGACTTGTGCTCCGAAGGGTCCTGAGGACATTGTCCGGCCATGCAAGCTCCCGATCGCAGTCGTTGCGGCGCTCATTCCGGACAGTCCATCGCATGGCCCAATCTTCGCCCGCCGTCACCCGTTTTCATCGCCTCGGAGGGAGTGGGCTTACAGTCTCCGCGCTCGGCCTTGGCTGCATGTCCTTTTCCGGCGTCTATGGCGCCTGCGAGGACGCCGATGGCGCGGCCGTCATCAAGGCGGCGCTCGACGCCGGGATCAATTTTCTCGACACCGCCGACATGTATGGCTGGGGCCATAATGAAACGCTCGTTGGCGCTGCGATCGCCGGGCGGCGCGATGAGGTCGTGCTGGCGACGAAATTCGGACATGTCCGCGGGCCCGGCGGAGAAATCCGCGTCAACGGGCGCCCGGACTATGTACTCAAGGCCTGCGACGCCAGCCTGACGCGGCTGAAAGCCGATCATATCGACCTCTATTATCAGCACCGCGTCGACCCGCAGGTGCCGATCGACGAGACCGTCGACGCCATGGCCGAACTCATCGTCAAAGGCAAAGTGCGCGCCATCGGACTGTCGGAGGCAAAGCCCGAAACGATCCGCCGCGCTCACAGGATTCATCCGCTCGCCGCGGTGCAGATGGAATATTCGCTGCTCTATCGCGCCGAGGCCGAGGAGGTTCTGGCGACGACCCGCGAGCTTGGCGTCGCCTTTGTCGCCTATTCGCCGCTCGGACGCGGCCTTCTCGGCGGCGCGATCCGGTCGGCGGCTGATGTCGCAGGTGACCGGCGCGGCGAACATCCGCGCTTTGCGCCGGAGAATTTTTCACACAACCGCCGCCTTGCCGAGCGCGTCGCGGCGATGGCCGAGGCGAAGGGCTGCACGACGGCGCAGCTCGCGCTCGCCTTCCTGATGAGCCAGGGGGAAGATGTGACGCCGATCCCGGGCACGACGAAGACCAGCCGCCTTTTTGAGAACATCGGCGCGCTCGCGGTAAAGCTTGACGCAGGCGAGCTCGAAGAGCTCTCGACAATGATTCCGAACAATGCCGCCGCCGGAGAGCGCTATCCCGAGGCGGCGCTGAAGAACGCTTATCTCTAGCGAGTGAGGGCGCGCGGCGCTTTTTTCGGCGCGCGGGCGCGCTTGCGCCGGATGGCGGGCGCGGCGATGACGCATGCCTGAAGCTGGCGGGTTCACAGCGGCTGAATTCTGGTTTAGACACGTCTCATCACGAGTATGCCTCTAATAATTGCGCGCGGGTCAGCGCCTTCAGTCGCGCGCCATAGTCAACGAACCTCGAAACAATGCCGTTTCGAGCAAAGGCGCCCCGGACGCGCTGGCCGCAAGGCTCGGCGCGGTCTTTTTGCATGCCCTCGGGAACGCCGGGAGCGGCCCTGATCGTCAGGCTGCCCCGCTCCGAGGCGTTGTCTTGTCGCTGGTCAGGATAAAGGATCTCCCCTTTGCCTGGCTTTGCTCTAACGCCCGCCGCGACGGGGAAAGAGATTTTATGCCGAAGCGGACTGATATTTCGACGATCCTCATCATCGGCGCGGGTCCGATCATCATCGGACAGGCCTGCGAATTCGATTATTCCGGCACACAGGCCTGCAAGGCGCTGCGCGAGGAAGGCTATCGGATCGTCCTCGTCAATTCCAATCCGGCGACGATCATGACCGACCCGGACATGGCCGATCGCACCTATATCGAGCCGATCACGCCGGAAGTGGTCGCCAAGATCATCGCCAAGGAGCGCTACGCCATTCCCGGCGGCTTCGCGCTTTTGCCCACCATGGGCGGCCAGACCGCGCTGAATTGCGCTCTCTCCTTGAAGAAAATGGGCGTGCTCGACGATTTCGGCGTCGAGATGATCGGCGCCAGCGCCGAGGCGATCGACATGGCCGAGGACCGCGAATTGTTCCGCGAGGCGATGACGCGCATCGGCCTTTCAACGCCGCGCTCGCATCAGATCAAGACGCTGAGCCAGGCGCTCGCGATCCTCGATGACATTGGCCTGCCCGCCATCATCCGCCCCTCCTTCACTATGGGCGGCACGGGCGGCGGCATCGCCTACAACAAGGCGGAGTTCATCGACATTATCGAACGGGGCATCGACGCCTCGCCGACGAGCGAGGTGCTGGTCGAGGAAAGCGTGCTCGGCTGGAAAGAGTATGAGATGGAGGTGGTCCGCGACAAGGCGGACAATTGCATCATCATCTGCTCGATCGAGAACATCGATCCGATGGGCGTTCACACGGGCGATTCGATCACCGTCGCCCCTGCGCTGACCTTGACCGACAAGGAATATCAGATCATGCGCGACGCCTCGCTGGCGGTTCTGCGCGAGATCGGCGTCGAGACGGGCGGCTCCAACGTTCAGTTCGCGGTCAATCCGGCGGACGGCCGCATGATCGTCATTGAAATGAACCCACGCGTCTCGCGTTCATCGGCCCTCGCCTCGAAAGCGACCGGCTTCCCGATCGCCAAGGTCGCGGCCAAGCTCGCGGTCGGCTTCACGCTCGACGAGATCGCCAATGACATCACCGGCGGCGCGACCCCGGCCTCTTTCGAGCCGAGCATCGACTATGTCGTGACGAAGATTCCCCGCTTCGCTTTCGAGAAATTTCCCGGCGCCGAGAATATACTGACCACGGCGATGAAATCCGTTGGGGAGGCCATGGCGATCGGCCGCACCTTCGGCGAGAGCCTGCAGAAGGCCCTGCGCTCGCTCGACATCGGCCTTAATGGGCTCGACGAAATCGAGATCGAGGGCCTTGGCCTTGGCGACGACATGAACGCTCTGCGCGCCGCGCTCGGCCGTCCGACGCCGGACCGGCTGCTGGTCGCAGCGCAGGCGCTGCGCTACGGCATGACGCCGGACGAAATCCACGACGCGTGCAAAATCGATCTCTGGTTCATCGAGCGGCTGCGGGAGATTCTCGAGCTCGAGGCGCTGGTTCGCGCGCATGGCCTGCCGAATGACGCCGCCAATCTGCGGATGCTGAAGGCCGCGGGCTTTTCCGACGCGCGCCTGTCGGCTCTCTCCGGCGCGCCGCGCACCGCCGTGACCGAGCTGCGTCACAGGCTTAATGTGCATCCCGTCTATAAGCGGATCGACACCTGCGCCGCCGAATTCGCCTCCCCGACCGCCTATATGTATTCGACCTACGCGCCGCCCTTCGCGGGGGCGCCGGCCGACGAGGCGCGCCCCTCGGATCGCGAGAAAATCGTCATCCTCGGCGGTGGCCCGAACCGCATCGGCCAGGGCATCGAATTCGATTATTGCTGCTGCCACGCCTCATTCGCCCTCAGGGACGTGGGCTATGAGACGATCATGGTGAATTGCAACCCGGAGACGGTTTCAACCGACTATGACACCTCGGACCGCCTCTATTTCGAGCCTTTGACGCCGGAAGACGTGCTCGAAATCCTCGCCAAGGAGAATGAGTCGGGGCTGCTCAAGGGCGTCATCGTGCAATTTGGCGGACAGACGCCGCTGAAGCTCGCCAATGCGCTGCAAAAGGCCGGCATTCCGATTCTCGGAACTTCGGTCGATTCGATCGACCTCGCAGAAGATCGCGACCGCTTCAAGCGGCTGCTCGATCGCATCGGACTGAAGCAGCCGATGAACGGCATCGCCTATTCGGTCGAGCAGTCGCGCATCGTCGCCGCCGAACTCGGGCTGCCGCTCGTCGTCCGGCCGTCCTATGTTCTGGGCGGCCGCGCCATGGCGATCATTCACGATAATGGCGCCTTCGACGATTATCTGCTCGGCACCCTGCCCGGCCTCGTGCCCTCCGACGTCAAGGCGCGCTATCCGAACGACAAGACCGGCCAGATCAACACCGTGCTCGGCAAGAATCCGCTGCTGTTCGACCGTTATCTCTCCGACGCGGTCGAGGTCGACGTCGATGCCCTCTCCGACGGCGCCGACGTTTTCATCTGCGGCATCATGGAGCATATCGAGGAGGCCGGCATCCACTCCGGCGACAGCGCCTGTTCCCTGCCGCCGCGCTCGCTCTCCGCCGACAAGATCGCCGAACTCGAGCGGCAGACGAGAGAACTGGCGCTGGCGCTCGGCGTCGGCGGCTTGATGAACGTGCAATATGCGCTGAAAGACGGCGAGATCTATGTGCTCGAGGTCAATCCGCGCGCGGCGCGGACAGTGCCTTTCGTCGCCAAGGTGATCGGCGCGCCGATCGCCAAGATCGCCGCGCGGGTGATGGCGGGAGAGAGCCTTGCGAGTTTTGGTCTTGAGCCGTCCCGCTTCGATCATGTCGGCGTCAAGGAATCCGTCTTTCCCTTCGCGCGCTTTCCGGGCGTTGACACTGTGCTCGGACCCGAAATGCGCTCGACTGGCGAAGTGATGGGCCTCGACCGCTCATTTGCAGTCGCTTTCGCCAAGAGTCAGCTTGGCGGCGGCACCACAGTGCCGGTCTCGGGCAGCGTCTTTGTCTCGGTGCGCGATGTCGATAAACCGCGCGTCCTCGGCACGGTTAAGCTGCTCGCGGGGCTCGGCTTCAAGATCTTCGGCACGGGCGGAACCGCGCGCTATCTCGAAAGCGAGGGCGTGCCCGCGCAGCGGATCAACAAAGTGTCGGAGGGCCGGCCGCATGTCGTCGACGCCATCAAGAACGGCGGCATACAGCTTGTCCTGAACACCACCGAGGGCAAGCAGGCCCTGGCTGATTCGCGCTCCCTGCGCCGCGCGGCGCTCCTCCATAAGGTGCCCTATTACACCACTTTGGCCGGAGCGATCGCCGCCTCGGAAGGAATAAAGGCCTATCTCGCCGGCGATCTCGAAGTGCGCGCCCTCCAGGACTATTTCGCTTAACGATTCAACGCCAAATCAAGAACGGGACCGCCGCGCCTTCCCGCCGCGGAGCGAGAGGCGCCGGCGCCTTGGCGTCCTTTATGAAACGAGCCCCTTGCGGCGGCATTCATGAAGGTGTCTCTTATTCAATAACGGATTTGCAGCGGTGAAACGCTCAAATCCGGCGGCGTTTTATCGGCGCCTTAAGAAGCCGTCTCCCGACGCTGTGAGGACGTTGCGCCTTGGGCGGAGCGGTCTGTATTGGTTAAAGAGGATGTGAAAGAGAATCGCGATGGACAAGTTTCCCATGACGGCAGCGGGGCATCTCGCGCTCGAAGACGAGTTGAAGCGGCGCCAGCAGGTCGAGCGGCCGCGGATCATCCAGGCGATCGCGGAAGCGCGCTCGCATGGAGACCTGTCCGAGAACGCCGAATATCACTCCGCCAAAGAGGCGCAGTCCCTGAACGAGGGCCGCATCGCCGAACTCGAGGATAAATTGTCTCGCGCGGAGGTGATCGACGTTTCAAAACTGTCCGGAAACACGGTGATGTTCGGCGCGACCGTAACCTTGGTCGACGAGGACACGGACGAGGAAAAAACCTATCAGATCGTTGGCGAGACCGAGGCGGACGTGAAGTCCGGCCGCGTCTCAATCACGTCTCCCACGGCGCGCGCGCTGATCGGCAAGAAAGTCGGCGATACGGTCGAGGTCAATACGCCCGGCGGCGGTAAGAGCTATGAAATCTTGAAAGTAGCATTTCAGTGACCGTAGGCTCGTGCGTCACGTCAACGGGCGCATGAGCCTTGATCCCGCGACACTTCAGCGTCCCATGTTCTTCAAGGACTATTGAAGAGCATCAAATTCTTGATTCGCTCGAAAAACACGCGCCAAGCCGCTGACAAGGCTAACCGTTTTAGTCTTGCGGGGAGGACTGCTGCGACGCCTCAAGGGTTTTGCGCCTTCGTCGGCCGAGAGGCCCCGGCTTCAGAGAATCTCATGCGATCGCCTGCTCGGGCAAGTGATCCAATCGTCCAAAGGGGGCGCTTGATTTCAGGCCGGCGGATGCGCTGCAAGGCGCTCGATGACCATGATCAATTCGGCAAGGCCGAGGCTTTGCAGCCGTTCGCTTAGGCTGTTTTTCTTGAGACGGCGTAGCAAGCTGCACATGCCTGCCCCGCTCTTCCTGATCACGCGCCGCGGCGCAAGGAATGCCGCTTAGCCTTTCAAGGCCGCGTCGATGATTTTCGTCACCAGTTTCTCATTGAAGTCGCCGTTCTGATGCACCCGCTTCAATCCGGCGTCGGCGATCTCTTTTATACGGTCCGGATGCTTGAGCAGGGACAGGCAAAGATCCGCACATTCGTCGACCGTATCGAAAAACACCGCTTCCTCACCGTCCTTGTACATTTCGAGGTGATCGCTTGTGCGTTCGGCGCAGAAAAGCGTGCCGATGGCGGGGATCTCGAAGCTTCGCGTCGTGTGAAGGTCCTCGTTTCCCTTTGACAGAAGGCCGATTGCGATCGAAGCGCCCCGGATCGCCTTCACATAGTCGTCACCTTTGAGTTCCCCCAAAACGACGTGGGAGCGCAACTGTTCGTATTCCGGCGCCTTTTGCCACCTTGGTCCGTAAATGCGCAAGGGGACCCCGCGTTCGATGAGTCGGAGCATGATCGGTCCCCGTTCAGGCATCCACGTTCCAACGAAAGCGACTTTCGATGAAAATCGAGCAAGGTCCTCGCCACTCAGCTCGATCGGCCGATGGACAGCCTCGTCGGCCGCCTCTCTCGTCAGCAATACGCGCTTTGCCCCGGCCCGCGCGGCGCTATTGGCGCTGCTTACCCGATGGGTCGCAATCAAATCATAGAGAGGCAGCGCTGTCAGGAAGACGCGCCAGCGACCCTTATCCCTCGGCACATAGGGATTATCCTGATTATAATTGACGACGACCTTTGCGAGCGTCTTCAGATGGGCAATGCACGAGGCGTTGAGCAAGTCTCCGTGGTCGACAAAGGCGACGTCGAAAGTGGTGTTTCCGATTTGCTTGGCGACATAGCGCTCGACGAGCCACTCAACGCCGATGGCGCCTGTCCTGAAGCACCATGCATCGATCAACCTCTCAGGAATGAGCGGAACGAAGCGGCCGAGGTGGGGGTCAACGACAGTGACGTCATGGCCAAGCCTGCGGAGCGCCTTGATGCGCTGAATCGCAGTTCCCTCTGTTGGACCCAGATACAATATCTTCATTCGATTTACCTTCTGGCATCCGCCCTGCGACGAAAGACTGATGAGCATGATTTGCCGCGCTCATGGCGACGCGCGCAAGAACCTATGAACCGCCGCGGCAAAGCGCCGACGGACCGGGGGAGACAAGACACAGGGGCGCCGAACCCTCGCGCCGCTCAAAGCAGAAATCGCCAAGCTTACGCATTGTTCAGAGCCAGCTGGCGGGCGACTTCCTCGCTCGCCTCGAGGAGGTTGCGACAGACAGCGACGCCGAGACGGCGCGCGCGGTCGGCATCCGATTGTCCGTGTCCGGTCGTCACCAGAATGCCGACGGCGCCGACCGCGGCGGCAAGCTCGACGTCCGACCATTTATCGCCGATGACGAAAGAGCGGGATGGATCAATATCAAGATCGCGGACAGCCCAATGGATCATGCCTGGCAGAGGCTTCCGGCACCCGCAGTCTTCGTCCGGCGCATGGGGGCACCGGTACCATTTAGCGATGATGACGCCTTCGCCGGCGAGAAGCTCCCTGACCCGGGCTTCGACAGCGTCTGCCTCATCAACCGAGAAATAGCCACGCCCGATGCCCGATTGATTGGAGACGACGACGAAGGGAAAGCCATGTTTCGCCAGAGCGCGAAGACCGGCGGTCGCGGCGTCGAGAAGTTCGACCTGATCGGGATGAGAAGGATAGTTTCTTTCCACGATGATGGTTCCATCGCGGTCGAGAAAGATGGCTGGAGACGACATCCGCACCCCTAGCCGCGACGCGTCGTTTTGAAATGCGAATGATGCGGCAAGTTCAGACTCTCATATCGACGCGAGACAGATTGATCCTCAACCGAGACTGGCTTTTGCATTCAGCCTCAGAACGGCGCGTTCCGGCAGCACTTCACGCACCTTCGCGACGATCTGTTCCACTTTGACGTTCGTTACCCCATCCGCGCGATGCACGATCCGGTGCTGCTTTCCGTAAGGGTACCACTTGCGCGGCTTATTCAGGCTTCCAAATGGCGCGACGCAGACGATGCCAACCGCCGCGGCAAGATGCATCGGACCTGAATCATGGCCGACGAAGAGGCTCGCTCGCTTCAACGCCGCCGCGCTCTCACGAGGGGCCAGTTTTCCGCAGCTGTTCACCACCGTGCTCGGCCAACTCGCCGAAACCTCCTCCACGGCGGCTGCCTCGTCAGCGGCGCCGAGAAACAAAAGTCCATAGCCGCCGAAACTGCCCGATAGCTCACGCAACAATTGTCGCCAGTTTTCCTGACCCCAATGTTTCTCGATGACCTTTCCGCCCATGTTTATGGCGACGAAAGGATTGCCGGCGAAAGGCGTGATGGCCCGGTCGCCAGCCTCCTGTTCCGCCTCCGTCAGCAGCAAATCCCAATTTTTTGGATCATCGAGATCCGTCGGGCCTATCTCGGCGATCGAGCGCGCCAGGCGGTGGCACTCATATTCAACGAGGCCGGTGTCCGCTTCAATCTGATCGACTTGCAACGTCTTTGTGAGCGGCATCCCGATGAAGCGCGTGAAGCCGCAAAGGCGGAAAAACAAAAGGTCGCGCAAGACAGGCAGTCGCCCGCTCCGTGGAACAAGATAAATCAGCGTTTTCGCGCCAAACGCCCTAAGGCGCGACCACAATCTCCAAACATCCCCGATCGAACGCATCTGGATTGGATAGTTGACGACGCCGTCGATCAGGCCCGATTGGCCAAGGATCAGTTCGAGCGCGGCCGCTTTCGACGAGACGGGAATATTGGTCAGGACATAGCGTTCCGCATCGGGAAACACTTCGGCCAGTTTGTGAAAAGATGGCAGAGCAACGACGGTGTCGCCGAGGCTGCCGATCCGATAGATCAGAATGCGTTCGACCGGCTTTTGAGGTGCGGCGACGCACCTTTTTGTGACGGCGTCCACCTGATCCAACATGATTCACAAAAACCTTTTGTTGTTCCGACCCATACGTCCGACCGTCCACTATACTGTCACATTTCGTTTAGCTTGATCCCGCCGCAAGAATTTGACCACTACCAATGCGTTGTGACAACCCTGTCAAGGATTGAGCCTTTGCCGACGTCGCTCCCTCTGGGAACAAGGCCGGCCATACGCGGCAAAGCGCCGCATCGGCTGCCGCTCTTCGCATTGAACCGTTGCGTCGCGCTTGCGCCACATCAATGCGCTCGACCGAACTGATATCTAATGATTGTGAATTTAACATAGTCCACCAGGGAAAAAAAGCGCGTCATTGTCACGCCCCATGGGCGTCGCCCACTCCCTCCGCATCACCGGTAAGGATCGGATTGCGTGAGATAAGAAAGAACATAATCTGCAACTCCACCCTCGAGAGAATGAAACGGAATGTTGCAGCCGGCGCGCTGAAGCTTGCTCATGTCCGCTTGCGTAAAATACTGATAGCGATCGCGGATGCTCAGCGGCATGTCGACATACCGCACATCCACATTTTTGTTCAGGGCTGCGCCAATCGCCAGAGTAAGATCAAGAAAAGAGCGCGCCTTGCCTGTCCCCAGATTGAATAGACCGGAGACGTCCTTGTGCTCCAGAAGCCACATCATCACCGCGACGCAATCGGCGACATAGACAAAGTCCCGCAGTTGCTGGCCGTCTCGAAAGTCCTCGCGATGGGATCTAAAAAGCGAGATGGTCTCCCCCGCCGCAACAGCGGCGGTATTTTTGGCGACGAGACTCTGCATGTCGCCCTTATGCGACTCATTTGGCCCATAGACGTTAAAGAACTTCAGCCCGGCCCATTGCGGCGGCGCTATCCCCGCCGCGACCCGCTCCAGCGCCCAGCGATCGAAAGCGTGTTTCGACCAGCCATAGAGATTGAGCGGGCGAAGCTTATCGAGCGCGGGCGCCGACTCATCGTCAGTAAAGCCATTTGAACCATCGCCATACGTGGCGGCCGAGGACGCATAGATGAAGGGCGTGCGCTGCCGCGCGCACCAATCCCATAATCTGGCGGACAACTGAAAGTTTGTGCGCAGGATTTCATCGCCGTCCGAAGCGGTGGTCGAAGAAATGGCGCCCATATGGAACACCGCTTCCGCGCGCGGCGCCGTGCTCAGAAAACTCTCGATCCTGTCTGGCGTGACGACATCGTAAAAGCGCCGCTTGGCGATATTTTTCCACTTCGATTCATGACCAAGAGAGTCGAGGATGATGATGTCGGTGACGCCGCGCTCGTTCAGCGTCGCGACGATATTGGAGCCGATGAACCCGGTCCCGCCTGTTACAAAAATCATAGCGCCTTCCCGTTACGTCGATACGCCCGTCAGGGTCGTGCGAAAGAGCGTTGACGGACGAGCATCGCCAGTCGGTACGTCCTGTTCAGCTTTAGCATAATTTTCGAAAAATGCGCAGCCGCCTTTCGGAACGAGTGGCCTCCCCCAGAAAGGAAGATCATTTAAAACAAAAGGATACTGACTCCAGACTTAAAACAAAGCTTAAGCGGCCGGCGCGCCCGGATATCCCGGCCGCGCGGACACACCAACCCCTCAAGCGGGAGCCGGCGGGGTTCCGTTGAGCATTTCCTCAAGAAAACTGTGTATTGTTTGCGATCGGCCCAAGGTCGCGCCGACGCTTTGAACGGCTATACAGACAAAGCTCTTTTAGCACGAAATGTCCCTATTCAAAAGCCATGCGGCGCACCGCCCAAACGCAGCTCTCTAGAGGCTTCCGCATGGTCTATACAGGCCCATTTGGTTAATCCCTCTCGCTTAACTCTCCCGTAGCAGCTCTTCGACGAAAGCGCCGATCCCCGCCTTTAGTCTAACGGCGCGCCGCCGCTCGGCGGTCAGGATGGCAAAAAGATCGCTGAAGGTCGTTTGCAGATCGCGATTCACCAAGACATAATCATATTGGGTCCAGCGCAGGATTTCATTGCGCGCATTCTCGAGCCGCTTGGCGATGACCTCTGGCGGATCTTCCGCGCGGCGTTCGAGCCTGGCGCGAAGCTCCTTCATCGAGGGCGGCAGGATAAAGATCGTCACGACGTCTTCGGCCGTCTTTTGCTTGACCTGCTGAGTGCCCTGGTAATCAATGTCGAACAGGACGTCGCGCCCCTGCGCCAGCACTTTTTCGACGGGCTCGCGCGGTGTGCCGTAGCAGTTGCCATGCACCTCCGCCCATTCGAGCAGTTCGCCGCCGTCACGCAGCGCCTCGAACTGTTTTCGCGTGATGAAGGTGTAGTGAATGCCGTCGACTTCGCTCGACCGGCGCGGCCGCGTCGTCACCGAGATCGACAGCGTGAGATCAAGCTCCTTGGTCTGGAGCAACATGCGGGTCAGCGTCGTTTTGCCGGCTCCCGAGGGCGACGAGAGGATCAGCATAAAGCCGCGCCGGCCTGCGTCTTTGCGTCGCGGCAGATCGTTCGCGTCATCCGCGTTCCGGCCTGTCCCCTGTGTCGCGCGGTCCTCGTCTGGATGCATCAGCCTACTCGATGTTCTGAATCTGCTCACGAAACTGCTCGATTTCAACGCGCAGTTCGAGGCCAATGGTCGTGAGGCTCGCATCGTTCGATTTGGCGCAAAGCGTGTTGGCTTCGCGCGCGAGCTCCTGAGAAAGGAAATCCAGCCGACGGCCGACAACGCCGCCAGCCGCGAGGAGATCGCGCGCCGCGCAAAGATGGGTCGCCAGCCGGTCGAGCTCTTCCCTGATATCGGCTTTCGCCGCCAGAATCATCGCCTCCTGATGGAGGCGGTTTGGATCCAGATTGCTGCTTTCGCAGAGGGTTGCAATCGTTTGTTCGAGCCGCGCCCTAACCGCGTCAGCTTGTCTTGCCGGATTGGCTTCGGCCGCTTGCGTCAACGCGTCGATTCGGTCGAGACGGGCATCCAGCACGAACGACAGAGCCGCGCCCTCGCTTCGCCGCATCGCCAGCAAGGCCTGGATCGCCTTGTCGAGATCTTCCAGCGCGCCCGCGCGGGCGGCGGCGATCGCAGCCTCGGTTTCGGCTGCGTCGATGATTTCGACGACGCCCCGCATGGACAAAAGCCCATCGAGGCGCGCCGGCTCAAGATTTCGGGAAAGATCGACGTCAGCCACCGCCGCCACGAGCTTGCCGAGGAGCTCGTGATTGATGCGGATATCCGGGTTCAAAGCCTCGCGCTGGACCGACAGGGTCGCGTAAAGCGTTCCGCGCGCCAGCCGGTCCACGAGCCTTCGGCGCGCGTCAGCTTCAACCGCCTCGAAAGGCGGCGGCAAACGCAGCCGCGCGTCGAAACCCTTGGCGTTGACGGATTTGAGCTCCCACGCCCAGCTGTAGGCGCCGACGCCGCCCGCGATCCGGGCAAAACCAGTCATGCTGGCGATTGTCATTGTTTTAAACTTGAATGCTGGAGGAGCGGGGGCTTGAGCGCAACATAGGGCCGCGCGGCGGCTGGCTCAAGTTACGCGCCGGAAAGCCGGGCGATCTCGAGGGAAATCTGACCCGAAATTCTGTGAATTTCGGATCATTCCCGCCTATTTCGGGAAATCGAGTCCCATTTCGCGGTAGCGCTCGGGATCATCAGCCCAATTCTCACGCACTTTTACGAAAAGGAACAAATGCACCGTCTGCTCGGTGGCTTCCATGATTTCCTTACGCGCGGCGCTGCCGATCGCCTTGATGGTGCGTCCGCCCTCGCCGATGACGATTTTCTTGTGGCCCTCGCGCATGACATAAATCGTCTGTTCGATGCGCGCCGAGCCATCCGGCATGTCTTTCCAAAGCTCCGTCTCGACCGTTGATTGATAGGGTAATTCGTCGTGCAGCCGTTCGAAGATTTTTTCGCGCGTGATTTCGGCGGCGAGGGAGCGCAAGGGCGCGTCGGAGATCTGGTCTTCCGGGTAGAGCCACGGCCCCGGCCGCATCATGGCGCCGAGCGCGGCTCTCAGTTTTGGCACGCCATGCCCGCGCAGCGCGGAAATCATGAATGTGTCGGCAAATGACAGCTCGCCGTTGAGCCGGGCGGCCAATTCGAGAAGTTTCGGCGGCTCGACCGTATCGATCTTGTTGAGGACAAGAATTTTGGCGCCGCCGACTTGCGGCAGCCGCGCCAGAATGGCCTCGACCTCGTCGTCGACGCCTTTGCGCGCATCAACCAGGAGGGCGACCGCATCGGCGTCCCCCGCCCCGCCCCAGGCGGACGTCACCATCGCGCGGTCGAGCCTTCGCTTCGGCGCGAAAATTCCCGGCGTGTCGACAAAGACGATCTGCGCCATCCCCTCGATGGCGATGCCGCGCACGAGGCTGCGCGTCGTCTGCACCTTGCGCGAAACGATCGAGACTTTCGCTCCGACGAGCTGATTGATCAGCGTCGATTTGCCGGCGTTCGGCGCGCCGATCAGGGCGACAAAGCCACAGCGCGTCTCCTGCGCGCCGTCGGCGCCGCCTCCTGCACCCAAAGCTTCGTTCACGCCACGCCTTTCTGGCCGCCGGATTCATTGATGTTTTCACGCGCCATGAAGGCCGCGGCGGCCGCCTGCTCGGCGAGCCGCTTCGCCAAACCCTTCGCCTCGGCTTTCGCGTAGCCTGGGATTTCGACGCAGATGGTAAATTCCGGCGCGTGGTCTGGGCCCTCGCGCGCCGTCTGGCGATAAGAGGGAGGCGGCAGGCCGCGGGCCTGCGCCCACTCCTGCAACGCCGTCTTCGGGTCGCGCAATGGCCGGCGCGGCGAGCGCATCCGTGGTTCAAACGCGCGCGTGACGACAGCTTTCGCCGCCGCATAGCCCGCGTCGAGAAAGACCGCCCCGATGATTGATTCGCATATATCGCCGAGTATCGCCGTGTTCACGGCGGGGCTCTGCTTCTCGCTATCGCCGAGGCGCACGAAGGCCTGCGCACCCCATTCCAGCGCGACTTCCGCGCAACTCTCCTTGCGCACGAGGTCGGCAAGGCGGCGCGACAATTCGCCCTCATCTGCG
The DNA here is from genome assembly GCF_038024855.1 of Methylocella tundrae. Classification (NCBI taxonomy): domain Bacteria; kingdom Pseudomonadati; phylum Pseudomonadota; class Alphaproteobacteria; order Hyphomicrobiales; family Beijerinckiaceae; genus Methylocella; species Methylocella tundrae. Next base: position 1,255,297 of record NZ_CP139089.1, read on the forward strand.
TCCGGGAAAGCTTCATAGAGCATTTGCGCGACGACGAGGCCAAGGACGCGATCGCCGAGAAATTCCAGCCTTTGATAGGTCTCTCGCTTGGCGCCCGCCGCCGCGCTGACATGCGTCAGGGCGGCGGTGATAAGACCGCCCGCGTCGAAATGATGCCCGATGCGCGCCTCGAGCGCGCTTACGTCCGGCTGCCGGCCCGTCATCTACTTCACAGGTTTCAACATCCGATCCCAGCGGACGGTCCAGGGCCATTCCCAGAACGCCCAGGCGGGTTCTCCCTTGCCGACGGAAAAGAAGATCAACTCGGCGCGGCCGACGAGATTTTGGAACGGCACATAGCCGACGCCGCCTTGATCCGGCGAAACACGACTGTCGGTCGAATTGTCGCGATTGTCACCCATCATGAAATAGTTATTCGGCGGCACCACGAACACTGGCGTATTGTCGTTGAAGCCGGTATCGCCCTGAATTTCGATGATCGTGTGCTTGACGCCGCCGGGGAGCGTTTCCTCATAGGTCGGAACGTCGGTCTCGCGGCCATAGAAATCTTCCGTATGCGCTTTGGCGATCGGCGTGCGGGGGACCAGTTCGTCATTGATATAGAGGCGCCCTTCCTTCATCTGGATTCTGTCGCCGGGCAGACCGATCACGCGCTTGATGTAGTCGGTCGTTCCATCGCGGGGCAGCTTGAACACCACGACGTCTCCCCGCTTTGGCGCGGAGCCCATGATGCGCCCTTTGAAGAGATCGGGGCTGAACGGGAAGGAATGATCCGAATAGCCATAGGCATATTTAGAGACGAACAGATAATCTCCGATAAGCAGCGTCGGTATCATCGACCCTGATGGAATGTTGAAGGGCTGGAACAGAAAAGTCCGCACGACGAGAGCGATCAGCAGAGCCTGGACGACGACCTTGATCGTCTCGCCAATGCCGCCTTCCTTCGCCTGGGGCTTGAGCTTAGCCCCTTTTCCGTCCAACCGCGCAGGCTCTGTCATCTCAACTTTTCTCTCTTCTGGGCAATTTGGAGCGAACCTTCCAAACGGTTCGCCTGCAACTGAGGCGCTTAGAGCATATTCCGATCAGATCGGTTTGATCTGATCGACAAGAATATGCTCAAGCTTTTGGATCTTGAGCGATTTCTGATCGATCGAATGACTCCATTCGATCGGAAAGCGCTCTAGACTGAAAAGGCCGTTTCCGCCGGCCTGGCTCTCGAAAATCGGTGAAAATCGCAGCGAAACCAGGCCAGAAGCCTCGCTCCTTATCATGCAGCGAAACGGCGGTACAGGGCGCGCCGGGCAAATGCCGAAAAGTTGCAGATTTTTCGGCGCGCTCGGCGAAACCTCGGCTCAGGCCTCGTAGATCGCCGATTCGGGAGGGGTCAGAACCGCATCCGGATCTTCACGCGCCTCGATGATGACATGCGCCTGCGCCCACGGATATTCGTCCGTGAGCGTCAGATGCAGCACGGCGCGAAAGCCCCTTGGCGTCAAGGTTTCCAGCCGCTTCGCAGCGCCTCCGGTCAAATTCAGGGTCGGCTGACCCGAGGGAAGATTGACGACGCCCATTTCCCGCCAGGCGACGCCAAAGCGCAGTCCCGTGCCAAGCGCCTTCGCGCAAGCCTCCTTCGCGGCGAAACGCTTGGCGTAGGAGGCCGCCCGCCCCGCCCTGCCGTCGGATTTGCGGCGCTCGACGTCGGTGAAGCAGCGGTTGGTGAAGCGCTCGCCGAAGCGCGCCAGCGAATCCTCAATGCGGCGAATGTCGCAAAGATCATTGCCTAACCCTATGATCATTGCATCAATCCGCCTCAAGCCGCCCTTGCCCGCCCGGCGTCCATCGCCGCGCGCATGCGCTCGATCGCCGCCCCAAGCCCGATGAAAATCGCCTCGCTGACGAGATAATGTCCGATATTCAATTCGGCAATTTCCGGCAGCGCCGAAATCGCCTCGGCGGTGATGAAATCGAGGCCGTGGCCGGCATGACATTCGATAGCGAGATGGTCGGCCAGCGTCGCGGCTGCCTTGATCCGGGCGAATTCATGATCGGCCCGCTCGATCTCGCCGTGAGCGAGAGCGTCGCACCAGGCGCCGGTATGCAATTCGACGACCGGCGCGCCGATCGAGCGCGCCGCCTCGACGGCCCTGCGTCCCGGCTCGATAAACAGAGAGACGCGCACGCCGGCTCTCGCAAGCTCCGCCGTGACGAGCTTCAAATGATCATGTCCGTCATGGACGTTGAGGCCGCCTTCTGTCGTGCGTTCGCTGCGCCGCTCCGGCACCAGACAGCAGGCGTGAGGCCGCGTCTCCAGCGCGATCGAGACCATGTCGTCGGTCGCCGCCATCTCGAAATTCAGCGGCGCCGAAATTTCCCGCCTGAGGCGCGCCATGTCGTCGTCGCGGATGTGGCGGCGATCCTCGCGCAAATGCGCGGTTATGCCGTCCGCGCCCGCCGCGATTGCGACCAGAGCCGCGCGCAGGGGATCGGGAAAAGCGCCGCCGCGCGAATTACGCAGGGTCGCAACATGATCGACGTTGACGCCGAGACGGGGACGATGGGTCATGGGTGCCGGCTTTGTGCTGATTTGGATGCGCTTTTGCTGTGAGCGCATGCGCTTATCACGAAAAACCGCCTCCGGCATCCCTCGAAGACGATTGGGGCTCGCGTTGACGCTCCCGCGATCGGCGCCGAGTTCTTTGGCCACATCGAGCCGGCGGAGCGAGCCATTCCCGGCAAGCGCGCGTTTACATGACGCCTAGCCGTTGACCCGCTCGACTTTGCTGACAACCGACCGCGAACGTAAATTCGAAATGATCGCATTAAGGTGCTTCAAGTCGTTGACCTCGAGGTCGATGGTCATTTCGCGGAAATCCGCCGAGAGTGGGCGGAAGACGATATTGTCGATATTGGCGGCGTGATCGCCGATCACGCTCGAAATCGTGCCGAGCGCGCCGGGCTCATTGATCGCCGTGATGACGATGCGCGCCGGAAAGAACTCGTGCCGTCCTTCGTCTATGTCCCACCGCACGTCCAGCCAGCGCTCCGGCTGTTCGTCAAAGGCGGTGAGCGCCGGCGACTGAATCGGATAGATCGTTATGCCTTCGCCGGGCGTCAGAATGCCGACGATGCGGTCGCCCGGCACGGCGCCGCCGTTCGGCGCGAAGCGCACAGGCAGATCGCCCTGCAGGCCTCGAATAGGGATGGAGTTCTGATTTTGCTCATAGCCGCCCTCGCCCGGAATTTTGAAAACGAGGCCGGCGCCCTTCTTCATGCCGAACCAGCCGGGTTCTCCGCGCGGACGCGCTTGCGCCGTCTTGCGCTCCTCCATGAATTCCGGATAGACGGCCTTGACGACATCGCCGGAAAACATCTCGCCACGGCCGACCGCTGCAAGGACATCCTCGACGCTTGCGCGAGCCAGCCGGGGCAATACAGCCTTGAGCTTGTCTTCCGCGTAAGGTTTGCCCGCCCGCTCGAAGGCGCGCGTGACGATCTGGCGCCCGAGTCCCGCATATTGCGAACGCACCGCCTCGCGCGTCGCCCGCCGGATCGCAGAACGCGCCTTGCCCGTGACGACGAGGCCCTCCCAGGCAGCGGGAGGAACCTGTCCCTCGGCCCGCGCGATCTCGACCTCGTCGCCGTTCTGCAGCTCCGACAGAAGCGGCGCGTGCAAGCCGTTGATCTTGGCGCCAACGGCGGAGTCGCCGACGTCGGTATGGACCGCATAGGCGAAATCGATCGGCGTCGCGCCGCGCGGCAGAGCGATCAGTCGGCCTTTCGGAGTGAAGCAGAAAACCTGGTCATGAAATAATTCGAGCTTTGTATGCTCCAAAAACTCCTCGGGCGTATCGCCTTCGGCCAGCATTTCGATGGTCCGCCGCAGCCATTGATAGGCGCGGCTCTCCCCCGTCAGCGTCTCGCGGTCCGCGGCGACCCCGTCTTTATAAAGCGCATGCGCGGCGATGCCGTTACGGGCGATGTCCTGCATCGTTTCCGTGCGCACCTGAAGCTCGACGCGCTGCCGGCCGGGACCGACGACCGTCGTATGGATCGACTGGTAATCATTCTGCTTCGGCGTCGAAATATAGTCCTTGAAGCGGCCCGGGACGACGGCCCATTTGGTATGAACGACGCCGATGACGCGATAACAGTCCTCGACGCTTTGCACGACGACCCTGAATCCGAAGATATCGGACAATTGCTCGAAGGCGATCGATTTGCGCTCCATCTTGCGCCATACCGAATAGGGCTGCTTCTGGCGCCCTTCGACATGGGCCTTGATGCCGCGGGCGGCGAGTTCGTCGGCGAGCTCCCTTTCGATCGTCGCAATGATCTTGCCATTCTTCTGGCGAAGATCCTCGAGGCGCGTCTGGATCATCGCATAGGCGTCCGGCATCAGATGCTTGAAGGAAAGATCCTCAAGCTCATCGCGCATGCCCTGCATGCCCATGCGGCCGGCGAGGGGCGCATAGATATCCAGCGTTTCCTCAGCGATGCGCGCGCGCTTTTCCGCCGGCACGAAATGCAACGTCCGCATATTGTGAAGGCGATCGGCGAGCTTGACGAGAAGCACCCGAACGTCTTCCGCGACGGCGAGCAGGAGCTTGCGAAAATTCTCCGCATGCGCCGCCCGTTTCGAGACGAGATCGAGCTTTTTCAGCTTGGTCAGACCATCGACCAGGCGGCCAATATCCGGGCCGAACAGCCGGTCGATTTCCTCCCGCGTCGAGTCTGTGTCCTCGATCACGTCATGCAGCACGGCGGAGACGATCGTCGCATCGTCGAGCTTCATGTCGGTCAGGATTGCGGCGACTTCGAGCGGGTGCGAAAAATAAGGGTCCCCGGACGCGCGCTTCTGCGCGCCATGCGCCTTCATGGCGTAGACATAGGCGCGGTTGAGCAATACTTCGTCGGCTTGCGGATTATACCGCCGCACCCGGTCGACGAGTTCATATTGCCGCATCATGGTTCGAACGGACCCGTCGCGTTGAAGCAATGAGGAAAGACGGCGTATCGGAGAATCGGCGTATCGAGCCGGCCGTCGCGCCCAACGCTGCCGAGCAATGAGCGCCGGCGCAGGCTTTGCTGTTCCCGATGAGCCGAACACAACGCGTGTTTCTCAAACAATATATCTTAAAACATGTCCAGTCTTGGCAAAAATCTGGAAAGAGCGGCGACAAGCGCCTGTTTTGTCGCGCGATTGTGGAGGCGCCCCGCAGGTTTGAAGGAGACGGAGGCCTGTCTCTTCTGCGTCCGCCGGCCGTCTCTGAGGCCGCGCCGGAACAACCGGGGCAGATACAACCAGACCCTCCGCCTCCAGCTCAGCCAGAACTGTTCGTCACGCAACTGTCACGAAAACGGGCGTTGATCATCTTCGCGGCCGCAAACCGGGCGGGTCCACGGGGATTAGTTTATGACGCCCGTGCGACATTCTTCGCAGCGGCCGCGCGCTGTAAAAGCCTGGGAGATTTCTTTAGCGACTCGCGCGGCGCGGCCGGTGGCGAGCGCTACTCGCCTTCGTCCTCTGTCTCAGCCGGAGGCACGAGCCCTTCGAGGCCGCGCAGGAGATCTTCCTCGGTCATCCGGTCGAACTGAATGTCTCCGGCGGCGTCGGAGCGCGAGTCCTGCTGCGCCGACGACAGGGCGGGCACCGCCTCGAGTTCGGGCTCATCCACCTCAACATGCTTCTGCAGCGACTGGATGAGATCTTCCTTGAGATCGTCAGGCGTCAAAGTCGAATCGGCAATTTCGCGCAAAGACACGACGGGATTCTTGTCATTATCACGGTCTACCGTGATATGACTTCCAGCTGCGATCATGCGCGCCCGATGGCTCGCGAGGAGCACGAGCTCAAACCGGTTTTCGACCTTGTCGACGCAATCTTCAACGGTGACGCGGGCCATAGAACGCTCGCTCCTTCGTTCGAGACAATTTGGGGATTAAAGTTGATCTATCCCCGAACGCGCACCGGTGGCAAGCGCAATCTTGATAGGACAACCTTAAGCGGAACAGGCGCGCTGGACGAAAGCCTCATTATGGGCCTTAAATAAAAATATTTTGTCGTTTAGGACGCGATTTGGTCATGATCGTGCGTATGCTTAAGCTCGGGCGACGAAATGATTAACAATGACCGTGCGTGACCATTGGAGTGTAGTGTTAACGCCCTATTTAGAGGTATAAACAAAGGGCGCGGCTCTCTTCGCCGGTGATTTTTTTCCTAAAAGCCGTTCAAAGAAGCCGATTTTTGCGCTTCATGCGCGAAATAGACCTACCGACAAATGGTCGAGGCGCTTAAGCGGCCCGTTAAGAAAATTCGGTCTGGGTTCATCAATTTTTATTAAATTTTGTGGGAACCCTTCACACGCCTCAATAATTGAATTACGCCTACTTAGGCGCGTATAAAAAAACGCCGAGCATTTTTGAATTTTGCCTCAGGATCTGAGTTCGAATGAGCGAAAAAACGGAACCCAATGATTTTGAAGAGTACACATATGGCTGACCAGGAGCGAATAGCGCTTTTCATCGACGGCGCCAACCTATACGCGACGGCTAGAACGCTCGGATTTGATATCGATTACAAGCGTCTATTAAAGGAATTTCAAAGTAGAGGCAAACTGATCAGGGCTTTCTACTATACGGCTCTGGTTGAAGATCAGGAATATTCTTCCATTCGCCCGCTCGTTGATTGGCTGGATTATAATGGCTATTCCGTCGTGACGAAGCCAGCCAAAGAATTTGTGGACTCGCTTGGCCGCCGTAAGGTCAAGGGCAATATGGATATCGAACTCGCCGTCGACGCGATGGAGATGGCGGAGCATCTTGACCATATCGTGCTGTTTTCCGGCGACGGCGATTTCCGCTCCCTCGTTGAAGCCGTCCAGAGAAAAGGCGTGCGCGTCTCCGTCGTCTCGACGAATGCCACCCAGCCAGCGATGGTGGCGGACGAACTGCGCCGACAAGCGGATGAGTTTATCGACATCATCCATCTCGCCGCGAAAATCGGGCGTGATTCCGGCGAACGGGGCGAGCGGCAGCATAGGCCGGCTCAGGATCGCCGGACTGCGCCGGTCGAACAGTTCGATTCGGCACTGGCGGACGACCGTCTGGAGTGAGCGCGGACACTTCGGCTCTCCAATCGCCGTCGCGTCACGCCAGAAGCGAGCCAGGCCCCAATTGTCCCCGCTGTCCGCGCCTTGTCGCTTTCCGTCAGTCCGTCCGGGTCGCGGAGCCGACGTGGCATAACGCGCCGGTCGCCACCTTTGGCGATCCCATTGCGCGGGCGCTCATCGTCGGGCTGGCGCCCGGACTTAGAGGCGCCAACCGGACGGGACGTCCTTTCACCGGAGATTTCGCCGGCGATCTGCTTTACGCCACCCTGCTCGAATTTGGTTTCGCAGAAGGGATTTATCGCGCCAGCGCAGACGACGGCCTGCGCCTCAGGGACTGCGCCATCAGCAACGCCGTACGTTGCGTGCCGCCCCAAAACAAGCCGACGACTCAGGAAATCGCGGCCTGCCGGCCCTTTCTTAAGGCGACGATCGAGGATCGCCCCGAGCTTCGCGTTATCGTCGCGCTCGGCCGCGTGGCGCATGAGTCGGTCCTGCGCGCAGCGGGGATGAAATTATCCTCCTTCGCATTCGCGCATGGCGCGACGCATGATCTGTGGTGGCCGGAGGGCGCGCCGGTCCGTCTTTTCGACAGCTATCATTGCTCGCGTTACAACACCAACACAGGCGTTTTGACGCCTTTGATGTTTCGCGAGGTCTTCGCGGCGGTGCGACGCCGGATCGACGAGTTGGGGTAGGCTTTCAAAAAAAGCGGCGCGGCTGCCCTCAGGCCGCTTCTTTCTCAATCAGAATCTCGGAGGACGCCTTCGGCTCGGCGGGTGCGCCCACCCACTCCGAATGCGGCGGGATTTGTTCGCCCTTCATCACCAAGGTCAGAGGCCCAAGCCTGGCGTAATCTGCGACATAGGTATCGTAAAGAACCGTCGAGCCAGCGCCGACCGTGACTCCGGCGCCTATGACGACGCGGCCGACTTTCATCACGCGGTCTTCGTAAAGATGCGTCTGCAAAGCCGATATCGCATTCAGCGAGGCGAAGTCGCCGACGCTGACGCAGTCGAATTCGGTGATGTCGGTCATGTCCATGTAGACGCCCCGCCCGAATTTCGAGCCAAACAGGCGCATCATCCAGGGCAGGAAAGGCGTGCCGCGCAAATGGTCGAGCAGCACCTTGCCGGCCATGCCCCAATAGATCACGGCGACGGCCTCGGTGCGCATCGCCCACCAGGACCACATCGGCCGCACCATCGGTTCATAGCGTCCCATGGTGAGCCATTTCAGCACGATGACGACAATCGTCAGGGCGAGGCAGATGGCGATTGAAGACACGGTGAACTGGAGGAGCACAAGAGCGTAATCGCCATCGAGCACGCTGGCGCTGAACCATTCGACCGCCCAGGTGCCGAAGGTAATGAACAGCATGGTCGGCATGGAGATCGTGACGGCCTCGAAACAGGCGCGCAGGAATTTCTTCCAGGGCGGCGCTTCATAGGTCCAATTCGATCCGCCGGCGTCGAATTTCTGGCGGACGGGCAGTTTGATCGGCGGCGAACCGAACCAGGTGTCGCCTTCATTCATCAGATGGTTGGCGGGCGGTTTCGATTTGATGCCGATGAGAGCGTTGGCCGGAATGTCGCTGCCTGTCGGCACCACCGCGCTATTGCCGACGAAAACCCGCGGCCCTGTCCTGACGCGACGCAGGAACATCCAGCCATTGCGGATTTCCTCATCGCCGAGCACGACTTCATCGGCGATGAAGTTTTTCTCGCCGATCTCGACGAGATCATAACGGCCGGAGAGATTGGTCGAGATCTCGGCGTCCTTGCCGATTTTGGCGCCCATCAGACGATACCAGGCGCGCATATAGACCGTGGCGTAAAGCGAGGACAACGTCTCGAGCGTGATCTCGGTCGCGAAGGTGACGGCCCATTTGCGCAGATAGAACCAGGAATGGACGGAATAGCGCCCTTCCCGCACGCGCGGCAGAATGATCCAGCGGCAGGCCGCGATGAAGCCGACCGTGACGAGGACCATCACGAATGCGGTCGGCCAGGCCATGATCGGAATCGAGGCCATATAAAGCGTGCGGTCGATGTCGGCGATGCCGACCATATCGTCGATTCTGTCGAATACCCAGAAAGCCGGAAAAATCGGCAGCAGACCGAGCGGCGGAATGGCGAGGAGCAAAATGAGGTAAACGCCCGCCATGATGAATTTGCGCGGTTTGGACGCCGTCGAAGGCGCGTCAAGTTCGGTCCGGTCGACGACGCCAATCTTGCGCGCGGGCGAGCCGTCCCAGCTTTCCCAGGCGCCGATGCGACCGCCCGAACCCACAGATGTCAAATCGCCGATTTCCGCGCCTGCGCCGATGACGACGTCTTCTTCGATCACGCAGGACGAGCCGATATAAGCTTCATCGCCGATCGTGATCGCGCCGATGACGAGTTCATTGCCCTCGACGCGGGCGTTGGCGAGATTGGCGATCGAGCCGATGCTCGCGCCGGCGCCGAACGAGACAAGGTCGATCGCGCCGGCGTCGACCTCGCCGATCATCGCGTCTTTACCGACCTTGGCGCCGAGCGCGCGCAAATAGAAGCGCATGAAAGGCGAGCCCTGGAACCATTTGATATGGATCAGGCCCATAAAGCGCCGGGCGAGCCACCAGCGATAGTAATAGACGCCCCATAATGGATAGCGCCCCGGCCGGGTGCGCCCGATGATGAGCCATTTCGCGGCGATGACGATCGCGACCGTCGCAATGTTAATGCACATATAGACGGTGACGAGCGAGATGATTTCCTCGGCCAGCGTGGCGTCGGCGCCGGTCAGCAGCATGTAGCTGACGAAAACGCCGAGCCATTGCACGGTGACAAGCCCAAGGATGACCGGCAGGGCGACGGCCTGCGCGAGCCCGCAGAGGAAGCGTCGCAGCAGGGGCGGCGGAGAAAAGCCGAGATCTTCGGGCCCCGCGAGATGCGCCCATTTGCTGTCGAGCAGTTCGCCGATCGCGCGCAGCGAGCGCGCCGAATAGACATCCTGCAAGGTGATGCGGGCGAGCGCCGGCGTCTTGCGGACGATTGAGATGAATCGCGCCGCCAGCAGCGAATGGCCGCCGAGATCGGTGAAGAAATCAGCGTCGAAAGGAATCGCCTGCGGCGGCAGCACGTCTTTGGCGGCGGCGAGAAGGCTCGCTTCCGTTGGCGTGCGCGGATCTTCCTGAGCGTCGCCGCCGTCGGTTTCGGACAGGGCAATAAGCTTCAAGGCCTTGCGGTCGACCTTGCCAGAGGACAGCTTCGGCACTGTCTCGATCGTCTCGAAGCGCGAGGGCACCATATAGGCCGGCAGGCTCGCGCGCAGCGCGCTGCGCAAAACGCGCGTTTCGAGTACCTCGCCCTGCACGGGCACGACAAAGGCCACGAGCTGTTCGATGCCGTGATCGCTGCGCAACACAACGGCGGCGTGCGCGACGCCCTCAATGTCGCCGAGCTTGGCCTCGATCTCGCCGAGTTCGACGCGGAAACCGCGCACCTTGACCTGATCGTCGATGCGGCCGCGAAACAGAAGTTCGCCGTTCTCGTCGATCGCCACGGCGTCGCCGGAGCGATAGAGCACGGGATCGTCCGCCTCGGTGGTGAAAGGATTGGCGATGAATTTGTCGGCCGTCAGCTCGGGACGCCGAAGATAGCCCCTCGCGACGCCCGGACCGCCAATAAGGAGTTCGCCTTCGACGCCCGGCTCCAGCAGATTCAGCTGATCATTGACGACATAGCACGAGTAATTCGGGATCGGCCGCCCGATGGTGACAGGCGTCCCCGGCGTCACTTCGGCCACTGTCGCGACAACCGTCGCCTCGGTCGGACCATAGGAATTGAAAATCCGGCGCCCTGGCCTGCACCAGCGGTTGGCGACCGCCGGAGGACAGGCCTCTCCGCCAAGAATGATGATGCGCAAGGTGGAGACGTCGCGGGGCAAAAGGGCCAGAAGAGTCGGCACCGTGTCGAGCGCCGTGACGCCATTCGCTTCCATAATCTCGGGCAATTTTTCCGCTTCGCCCAAAACCTCGGGCGTCGCCACAAAGAGGCTCGCTCCGACGAGATAAGGAACCCAGATCTCTTCCATCGACAGGTCGAAGGCGACCGAGGCGCCCTGAAAGACGACATCGCTGGCGCTGAGGCCGTAAACCTCGTTGGCGGCGCGCAAATAGTGACAGATATTGCGCCCCGAGATGACGATCCCTTTCGGCGTTCCCGTCGAGCCCGAGGTATATATGAGGTAGGCGGGCGAATCGGGCGTCGCGCCGAGCGCGCGGGCGTCGACCCTCTTCGCATCGGAAGGATCAATAAGATCGCGAAACGTCCAGCTCGGACATGGCATGCGCTCGCCGAGCTTTTCGGCGAAATCCGGCGAGGTGACGATGGCTTTCGCTTCGGCGTCGTCAAGACAGACGGCGATTCGTTCGACGGGCGCGTCGCCGTCGAATGGCAGCCACGCCGCCCCGACCTTGGCGATGGCGAGCTGACCGATCAGAAGATCGGGGCCTCGCGCCATCCAGAGGCCCGCCACATCGCCCGGGCGCAACCCTTTGCGGACAAGCCCGCGGGCGATGGCCTCCGCTTTGGCGTCGACTTCGCCATAAGAGAGTTTGCCGTCACGGGTCACCAGTGCGACGGCGTCCGGATCAGCCGCCACCGTTGCGGCGAAGATTTCACTCAGCAATTCGTCGCGAATCAGGTGAGGCGCCTGCGGGCCGCGCAGGACGGAGCGCCAGCCTAGCTCTTCGAGGCTCTCACTGCGAGGAAAGAGGGCCTTCGCGGTCGCCGCGCCAAGCGACATCTTCGATCCTGTTTCAGTCATTGCGCCGGAACTCTTCCATGGCATTTAAAAGTGAAGCAGTTCCAAATTTCGATTGCGCATATTGTGCATTGAAACGCTGGCGACGCCGGACAGGCGGTGCTCCCTCGATCGCGCGACGCCGCCGGTTTCCAGGCAGGCTCGCGCTTCGAGTTGTTGTACTCCTAATGTGAGAGTCTAGCCTGAATGAGGCATGAACGGCAAACGTCCAGTTCTCCAAGCGTCAGCGTAACGGGCGGCGGCGGCGCGCCCGCCTCTTAGTCCTTGCCGAGAGCGGCGATGTCGGGGGCCGCCGGATTTTTCATGCCGACGATATGATAGCCCGCGTCGACGTGGAGAATCTCGCCGGTGACGCCACGCGCCATTGGCGACAGCAAAAAGACGGCGCTTTCGCCGACTTCTTCAATGGTTACAGAGCGCCGGAGCGGAGCGTTATATTCGTTCCATTTCAGGATATAGCGGAAATCGCCGATCCCCGAGGCCGCGAGCGTTTTGATGGGACCGGCCGAAATGGCGTTGATGCGGATATTCTTCTCGCCGAGGTCGGCGGCGAGGTAACGCACGCTCGCCTCGAGGGCCGCCTTCGCGACGCCCATCACATTATAATGGGGCATCCATTTTTCGGCGCCGTAATAGGTCAAGGTCAGCATCGAGCCGCCATGCGCCATGAGCTTTTCGGCGCGTTGCGCCACGGCTGTAAAGGAGTAGCAGGAGATCAACAGGGAGTTGCTGAAATTTTCGGCCGTGGTGTCGACGTAGCGGCCGGTCAACTGATCCTTGTCGGAAAAGGCGACGCAATGGACGATGAAATCAAGGCTTCCCCAACTCCGCTCGATTTCCGCGAAGGCCGCGTCGAGCGTCGCGGCGTCAGTGACGTCGCAATGGCCAAGCACAATGCCGCCCAACTCGGCCGCGAGGGGCCGGACTCTCTTTTCCAGTGATTCTCCCTGGAAGGTGAAGGCAAGTTCCGCGCCGGCCTCATAGGCCGCCTTGGCGATGCCCCAGGCGATTGAGCGATTGTTGGCGAGCCCAAGTACCAAGCCGCGTTTGCCCGCCAGAATGCCGGATCGCGTCACAGCATGGGTCAATGCTTCCGGTTGCGTCATTCTCGATCCGGATGTGATAATGAGGAATGCGATCGATGGAACGGCCGCTGTGTCAGCCGCGTTTAAGGACTATCCTTCTTGAAAGCAAGGTTCGCGAACGCGGAAGTTGCTGAAGCTCGCGGTTGGACAATCAAAATTTATTTCGTCCATAGCCAGAAAGCGCGACCGGCATTAGTATTTGTGTGATGGGAGAAGAGTCGGAAGCGCCATGTTGGCGTGGGCTATGGAGCGCGAAGTGGGTTTGCGAGAGGATCTGAATTTGCTTGCGCCGCGGCTGCGCCGCTATGCGCGAGCCCTCGTCGCCGGACATCCAGGTCCAAACGAGATCGCCGACGCCTTCGTCGGCAGCGTCTTGCGGCGGGCGCTGGACGCAGGGTTGTCGCAAACTGCGCCGGACGCGGATCTTTTGGCCTATTCCATTCTGGTCGACACGCATCGCGAGCATCATCGCGTCGCGGGCCCCGGAGCCCCGAGTTTCGGCGCTCCGGCCCATGGCTCCAGCGCCCTCATCAAGACAGGCGGTTCGTACGCGACTGATCTGCATGCGCCCGATAAGCTCGCCAACGTTTTCATCTCAAACGACAATCTTTCCAGCGCGCTGTCGGCGCTGAAGCTGGAGGAGCGGGAAGCGCTGCTGCTCGTCAGCCTTGAAGGCTTCACCTATGCCGAGGTGGCGCGAATTCTGAAAATCTCCCGCCCCATTTTGATCGCGCGTCTTTCGAGGGCCCGCGAAAGACTGCCGAAAAACCTGCAGGGACGCCTTCCCGCCCGGGCCAAACCCCGCCCGACCCATCTGCGGGTGGTCAAATAGAAGGCGCCCTGGCGTGAGCGGCTCTTTGCCTCCGATCAGCGACGAAGACCTTCATGGCTTCGTCGATGGAGAAATTCCGCCTGAGCGACGTCGCGCCGTCGAGGCCTTTCTCGCCTCTTCGCCCGCCGACGTCGAACGCGTCGACAGCTGGCGGCGTCAGGGCGACATCATGCGCGCGGCTTTCGCGCGGGTCGAGGCCGAGTCGCCGCCGCCCTCCCTTTTGCTGCCGAGTCCCGCCCGTAAACGAACCCTCTTCTGTTTGCTTCGGGCGAGCGCCGATCACCCCGCGAACGGCTCTCAAAGCGCTTCAGATTCGTCGGGGTGGCGTGCGGCCGCCGCTGCGATACAGTCCGGCCTGTTCAAACGGCGATCCACGCTCGCAGCCTTCGCGGCAGGAGCAATCACGGCGTTTGCCGGCATATTCATCGCCGATCGTCTTCATGGGCCGCCCTTTTCGGATAACATCCACGCGCCGGCCGCCGACAAAGGCCTGGCCGAGCGCACGCTGTCGGCTCTCTCGGCGTTCAAGCCGTCAAGGATAGCAAACTCATCCAGCGCAGCGGCGGGCAAACCAGCCCTCGCGCCGAATCAAAACACGCTCGTCATTCCCAATCTCTCAGCGGCGGGCCTGACGCTCGTCGGCGTTCGCGCCGCCCCGGGGCTCGCAGGCCCTGAAGCCGACAGCATGCTGTGCCTATTTTACGCCAAGGCGGCAGAGCCGCCCTTCGCGTTATGCGTCGCGCGCGACGGCAACGGCGGCGCGCCGGGTTTCCATATATCCGGCCAATTCCCAGGCAATGGCGGCGCAAGCGTCATTAGCTGGCGCCAGGCGGACGCCGTCTACTCGCTCGCCGGCGCCGTTCCCGAGGCGAAATTGCGAGAGCTCGCCAATCGCGTCAGCGCCGAGGTCGCGGCTTTCGACGCGCGGTGAAAGCCCGCCGCCGCCGCTCCAAAAGCAGCCCGCGATTTCTTTCGCGAAGCCCTTAGAATCCAGAGGCGATCCGAGCCTTTGTCTTCAGAAGCGGATAAGGCATCGCCCTAACAAAATACGATAAGCTTCTAACATGGAAGCGATTTTCTCATTCAGACAGATGAGACAATCGCTCTCCACAGTGCAGCGGCCCGCTTAATTCCAGTTGCGAATGTCGACGAAATGGCCGGCGATCGCCGCCGCCGCAGCCATGGCTGGCGAAACCAGATGGGTGCGCCCGCGAAAACCTTGACGCCCTTCGAAATTGCGATTCGACGTCGAGGCGCAGCGTTCGCCCGGGGCGAGCCGGTCGGGATTCATGGCAAGACACATGGAGCAGCCAGGTTCGCGCCATTCGAATCCCGCCTGTTTGAAGATCACGTCGAGGCCCTCCGCCTCAGCCTGCTGCTTGACGAGGCCGGAGCCTGGCACGACGAGCGCATTGACGCGCGACGAAATATGCTTGCCTTCGATCACTTTCGCTGCGGCGCGCAGATCTTCGAGACGGCCATTGGTGCACGAGCCGATGAAGACGCGATCGATCGCGATGTCGGTGATCTTCTCACCGCCCTTCAGGCCCATATAATCGAGAGCGCGCGCGATCGAGGCGCGTTTGTTCTCGCTCGCGGCCTGATCGGCGCGCGGCACCTCGCCCGTGATCGCGGTGACGTCTTCCGGGCTCGTGCCCCAGGTGACGATCGGAGGCAGGCTGGCGGCGTCAAGCCGCACCTCTTTATCGAAATGCGCGTTCTCATCGGAGCTCAGGGTCTTCCAATAAGCGACGGCGGCGTCCCAGGCCGCGCCCTTCGGCGCCTTCGGCCGGTCTTTGAGATAGGCGAAAGTCTTTTCGTCAGGCGCGATGAGACCGGCGCGCGCGCCGCCCTCGATGGTCATGTTGCAGACCGTCATACGGCCTTCCATCGAGAGCGAACGGATCGCTTCGCCGGCGTATTCGATGACATGGCCGGTGCCGCCGGCGGTGCCGATCTCGCCGATGATCGCCAGCACAATGTCTTTCGCGCTGACGCCGTCCGGCAAAACGCCGTCGATGGTGACGCGCATATTCTTCGCCTTGGACTGGATCAGGGTCTGCGTCGCCAGCACATGCTCGACCTCGGAGGTGCCGATGCCATGCGCGAGCGCGCCGAAAGCGCCATGCGTCGACGTGTGGCTGTCGCCACACACAATGGTTGCGCCCGGCAAGGTAAACCCTTGTTCGGGGCCGATAATATGAACGACGCCCTGACGCGGATCGAGTTCGTTGAAATATTCGACGCCGAACTCTTTCGCGTTGAGCGCGAGCTGCTCCACCTGAACGCGGCTTTCGGGGTCGTCGATGCCCTTCGAGCGGTCGGTCGTCGGAACATTATGGTCGACGACGGCGAGCGTCTTTTCCGGCGCGCGAAGGCGGCGTCCGCTCAGCCGCAAGCCTTCGAAGGCCTGGGGGCTGGTCACCTCATGGACGAGGTGACGATCGACATAAATGAGGGCCGAACCATCTTGAGCCTGATGCACCAGATGATCATCCCAGATCTTGTCGTAAAGCGTACGCGGATGTGCCATTTGACGAACCTATGATGCGCCGGATGCGCGCTTTTGAAAAAAAGTGCTGAAGACGGCAGTTCTTACTCGCAAGATCTGTCGCAGGGAAGTACCCTGCCCTCGATCTTTGATTGCTATATAGGAGCAGAGGACCTAATGCGCCCGTCGGTTGCGCCCTATTTAACGGTATCCCCTGCACTTGCCGCCATCGCCTATTACACCACCGTCTTCGGGGCCACGCAAAAGTCGATCATGCCAGCGTTCGACGGGCTGCGGATCATGCACTGCGAACTGTCGATCAATGGAGGCTCGGTGATGCTCGCCGACGCTTTCCCCGAGCTTGGCCATACCCGCATGCCAATGCCGGGCGAACTCGTCACGGCGTCCGTCAGCCTCGAATATGCAACGGCGAAGGAGGTCGACGATGTTTTCGCCAAGGCCACGAGCCTTGGCGGCAAGGCGGAGACCAGCCCGACCAAATCATTCTGGGGAACGCGGTTCGCGACTTTCCGCGACCCCTTCGGCCATCGCTGGATTTTGAACGGGCCGTTAAAGTAGTTTTCCACCTGGCCCGGGCCGCGCGAGCGACCCGGAGCCTGCAAAAACCTCACTCGGCGGCGGGCGCAGCATCCTTCTTGACCTTGGCGGCGGCCTTGGCTTCCTTTTTCGCCGTTTCGCGGGCGGCCTTGGCGGCGGGAGACTCCATCTTTTCCGCGATGCGGGCCGACTTGCCGCGACGATCGCGTAGATAATAGAGCTTTGCGCGGCGGACCTTGCCGCGGCGGATCACTTTGATTGATTCGATATTCGGCGAGAAAATCGGAAACACGCGCTCGACGCCCTCGCCGTAGGAAATCTTGCGGACCGTGAAGCTCTCATTGAGGCCGCCGCCGGTTCTGGCGATGCAGACGCCTTCATAGGCCTGCACGCGGGTGCGCTCACCTTCCTTCACCTTGACGTTGACGACGACCGTATCGCCCGGCTGGAACTCCGGGATTGTCTTGCCGGCGAGCAGTTTGGCGGCCTGTTCGGCCTCAAGTTCGGCGATGATGTTCATTTGAGTAAAGACCTTGTCCTTCCGCCGGATTTTTCCGGCGAGCGTTTTGACGCGCTGTTTTCAATTGAAGGGGTGGTCTCTACACGACAGAGGCGGCGTTGTCGAGATGATGATGATCCATTCCCTCGACAGCCGCCCAAATCCGCGCAAGATCTTCCGGGCGCGACAGCCTATGGTCGCCATCCTTGATCAGCGTCAAGGTCGCGGGGTCGCCATGCATGTGCTCGATCAAGGTCAGGGCGTGACGCCAGGGCACATCCTCGTCCTGCATGCCTTGCAGGATATGCACGGGGCAATGGCTGCGGATCGTCGCGTCAAGGAGAAGGTGGCGGCGACCTTCCTCGATGAGTCCGCGGCTGATCGGATCGGGCTCGGGCCGGTAGCGCGATGGTCGAGGCCAGACCCCTTTCGCCTTCAGCGCCGCCCGCGCCTTCGCCGGCATCCTGTCCCAGATCAGTTTCTCCGTGAAATCCACAGCCGGCGCGATCAGCACGAGCCCACGCAGACGCGCGGACTCGCCAGCCGCGAAAAGCGCCCGCGCAGCGAGAAGCGCCAGCCAGCCGCCCATCGACGATCCAATAAGAATTTGCGGGCCCTCGGTCAGCGCGCGCACTACGGCCAGCGCTTCTTCCAGCCAGAGACCGATCGTCGAATCTTCGAAACACCCCTCCGACTCGCCGTGGCCGGAATAGTCGAAGCGCACATAAGCTCTTCCGGCCTCGCCAGCCGCGCGATCGAGATAGCTCGCCTTTTCGCCGCGCATGATGGAGCGAAACCCGCCAAGCCACACAAGGCCCGCGCCATCGCTAGCGGAAGCGGCGCGCCGCAAAAAGGCGATGCGCCGGGCCTTCGCCCCTTCCCCGACATGAAGAAACTGCGGCTCCCCCGGCGCCAAGATCCCGATTTGCAAAGCCTGCTCTTCCACCACCCGACGCGCCCGTCTATGCTCGATTCTTCCGGTTGTATCGAGAATTATGGTTCCGCTTTGCAGCCTTTGTTCTTTGAACGCAGTCACGTTTAATGTCATCAGGCTCAAGCTCACCATTTCGTGACAGGGCGACGCACCCGCTGGCGGGCGTCACCGTGCTCCAGATCGTTCCAGACCTCGAGCCCGGCCCCGTCGCCCGCGCGGCGATCGACATCGCTAGTGCTCTGAGCCGCGTCGGCGCTAATGCGCTGGTCGCCAGCCGCGGCGGCGCCCTCGTCAGCGAGCTGCAGGCCAAGGGCGGCGTCTTCACGCGCTTTCCCGCCGATGCGAGAAACCCCGTGAGCATGGCGCTGAACGTGCGCCGCCTGACGCAATTGATCAAATCCGAGCGCGTCGACATCGTTCATGCGCGCTCGCGCGCCCCTGCCTGGGTCGCCTATGGCGCAACGCGCCTCATCAAGACGCCGTTCGTCACCAGCTTCCAGGGGTTTTACGCGCGCGGCGGACCGCTCGCCTTGCGCTATAATTCGATCATGGCGCGGGGCGATTCGATCATCGCCGATTCGGCCCATACCGCGGACCTGATCGTCAATCTCTATCCGGCAGCCAAAGCCAGGGTTCACGTTGTCCTCGGCGGCGTCGATTGCCGCGTTTTTGTGCCGAAGGCCGTTGCGCCGGCGAGAGTCCAGGCCGTGCGGCGGCTTTGGGGCGCCGCGCCCGACGAGCGCGTGGTGTTGCTGGCGGCCGGCGCACGCGCCTCGAGCAGCTATAAGAGCCTGATCGAGGCGGTTCTGAGATTGGCCAGCCAGGATGCCGCCGCGACGCTTCTGCGCGAAGCGAAATTCATTATCGCCTGCGACGAGCCCGGCGCCGCCTTCGCCAAGGAAATTGACGCCGCTATCGCCAAGGCGGGGTTGCAATCCGTGATGCGGCGCAGCGAGATCGGCCCCGACCGGGCCGCCGCCTTGCTTGCGGCGTCGGCCGTGGTCGCGCTTTCAACCAACCCCGACGCCTTTGCCGGACTTGCGCTCGAGGCGCAGGCAATGGGAGCGCCTGTGATCGTCGGAGCCTCGGGCGCCGCGTCAGAAACCATTCTCGCGCCGCCCGGCGTCGATGAAACCGCCCGGACCGGCTGGCGGACGCTCCCTGACGAACGGGCGCTCGCCCATGCATTGAGCGAGACCTTAAGCCTTGGCGCGACGGCGCGCGATCGGCTTTCCTTGCGGGCGCGAGCTCACATCGAATCGCAGTTCTCCATCGAGATGCTGCGATCGCAGACTCTCAGCGCCTATGCGGCGGCGCGCGGCGACGGCTGATAAGACATTTTTTGCTGGTCTGATTAAATAATGCGCAGACGAAAGCGCCACTTTACGTGGCGAGCATTGACTTCGTCGGGTAATGAACCGATGTTTTATTTTGAGTCCATTCATTGATGCGGCCATAGGCGGTTTCGCGTCCAGTCTGGATTTGATCAATCACCATGAAGGAGACAACGCCATTCGCCGTCCGATGAAAGCACCCCCGGTCCCGCAAAAGGACGGGCCACGCATCAACCGCGACATCCGCGCCCGTGAAATTCAGTTAATCGACGCCGAAGGCCAAAATCGAGGCGTCGTCGATACGCTCGTAGCGCAGCAATCAGCTGATGAAGCCGGCCTCGATCTCGTCGAGATCGTTCCCACCGCAAATCCGCCCGTTTGCAAGATTCTCGACTACGGCAAGTTCCGCTTCCTCGAGCAGAAGAAATCGGCCGAGGCCCGGAAGAAGCAGAAGATCGTCGAGATCAAGGAAATCAAGCTCCGTCCCGGCATCGACGAGCACGATTACGACACCAAGATGAAGGCCGTCCGGCGCTTCTTCGAAGAGGGCGATAAAGTCAAGGTGACGCTCCGCTTTCGCGGCCGTGAAATGGCCCATCAGGATCTTGGCTTCAGGCTTCTGGAGCGGGTGAAAACCGAAACCGGGACGATCGCCAAAGTCGAAGCCGAACCGTCAATGGAGGGGCGCCAGATGGTCATGGTGCTCGCGCCGAAATAAGCGCGAGCGGGGCCCTCGCCCCGCTTCCAAACAGACTCGATTCCGCGCTCAAAGAAGCGAGCGTCATCTCGGCGCATGGGCAGCGTCGGAGCGCCATCCCGGCGCTCTTTTCATGTCTGTCGCCGCTCGGTCAGCGCGAACGACCCGCCGCCACAAAGAGCCGATTTGGCTTAACTGTCGCGTTCGCCCGCCGAGGCTGACGCCGGCGCTGCGAGGTGGACGAAACTTTCGACCACCCTCTCATAGACGGGACGCTTGAAAGGAATGATCAGATCGACAAGATGGTCGATCGGAGCCCAGCGCCATGCGTCGAATTCCGGCTTCTGGCCGCCGGCCGGATTGTCGATATCTATCTCGCCGTCATCGCCTTCAAAGCGCAGGGCGAACCATTTCTGGCGTTGCCCCTGGAAACGGCCTTTCCACGACTTTCTCGAATATTCCTCGGGGAGATCGTAAGTATACCAGTCGGGCGATTCAGCGAGAAGGGAGGCTGAATACACGTTGGTCTCCTCGCGCAGCTCCCGCATAGCGGCGTCGAAGGGATTCTCCCCGGGGTCGATGCCCCCTTGCGGCATTTGCCATTCATGGCCGACGCGCGGCTGCTCGAGCGGCCTTTTCGAGCGTCTGCGGCCGACGAACACGAGCCCGTCGCGGTTGAGCAACATGATGCCGACGCACGGACGATAATTCCCAAACTGCGTCACTGGATAACCTCGCCTCTCATCAAGCCCGAGGGATCGCGTCGAACCTGAGCCGCTCGTTGCGAGGTCTTAACCTGCGCTAGGGCGCCTGCGTCTAACGGCGCGACGCTTGAAGTCGAAAGCCCGGCCGCAGGCAGCTTCAAATATGTTGAACGCTCCCGTCATATGGTCCGGAGCGCGATTTCATCAGCAAATCGCGCTCCTTCTTGTACTGGCGTGATGATCGAAACTGAACCATCCCGCTTCTTTTTTGTCGTGCCGCCGAGCTTTTCAGAACCGCACGGCTTTCCCAGTCATGCCAAACGCGCGGCCGGGCTTAATTCGGGACTTTCTCGGCTTCATCGGCCGGTTGCGTCGTCGTCTTGCTCGAGGTCTTCGTCACGCCGCGCAGAATGTCTTCGGCGGCGGCGAGCTGCTTATCATCCTTTTCGTTCGGCGGAACATAAGCCTGAGATCCGCCCTTCTCATCATCGCCGTTCTTCAGATGACCCTTGAGCGAAGCCTCGCCCTTGGTGTCGTCCTTGCCTTTCAGATCGTCTGGAACGTCTTCCAGCACGATGACGTCGGGCTCAATGCCCTTCGCCTGAATGGAGCGGCCGGACGGCGTGTAATACCGCGCCGTCGTCAACCGCACGGCGCCATTGTTCTGGCCGAGCGGAATGATCGTCTGCACTGAACCTTTGCCGAAAGAACGCGTGCCGAGGATCGTCGCGCGCTTGTGATCCTGGAGGGCGCCGGCGACGATTTCGGAGGCCGACGCCGAACCGCCGTTGATCAGCACCACCAGAGGCTTGCCTTTCGAAAGATCGCCGGGATGAGCGTTATAGCGCATCGACTCGTCGGCGTTGCGGCCGCGCGTCGAAACAATCTCGCCACGATCGATGAAAGCGTTGGAAACCGCGATCGACTGATCGAGGAGACCGCCCGGGTTATTGCGCAGATCGAGAATATAACCCTTGAACTTATCAGCCGGGATATCCGTCTGGAATTTCTTGATGGCGTCAACGACGCCGTCGCCGGTCTGTTCGTTGAACTGGGTGATCCGGATGTAGCCGATATCATCGCCGACCTGGTGCTCGCGAACCGACTTGATCTGAATGACGGCGCGCGTCAGCTTGATGTCCTGGGGATCTTTGTTCGGCCCGCGCAGCACTTTCAAGGTCACGGCCGTGTTCGGAGCGCCGCGCATTTTGTCAACGGCCTGGTTGAGGGTCAGACCCTGCACATTCTCCCCGTCGATCGCGGAGATGATGTCGCCCGACAGGATGCCGCCGCGAGAGGCGGGCGTATCGTCAATCGGGGTCACAACCTTGATGAGGCCGTCTTCCTGAGTCACCTCGATGCCGAGACCGCCGAACTCACCCCGCGTCTGCACCTGCATGTCGCGGAAGCTTTTCGCGTCCATATAGCTCGAATGCGGATCGAGAGAACTCAGCATGCCGTTGATCGCGGCCTCGACGAGCTTCTGCTCGTCCGGCTTTTCGACATAATCGGAACGGATTTTTTCGAAGACATCGCCGAAGAGATTGAGATTTCGATAGGTATCGGACGCGGCCGCACGCGCCATGCCATCCGAAAACACTCTCGTCTGCGTACCGAGCGTAACAACCGAGGCGCCAAGAACGGCGCCAAGCATGACCAGTGAAACCTTCCGCATCATCCGCGAACCTTTTGCAATTCCGGCTTCGCCCACCATGGGCCCGGATCGATCGCCGCCCCGTCTTTCCGAAACTCGATATAAAGGATAGGCTGCGCCGCCCCGATAGCTATAGCCGCAGCCGTCTTCGCCGATCCGTCGCCCATCACCGCGACCGGCTCCCCAGCCAAAATGAACTGCCCTACGTTTACGTTGATCCGATCCATCCCTGCAAGAATAATATAGTAACCCTGCCCCGCATTGATGATCAAGAGTTGTCCATAGGTGCGATAAGGCCCAGCATAGGCTGCCCAACCATCGCAGGGCGAGGCGACAACCGCCTGCGGGCGCGTTGCAATCAACATGCCCTTCTCAGCGCCGCCAAAGCCGTCCGGCGCGCCAAAGCCGCGCTGAAGCGAACCCGCTACGGGCAGCGGCAGCAACCCCTTCGTATCCGCGAAAGCGCTCGCCGGGGCGAGCCGCGCAGGATCCTTGAACGGCGCCATCGCCAGCTTGCGCTGCGCTTCCGGCGCCGCCGCCTGCGCCGCCTTCTGCGCTTCGTCAGACTTGCGCGCAGCCTCCGCCCCGCGGGCGGCGGCGGCATTCTCGGTCTCCATTCTGGCAATCAGATCTTTAAGGCTTGCAGCCTGTTTGGCAAGCTCAGCCGCGCGCGCATTTTCCGCGCCCAGCGCCTCTTCCGCCGCCGCCAGCGCGGATTGGCGGGCGTCGATCAGAGCGGCGAGACGCTGCCGATCGACGCCGAGTTTCTCGACGTCGCCGGCAAGTGAATCGCGCTCAGTGGCG
This sequence comes from Methylocella tundrae, assembly GCF_038024855.1. NCBI lineage: Bacteria > Pseudomonadati > Pseudomonadota > Alphaproteobacteria > Hyphomicrobiales > Beijerinckiaceae > Methylocella > Methylocella tundrae. The sequence continues at coordinate 1,278,804 of NZ_CP139089.1, forward strand.
ATCGAACGGCGCAATTGTAACAAATCCGAGAGGTCGGAGGCGAGCGCTTCAGTCTCGGCGCGCATCTCGGGAAGCACCGAACCCAGCATCATTGACGTTCTGATCGCCGCCAGCATGTCCTCTGGAGCGACGAGCAGAGCCGGCGGCGGCTTGCGTCCCATCCGCTGCAGGGCCGCCAGAATCTCGGCGATGACCTGGCGACGGCTGGCGAGCGAGCGCCGGATCGCCTCCTCGCTTCCGGTCAGCGTATCAAGTCTTGCTTCCGCCTCGCTGATCTTGCGCTCGCGGCCGTCGATTGTTTGCACGAGATCGACCAGCGCCGTTGAAAGCTTCGCCCGATCGGTGCGGATCGAGGCGACCTCCGCTTCGATTTTGGCGCGTTGCTCCTGCGAGGCCTCGATCGTGTCCTGCATGCCGCGCAGTTCGAGCCGGCGCCCGCTCAACGCATCGGCGCTGTCGGATTTTTGCGTTTGGGGCGGCGGGTCTTGCGGCGGGGCTTGCGCGAGGGCCCGCGGCGAAAAAGACAAAAGGCTGACCACGAGCGCCAGCGATGCCGCTCTCTTCGCGCCCAAGCCGCCGCGGTCAGGCAAAATTCGATGAATCACTGTCGCTCTCAAGCCGGCTACACTCAAGGTGGAACATGGCCGAAGCGCGGCGGATCCTGCAACATCGCGGTGTTCAGGCATCGCGCGAGAGCGCCGCCGCCTTGCTGAACGCCCGGCCGACATAAAGCCGGACGAGTTCGCGCGCCTCTGCGATGAGCGCCTCCTGCCCGGCCCCGGCTTCTTCCTCGGCGACCACCGGCGCGATTTTCAAAAGGTGGAGAAGCACCGCCGCCATGCGCTCGGCCTCGGCCCCCGGCAAGGTTGTTGTGGCGGCGACAAGCAGCGTCGCGAGCCGTTCGCGTATGCTGTTGCGCACCGTCGAGCGCTTGTCGGCGGCCTCGCTGCGCGCATCGACAAGCGCGACCGCGGCGGACCGATCGGATCGCAGGTCGAGCATGAGGTCGACGAGGGCGTCCGCGATCGCATCCGGCGAGAGCTTCGGCGCCCGCTCGACGATGCCGTCGAGTGATTCTTTGAGAAGCGCCCAGTAGCGGCTGAGGATCGCGTCGGCGAGCACATCCTTGGTCGGAAAGAAGCGGTAAAGCGAGCCGATGGCGGTATTCGACCGCGCCGCGATCTCGCTCATCGTGGCGCCGTCATAGCCCTTCTCGGTAAATACGGCGGCGCCGGCGTCCATGATCGCGGCCACGCGCAATTTGCCGCGCGACCGCTTTGGTTCGAGCGCCATTGCGGCCGTTGACTTTTGCGAGCACATCCTCAACTATCCGTTTTACGAATTCATCCTCGCATATCATCGCATTGCGCGGCCGTCACCTTGCGCGCTCCGCGCCGCCGGGAGCCGCCGCCTCGAAGAAAGACGTCAAATGCCCGATTTTGATCTCCGCGCCGCCGCTCTCGTTCTGATCGACCTGCAAAACGGCATTGTCGGAATGCCTCTTGAGCCGCGTTCCGGAACGACGACGCTCGCCACGGGCAAATCTCTCGCCGGCCGTTTCCGGGCAGCTGGCGCGCCGGTGATTCTGCTGCGCGTCGCATTTGCTGAAGACTTTGCCGACAGGCCGCCGCCGCGCGTCGATCAGCCGATGGCGCGTCCGGAAGGCGGATTGCCTGCTGACTGGAGCACGCTCGCGGAAGGGCTCGCTCAACCAACCGACATTGTCATCATCAAGCGGCAATGGGGAGCCTTCTACGGCACCGAGCTCGATCTCCAACTGCGGCGGCGCGGCGTCCGGACGATTGTGCTCGGAGGGGTTGCGACCAACTTTGGCGTCGAATCGACGGCGCGCCAGGCCTGGGAGCATGGCTATGAGGTCGTCCTCGTGGAAGACGCCTGCGCCGGCATATCGGCGGAACTGCACGATATGGCGATCCGGCATATCTTTCCGCGCATCGCCCGGGTGGCTCAAAGCCGGGACATCACTTTCGCCGGCGCCAGCGGCGAACTCGCCTGACGCACGATGTGGATGCGAAAAATCCGTAGCTTTTCGGCGCCGTCTCTAATCGCGATGATAAGGGTGGCCCGCGAGAATCGTCATCGCCCGGTAGATCTGCTCGGCCGCCATGATCTTCACCAATTGATGGGGAAAGGTCATCGGACCAAAGGAGAGGGTGAGGGAGGCCGCCGCGCGGACATCCGCGCCAAGGCCGTCCGCGCCGCCGATGACCAGCGCCAAAGCGGGCGCGCCCTGATCGCGGCGCTTGCCGAGATGCGAAGCAAACTCCCGGCTCGGCAGCAGTTTTCCGCCTTCGTCGAGCGCAATAAGCTCCGCTCCCGGCGGCAGAGCGCCGAGAATCGCCTTCGCCTCGTCGGCTTTCCGATCATTTGGCCTGCGCGCACGGCTCTCATCGAGTTCGCGCAGCTCTACGCCTGCGAAGCCTATCGCCCGGCCAGCGGCGTTCGCGCGCTCGATGTAGCGCAGCGCCAACTCCCTCTCGGCGCCGGCCTTGGAGCGGCCGACGCAAAACAGGACGAGGCGCACCTCTTAAGCGCGGTCAGCCGGCGCGCAACTCGCCGGGACGCCCAACGCCCCACATCTTTTCGAGATTGTAGAACTGGCGCACCTCGGGCCTGAAGATGTGGACGATGACGTCGCTTCCATCGATCAGAACCCAGTCGCCCGCCTGCAATCCTTCGGCGCGGGGCGCCGCCTGGACGTCCTTGAACGCCTTGATGACGCGTTCGGCGATCGCTCCGACATGAACGTTGGAGCGGCCAGTCGCGATAATCATGACGTCGGCGAGGGTGGTTTTGCCGTGCAGGTCGATTGAGACGACGTCCTCGGCCTTTAAGTCATCGAGAGCCGTCAAGATAGTCCGCACGAGGGTCCCGGCCTCAGATCCAGAAAGACCGGGAAGTTGATGAATCGGCTGAGGCGCCGTTCCGCCAGAAATCGTGGGTATCAGGGTGCGATCCTCTTAAAAATAAAAAAGCGCCGGCCGGAAGAGTTGAAGAGATGATGACCGCCGAACGTACGGAAAACATGGCGTAGATTCCCTGTTTTTGCAAATGGCATTATTTTGTCCCCGCTATGCTGAAGCCTTTGCGCCGTTAAGCCCTGTTCGCCCGATAGCCTTCACGCCGGCCCGGTTTGGCGCCAAAGAGAATCCGCGCCGCCTCGTCGCGGCGATTCGCACGTCGCCGGAGCATCGAGGGCTTTCCATGATCGCCGCCTTCATTTTGCATTTTTTGTGCGGAGCCGCCGCGTGATCAGCGGCCAGGCGCAGCAGTTCTGGACCTTTATCGCCAATAGCCCAAAGCAGTTCGAACTGCCGCTCGACATGCGCCGTCGCGCCGGCGAGCGCGCGGAGAGCATGACGGCGGAGCCGCGCGGCGTCGCTTTCTCCCCGGCGCCCGAGGTTGGCGGCCTTTGGGCCGAGCCGCCGGAGGCGCGCGAGGGCGCCGCGATCCTCTATCTTTACGGCGGCGGCTATGTGCTCGGCTCGCCAAAGTCGCGGCGCAAGACGGTCGGACATCTGGCGCTCGCCTGCGAAGCGCGCGCGCTGGTCCCGCATTATCGCGTCGGGCCGGAGCATCCCTTCCCCGCCGCTGTCGAGGATTCGCTGCGCGCCTATCAGTGGCTGCTGGCTGAGGGTGCGGACCCCGCAAGGACGATCGTCGCCGGCGATTCGGCGGGCGGCGGACTGGCCCTCGCCACCATCGTCGCCGCGCGCGACGCCGGCCTGCCCGCCTGCGCCGGGATCGCCCTGATTTCCCCCTGGACGGACCTTGCCTGCGAGGCCGAGAGTTTCGCCAGCCGCGCCTCGGCCGACATCACCTGCACGCGCGAAAGCCTGTTGGAGATGGCCGGCTGGTATCTCGGCGGCGCCGATCCGCGCCACCCGCTCGCCTCGCCCCTGTCCGCCGATCTATCGGGCCTGCCGCCGATCCTCTGCCTCGTCGGCGGCGACGAAGTCTTGCTCGATGACACGATATTCCTTGTGCGGAAAGCGGGAATGGCGGGCGGCGAGGCCACGGCGATCGTCGCAGCCGGGATGCAGCATGTCTATCCGATCTGGGCCGGATTATTTCCAGAGGCCGATGAGGCGATTGCGCGGATCGGGGATTGGGCGCGCGGGAGGATGGGATGAGGCGTAAAAGCCTGAGTAGCCGCCCCGAGCGATGCGGGGCTGGACTTCACTGGCGCCGACGTTAGTTTCACTGCGTTAGACCGATGTTTTTCTGGGAGGAAGCACATGACAGCCATGGATCGCCGCGCGATGCTCGGGACGCTGCTGGGAGGCGCCGCCGTCGCCGCCTTTGGACTGGCCCTGACGCCAGGGCTCGCGGAAGCCGCGCCGCTCATGATGGGCAAGGAGCTCGACGCTCCCACAGAAAACCTCATCGAAAAAACCGTCGTCGTCGTTCACCGCCGCCCCCGCCGCAGAGTGTGCTGGTGGCATAGAGGACGCCGCGTCTGCCGCTGGCGCTAAACCGTCAGCCCCCCGCCCGATCGGCCGCGATCAAAGCGAGCCCCGACGCGACCGACTGGAACGCGTCGCCGATATGCACGCGTTTCCCGCCGAAGCGCCGCGTGAACAGCGCGCGCACCGCCGGCACGAAGGATGTGCCCCCGGTCAAGAACACCGCATCTATGCCGGCGGCGGTCAACCCGGCCGCGGCGATGGCCTCGTCCATCGCCGCGCTGATCTTTTCCAGATCCTCCGCGATCCAGCCCTCGAAATCTTTTCGGCTCACGTCAGCCTCGATCTCGATCCCCTCGCGGGCAAACAGGAAACGCGCTTCGTCGTGAGCTGATAATTTCGCCTTGAGGTCGCCAACGGCGCGATAAAGCTCGAAACCAAGATCATGTTCGATGAGGATCAGCAGATCCTCAAGCCTGCGGGGCTCTTCCGCGCTCTGGATCAGCTTGCGCAATTCGCCGAGCGTCTGCGTCGTCTTCAGCCAGGACAATTGATGCCATTGCGCGAAGGCGGCGTGGAAATAGGCCGGGATCGGCAGCCTCTTTTCGAAAGAGCGATAAAACGTGTCCTTGCCGAGCTTTGGAGCCACGACATGATCGATGATGCGATAATCGAAGGTGTCGCCGGCGACGCCGACGCCGCTATGCGCCAACGGCTTCGCCGTCAATCCGTCATTTTGGCGAGCGAAGCGAAGCACCGAAAAATCGCTGGTGCCGCCGCCGAAATCGGCGACGAGGACGGTCTCCTCACGGTCGAGCTTTCGCGCATACCAATAGGCGGCGCCAAGCGGCTCGAAGGCGAGTTCGACGCCCGTGACGCCAGCGAGATCATAGGCCGTCCGCAGCCGCGAGACAGCCAGCGCTTCGTCCGGCGTTTCGCCCGCGAAAACCACCGGGCGCCCTGAGATCACCGCCGGCCGCGCCGAAAAACCGCCGGCGCCGCGCAATCCGTCATTGTCGAAAAGAGCGGTGAGGAACACCGCGATCAGCCGCTCGATGGTGAAACGCTCGCCGTAAAGCCGCGTCTCGCTGAAGAGGCGGCTCGCAAGGTAGGTCTTGATCGACTGAATGAAGCGCTGCTCACCTTCCTGGGCAATGGCGCGCGCGATGGCGCTTGGCCCCGCCGCGTGAGCGATTTTGCGCCCCTCGCGCCAGAACATCAGCGCCGTGCGGAAAGTGTCCGTCGCCCCGAAAGCCGATGGCCAGGTGAGGCTCTCGACATGACCGCTCTCGAAAGCGAGCGCGACGACGCTGTTCGTCGTGCCGAAGTCGACGCCAATACCAACAAGCGGACCGATATTCGCGCCTGACATCAAAAACCCTCTCGGCGAAAAAAAGCCCGCGCGAAAATGTTTCGCACGGGCTTGCTATGCGTGGGCGGGGAGAGCGCTTTCCGATCAAATGGAGCCATTTGACCTGAGAAACCGCTCCCGCTTCAGAAGCTTCAGTATATTCCTCACCGATCAGATTGAACCAATCTGATCGGAGTATGCTTGAAGCTGCCCTCTTAAAGATTATTCGTCGGACGACTTCTTCTTCGGCGTCTCTTCGCGGGCGCGCAGCGCCGCGCCGAGAATGTCGCCGAGCGAAGCGCCGGAGTCGGCGGAGCCATATTGCGCAATGGCCTCCTTCTCCTCGGCGACTTCGAGCGCCTTGATCGACACCGAGACCTTGCGGGCGCGGCGGTCGAACAGCGTGATGCGGGCGTCGACCTTCTCGCCGACCGCGAAACGCTCCGGCCGCTGGTCGGCGCGGTCACGCGCGAGTTCATTGCGCTTGACGAAGGCGGTGAAGTCGCTGCCGACGATTTTGACGTCGATGCCGCCATCCTTGACATCAAGCACTTCGCAGGTGACGACCGATCCCTTCTTGAGATCGGAGGCGTCTTCGCCCGTCTTGCCGGCCGCGCCTTCGCTCGGCTTGGCGGCGAACGGATCGGAGGCGAGCTGCTTTACACCGAGCGAAATGCGCTCCTTCTCGATATCGACGTCAAGCACCTTGGCCTTGACGATATCGCCCTTCTTGTAGTCCTCGATCGCCTGTTCGCCGGGCTTCTTCCAGTCGAGATCGGAGAGATGGACCATGCCGTCGACATCGCCGTCGAGCCCGATGAACAGACCAAATTCGGTCTTGTTCTTGACCTCGCCCTCGACTTCGGAGCCGATCGGGAATTTTTCCGCGAAGGATTCCCACGGGTTCGCCAGCGTCTGCTTGAGGCCGAGCGAGATGCGGCGCTTGACCGGATCGACTTCGAGCACCTGCACGTCGACTTCCTGGCTCGTCGCGACGATCTTGCCGGGATGCACGTTCTTCTTTGTCCAGGACATTTCCGAGACGTGGATCAAGCCTTCGATGCCGGGCTCGAGCTCGACGAAGGCGCCGTAGTCGGTGATGTTGGTGACGCGTCCCTGGAAGCGCGCGTTGACCGGATATTTCGCCTCGATGCCCTGCCACGGATCCTCGAGCAACTGCTTCATGCCGAGCGAAATGCGGTGGGTCTCGTGGTTGATCTTGATGATCTTGACGCGAACCGTCTGCCCGATGGTCAACACCTCGGTCGGATGGTTGACGCGCCGCCAGGCGATGTCGGTGACATGCAGAAGGCCGTCGATGCCGCCGAGATCGACGAAGGCGCCGTAATCGGTGATGTTCTTCACCATGCCCTCGATCACCTGACCTTCTTCGAGGTTGGCGACGATCTCATGGCGCTGCTCGGCGCGGGATTCTTCGAGAACGGTGCGGCGCGAGACGACGATATTGCCGCGGCGGCGATCCATTTTGAGAATCTGGAAGGGCTGCGGCACCTGCATCAACGGGGTGACGTCGCGGATTGGGCGGATATCCACCTGGCTGCGCGGCAGGAAGGCGACGGCGCCGTCGAGATCGACGGTAAAGCCGCCCTTGACCTGGTTGAAGATGATGCCTTCGACCTTTTCCTGCTTCTCGAAAGCCTTTTCGAGCTTGACCCAGCTCTCTTCGCGGCGGGCCTTGTCGCGCGAGATGACGGCTTCGCCGAGCGCGTTTTCGATGCGCTCGAGATAGACCTCGACTTCATCGCCGACTTTGGGCGGGCCTTCGCGGCCGGGGCCTTGAAATTCCTTGAGGGCGACGCGTCCTTCGGTCTTCAGACCGAGGTCGACGACGGCGACGTCTTTTTCAATCGCAACGACGATGCCCTTGATGACGGAGCCTTCGAAAGCCTCGTTCTGGCCATAGCTTTCGTCGAGAAGCGCCGCGAAATCCTCGCGCGAGGGCGCGTAGGTGGAAGTTGATGCCATGTGGTCTCCTGGATGCCCGAATCTCGGGCAGCGCCGGTGGTTTTAGGGTTGGTTGCGCTTTTTGCCGCCGGCATCCTTTGCTTCAAGAGCTAAGGACCACCGCTCGAAAGCGGGCCGGCGCCGAGACGGCGGTAAAAAGCAGGTTAAGCGGCCTATCTAGCAAGCCGCAGGCCCCGCGGCAAGGGGCGCGCGGCGGCAATCGTTCGGCGCGCGCCGAATCGAGCGCCTGGGGTCATGGCGAATTGGAGGCTTCCTCGCTGGTCAGGCGGGCAATCTTCAAAGTTGCAACGCCGGCCGAGATCATCCCAAGAGCTTCCGCCGCCCCCTTCGCGAGGTCAAGGCCGCGCCCGCGGACGAACGGGCCGCGATCGTTGATGCGCACGATCACTGAACGGCCAGTCGCGGGATTGGTGACCTGAAGCCGCGTGCCAAATGGCAGAGTTCTGCTCGCGGCAGTAAAACCATCCTGATCGAAGCGTTCCCCCGACGCCGTCACAGCGCCTGATGAATAATATGATGCTGTAATAAGATACTCATCATTTGCGCTAGCAATACAGGTCGTCAATTGCAACATACACGGAGCCATTAATGCGATTATACGTATACATCTCAATGCATCTACCCTTAATTATGATCGATGCCGGGCAGATATATTTCGATTGTGGCCACACAACGATGTTTTTTTGGCCTCGTTAAGCTTTTTCCGGGTTTGAGAGGTCGAATCATGGCGCCCTGGAGCATGACGCCAAAAAGCGGAGGCCCGCTTTCGGACGACATTATGCTCGCAGCAGTTGAGAAGAGACGGATTTGGGACTTTGGACAGGATCGCGGCGCGATTTCGGCCAGATAAAGTTCGGGGCAATCAGCGCATTGAAGGCGCTTGACCCTCGCCGTCGCCGGAACGGCCTCGTCTTAATAAAGTCGCCGAGTTCCAAATTTCATTTGCGCCGCCACCATCTTGATGGCGCCAAGATCGCGCACAAGTTTCAGGAAAGCCGAGGCCGATTACGTCCAGCATCTCATGCAGCGCGTGATCCTGATCGACGAAGATTTTTTCCCGGAAGAGGAATAGCTCGAGCCATCGAGCTCTCAGATCTCGACCTTTTCACCGCGCTGGGACCATTCCTGAAAGCCGCCCGGATAATGGGCGCAAACGTCGCCGCGGCCGAACAGACGGGCGAGGTCGAGGGCGGTCAGCGAGCGCTTGCCGGAACGGCAGGACAGCACGACGCGCTTGCCCGGCACATCCGGAAGCCTCGACGCATCAAAACTTTGCAGCGGATTTAGCGTTGCGCCTGGAATGTGGCCGGCGACGAATTCGTTCGGTTCGCGGACATCGACGAGCAGAATGGAGCCGTCGGCCAATCCGAGTTTCAATTCCTCGATGTCTATATTTTCAACCTTGCCTGGCGTCAGCACCATGACGAACCCTTCCGCGCCTGTCGCGCCCGCGTCTATTCTGTAAAGACATGATAGTTGTCCTGTTACGGACGGCTTATAAATTCCATTTTATTTGCCGGGAAGAGGAGAATTTTCCTGTTCGGCCGCCGCCGCGATCGCCTCGGCGGCGGCGAGGTCCGCCGGCTCATTCGCATTGAAGAAGGGATCCACAGGCGCCGCCGCCCAATCGGCATAGGCAAGGCTGTAGCGTTGCGTGAAACGATCAATCTTGCGCACATCCTCCTCGATGAGCGCATGGCGCAGATCCTCCCGGATCGCGACGGGCCAGAGCGCGACGACAGGGTGCGCCGTCCCTCCCGAACGCGCGCAGGCAAGATCCGCCTTTGCATCGCTCCGCGCGACCTTGAGCCGTCTCACAAGATCGAGAGGCAGGAAGGGCGTGTCGGTTGGCGCGCTGACGGCGAGAGCGACATCGGGACGGTTCGCCGCGATCCAGTCGAGGCCGGCGAGAATGCCGGCGAGCGGTCCTTTGAAGCCGGGCGCATCATCGGCGACGATGGGAAGCTCATAGGCCGCGAATCGGCGGGGATCGCCATTGGCGTTCAGAACAAGGCCATCACATTGCGGCGCCATCGCCGCGATGACGCGCTCCAGAATGGACGCCCCGCCAACCCGCCGCAGCGGCTTGTCGCCTCCGCCCATGCGCTCGGCGCGCCCGCCAGCGAGCAGTATCCCGAAGCAGCGCTCAGTCATTTGGCAAGCTCGTTAGGCAGCTTGGAGTGAAGATTCATACGCAATCATTCGCTTTAGTTCCGGCATTTACGGTCTAACTCTCATATTCTATATGAGAGTTAGACGGCTATATTGGACCAAGTCGATCCGGACGATCGGGAAAACGGCGCCGCGGTTCAGAAGCGATACCAGAGCGCAGCGAGCGGACCAAGCTCGCGCCCCGTATTGACGCCCGCTACCGTAAAGAATGCGCCAATCTGGCCCGAAATAGACGGGGTAAAATCGTAGACGAGGCTTGTCTGCAGCTTGTCCCACAAGGATCTCGGAAAAGCGGCGCTCGCCCCGGTCTGGAGAGCGCCAAAATTTTGCAATAAGACAAGCACTTTCTCGATTGGGCGCACGCCAAAAGTGAGGTCGAGACGCCATTCGCCCGGCTGGGATTGCGCAAAGAACCGATAGCCCCCTTCGGCGCTGACGAAGGCCGGGGCGGACCCGATCGTAAAGTTCGAGCCAATCATTCCACGCAGGTCGATCGAACCCGCGCGGCGTGGCTCGATGGCGCTATTGAAGGACGCGCCGGGGGTGAGCAAGACGGCCTGCAGCGAGGCAACGAGCCCATCCGATTGATAAAGCCCTATTCTGCCGCCAATCGCGCTTTCTCCAGCGCCATTGTAAGAAAGGGCGGGCGCGGGCTGGCGGATCCGGTCATAGGCGGGCGAGGCCACCAAGGTCAGCCAATCGATGACGCCATATTCGATATAGGCCCCAAGTTCAAATTTGTCGTAGGACGGCACGGGGATCAGATGGCCGTGCGAATCGAAGGCGCGGCTCGAGCCTGAAAAAGCCGCGCCGGCAATAATCTGCCCCTCCCCTGGCGGCATTAGCCAGGCTCCCGCCGACGCGCCGCCGGCCGCCAGAATGACAAGGAGCCAAACGGCCAAAGCGCGCGCAAAGGGCAAGCCCACGCTCACAAGGCCAAGGACAGGCGCGCGTTGAACGTCACGCCGCTGATACGCGATTTACGCAAGGAACACCCGGGTACGCAGGCGACTATGCAATAAAACATATCAACAAATGTCAGGCTACAGTTTAAGCGCAGGCTTTGGCTTAATCGAGCAGATGCTGAACAATTGCTTATCTTGTGGCGCTCAAGGCTGTGCGCCACAAGCTTGACTGTCCGGGCGGACGAGCCTAGCCCGATGCAACAATTTGACGCGAAGCGGCATTCGGCCCCCCGTGAGATCATACGTTATGGCCGGGCGCTCGAAGCCCGCAAAGGATGATTGGATTTGCCTCGACTGATCGCCGGCTTGAGCGAACTCGCGGAAGGCTACGACGTCGTTTTGAGCGATGTCTGGGGCGTCGTTCACAATGGCGCCGTCGCGTTCGACGCCGCAACGGAGGCGCTGTCGCGCTTTCGCGCTAAAGGCGGGGCGGTCGTTCTGATCACGAACTCGCCGGCGCCCAGCCGCATCGTCGCCGCGCAATTCGCCGAGCTCGGCGGCCGCGGTGAAGCATACGACGCCATCGTATCATCCGGCGACGTGACTGTTTCGCTTCTCATGGAGCGCGCGGGCCAGAGCCTGTTCCATATTGGCGCGGCGGAGGAAACAGGTCTCTTCGAGGAGGTCGCCGCATTGCGCGGCGAGGCGCCGCGCCAGGCGCCGATAGAAAGCGCCGATTTCGTCCTTTGCACCGGCTTCATCGATTTCTGGCGCGAGACGCCGCAGGATTATGACGCAAGGCTGAAACGCATCTTCGAGCGCGGCCTCGATTTTCTTTGCGCAAATCCGGATCTCGTGGTCGAGGTCGACGGCGTTTTGTCCTATTGCGCGGGGGCGATCGCCGATCGCTATCAGCGCCTTGGCGGCAAGGTCATCCAGGCCGGCAAACCCTTTGCTCCGATCTACGAGCGGGCGCTCGATCTCGCCAACGCTGCGAGAGGCGGCAAGGTCAGGCGATCGCGCGTGCTCGCCATCGGCGACGCCATGCGCACGGACATTCGCGGCGCCGCCGAGCAGGGTTTCGACAGCCTCCTTGTCACATCAGGCATTCACCGCGACGAATTGCACCGCGACGAATTGCACCGCGATGAAGTGCACCGCCGCGCCGAGGAAGTCGACGAACTCGACGTCGCGGCGCTACGCCAGTTCGTCGAAGCGGCGGGCCTGCGCCCAACCGCCGCGATCACGAGACTCATTTGGTAGGAGCGAAGGTGAAAGCGCTCAAGAACTTGACGAAGACTGGCGCTCGCGGCAGGTTCGCGCCTCTTTGGAGCGGCGCGCCTTTGACGCATATGTCGCAGTTTCGGGTTGAGCGCGGCCGTCCCCCCGGCGCAGGCGCGCGGGAGCCCAAGCGCATTGAGGTGGTCTGACTCATTGGCCGATCCCCGCCCCTCCAAAAATTTCGTTCTCGCCACCGACCCCGCCGCGCCGCCGCCGGGGCTTGAAGGGGCCGTCGTCGCCATCGGCAATTTCGATGGCGTCCATCGCGGCCATGTCGCGGTCATCCGACGGGCCGAGGCGCTGGCGCAGAAACTTGGCCGTCCTTGCGCCGTGCTGACCTTCGAGCCCCATCCGACCGATTTCTTTCGCGGCGAAAAGACCATATTCCGCCTCGCCCCGATGCAGGCGAAGGCAAAATCGCTGGAGCGGCTTGGCATAGACGGGATGATCGTCATCACCTTCGACGCCGCTTTGGCGAGTCTCACCGCCGAACAATTCATCGCCGAGATATTGCTGCGCCGCCTTGGCGTGCGCGCGGTGGTCGCTGGTTATGATTTCCATTTTGGCGCGGGGCGCAAAGGCACGCCGGTTTTTCTGAAACAATCCGGGGAACGCCACGGCTTCCTCGTCGAGATCGTCGAGCGCGTCAGCGCCGTCGGGAGCGAGGCCGACGAGGCGGCCTCTTCGACGGCGACCAGAGCGGCGCTCGAGGCTGGCGACGTCGAACATGCGGCCCATTTGCTCGGGCATCCCTTTTCCATCATGGGCGAGGTCCTGCACGGTCAAAAGCTCGGCCGCGCGCTCGGCTTCCCCACCGCCAATCTTTTGCCCGAGCCAAGCTGCCGCCTGCGCCACGGCATCTATGCCGTTCGCGTCGAGGTTGACGATGCGCTCTACAGCGGAGTCGCAAGCTTCGGCCGCCGCCCGACCGTCGACAATGGCTCACCGCTGCTCGAGGCCTATCTGTTCGATTTTTCCGAAGATCTTTACGGCAAGACGATCGAAGTGTCTTTCATTGGCTGGATCAGGCCGGAGGAGAAGTTTTCCTCCCTCGACGCGCTGAAGGCGCAGATCGCGGCGGATGCCGAGCAGGCCAAACAGATGCTTCGAGTTGATATTGCAAAGGGCTGAAACGCCCTCCGGCGTGTTCCCTTTTTCAGGCCGCCCGCCGAAGGGCCGGTGGAAATCGTCAAACTCAAGGCGGCCCACGATGCGGCATACCCGATGAATCAGACGGGTCTCGCAATTGGACCTAATTTCGTCATCCGGCGAGAAGCTTTGAAAAAGTATTTTCTTTGCGTGTCCGGCGAAATGTCGAAAGTAGCGACGCGGCCTAACAAAGCCCAACACTGGAATATGCATGAAACTTGCGTAGCGCACTTTGGGAGTTCGAAGGCGGCGGCAGGCGACCAGCCTGCTAAATCCATCAAAAGAGCCTGGCGGCCATTTCCAGGAGGGCTGTCGATCTCCCTTTCAGTGAAGGCTTTACTCGACGAAACAGATTTCGACTTACTTTGAGGATCAGGCACAATCCGCAAGAAGTAATAGTTCAATCTTAAGGCAAGTATCATGTGCATATTGGCTTATGCATGATCATGACTGTGACGCCTCAGGGTCATCATTCTGTCGGCTTTCGATGCCTGCCCCCTATATACTCGCCGGAGAAGACTTTGCCGCCAACGTAGAAGGCTGCAGGCATTGCTTCAAACCGGGAGTTCGTGTACAAACTCATCGGGGTGTTTGTAATCAGGCGCGGCCGCGAAATCTGTTTGCGGCCAGACTGCCGGACAGCCTCATCCAATTCAATCCGGCAAACGGATAGTACTCTATGATCATATTGCACATCATACCGTCCGTAAATCCGGTCTCCGGCGGTCCGATCGAGGGCATTTTCACCTCCGCCCCGATCCTGAGACAGCAGGGATGCGATCGCGAAATATTATCTCTCGACATGCCCGATGATCCCTGGGTCAAATCCTGTCCGGTGCCTGTCTATCCAATGGGCGTCAGCACTCCAAAATATCAGTCCTGGCGGAAGAAAATCCCCTGGCTGCGGCATGGTTACAGCCCGGAGTTTTCGCCCTGGCTGAAAGAAAACATCAAGCGCTATGACGCAATTATCATCAACGGGCTGTGGAATTTCACGTCATTTGCCGCGCGGGGAGCGCTCGCAGAAACGGGCGCTCGCTATTTCGTCTATACGCACGGGATGCTCGATCCCTATTTCAACAGGGTTTCGCCGCTGAAGGCGCTGTTCAAGCAGCTTCTGTGGTGGGTCAGCGAAGGCCGTCTCGTCAACAACGCCACAGCCGTGATGTTCGTCTCAGAGGAAGAACGGGCGCTTGCGCCCAAATCCTTCTGGCCCTATCGCGCCAAGAGCCGGGTCGTGCCTTACGGCATCGTGGACGCGCCCGGCGATGCGGAGGCCCAGGTCAAGATGTTCCGCGCCGCCTGTCCGGGCGTCGCCGATCGCAGATACATTCTGTTCCTCAGCCGGATTCATCCCAAGAAGGGCTGTGATCTGCTTGTCGAGGCCTTCGCCAAAATCGCGGCGAAGGATCCCGATCTCGATCTTGTCATAGCCGGACCCGATTCAGTCGGCTCGGTCGCTAAATTACGGGAGACGGCGGCGAGACTGGGCGTCGCGAGCCGCATCCATTGGCCGGGCATGCTGAAGGGCGATTTGAAATGGGGCGCCTTCCACGCCGCGGAGGCCTTTGTTCTGCCCTCGCATCAGGAAAACTTCGGCATTGTCGTCGCGGAAGCTCTCGCCTGCCGCAAGCCCGTTCTGACCACCTTTCGTGTGGCGACTTGGCGGGAAGTGGCCGAATATCACGCGGGCTTCATCGAAAACGACGATCTGAATGGAATTACCCGTCTCCTCGATCAGTTCGTAAGCCTCTCGGCCCAGGAAAAGCAGGAGATGAGCGCGAGAGCGCGGAACGCCTATGTCGATAAGTTCGATATCGCGACAATGGCGCCCCAGCTGATCGAGGCGTTTCGCACGTCCTGAGCCGCCTCTTGATATTTCAGCTTCGACGCCCTTAAACCGGCCCCGGCGGCGCAATATTGCTTTCTATGCAAGCCTTGTCCCGGCCTCCAAAAGAGCAGCGCGCGGGACGAAGCTCAATCGTAATCGGGATTGACACGTAGCGGGGCTTTGTCCGACCTTTAGAAAATTGGTTGCGACCCTTTAAGGGGGGAAGCCGCACATGAGAACCGTCGTCTGTCCAGGCCTCGGTCGAGATGTTTCCGTATTGGGTTTTGGCTGCGCCTCGCTTGGATCGCGCATGTCGGAGGCGCAATCGCGGCGTGTGCTTGATTACGCTTTCGAGCGCGGCGTCAACTGGTTCGACGTCGCGCCTCCCCATGGTGATGGCGAGGCAGAGACGATCCTTGGGCATTTTCTGTCGGGGCGCCGCGACCGGGCTGTTGTATCGACCCGTATCGGCGTTGCCCGCCCCTCGTTGTCGCCGGTCATGCACTTCATCGGCGCCATTAAGCGAAGCGCCTTAAACGCCTTTCCTGGAATATCCGCACTCGCCTTCGGCAGGATGAAATTAATTAGGCAGCGAGAGCCGCTGCGCGCGGAGTCGATCGAACCCTCCGTCGTCGAAAGTCTGCGGCGCCTGCAAACCGACTATATCGATGTGCTCGCGCTGCAGGATCCGACGCCTGAGGACTGCGGAAATCCGGCGATCCTCGCGGCGCTCCAGCATGTCGTCGACAAGGGCTATGTCCGATGCCTGTCGATCATCGGCGATCCCGACGCGATCGAGGCGGCGCGCGCGCATCCGATCTTCGCGATCGTTCAGTTCCGCAGCAATCCTTTTCACCGGACGGTCGAGCGCGTTCGTTCGACGCCGCCGAGCGCCGCGGAGGCGTTTTTTGTTCTTCAGAGCGCCTTTGGCGGCGGAGCCTATGAGCGCCTGTCCCATTTGCTGGTCGGCGATGGCGGCCGTCTCGCCTCGCTTGCGTCCCAACTCGCCTACGGTCCGCCATTCATGGCAAGCGAAATTCTGATCGATTATGCTTTCGGCAATAATCCGAAGGGCGTCGTTGTCGTCGCCATGTCTCAGCCGGCGCACATCGAACTGAACTGTGCGAGGGCTTCGCGGGCGCCGCGCACGGATGTCGTGGAGTTCGTCAACAAGACCGTTCTCGCTTCGCCGGCCGCCAAGATGCCGCCCCACTTTTAAGCCGCCGAGAGCGCTCTCCGATCGAATGGAGTCATTCGATCGATCAGAAATCGCTCCAGATTCAAAAGCTTGAGCATATTCTTGTCGATCAGATCGAACCGATCTGATCGGAATATCCTCTAGGTGTGAGAGCGGACGACTCTGGGTCGCGTTCCTGTTTCCCGCATCATGCCCTGTCGCCGCTTACGGCAGCAGCGAAACCTTGCCGTCGGCGAGATTATAATAGGCGGCGACGACTTTGACATTATTGTCCTTGATGAGACCGGCGATCAAGGGTGAGGCGGTTCGCAATAAACCCGCCTGGATTTGCGCATTCGCCTTGATGGCGGCTTCGAGGTCGGAGCCTGCGCGATCCACTGCCGGACGAATCGGGGCATAAAGGGCGCTGATCTGGCCGGGAACAGCCTTGCCCGCGGCCGTCGCTTTCACCGCGCCGCAGTCCGAATGGCCAAGCACGACGATCGCCTTCGTCCCCAATACGCCGGCGCCATATTCAAGGCTCGCGATGATCTCCGGCGTACAGATATTGCCCGCGACCCGGGCGACGAAAACATGACCGATGCTCTGGTCGAACAGCAACTCCACCGGCGCCCGGGAATCGGCGCAGGATAACACAGCAGCGAACGGCTCCTGCTTGTCGATCGTATTGCTCTTGAGGATGTGGAGATCGTCATCGAAGGAGGTCAGCTCGCCCGCGACGAAACGGGCGTTGCCGTCCATCAGCTCCTTCAGAGCCTCGTCCGGCCGCAGCGTCGTCTGCGCCGCCGCCGGCCGGCAAGACAACAGGCTCATGCCGCCAGCCGCCAGCGCCATAGCGGCGATCGACTCCTTGAGGAACCGCCGGCGCGGCTGGAGCGGCGCGCAGGCGGCGCAGCCGCAGAACGGTTTTGACGCATTTTGTAAGGGATGGAGAAGGGTCACGGCTGGCGGCTCCATCGAAATCGACTCGAAACGGTCAAAGCTGTGTTCGAGGAATGGTATCGACGATTTTTGGAAAGGCAAGACGGCTCAACACAATCCGGCGCGAGGCGCCCCGTTGAACGACATCGCCGCGGCGTCTCCGTCATCGGCGGATCGCCACGCCCAGGCGGCGATGCATGACCCTATGCAACGAACCGTTCACCGACCGGAGAAATCGGATGATAAATATGATCTATCTTTTTGACATATATATCAAGAGCGACTAGCGATAAGCCATTGCGGTGGGGTGAAGCGATGCAGACTGACGGTCGGACTCTCGATCTATTTCCGTGGCTGTATCGCCCGCTCTGTTTATTGTTTCTTCTTGCCGTAATAGCTTGCGTAAGCATCGCTGGCGTATCCGCGCAGTCTTTCCGCTTCAACGACGTTTATACAACACCTTTTGGCCCCGCTTACGCGGATATTCTGCTTAAAACGGAAAATTTCTTAGCCTGCAAACCGCCGGTCGGGCGGACGTTCTCCTATGCATTGTGCTACTATTCAGGTCCGGCGATCGGCACTCCCGTACCCACAAGCGGCGCATCCTACAATCCACCATTGCCCTGCACGCTGTCCGCCGACGGCAAAACAGCGGACTGCACATGCTATGGACTGACCACCGAAGAATATCCGCCTTACGTGCCCTATTTCATCGATATTAATGGCATCCTAAATCTTGATCTTTATTTGAGCACAATCGCCGTCTGCGGTCACGGCGGCGCAAATTGCAATCCGCGCCAGCCGATCGTCGCGAACACGGCCTGGAACAAAGCTCCGGCTTGTAAGGCGGCCAATCATAATGCGGTCATCCCCACCGCAGAGCTCATCTCGGTGTTTTCGCCGGTCAAGAGCGGAGACTACCCCAGCGGATCAACGAAATGCTCCGCCGGGAAATATGCGGGATGCATGACGGCCCCCTGCTATCATACCGGAAAGTTCGATAGCGCGGGCGAAGAACTCGTCCAATGCAAGTGTCCCGTGTACGATGGGCCGTTCGAACTCGGGCAAGTTGGGGAGCCGTGCGACGCAAACGCGTTGACGCCAAAGGCCAGTCACGCACCCAACGCACCGGCGCAACCACAATATGTGTGGTCAGCCGCCCACGATCCCAAGGCCAACCCCACCCCCGTCAGTCCTCCGGCAACCGGCTGCCTGCCGGACATGGCGGGCGGCAAGGGTTGCCCGCTCTACTCTCCTACGACCAGCTATCCCGTCTCAAGGGGAAGCGCGCTTTGCAAGCAGGTATGCGAAAGCTACAAGAACAGCATTCGCCAGGGCACAAGCACGCCAACTTCGAAGGGCGTCCAGGTCGCCTATAGTTGCGACGCCGCGCTGTGCACGACCCTCGGAATTGGGCAAACAACACAACCGCCGCCAAATCCGCTGAAAAAAGCCAACCTGTTGAAGAACGCGTGTGGCAACCTTGCGGAACAGAGCGGGATCGAGGCGATTCTGGCTCTCGAGCTGGCCGACGGGTGCAGCTGTTGCGCCAGCCAGGTCTGTGGTTGTTCGAACGCGGGCGTTGACATCGACGCAGAGACGCAAGTGGAAATTGCGAAGCTGAACGCAAAGCAGGAAAGGCTACAGATCACGCCGCAATGTCAAATCAACGGGACGCTGTGCGGCGCGCGGGCGCCATGAACGGCCTCGCAACGATCGGCGGAACAAGGGGCTTCGAGCAACCTCTTGGGGCTGTCCGGCATTGACAAGACGCCGGTGATCTTTCCGTTCGCTTCCGTGCGCGTGAAGCAGCGCAGGCGCCTTGCCAAAGAATGGATAGACGCCGGGAAGCTCCGGCGTCCCGATTGCGGCGTCGGCAAGCTGATGCGGCAATCCAGCAAGAGGCGCTCCTATGCTCCGACATTGTCGTCGAGAGCCTGCCGTGGTCGGGCGCGCCGAGCCGACTGTCCCCGCTGCGTTGGACGGCGCATGGCGGCCGTGATCATTTAAGTGAAAGCCGCCTGGGCGAGGCTGCCGGAAACGCCGCGGCTGTTGTCCGATTGATACATAAACAGGATAGCGTTTGGCCGCACGGACTGGCTTTACCGAAGTCTTTGATTTGATGGTGGGCGCACACAGGCTCGAACTGTGGACCCGCTGATTAAGAGTCAGCTGCTCTACCAACTGAGCTATGCGCCCATCAAACCGATTTGCTCCTTTGAAAGCGGGAGCCTCCAAAGCCAAGCGGTCACCGCATCTAGCAAATGTCATCCGGACTGTCCAGCGTCATTGTCGACTGGATCAAAAAGCCCTGTTTGGGTCTTTCGCGCCCTGCCACATTTCTTAAGCTTGTGGGTGCGGGGAAAAACTCCTCTCCATTTCATTGATAGAAAACCAAAGCAAAAGAAATGCCTCCGGAAGATCTGGAACCGCCATGAAGAAGCAAGCTCCTTCCGGTGAAGCACAAAACCGGTACGAGATCAAAGATCCACTAGGCCAGACGATGACTACGCCGGTGGGGCTGATCGACGATTCACCTTATTTCGCGCCTGATGCAACAGACATTCGCTCTTACTATGAGGCGGAAGGATATGTAGTCATTCGCGGTCTGATTGATCCGCAAGCCTGTGATCTTGCGAACGAGGCCTTTGAGAAAGAAGTCAAGCCTTCAAACAATTTCATCTATCGCCAGCAAACGTCGAATCCCGAGCGTCATGTCTTCGACAAAAGCGGATTCATGCTGAACGCCATCCAGAACATTCAGAGCATCGACCCCGTCTCTTTCCCGCAATTTCGCAAGTTGGGGTCAGATATTGTGACGTCGACGAAGCTGCAGGCCATCCTGCGGACGTTCTACGGCGAGCCTGCCAAGATGGCTCAATCCATGTATTTCGAAGGCAATCTGGCGACTTGGGCGCATCAAGACAGCTATTATCTTGATTCGGAAAAGATCGGCGCAATGGTCGGCGCATGGATCGCCCTAGAGGACATCAGGCCGGGCGCCGGGCGCTTTTTCATCTATCCACGGTCGCACGTCTCCGACATCGTCAAGAACGGCCGCCATTACGACATCGCGTTCAACCACAGCCGTTACAAAGAAACCGTGCGGCGCTTCATCGAAGAGCGTCGATTTGAGTGTCGCGCGCCATTTATGGGAAAGGGCGACGTGCTTTTGTGGAACGCGAAGACCATCCATGGGAGCCTCGAAACGACGCAACCCGCATTTTCGAGGCGATCATTCACAAGCCACTACATTCCTCAATCGCATCGGCTTCTGCAATTCCAGTCAATTATCAAGCCGATGCATTTGAAGAAAATCAACGGGATGAATGTAAATCACCCAAAAGACCAAGTCTCTCTTAAGAATAGAGCGATTCTCGCGGCTGAAAGCAGATTCCCCAAACCAATTCTGGCGCTCAAGAAATTAGCGATAAAGACGCTCACCCGGTAAAAGCCGTTGGAACGCGAGCAAAGCGAGCGAAATGACATTGGCGGAAAATGCAAAGTTCCGCCGACATCATGCCCCATCACTCGATTTTTGAGGCATTACCCTGCAAGGACGCCAGGCTGAGATTTGCCGCGCTTGACCATCAGCTTGTTCAAAGACGCGATATAGGCCTTTGCCGAGGCGACGAGCGTGTCAGGATCTGCGCCTTTCGCGGTGACGGTCTTGCCGTCTTCCGCGAGCCGCACCGAAACTTCCGCTTGCGCATCCGTTCCCTTGGTCACCGCGTGAACCTGATAAAGTTCGAGCACGGCGTTGTGCGGCACCAAAGCGACGATGGCGTTGAAGATCGCGTCCACCGGCCCGTTTCCGGTCGCCTGATGCGTCACGCGGACTCCGTCGATCTCCAGCGTCAATGCGGCCGATTGCGGACCTTTGGTGCCGGCGAAGACGGTCAGATCGACGAGCTTGATCCGCTCATGCGCATGAACGATCTCATCGTCGACAAGTGCGATCAGATCCTCGTCGTAGACGATCTTCTTGCGGTCAGCCAGATCCTTGAAGCGGACGAACGCATCGTGAAGCGCATTCTCGCCCAGCTCATAGCCGAGTTCGCGCAGCTTATCCTTGAAGGCGTGACGGCCGGAATGTTTGCCCATCACAAGCGAGGTCTTGCTCACGCCAACGCTCGCGGGCGTCATGATCTCGTAGGTTTGCGCATTCTTCAGCATGCCGTCCTGATGGATGCCGCTTTCATGCGCGAAAGCGTTCCGTCCGACGATCGCCTTATTGTATTGCACGGGCGATGAACTCACCGCGGAGACCAGCTTCGAGGCTCGCGTCAGCATCGTCGAGTCGATCGCGCTGTGATAGGGCATGGCGTCGCCGCGCACCCGCAGCGCCATGACGACCTCTTCCAGCGCGGCGTTGCCGGCCCGCTCGCCGAGGCCGTTGATGGTGCACTCGATCTGCCGCGCGCCGCCGGCGACCCCGGCCAACGAATTTGCGACGGCAAGCCCGAGATCATCGTGGCAATGGACCGAGAAAATGGCCTTGTCGGCGTCCGGAACCCGCTCGCGTATGGTGCGAAACATGGCTTCATATTCGGCCGGCAGCGCATAGCCGACGGTATCAGGGAGGTTGATCGTCGTCGCTCCGGCCCTGATCGCCGCCTCGACGCAACGGCAGAGATATTCGATCGGCGTGCGCGTCGCATCCATCGCCGACCATTCGACGTCGTCGACGAGATTGCGCGCCTGAGCGACCGTGCGTCCGATGATCTCGAGCACCTGCTCTTCGGATTTGTTCATCTGATGTTGCAGATGAATGGGGGAGGTCGAGACGAAGGTGTGGATGCGCGGCCGGCGCGCCTTGCGAACAGCTTCGCCGCAGCGCGCTATATCGGCTTCTATGGCGCGGGCGAGACCGGCGATGACGGCGTTCTTCGCGCGCTCGGCGATGGCCGATACGGCCTCGAAGTCGCCGATGGACGCGATCGGGAAACCCGCCTCTATGATGTCGACGCCCATGGCGTCGAGAACGTCCGCCACCTGCAGCTTGTCTTCGAGATACATGGTGGCGCCGGGCGATTGTTCGCCGTCGCGCAAGGTCGTGTCGAAAATGACGACAGATTCAGAATTCGGACGCGCTGTCTCAACACGTGAGATATGATTTGTTTCGGTCATGACTCTATCCGGAAAGGGTGGTCTTCAAGCTATGGCGCGACCCCTGAGCGCCCAGGCGCATCGCCCGGCCGGCCCTCAGGGGCGGGTAAGCAGAAGAAGGCCGCTCGCCAGCAAAGCTCCGCAGGACGCCGGGAATTTCCCTGCGTTGTTCACTAGCGGAAAGTCAAAAACGAAAGGCACGCGGCATCTCATTGTGAGCTGGCGCTTCGTATCGAAGCGAGCCGCAAAACTAGAGCAGCCGGTTCGAAAAAGCAAGCAACGATGATTGCGCCCTGCGGGCCGTCGTGCTGACGCTCTGGACGAAGACTTCGCAGAAGCTTAGGGCCTGCGTTCGCGTAATCGTGAGACCGGCGCGCAAGGGTCTTCGAGACCTTGCGCAATTCGTTCGATAATAGTGACGCGTTGATGATGCGCCGGCCCGACAGGAGCGGATGATAACAGGAGCGTCGACGACGCTCCGCCGAGCGGAGAATTGCAAAGAAATGACCTGTATAAAGTCAGTTCTAGCCTTTGTCGCATTGGTCTTTATCAGCTGCGACGCTGTCTCCGCGGGGGAGTTTTCTCGTGATTTTTCACAAACGGAGACGCTCGGCGCGCAACTTCGCCGATTGGCGGCGGCGGCAAGAAACAACAATCCGGTCGAACGGCCGCAATTGATCGGCGGGCAAGCGTGGCTGCCGCTGGCTGGCGCATACCCGGGGAGCGGAAAGCCCGTGGCCGCCGGGGCGCTCTACTCCAGCGGCGGAAATGTCTATTATGCGTTCAAGGGTGGAACGACTGGCTCGAATGGCGCTCCAACGTCAACAAGTCGTAACTATTACTATAGCGACGGAGGCGTCTCCTGGGTTTATGTCGGGTTGGCTGCTGGAGATCAGGTTTCCAACGGCGGCAGCGTCTACGAGGTCGTCATCGCGGGCCTTCCGGCAACGAGCGGCGCCGGCCCAACAGGATTTTCGTCCGCAATCATGGACGGCACGATCGTCTGGAAATATGTCGGGCCGCAAACGGCGCCCGTGGCGACGAACGCCGCTGGTCATAACGCTTCGCTGACAAATTTCTATGGCGCGACGCAAGGGCTGCCGGCCAACGCTCTGATTCCAGATAATTCTGGCGCCGTGCGGTTCGAGGGCGGCTGGCCTTTCGTACAGAATGCGACGGCGACGGTGGCAGGACCGAACGTCGCCCCGAATGCTAACGGCGCGGGTTGTGGGCGAAACCTGACGATCCTGGGCGATAGCGGGCTTGATATTCAGTGCAACTATCAATCTTTTACTGTTTTATCACAGGCAAATATAATTGAGTTTGCACTCGGCAATAGCTCAGCAATAAATATTATTGTAGATGATAGCTATGTCTCACCTGTCAGAAAATATATAATCTGGGATAATCCTGCTTATCTTCAGTTGGACTTCACCAACTCGGGCGGCAGGAAGTTCCGCAAAATCAAAGTCGAGTTCTCCAGCGCCAATGGGTTGGCCGGCGTCGCCGTCGGACCAACAGACAGCCTTTTCTACCCGGCCGAGTCCGACAATTTCGGGATAGCGCTCGTCGGGAGCAGCCTCTCCGTTGCGACGACGGCGTCGAGCCAGGCCATGGGCTGGGGAAACCGCTTCAGATATCTCGTCGGCCTTCCCGATTATGCGACCTTCGCCATCGGAGCGACGGGCATCCTCAATCCCGCCGCTCCATCCTCCTCATACGGGACAAATTATGCGGGCCATTTTATCGGTGATTTGAAGCGCTACGCTCATTTCAGGGGGGCGCCAAAGGTCATTTTGATAGAGGCCCCGATCAATGACACGAAAGTGGGCGACCCGTCCTTTACCCCTGCGGCGCTGCAGACGGCTGCGCTCGCGCTGCTCAAGGACATCAGATCGCAGTATCCGAACGCGCTGATTATCGGGGTCGGGTCGGCCTGGGGATCAGACAACCACCTCAAAGGAACAGTCAGCACGACCGATGCGGCTAATTCCGTGGTGACGCTCAGCGGGGGTGACAGATTTGGTCTGACCGGAATGACCACGATCGACATTGATAATGTCGTCTACCCGGTCTCGAGCGTGTCCAATCCTACGCAACTGACCATCTCCGGGAACGCGGGCGCGCACGGCGGTCTTCCCTATTATGCGCCCTACCCGCTCGCCATCGCCGTCGAATATGAGACGGCTTTCATGAACGCGGTGACGCTGTTGCAACGCGCCGGTGATCATCTGACCTATTTCATTCAAAACAATAGTCTGAAGCCTCCGCAATATCCCTTCATCATGGGAGCCGGAAGGCAGACGGTCGCGGACGGCACGTGCGCCACCGCCCATATGAGCGGCTCGAAAGCCGGCAACGCCATTTTCGACGTGAGCAGCGGCGGCCCCCATCTCACCGATTGCGGATATGACGAATGGGGGCGGCGAGTGGCCGAAGCCTATAGGGTGATCATAGAAAAATTGCCGTGACGGGGATCATTGCGCCGCCCTTTGCAGCGACGCCAATGCGTCTGTCGCCCAACGAAACCAAAACGGAGTTCGGCCCGCACCGTCGGGGCGCCTCCGTTAAGCCCAGCAGCGGTTCTGCTGCATCGCGAAAGCATTAAAGACATAGAACGGAATTTCGTGTTAAGAAGAGCCGGAAAGAGTTCTGTACGGCGGACGTGCATTCAATCGCGAACGATAGAAGCTATCCATGACCCTGGCGCCGGAGACGTCGTCCGCGCTAGGAAAAGTGGGCCACTCGGCGACTTACAGCCTGGCTCAGCGGGATCGAAAGAGAAGGCTCTCCTTTGGCAAATTACATCGGTTCGATTGACCTAAAATCGACACGAGTTCCGATCGCCATTCCCTTGGGCGTGACGTGCGTTTTCGAATTTATCCAGTTATACTTAGGAGCCGATCCGCTCATTGTCTTTATGAGCGCCGCCGGGATCACGATTACATTTATTCCATTGTATATATACGGTCGCGACCTTTATGCAATGTTTTCGATATTATTCAGCATTCGTTATATAGGCGCAGCTTTAGTTATAAAGACTCTGTACGGCCAGCCGCTACAAAGCAATCTCCTGGATCCCACCGCCTCCTACGCGTGGGCTCTGCTTCTTATGGCTATTACTACAACGGTCATATTGGCTGCACGCCACTTTGATCCGGGAAAGACATTGTTTCCCTTTCCCAACGACCCAAAGAGCTTGCGCCGTTTGGCCCTTATCTGTTTTGTCATTGGCACCATAAGCTACGCCATTGTCGGAGCGACCGATAGCAATGGCACTGCCAGCGCTGGAGTTTTATTTATCGTCGTGTCGTCGCTGGCGAGCCTGAGCAATTTGGGTTTGATCGCCGAAGCGGCTTACGCCATCGAAAAGTCCGGTCGGCGCACCCTATTTTCTCCACGGCTATTAGCCATGCTGGCCGCAACTCTTCTTATCGTTATCGCGCTGAATGCGCGCGGCGCATTTTTGAATGGCGTCATCGCCATAGTCGTCATAGCCTTCATTTATCGTGTAATACACTTTCGATATATTGTGATCGGTGCCTTGTTCCTAGCATTTTTTATGTACTTCTTGTCACCAATGACACTATACCTTCGCATGCAAAGAATGCCAAAGCTGCAATTTATTCAGCTGGCTTTGGACACCGCGGTGAAAGCCACATTCGATTCCAATTTTCGTAAGACAATTTACGATACAGCAAAATATACAGCTCTCGAAGATATAAAAGACGAGCCGCCTTATGACTACTATGGGGATCGGTCGAACGTTGGCAACAGACTCTCTTTTATCGGATTGCTCGACGCGGTCTATAGTGGCACCAAAACGCGAGCACTCATTGGAAGCACGGCAATCAAACGAAGTCTGTCTGACATCATGCCGGGCTTTCTAGGCTATGTTAAAGAGGACGCGAATTTGGGCGACTGGATGGGCTGGCAAGTCGGCATATTGCAGCCTCCCTACATTACTTACATTAATTTCGGCCTGCCAATGGAAGGGCTGGCGACCTGGGGATGGCCCGGTTTCATAGCCTATCCAATAATATTCATTCTTCCTGTGCTTCTTGCCTTTGCGCGTATTTCAAGCTTCCGCATGCCTCTCCCTCTAAGCATATATTTGTTCACAATTTTGCAAACGGGCATGATCGAATGGCTGTCGAACGGTTTCATGGTTGCTCTAACAAGAGAAATTCCAGTTTTATTGGTCGCTCTAACCGGAATATACTTTGTCTTCTTTCGTCATTCCACCCGGCGCCATCCGCTTGCAATCGCCTCGTCTACCCCGAGTTGAGCCACGCGAGCGATCTAATCGCCATTACGACGGCAGAGCATTGCCGCAAACGCGAGGGCAAGATCGCGCAATAGCGGCCGCATGGGACAAAAGCATAGACGTTGTTGTCCGTCCGCAATCGTTTCTAGAAGGTGCCTTACATGGTCAGTGCCGTGGACGACGTTGATCAAAAAGATATCTCGAACACATCAGCGCCTTCAGAGAAACTTGCCAAGCCAAAGCTTCGTCTGCATCTGCTCGATTCGATCCGCGGGTGGGCTTCGTTACAGGTTCTTTTCTTCCACGTCGCCCATGAAATGTTCGCCCATAAAGTGCCCGAGCTTGGGTCGGATTGGCTGGGTTTTATTCTGAACGGCGGCTTTGCCGTCGCTGTATTCTTTGTTTTATCCGGAGAAGTTCTGGCGCACGGATACTTCGTTCGGAATGACATCAATATAGTGCGCAAGCTTGCGATCAAACGCTATGTACGTCTGACGATACCGATTATCGCGTCCTGCTTTATCGTATTCTGCCTGATGAAGGCAAACCTGATATTTTCTCATCAAGCAGCGGGCCTGCTCAATCGCGAGGACTGGCTTGGACAATTCCTGCGCTTTGAACCCAACATTCGAACCTTCTTGTCCTATTCACTCTACGGAGTATATTTTGATTACTCTAAAGAACTATCATATAATTCGTTTTTATGGACTATGAGTTTCGAATTATTTGGATCAGGGTTTGTTTTTCTTACTCTTTTTGTAACCCGAACCGCGGCGCAAAGATGGGCAGTTTACGCCGTCACGGGAGCTTTTATGCTTGTCTTCAGCCCGCTGCTTATGTGTTTTCTTTTTGGGATGATTTTTGGCGAAATGCGGGTGTCTGGCGTTTTCAAACGTTTTGCCGCGCATCCCGCGGCAAACTGGATCGCTCTCTTCATAGTGCTAGATGTCGGGCTCGGATTGACCATCTATCCGATGCTCCCGATACCGCAAGCGGGCGTCGCTCATCGGCTGAGTTTTGCGGCGGCGCTTTTTCTTTTTGCGATCTATAGCTCGAACTGGCTGGGAAGCGTGTTCGATAATCGTCTGTCCCATTTTTTGGGCGAGTTATCGTTTCCGATCTATCTCGTTCATTTCCCGATCATCGTGTCGCTACAGTCCTATCTTGTCCTGCGCATGTTTTCGGATGGCGTCGTCACTCGTCCAGGAGCATATCTCATCATCTTGACGACCATCAGCGCGAGTCTTCTCGCCGCATTCGCATTTCGCTATGTCGAGCGATTCGCAATCAAGGCCTCCAATTCATTCTTCGCATTTATCGACGGGTTTTGACCTGCCGATCCGCCGCACAAGCCGCCAGGAATTGAGATTCGATGCAGGCGATTACGCCAAATCGCGGCCCGCGCCGCAGTCCCCACAGCGATAGATGAGAACCAATCCGCATGATCCATGATTATGGCGTCATCGGCGGCGGCATTGTCGGCCTCGCCGCCGCGCGCGAAATCGCTAAGGCGCGTCCGGGCGCCGCGATGGTCCTGTTTGAAAAGGAGGCCGCCATCTCGCGGCATCAGACCGGACATAATAGCGGCGTCATTCACTCCGGCATCTATTATGCGCCGGGAAGCTTCAAGGCGCGCTTGTGCCGGGACGGCGCGCTGGCGACCAAGCTTTTCTGCGCCGAGCACGGCATTCCGTTCGAGACTTGCGGCAAATTGCTCGTCGCCGCCAGCGCGGCCGAACTCACGCGCATGGAAGCCCTTTACGAGCGCGCGCGAGAGAACGCCATCGATGTCGAGCGTATCGACGCGAAGGAGCTGACGCGGCGCGAGCCGAATATCGTCGGCCTCGCAGCCCTCTTCGTACCCGCCACCGCGATCGTCGATTACAAGCGGGTCAGCACCGCCCTGGCGGATGATTTCAAAGCCGCGGGCGGCAATGTGGAGCTGTCGTCCGAGGTCGTCGCCATCGAGGAAGAGGCCGACGCGGTTTCGGTTTCGACGCGATCACAGACTTTCAGGACGCGAAGGCTCATCGTTTGCGGCGGCCTGCAAGCCGATCGCATCGCGCAAATGGCGGGCGTCGCGATCAGTCACCAGATCGTGCCGTTCCGCGGCGAATATTATACCGTGAACCCAAGGCGCGCCGGACTGATCAATGCGCTCATCTATCCGATACCCGACCCCGAGCTGCCGTTTCTCGGCATTCACCTGACGCGCACCATGGACCGCGGCGTCATCGTCGGCCCGAACGCCGTGCTTGGATTGGCGCGGGAGAAATATCAAAAATTCTCTTTCGAGGCGCGTGACGTTGCTTCCTTTGTCGCCTTTCCAGGATTCTGGCGCGCCATTCGTCCTCATTGGCGATCGGGACTGAGAGAATTCAGAAACGCGCTTTCGAAGCGGGCCTATCTCGAGGAATGCCGCAAATATTGTCCGAGCCTCACGATCGAGGATCTTGAGCCGGCCGTCGCCGGAATCAGGGCGCAGGCTGTGCTGCGCGACGGCAGCTTTGCCCATGATTTCCTTTTCGCCGAAACAGCGAGGACATTGCATGTCTGCAATGCTCCCTCTCCAGCGGCGACGTCGGCGATTCCGATCGGCCGCGTCATCGCGTCGAAAATTTTAGAGCGCGACAAATGACGAATGACTTTCACCGCCCTCAACAGATATTTCCCGGGAGGCAAAACGCGCCATTGGCGAATCGCTTCTTCGCGGCTATATTCCTTTCATCTTCAACGTAACGGAAGGAGGTGATCCAGTGTCTCATTGTCTCATGCTGCGGGCCCGGACCTGGACTCGCGCCTTTGAGGTTCTCGCCTCCTAAGGTGATCAGGCATCGCGCACCGCGGTGTGACAATGGAAGGGCTGTCCTATCGGGCGGCCCTTCTTTTTGCATCCGATCAACCCCCTCCGCTGTGCGCCGAATAAAGACACGCCTGCATTCGAACGGGATCTGCTCAAATCCTCGCCTGAAGCGAAGGATAACTGGCGTGATCAATCCGATGCGGAATCATCGTGGCGGAATCATCGCGCGTGCGGATCAGGCGCGCGAGGCGACCGACACGCCGGCAAGCCAGACACGCCAATCCTTGGCGGTGCCGTTAAAGGCGTTGCGGTCCACATAGCCCTTGATGCCGGCGACATGTCCTTCCGCCGTATGCTGCCAGAAGCGCCATTTTCGCGCGCCATATTTCAGCGCCGGATGGCATTTCACGCTTCGCACCCAGATCGGATAATCGTTGAACTCGCCCTGCATCACGTCGCGGTGAAAATCGACCGAGGTGTAGATGACCGGCCGCTTGCCGTAGGCGCGCTCCATCGCCGCGAGAATTGTCTTCATCTCGGCAATCGCCACTTCGCGCGGCAGCTTTCTCGGGCAGGTCTTTGATTGACCGTTCCACTCGACATCGAGAACGGGCGGCAAGGCGTCGGGATCGTTCGGCACATTGGCGGTGAACCAGGCCGCCTGCTCTTCCGCCGGCCGGCACCAATAGGCAAAGTGATAGGCGCCGCGCGGGATGCCGGCGGCTTTCGCGGCGGCCCAGTTCCGGGCGAATTTCTCATCGACGTGATCGCCGCCTTCCGTCGCCTTGATCCAGGCGAACTGAACGCCCGAGGCGCGCACGCTGTCCCAATCAATGTCGCCTTGATATTTGGAGACGTCGATGCCGTAGACTTCGTAATCCGACGGACTCGGAAACGGATCATCGCCAAGGCCGCCGCCGGCGCAGCCAGCGACGAGAAGCGTGAGCGCGAGCGCAAAGAAGGAAAAGGAAAGCTGCCGCATAATGCCTAAGCCAAATTCAATGCAATCAATCTAGCTGAAGTTTAGTAAAGCCTCGTTAACAAGTCGAAAAAACGGCGGCGCGGAGTCAATTTCACAGTCAGGCGCCGACGAAGCCGCCCGCCCGCGGCGCCGGGCCGCCATCGAATGGCAATCGCCTTGCTGCTGGAGCGCCTCTTTTCATTATTCTCGACCCCCAACAAAAGGGGGAAGGAGCCCAGCCTCCTGGACGCGGCGGCGACGCGAGAGACAAAAGCCGTCCTTTACCTTGTTTCCAACTTTACGCTTGCTTGGCGCTGGCGCTCCCGCCTTTTTCGCGCCGCGGAACGGTCAAGGGTTATGGTTTTCTCCGGCGCGGCGAGCCGTGCGAGTTCTCCCCCGCGCCCTTGGCCGCGCAATATTTTGCGAGAAGCTTCAGACCGCGGGCAAGCTCGATCCAGATGACAAAAACTCGGCCGTGAAATGGCTTGCGGTCTTTGAAATTTCATACAAATACGACATGCTCAACTGCACGATCCATCCGCAGGCGCGCGCCGCTTGAGGTGAGCCGCGCCGGATTTATGTTCATTTGAATCGGCCGCGGAAAGTCCATAAGAGCGCGCTGTCCATCGGAGGCGATGGCGCCCCTGTCCTCCGTCTGAATTCGCGCCGCCCGCCCTCTTCCTCGTCCGCGAAAGTCTTTTATGCTCTCCCAGTTTGTCGCATTCACGTCGCTCGGCCGCAGAGCGCTGCCCAATCAATATGACGTGCTCGCCCTTGCGCTGATCTTCGCCGCCTTCATCGCGGCGGCGCATCTCTCGAGCGGCCTGACTTTGCCGATCGCCGCGCCGGAATCGACGGTCACTTCGCTTGATTATGCGCTTTTGCCCTATTACGCGCTGCGCACGACTCTGCGCATGTTCGCAGCGATGGGACTTTCGCTGGTCTTTACCTTTATCTATGCGACGCTCGCCGCCAAGAGCCGTCGCGCCGAGCTTGTCCTCATTCCCATCCTCGACGTTCTCCAGTCCGTTCCTATTCTCGGCTTTCTCTCTTTCACGGTGACCTTTTTTCTCGGGTTGTTTCCGGGCTCCATTCTCGGCGCCGAGTGCGCGGCCATCTTCGCCATTTTCACCTCGCAAGCCTGGAACATGGCGTTTTCCTTCTATCAGTCCCTGCGCAGCGTTCCGCGCGATCTGAACGAGGTGGCGCAGGGGTTCCAGCTTTCGGGGTGGCAGCGTTTTTGGCAATTGGACGCGCCCTTCGCCATGCCGGGGCTCATCTGGAACATGATGATGTCGATGTCGGGCGGCTGGTTCTTCGTCGTCGCCGCCGAGGCGATCTCGGTTGGCGACACGACCATCAAATTGCCCGGCATCGGCTCCTACCTCGCCCTCGCCATCGAACAGAAGCGGATAGACGCCGTCTTCGCGGCGATCGTCGCCATGGCCGTCGTCATCCTGCTCTATGACCAATTGTTGTTTCGCCCCCTTGTCGCCTTCGGATCGCGCTTTCGCGTCGAACTTTCGGCCGGCCAGGTCGAGGCGCGATCATGGGTCGCGCAAATGTTCGCGCGCACGCGCTGGCTCCGCGCTTTGACGCATCCGCCGGCCCAGCTTTTCCAGAGCATCGCTCTGCTGCGCCTGCAATGGCCGCGAGCGGCGGTTCGCCCGGGCGCGGCAAATCCGCTCATGAGCCGCATCATCGACATAGTCTGGCTGCTCGCGATCGCCGCGGTAATCCTTTGGGCGGGGCGTCAGATCGTCCAATATGTGAGCACTGAACTGAGCTGGAGCGATTTCTGGGTCAGCGTCGAATACACATGTTTCACCATGCTCCGCGTCATCATCTTGATGATTCTTGCGACGATCGTCTGGGTTCCTGTCGGCGTCTGGATTGGCCTTCGGCCCCGGATCGCGGAAAAAGTTCAGCCGCTGGCGCAATTCCTCGCAGCCTTTCCGGCCAATGTGATCTTTCCCATCGCCGTCGTCCTCATCTTGAGGTTTTCGCTCAATCCCGACATCTGGCTCAGCCCCCTTATCGTCTTCGGCACGCAATGGTACATTCTGTTCAATGTGATCGCCGGCGCTTCGGCCTTTCCGAATGATCTCAAGGAAGCCGTCGCGGGTTTTCGCATTCGTGGCTGGGACTGGTGGAAGAGCGTCATCATCCCGGCGGTGTTCCCGTTTTACGTGACCGGCGCCTTGACGGCTTCCGGCGGCTCATGGAACGCCGCGATCGTCGCCGAATATGTGAAGTGGGGCGACAAGACGATATCGGCGCATGGCATTGGCGCCTATATCGCCAAGGCGACCGAGGACGGCGACTTCCCGAAGATCGTGCTCGGCGTCGCCGTGATGTCGGTCTTCGTCATCTTGTTCAACCGGCTGCTGTGGCGGCCTCTGTTTGGTCTGGCCGAACGCCGCCTGCGTTTGGATTAAGGATGCCGCATGCTTGACGCCGCCGCAAAAACCTCGCTCGGAACCCGCGAACCGCTTCTCGAAGTCAAAAACGTCAGCCAGCACTATCAGACCGGATCGGGCGAGCAGGGTCCCGCCGTTCTCGACAATGTCTCGCTCTCTTTGAAAGAGGACGAGATCGTCGGCCTGCTCGGACGCTCCGGCTGCGGCAAATCATCTCTTTTGCGCATCGTCTCCGGCCTTGTCAGACCGGCCAGCGGCGACGTCAGCTATCTCGGCGCGCCGGTCGAGGGGCCGGTCGACGGCGTGGCGATGGTGTTCCAGAGTTTCGCGCTTTTCCCGTGGCTTTCCGTGCTCGCCAATGTGGAGCTTGGCCTTCGTGCTCGAAAAGTGCCGAAGGAGGAGGCAAGGCGGCGCGCTCTGAAGGCGATCGACCTCATCGGCCTTGATGGTTTCGAATCCGCTTTTCCAAAGGAGCTCTCGGGCGGCATGCGCCAGCGCGTCGGCTTCGCCCGCGCCCTTGTCGTGCATCCGAACATTTTGTTGATGGACGAGCCCTTTTCGGCGCTCGACGTCCTCACCGCCGAGACCCTGCGCACCGATCTTCTCGACCTTTGGGTCGAAGGGCGCATGCCGATCAAATCAATCCTGATGGTGACGCATAATATCGAAGAGGCGGTGTTGATGTGCAATCGCATCATCGTCCTCGCCTCCAATCCGGGCCGCATCGCCGCCGAGATCACGGTGACGCTACAGCATCCGCGCAATCGCCTCGATCCCGAATTCCGCCAGCTCGTCGACAAGATCTACGCGCTGATGACGAAGCGTCCCGAGCCTGTCTCTCCCGGCCGCGAGGGGACCTTTCCAGGCCTTGGCTTTGCGATGGCCTTGCCTCAAGTCTCAACCAACACCCTCGCCGGCATGATCGAAGAAGTCGCCGCCGAACCCTATCATGGCCGCGCCGATCTGCCGGCGCTCGCCGACAGCCTGCAAATGGAGATCGACGAGCTGTTCCCCGTCGGCGAAACCCTGCAACTGCTGCGCTTCGCCGAAATTGAGGAAGGCGACATCAAGCTGACCCCCGCCGGCGCGCGCTTCGCCGACCTTGAAACCGACGCCCGCAAAAAGCTTTTCGGCGATCATCTGCTCGCCTATCTGCCGCTCGCAGCGCGCATCAAGGCGGTGCTGGAAGAGCGCCCGAGCCATACCGCGCGAGCAACCCGTTTCCTTGGGGAGCTCGAGGATTACATGTCCGAGGAATATGCCGAGCAGACGCTCAAAAGCGTCATCACCTGGGGCCGGTACGGCGAGGTCTTCGCCTATGATGAGAGCTCGGAAACGCTGAGCCTCGAGAATCCGCAATAGAGCATGATCCCGAAAAGTTGCTGACTTTTCATCCCCAGTATGGATTAAAACAAGCCCTAAAGAGCGGAATGCAATTCCGCTTAAATGCGTTCTGCTCCAGAGGGACGACCGATATGTTCTCCCGGCGCGCGTTTCTTGGCGGCTCGCTTGCGACCTGCGCGACATCTTTCGCACGCGGGCAAACAAGCGAGCCGCAGCCGACGATCCTGCGGCTGGAGCGCCGCGACATCGAGGTGAACGGCAAGGCTGCTTCCATTCTGGACATTCGTCAGCCGGGCGGCATGCTTGGCGTCGAGACGGAAGTCGGCAAGGCTTTTCGCGTGCGCGTCGAAAATCACCTCTCG
Source organism: Methylocella tundrae (assembly GCF_038024855.1). Lineage (NCBI taxonomy): Bacteria > Pseudomonadati > Pseudomonadota > Alphaproteobacteria > Hyphomicrobiales > Beijerinckiaceae > Methylocella > Methylocella tundrae. The sequence goes on from NZ_CP139089.1 coordinate 1,313,291, forward strand.
GAACCGAGCCTCATTCACTGGCATGGGCTGAAGCCGCCGTGGCGACAGGATGGCGTGCCCGGCATCTCTTCGCCGCCGATCGCGCCGGGCGAATCCGCCGATTACGACTTCCCGCTCACATTCGACGGGACATTCTTCATGCATTCGCATCAGGGACTGCAGGAGCAGCTGCTGATGTCCGCGCCCTTGATCATCCGCGATCCTCAGGCGCCGAAGCAGCAGGAAATCATCATCGAACTCGCCGATTTCAGCTTTACGCCGCCGGAGGAGATCTATGCGGGGCTGCGCAAGCCCGCCATGGGCGTCATGAGCGGCATGTCTATGGGCGCCGGCATGGCCGATAAGCCGGACATGAAGATGGGCGGCGACGCAAAGCCCGACCTCAATGACGTCAAATATGACGCATTTCTCGCCAACCGCCGCACGCTGGCGGACCCCGAGGTCACGAAGGTCGAGGCTGGCGGGATGGCGCTGCTGCGCATCATCAATGGTTCGGCAATGAGCGCCTATCATATTGATCTCGGACAGATCGAAGGCGATCTCGTCGCCGTCGACGGGCACGCCGTCGCGCCCATCCGGGCGCGGCGTTTTCCGATCGCGCCGGCGCAGCGGCTCGACATCGGCCTGATATTTCCGAAAGGACCGGGCGCCTATCCCATTCTGGCGATCCTCGAAGGAGATCGGAGCCAGACCGGCGTCATTCTCGTCGCGGGCGACGCCGAAGTCCGGCGCGCGCCGGAGCTTGCGGATCAAGCCTCGGCGCCGCTCGATTTCGATCTCGAAAGCCGGCTTCGCGCCGAAGATCCTCTGGCGGCGCAGCAGGCGGATCGGGTGCATAGGCTGGAGCTGACGGGCGCCATGTCAGGCTATCAATGGTCGATCAATGGCGTCGCCTACACGAAGGACACGCCGCCCTTGCCGGTCTTCGCCGGCGAGCGGGTGGAGCTCGTCTTCGTCAACAGGACAATGATGTCGCATCCAATGCATCTGCATGGCCATTTCTTTCAGGTCGTCGACATCAACGGCGAAAGGTTTGCCGGCGCGATGCGCGACACCGTGCTTGTGCCGCCAAAGACGACGGTGACGGTCGCCTTCGACGCAGACAATCCCGGCTGGTGGGCGCTCCACTGCCACCTGCTCTATCATATGGAGGCCGGCATGTTCACGACGATCCGCTACGTCTGAGCCAATAGCTCATCCAAGGCTGAACCAGAGCGTCGCAATGCCAAGGAACGATCCGTAGCCGACGACATCCGTCACCGTGGTGACGAAGGCGCTCGATGAGACCGCCGGATCAATGTCGAAATGATCAAGGATTCTCGGGATCAAAATGCCACCGAGCGCGCCCGCGACAAGGTTGGTCAACATGGCGAGCGCGATGACGACGCCTATTCCGGCAAGGCCGAACCAATAGCCGGCGACGACGCCGGTCAGAACGCCAAAGGCGGCGCCGTTCAAGGCTCCGACCAGAATCTCGCGCCAAAGAACGCGCGTGGCGTTGGAATGCGACAGTTCCCTTGTCGCCAGGGCGCGCACCACCACCGTCATCGTCTGCGTCGCCGCATTGCCGCCCTGGCTCGCGACGATCGGCGCGAGCACGGCGAGCGCCACCATTTTTTGCAGCGAACCCTCGAACAGCCCGAGCACAGCGGACGCGACGAAGGCGGTGATCAGATTGACGAAGAGCCAGACGAAGCGGCTTTTGGTGGTCCACCAGACGGTATCGGAAAGCTCTTCCGATTCGGAGACGCCGCCGAGCGCCTTCAGATTGGCGTCGGCCTCCTCCTGTATGACGTCGACGACGTCATCGATGGTGATGACCCCGACAAGACGCTCGCCCTCGTCGACGACGGCGACCGAGATGAGATTGTAGCGCTCAAAGACACGGGCGACATCCTCCTGATCCTCGGTCACTTCCACCCGGCGGCGGTCCGATGACATGATGTCCTGGAGCAAGGCCGTGCTTCTGGCGCGCAGCAATGTGTCGAGGAACAGCGTTCCGAGTAGCCGGTGCGCCGGATCGACGATAAATATCTCGAAGAATGAGTCCGGCAGGTCGGCTTCATCGGCGTCGCGCATGACGTCGATCGCCTGCCCCGCCGTCCAATAGGGCGGCGCCGTCACAAAGGTCGTCTGCATCAGACGGCCGGCCGAATGCTCCGGATAGTCGAGCGAGCGTTGCAATTGCGCGCGATCAATCGGCGGCAGCGCGCCCAGAATTTCGGCCTGGTCCTCCGGCTCGAGATCTTCGAGCAGGGTCACGGCATCGTCGCTCTCGAGTTCGCGCACGCCCTCGGCGACGGCCCGGTTCGGCAATTCCTCAAGAATTTCGTCGCGAATATTGGCGTCGATTTCGGTCAGCGCGGCAAAGTCGAAGTGCGGCCCCATCAATTCGACCAGCCTCAATCGCTGATCGGAATCGAGCGCGACGAGAAGCGCGCCAAGATCGGACTCGTGCAGGGCGCCGGCGAGCTCGACGACGCCCTCAGCATCGCCGGCCGCGAGCGCCGCCTTCACTTTATCGAGAAATTCCGATTTGAAGCCGCCATCTTCATCGTAGATCGATGCGGAGCCGGCGGCGATGAGGTCCTGCTCTTCCATATCGGCCATGCCCGCGATCGATCCTCGTCAGCCTGTGCAATCTGGTTCATAGAGTGCTTTTATGATCTGGCAAATCGACAAGCAGCCGAAACCTCCGGGCGGCGCTTGAGTTTCATGTGGAGGCGCACAATGCCCGCGGGCAAGATGCTGCGAGCGGGCGCGCCGCGCGCGAGCTGTCTCGCGGTGGGTCTATGGATGGGCGCGGCGGCGGCCGCGGCTCCGCCCTCTGTCGGGGCCTGCGGGCCGGACAAGCTCGGCGTCAGCCGCACCTTGTCCCTGAACACGCAGGGCGGATTTGAAGCCGGCCTCAAAACCTATCCGAGGACGCTCGCGCTCGCCGACCATGAAATCGTCCTGACCTTCGACGACGGCCCGGCCAGCGGCTCGACCGCCAAGGTGCTGGACGCTCTCGCCGCCGAATGCGTCAAGGCGACGTTTTTTCTCATCGGCCGCAATGCGCAAAGCCTCCCGCGCCTGGTGCGGCGCGAAATCGCCGAAGGGCATAGCGTCGCCCATCATACGTTTTCGCATCCGGCCGCGACCCTGCGCCGCCTCAGCGAAGCCGCCGCCAAAGTGGATATCGACAGGGGCTTTGCGGCCGACGACAAGGCCGCCTATGGGGCGCCCGGCGCGGAGCCGCGCGTAAAATTCTTCAGATTTCCCGGCTTTGCCGATACGCCAGAGCTCGACGCCTGGCTCGCCTCGCGCAATATCGCAATCTTCGGCGCCGATGTCTGGGCCTCCGACTGGCTGCCGATGTCGCCGAAGGCCGAGCTTGCCCTTATCCTTTCCCGGCTCGAGCAGACGAAGGGCGGCATCCTTTTGATGCATGACATCAAGGCGCAAACCGCGGCGATGCTGCCGGATCTCTTGCGCGAATTGAAGCAGCGCGGCTTCCATATCGTGCATATCCAGCAGGGCGACGATCCGCCGCCGCTGCGCCCTGCCCCCTCCGGCTGGACGTCCGAAACGGAAAAGATCATCTCGCAGATTTTTTCGCAGGAATCCGCGCAAAAAAGCCGCGGCGCAGCGGGAAAAGGCGGCGCGGGAAAAGCCGCGATTCCGCAAATTCCCGAGGGCTCCGGCGCAGCGCGCCCTTAAAAAAAACGACGCCTGCTTTGGCGTCGTCATCGCGCTCAAGAGCGCGAAAAGATTGGTGCGGCCAAGAGGACTCGAACCTCCACCCCTTTCAGGACTAGCACCTCAAGCTAGCGCGTCTACCAGTTCCGCCATGGCCGCGGATAACCGTGCTTGTGAGCAAGAAGCTCCGCACGGGGCAGGCGCGTCGTCTAACAAATGCGTGGGCCGCTGGCAAGGCCGCGTTGGGGATTTCCGCCGATCGCGTGAGAAGGCGCAAAAAGTGCAGACTCCCGGCCCCGGATCGTGCAGAGCATAATCGCAATGCGCGCCGTTTTCCGGCCGATCCCGCGACGATATGGAAAGACAAGCAGGCCTGACGAATCATGACCTCACGCGACAGGCTGGAAACAGGTTCATGGAAGCGGACGGACGGCGCGCCCGTCGAATGGCGTGTGTCCGGCGGACTAACGCCCTACGCGGCTGCGCTCGCCTTCATGGAGGAGCGAGCCGTGGCAATCGCCGCCGACGAGGCGCGGGAACAAGTGTGGCTCCTCGAACATCCGCCGATCTATACGGCGGGAACGTCGGCGAAAGAGGCCGATCTCGTCGATGCGCGCTTTCCTGTGCACAAGACCGGCCGGGGGGGCCAATATACCTATCACGGACCCGGCCAGCGGGTCGCTTACGTGATGCTCGACCTCAGGCGGCGCCGGCCCGACATCCGCGCCTTTGTCGCGGCCCTCGAGAGCTGGATCATCGCGACGCTCGACGCCTTTAACGTCACAGGAGGCCGGCGCGAGGATCGGGTCGGCGTGTGGACGCCGCGGCCGGACAAGCCGCGTGGGCTGGGCGGCGAAATCGCCGAGGACAAAATCGCCGCGATCGGCATCCGCATCAAGCGCTGGGTGTCGTTCCACGGCGTTTCCCTGAACGTTGAGCCCGATCTGTCGCATTTTTCCGGCATCGTTCCGTGCGGCATCGCGACGGCGCATTATGGCGTGACGAGCCTCGTTGATCTTGGCCTTCCGATCGCCATGAGCGACGTCGACGCGATTCTGGCGCGCGAATTCGAAGCGATTTTCGGCCCGATCCTTCGAATTTAGTGCTTTGCGAATCAGCAAAGATAGCGATTGGCGCGGCGCGCTTCCTTGAGATCCCAGACCAGTCGCCCGATGCCCGAGGTGCGCGTCACAATGTACCGCGGCGTCAAACGGCCGCCGAATCCGGCGTAAAAGGCGACGCTTTCATTGCTGCTTATGCCGTCGAAATCAAAAACGAGACCAAGTTGCATTGCATCCTGGACCGCTTCCCAGAGCAGAGAGCTCACGGCTCCATCATGGGCGTCCAAGCTGCGCGTCGTCATGAAATAATAGGCCGACGTCTTGTCCCAGATGCACCAGATCGCGGCGGTCAGACGATCGTCCTTGTCTCTTGCCGCATAAATGCGCCCGCGCTGGCGCAGCAGGCACTGTTCGGCGCAGGCGAGGACAGCATCCTTTTTATAATGATTTGGCAGGCCCCGCTCGCTGACGTTCTTCTCGTAGAAGCGCCAGAAAAGTTCAGGATCGTTGATCGTTGACGCCTTCAAGATCTCCTGCGCCCTGCGAATCTGGCTGCGTTTCTTCTTGCGCATGCCGCTCCAGATGGCGTCAGCCGATTTTGGCGCAAGTTCCTGCGTGAACTGGACGGAGGTCGCAAATTTTTCCTGCTGAAAGGCGATGACGTCGGTCACGTCGCGCTGGCATTTATAATTATAGATGGCGGCGGGCGGCAGCTTGGCGATCAGTTCGCGCGTGATGGCGGTGCGATTATAGGCTTGGGCGTCCGCGTCTCCGCCGCCAGCGTCGATGGCGGGTCCGAGAACATGGGTCATACCAGGCGGGACGCTGAATTTCAGCCCGAATTTATTTTTCATGAAATAGGGCAGCCAGCCGACGCGTTTGCCGTTGGTTATAACCTCGACGCATTCATATCGACCGCCGGTGGCAATATCGAGCCACCATTTCTCATGATAAATGGTCGGCGCGAGCTCATCGATCATGACTTTTGGCGCTGGAAAAACATGTTCCATCGGGCATTCCTCCCGTCAATATAATTGAAATAGTTTTAGGAGGAAATTTACAGTGCACACTAACCCCCTTAGTATACAATCTATTCTTTCAATTTCTATTAAAAAAATACAGCCTTAGAAGATACATGCAAATCAATTGCTCGCATAAATCGGAGCTTAAGTAAGTCCCAATCCATTGCCTCAATGAAGCATTTCTCTGAAAGTCTTCCTCCAGGCGGGCCTATGAACGACGCCCAGGATTCAGAGGAATGTCCCAACGCATTGAATCTCCGTTTACCTTGTAGCACGCTTTTCCTTGAACGCCGGATCGACAGGGATCAAAGAGAAACGCTCCCGCGCAGAGTCCTATCAATATTTGTTTATTCAGAAGAGTTATCGCAAAATGGCCGATTGCAGTGCCGGCTGATCCACCCGCCGCATGAGAACCAGGCCCCACTCGCTCGCGGCCGCCCGTTTTTTTTGCCCTCTGACGCGACTCCAATCGAATTGTGAAATCTTTTGGTCCGATCGGCGACTGGTTGATACACCGCGCTCCAGAGTAGGTCTGCGTATTTCGACACATTCCGAGGGTCTGCGCAAGCACGCCAGAAGCCAAGCATTATGGGTCCTCAGTATGACGAGCTGACAACCCTCGGGCCGGACAATGAGCAATGCGCTCTATGGAAGTTCAACCAGAAGCCCGTCCCGCAGCGTGATGCGGCGATCCATGCGGTCCGCGAGCTCCATATTATGCGTCGCGATCAAGGTTGCGAGCCCAGTCGCCCTGACGATGGCGTCGAGGGCCTCAAAAACGTGATGGGCGGTTTTCGGATCGAGATTGCCCGTGGGCTCGTCCGCCAGCAGGAGCCCCGGCCCGTTCGCCACCGCCCTTGCGATCGCGACGCGCTGCTGTTCGCCGCCCGAAAGCTCCGCGGGCCGATGGTCAGCGCGCGCCGAAAGACCGAGATAATCCAGAAGCTGGGTGGCTCGCTCCCGCGCTTCCTTGCGCGAATGTCCGGCGATCATCTGCGGCAGCATGATATTTTCGAGCGCGGAGAACTCCGGCAACAGATGATGAAACTGGTAGACGAATCCGATCTCGCTGCGCCGCAGAGCGGTGCGGGATTCATCCGCCATAGCGACCGTTGGCACGCCTGAGATATAGACCTCGCCCGCGTCCGGACGCTCGAGCAGGCCCGCGATATGCAGCAAGGTCGATTTGCCAGCGCCGGAGGGCGCGATCAGGGCGGCCGACTGGCCCGCCCACAGTCCGAAATCGGCGCCGCGCAAAATGTCGAGCGGCGCGCCCGCCTGATCGTAGCGGCGTTCAACCTTCTCCAGATAGAGGGCCGGGGCGGACATCGCTATTCGTAACGCAGCGCTTCGACCGGATCGAGCTTTGCGGCGCGCCAGGACGGGTAAATCGTCGCAAGGACGGAAAGCGCCAATGTCATGCCAACGACAGTCAGCACGTCGACAGGATCGACCACCGACGGCAGGCGCGACAGAAAATATAGCTCGGCGGGAAACAGATTGGCGTGCAGCAGATGGTTCAGGAGCTGGCGGATCGTCTCGACATTGCCGGCGACGAGAAGGCCGAGCAAAAAGCCAGCGAATGTGCCGACGACGCCGATGGAGGCTCCGGTGATGAGAAAGATCCGCATGATGCCGCCGCGCGTCGCGCCCATCGTGCGCAGCACCGCTATGTCGTGGCTCTTGTCTTTGACCAGCATGATAAGGCCGGAGATGATGTTCAGCGCGGCGACTAGGACGATCAGCGTCAAGATCACGAACATGACGTTGCGCTCGACGTTCAGCGCGTCGAAGAATGTCCGGTTGCGCTCGCGCCAGTCGGTCATGATCATCGGACGCGTCACCGTCCCGTCGATCTTGCTGCGCACCGCGTCGAGATCTTCGGGCCTGTTCAGGAAGACTTCGATGACGCTCGCCTCATTGTCCTTGTTGAAGAAGCCCTGCGCCTCCGGCAACGGCATATAGACGAAAAGATTATCGAATTCCGCCATGCCGATCTGAAAAATCGCAGTCACGGGGTAGACCTTGCTGCGCGGAGCGACGCCAAAGGGCGTCTGCGGCCCATTGGCGATCAGCACCTTGATCTTGTCGCCGACGCGCAGTCCGAGATTTTCCGCGATCCTCTGCCCGATCGCAACGCCGCCAGCCTTGTCGAAGCCGTCGAGCGCGCCAAACTTGACATTGCCGGCGATGCCCGGGAGGCGCTTGATATCAGCCTCTCGAATGCCGCGAACGAGGGCGAAGGCCATGCTGGTGGTCGAGACCGCGGCGGGTCCTTCGACCATGGGAATGGCGAGCTGAACCCCCGGAATGGCGGCGACTTCGCGCGACACTTCATCATAATCGGTCAGCGGCGAATCGGCGGCCTGCAGAAAAATATGGCCATTGATGCCGACAATCTTGTCGAGCAGATCCTTGTGAAATCCGTTCATCACCGACATGACGACAATCAGGGTCGCGACGCCGAGCATGATTCCCGCGAAAGAAAAACCGGCGATGACGGACACAAAGCCGCTTGAGCGTCGTGCGCGCAGATAGCGCAGCGCGACCATCCATTCAAACGCCGCGAAAGGCCGCGCGCCGCCGGGTGAGGATCGCATCATGCGAGCGTCAGACGTGAGATCGCCTCGTCGACGCTCAGCGACTCGCGCGCCCCGGTCGCCCGCGTCTTCACCTCGACTTTTCCTTCGGCCAGGCCTTTGGGGCCGACGATGAGCTGATATGGCAGGCCGATGAGATCGAGCTTGGCGAATTTCGCGCCCGGCCTCTCGTCGCTGTCCTCATAGAGCACGTCGACGCCCGCCGTTTCGAGGGCCTCGTAAATTTTTGCGCAGGCAGCGTCGACGGCGGCGTCGCCGACTTTCAGATTGGCGAGCCCGACCTTGAACGGCGCGACGGACGCCGGCCAGATGATGCCGGCTTCGTCATGGTTGGCCTCGATCAGCGCCCCGACGAGACGCGAGACGCCGACCCCATAAGAGCCGCCCTGGAACGGACGCTCGACGCCGTCGGGCCCCGTGATCATGGCGTGCATCGGCTTTGAGTATTTGTCGCCGAAGAAAAACACCTGTCCGACCTCGATGCCGCGGGTGTGGATGCGCCTGCCTTCCGGCGTCTCGCGCTCGAAACGGGCCTCGTCATGGACGTCCTCGGTCGCGGCATAGAGGCTCGTCCACTGCTTGACGATGGGCGACAAATCGCCGTCGTAATCGACGGTCTCATCGGGAACGGGCAATTCCAAGACGCCAGCGTCACAAAATACGGCCGATTCGCCGGTTTCGGCGAGAATGATGAATTCATGACTCTGATCGCCGCCGATCGGCCCGGTTTCCGCGCGCATTGGAATGACGCGCAAGCCCATGCGCGCGAAGATGCGCAGATATGAGACGAACATACGGTGATAGGCGAGCCGCGCCGACGCCTCGTCGACATCGAAGGAGTAAGCGTCCTTCATCAAGAATTCGCGACCCCGCATGACGCCGAACCGCGGCCTTTGCTCGTCGCGGAACTTCCATTGGATATGATAGAGGATTTTCGGCAATTCGCGATAGGAGCGCACATAAGCGCGAAAAATCGCCGTGATCATGTCCTCATTGGTCGGCCCGTAGAGCAGCTCGCGCTCGTGCCGGTCCTTGATCCGCAGCATTTCCGGCCCATAGGCCTCATAGCGGCCGGTCTCCCGCCAAAGGTCCGCAAGCTGCAGCGTCGGCATCAACAGCTCGATCGCCCCGGCGCGATTCATTTCCTCGCGCACGATCTCAGTGACCTTCTGCAAAACGCGAAGGCCGAGCGGCAGCCAGGTATAGATGCCGGCGGCTTCCTGCCGGATCATGCCGGCGCGAAGCATCAAACGATGCGAGACGATTTCAGCTTCTTTAGGCGTTTCGCGCAGAATCGGCAGAAAATAACGGGAAAGGCGCATGGATCAGGGACACGTGTCTTGAGAGCGGGCAAAATGGAAAACGAGGTTTAGGACGCGCGCCGCCGAAAGGCAAAGGCGCAAACGCAAGCGCGGCGGCCAAATCGCCTCGACGCCCGTTCATCCGGCTCTCATCAACAAGGAAGACTTTATGTCGGTTTCCGCCTTTCGGCGGCATGCCCTACCGTCAGTCCGACTTTCGCCTGAGATTTCGTATCACTTTAATGGGAAGATCGGCATTCACTTTTTGCAAACGGCGCTTACGCTCGAGGGGCTTATCGCCGTGAACAGAGGCCGCCCATGCGCGCGTTGATCGTCGTCGCCCATCCGCTAGAGGAAAGTTTCACCCACGCCGCCGCCGCGCGCGTGAAAGCGACGCTGGAGCGGCGCGGATTGGCGGTCGATCTGATCGACCTCTACGCGGATAATTTTGACCCACGGCTCACCGCCGCCGAACGCCGGGCCTATTTCACGGCGCCGCATGATTACAGCGCCGTCGCCGGTTACGCCGACCGGCTGCGGCTGGCGCAAAAGCTCGTGCTGGTCTTTCCACAATGGTGGTTCGATGCGCCGGCGATCCTGAAGGGCTTTTTCGATCGGGTTCTGGCCCCGGGCCTCGCCTTCACGCATGCGCCGGGCGGCGGGCTCACCCCGCTGCTGACGCAGATCGACGCCCTTTGGGTGGTGAGTTCGACCGGCGCGCCCTGGTGGGCCGCCCGCCTCGTCATGGGCGATCCGGTCCGCCGTCAGATCGCGCGCGGCGTCAAACCCTGGATCTGCCCGAAAGCGACGTTCCGCATGCTGACCTTGCATAATATGGATCGATTTACGCCAGCAAAGGGAAGCGTCTTTCTCGACCGTCTCGAACAGGCCTTTCAGCGCTTTTGAGCGGCCTCGCGAAATGGACGCGCCAGCAGTCAGCCGGACGCCCTCTCGGCGCCCCGCCGTCCCCGCTTTCATCAATTGGCGTTTCGAACCGAATCAGCCTTGCAAAGCGCGCTCGATCGCAGCGGACACTTCATCGATCGGCGCCATGCCGTCAACCGCCTGCAAAGCGCCCGTCGCTGCGTAAAACGCCGAGACCGGGGCGGTCTGGGCATGATACGACTCGAGCCGCTTCTTGAACGCCTCCGGATTGTCGTCGGCGCGAACGGCCTCTCCTTTGGTGATGGATTCCTGCGCCCGATTCTCGATTCTGGCGAGCAGAGCCTTGTCGTCGACCTTGAGCTCGATCACCGCATCAAGATCCATGTTCTTGCCATGGAGGATTTTCGCGAGCGCCTCGGCCTGCTTCACCGTGCGCGGAAAACCATCGAGGATAAAGCCCGCCTTGGCGTCGGGCTCGTCGATGCGATCGGCGATGATGCCAACCACGATTTCATCCGAAACGAGTTCCCCCGCATCCATCACCGCCTTCGCCTTGAGGCCGATCGGCGTCCCGGCCTTGACTGCTGCGCGCAGCATATCGCCGGTCGACAATTGAGGAATTTTGTATTTTTCCTGCAGACGCGACGATTGCGTCCCCTTCCCGGCCCCTGGCGGGCCAAGAAATACAAGCCTCATCTGCGTCTCCCCTTCAATTTTGCTTTTTTGACAAGGCCTTCATATTGATGCGCCTGCAGATGGCCAAGGACCTGAGCCACAGTGTCCATCGTCACGCTCACCACGATGAGAAGCGAAGTGCCGCCAAAATAGAACGGAAGCGCCGCGTAGGAAATAAGCATTTCTGGTAATAGACAGATGACCGCGAGATAGGCCGCGCCAATCACCGTAATCCGCATCAGGATCGTGTCGATATATTGAGCCGTGCGCTCGCCCGGACGGATTCCGGGGATGAAGCCGCCATGTTTCTTCAGATTATCGGCGGTTTCCACCGGATTGAACACGATGGCCGTATAGAAGAATGCAAAAAATACAATCAACGCCACATAGGCGACCATATAGAGCGGCCGGCCATGGCCGAGATAGCTCGAGATGATCGCGACGACGCCGGACTGGTTTTGCGAGAAATTCGCGATCGTCGTCGGCAGCAACAGCAGTGAAGAGGCAAAAATCGGCGGAATGACGCCCGAGGTGTTGAGCTTCAACGGCAGAAACGAAGTCTGTCCCTCATAGACCTTATTGCCCTGCTGGCGCTTTGGATAGGTGATCAGCAACCGGCGTTGCGCCCGCTCCATGAAGACGATGAAGGCGACGACGCCGATCGACATCGCGAGGACGCCGATGATCACGCCCGTCGAAATGGCGCCCTGCCGGCCAAGTTCAAGCGTGTTGACGATGGCGGAAGGGAAAGCCGCGACGATGCCGGCGAAGATAATGAGCGACGAACCATTGCCGATGCCGCGCGAGGTGATCTGCTCGCCGAGCCACATCAGGAACATCGTGCCGCCCATCAGCGTCAGCACGGTCGAGATGCGGAAGAAGAAACCGGGATCCGTGACGACGCCCGGTTGGCTCTCGAGCCCTACGGAAATGCCATAGGCCTGGAATGCGGCCAGCACCACGGTCAGATAGCGCGTATATTGGTTGATGACCTTGCGCCCGGATTCGCCCTCCTTCTTCAAGGCTTCCAGCGTCGGAAATACCGAAGTCAGAAGCTGAATGATGATCGAGGCCGAAATATAGGGCATGATGTTCAGCGCGAAGATCGCCATGCGCTGCACGGCGCCGCCCGCGAACATATTGAAAAGTTCGAGAACGCCCTGCTTGTTGCCGGTGAAATTTGCTTCGAACGCGGCGGGGTCGATCCCCGGCAGGGGAATATAGGTGCCAAACCGATAGATGATCAGCGCGCCGAGAGTGAACCAGATGCGCTTCTTGAGTTCCTCGGCCTTGCCGAACGCGCTCCAATTGACGTTTGCCGCAAGCTGTTCTGCCGCCGATACCATTCAGTGCTCCTCAGGCGCCGCAAGCGCCGGAATGCTCATATTGAGGCCAGGCGCCCGGGCCGGGAATTCACGGATGCGCACATGGGAGGCGTCCAGCGGCTCCGCGTCAATGTAGGATCGCCGCCGGGGATGCGCCACCGTCACCTCGCTCGCGACCCCTCATCAGGACGCCGACGCTTTCCTTATAGGTCAGCCGCGAAAGGAGCAAAAGCCCTTCCGCGAAGCTTTGCGAACAGGTCGCCAGAGCCCTGTCACGGCCTCCTGCGTTCTGCGAGAAGCTCGCGGCGAACGCCCGAAGGCGCTGCGACGGCTCAGCCAGCGTCGGCGGGAGCCTCGGCCGTGGCCTTCAACAGGCGAATGGAGCCGCCGGCGCCTTCAATCGCGGCGACCGCGCTTTTCGACGCGGCGGCGACCTCAAACGACAGCTTGGCCTCAAGCTTGCCGACGCCGAGGATTTTCACGCCGTCGCGGGGCTTCGAGATCAGGCCGCACTGAATCAGGGCTTCGTTAGTGATCGCAGTCGCCGGGTCGAGCTTGCCCGCTTCGACCGCTTCCTGAATCCGGCCAATGTTGATCTCGTTGTAATCCGTTCCGAAGGGATTCCAGAAGCCGCGCTTGGGCAACCGCCGGTGCAAAGGCATCTGACCGCCCTCGAAACCCTTGATCGCCACGCCTGTGCGGGCCTTCTGCCCCTTGACGCCGCGCCCGCAGGTCTTGCCCTTGCCGGAGCCGATGCCGCGTCCGACGCGCATACGGGATTTCGACGAACCGGGATTGTCGGAAATGTCATTCAGTTTCATGTCAGTGTCCTTAGCCGGCCGCGGCCTCAAGCGCCTTCGACGATGCGCAGGAGATGAGCGACTTTCGCGATCATGCCGCGCACCGCCGGGGTGTCCTCGAGCGAAGAGCGGCGGCCGATTTTGTTGAGCCCGAGGCCCTTCAGCGTCGCGCGCTGCTCCGCGGGCCGTCCAATGGGGCTTTTGGTCTGCTCCAGGGTAACCCTGGCGGCGGACCCGGATTGGGCGTTGCTGGTCATCATCGGCTCCTTCACCCTTCGCTGACGGCTTCGGCTTCGCCGCCTTGGCGGCGGGCCTGAAGGGTGGACACTTTGAGATTGCGGCGCGCCGCGACAGCGCGCGGGGAATCCTCATGGGTCAGCGCGTCGAAGGTCGCGCGCACCATGTTGTAGGGGTTCGAGGACCCCTGCGACTTGGCGACGACGTCATGCATTCCGAGCGTCTCAAAAATGGCGCGCATCGGACCGCCGGCGATGATGCCCGTGCCAGCGGGAGCCGCGCGCAGCACCACGCGCCCTGCCCCATGACGCCCGTTGACGTCATGATGCAGCGTCCGGCCTTCACGCAGAGGCACGCGGATCAGAGAGCGTTTCGCCGATTCGGTCGCCTTCCGGATCGCCTCCGGCACCTCGCGCGCTTTGCCGTGACCGTAGCCGACGCGACCCTTCTGGTCGCCGACGACGACGAGCGCCGCGAAGCCGAACCTGCGGCCGCCCTTCACCACCTTGGCGACGCGATTGATATGGACCAGGCGGTCCATGAATTCGCTGTCGCGCTCCTCGCGGTCGCGGCCACGGCCGCCTTCACCTTCACGCGCCATGTCTTTGTTCCATCTTCACGTCAATTTCCTATCCGTCACTGTCGCGCGGCCGCCAATTGCGTCCCGCTCGCTCCGGTCCTGGCATTCATCGCCTCGCCGCATGACCTCATCCGAAAAGTCAGCACTTTTCGGGATCACCCGTCAGAAGCTAAGACCACCTTCGCGCGCGCCTTCGGCCAACGCCTTGACGCGCCCGTGATACATGTAAGAGCCGCGATCGAACACGACTTCCTTGACCCCGGCCGCGGCCGCGCGCTCGGCGATCAGCTTGCCGATCGCTTTCGCCGCCTCGACGTCGGCGCCGGTCTTCAGGCTTTCGCGATTGGCCTTCTCGAGAGACGAGGCGGCCGCCAGCGTGCGGCCGGCGGCGTCGTCGATGATCTGGCAATAGATCTGTTTCGACGAGCGGAAGACCGAAAGCCTTGGCTTGCCGTAAGCGCGCGCGCGCAGCGAGCGTCTGACGCGCGCCTGGCGACGGGCTGTGGCCACATTGTCTTTTGCCATGACTGGCTCCTGATCCTTAGCTCGAAATTACTTCTTCTTGCCTTCCTTGCGGAAGATGAATTCGCCGGCGTATTTGACGCCCTTGCCCTTATAGGGCTCCGGCGGACGCAAAGCGCGTATTTCGGCGGCGACCTGTCCGACCTGACGCTTGTCAATGCCGGTGATCGACACTTCCGTCGGCTTCGGCGCGACGATGGCGATGCCTTCCGGTATCGGAAAGCTCACATCATGGCTGAAGCCGAGCGAGAGCTGCAGGTTTTTGCCTGAAACCGCCGCTTTATAGCCGACGCCGGTGATCTCGAGCTTGCGCTCGAAGCCTTTCGAGACGCCAGTGACGAGATTATTCACCATGGAGCGGGTCATGCCCCATAAGGCTCGCGCCCGCTTGGTTTCGTTGCGCGGCGCAACCTCGATGCCGCCGTCGCCCAAAACAACGCTGACGTCGTCAGGCGCGGCGAAGGACAACGCGCCTTTGCCGCCCTTCACCGAAATCAACTGCCCTTCGATCTTGGCCGTGACGCCGGAGGGAATGACGACCGGCTTCTTTCCGATACGAGACATAACTTAAATTCCTCGGTCTTTCGGTCAGAAGACCTTGCAAAGGACTTCGCCGCCAACATTGGCTTCGCGAGCGGCATGATCAGCCATCACGCCTTTCGGCGTGGAGATGATCGTGATGCCAAGGCCGTTCGCCACGCGGGGCATGGCGTCGACGGCGGCGTAAACGCGCCGCCCGGGCTTCGACACGCGCTGGATCTCCCGGATCACCGGAAGGCCATCGAAATATTTGAGTTCAATCTCGAACTCTGTGCGGCCGTTGCCATATTCGGTCGTCGAATAGCCCCGGATATAACCTTCAGACTGCAGCACGTCGAGCACATGCGCGCGAAGGCGCGAGCCTGGCGTCTGCACTTTGCCTTTGCGACGCATCTGCGCGTTGCGGATACGGGTGAGCATATCGCCCAACGGATCGTTGACAGCCATGATCCGTCCCTCCTACCAGCTCGACTTGACGAGACCGGGAATGAGGCCCTGCGACCCCAGTTCCCGCAACGCGATGCGCGACATCTTCATCTTGCGTGTGAAGGCGCGCGGGCGACCGCTGACTTCACAGCGGTTGCGGATGCGCACGGCGGATGAATTGCGCGGCAGCTCGGACAGTTTGAGGCGCGCGGCAAAGCGCTCCTCGCCGTTCAGGCTTTCATCATTGGCGATCGCCTTGAGGCGGGTCCGCCGGTCGGCATACTGCTTCACCAATTTGATCCGGTGCTTGTTCTTCTCGATCGAGCTTTTCTTAGCCATAAACCTCTACCCCTGGTCGCCGCGTCTGAAACGAGTGTGTTTCACTGCCGGAACGGGAAGTTGAATGCGCGCAACAGGGCGCGCGCCTCGTCGTCGGTTTTCGCCGTCGTGCAGACGATGATGTCCATGCCGACGATGCTTTCCACCTGATCATAATTGATCTCGGGGAAAATAATGTGTTCCTTGATGCCCATGGCGTAGTTGCCGCGGCCATCGAAGCTTTTCGGGTTCAGGCCGCGGAAGTCGCGAATGCGCGGCAGCGCAATCGTCACCAGACGGTCGAGAAACTCGTACATGCGCGTCTTGCGCAAAGTGACCTTCGCGCCGATCGGCATGTTTTCGCGCACCTTGAAGGTCGCGATCGCCTTGCGGGCGTGCGTGATGACGGGCTTCTGTCCGGCGATCAGACCGAGATCCGCCGCCGCCAGCGTCACCTTCTTGGTGTCGTTGACTGCTTCGCCGACGCCCATGTTCAGGACGATCTTTTCGATTGTCGGCACTTCGAGCGGGTTCTTGTAGCCGAACTGCTCGGTGAGCTGCTGGCGCACGACCTCGTCGTAATGCTTCTTGAGACGCGGCGCGTAATCCTTCGGCGAGGCAAGATCCGCCGCCGAAGCGGTCGCATAAGCTGCGCGCTCACGCCCACCGCCCTCGCCGCCGCCCTTGGCAACGGTCTTGGGGGCAACGCTCTTTGCGCCCTTGGCGTCTTTGCCGCCTTTGGGAGCGGCGCCCTTGCCGCCCTTCCCTGCTTTGGAATCAGCCATCGATCACGTCTCCCGACCGTTTCGCCACGCGAACCTTGCGGCCGTCATCTTGAATCTTGAAGCCAACCCGCGTCGCTTTGCCATCCTTGGGGTCGGCGATCGCGAGGTTCGACAAATGAATGGTCGCCTCTTTCGAGACGATGCCGGCTTCCTGGCTCGCAGTCTGCCGCTGATGGCGCTTTACCAGGTTCACGCCGCGAACGATGGCGCGATCCTCTTTCGGAATGACCTTAAGCACCTCTCCCGAGCGGCCCTTGTCGCGACCGACCAGGACGACGACCTTGTCGCCCTTCTTGATCTTGGCGGCCATTACAGCACCTCCGGGGCGAGCGAAATGATCTTCATCTGGTTGCGCGCGCGCAATTCGCGCGGCACCGGCCCAAAGATGCGGGTGCCGATCGGCTCCGACTGATTGTTGATCAGCACCGCAGCGTTGGAATCGAAGCGGATCACCGAACCGTCGGCGCGCTTGATGTCCTTCGCCGTGCGCACAACGACCGCCTTCATGACATCGCCCTTCTTGACGCGGCCGCGCGGAATAGCCTCCTTGATCGACACGACAATGATGTCGCCGACGCCGGCATATTTCCGCTTCGAGCCGCCGAGCACCTTGATGCACATCACGCGGCGCGCGCCGGAATTGTCCGCGACGTCGAGATTCGTCTGCATCTGGATCATCGTTTCATACCTTTCTTGTCAGAACGGTTTCCGGAGCGTCAACCACGCCGCGGACTACGTCTGAAGGAGGCCCGCCTCCTTAGCGTCTAAAGAGCAATCTCAAAAGCCTCAGGCGTTTTCCGTCGGCACGACGATCCATCGTTTCAGCTTAGAGATCGGCTTGGTCTCCTCGATGGACACCGTGTCGCCGACCTTGAAGGCCTTTGTCTCGTCATGCGCGTGGTAGTTCTTCGACCGCCGCACCGTCTTCTTCAAGAGCGGGTGCGTAAATCGACGCTCCACCTTCACGACAATGGTTTTTTCCTGCTTGTCGCTCACGACGACGCCCTGGAGAATTCGCTTCGGCATAGTCTTTCAAACCTGTTCTTTTCCGACCGGGCGGAGCCCGCGGCGCAAGCCTATTTCAGCAAGCCTATTTTACGGCCCCGCTCCGCAACTGCGCAGCGATCGTCTTGAGGCGGGCGATGTCGCGGCGAACGACCCGCACGCGCGCGGTGTTTTCGAGCTGCCCGGTGGCGCGCTGGAAGCGGAGATTGAACTGCTCTTTCTTGAGGTTCAAAATCTCCTGCTCAAGCTGATCGCCGGACATGACCTTGAGATCGGACAAACGCTGTGTCGCTTTCATGACCGCTCCCCTTATTCCTGAATGCGCTGGATGAAGCGCGTCTTGATCGGCAGCTTCGCGGAGGCGAGCCGCAGCGCCTCTCGCGCGAGATCGACAGGAACGCCGTCGAGTTCGAACATGATGCGGCCCGGCGCGACGCGAACCGCCCAAAGCTCAGGCGCGCCCTTGCCCTTACCCATGCGCACTTCAGTCGGCTTCTTCGAGACCGGCACATCCGGGAAGATGCGGATCCAAACACGGCCGGCGCGCTTCATGTGACGCGTCATGGCTCGGCGAGCCGCCTCGATCTGACGCGCGGTGATCCGCTCGGGCTCGAGCGCCTTCAGGCCGAACTGCCCGAAGTTCAGTTCGAAACCACCCTTCGAGGCGCCGTGAATACGGCCCTTGAAGGCTTTCCGGAATTTGGTGCGCTTGGGTTGCAGCATGATTCAAAAACTCTCAGATGTTCAGTCGCGCTCAGGCGGCGTCGCGATCGCGCCGGCGCCGCTCGCCGCCGCCGCCGTGGTCCTGCTCGGCCAATCGCTTGTCCTGAGCCATTGGATCATGTTCCAGGATTTCACCCTTGAAGATCCAGACCTTGATGCCGCATGTGCCATAGGCCGTATGAGCCGTCGCCGTGCCGTAATCGACGTCCGCGCGCAGCGTATGCAGCGGCACCCGGCCCTCGCGATACCATTCAAGCCGCGCGATTTCAGCGCCGCCGAGGCGACCCGAGCAATTGATGCGGATGCCTTCCGCGCCGAGGCGCATCGCCGATTGCACTGCGCGCTTCATGGCGCGCCGGAAGGCGACGCGACGCTCGAGCTGCTGCGCAATCGAATCCGCGACGAGGGTCGCGTCGATCTCGGGCTTACGCACCTCGACGATGTTGATGAGGACTTCGCTGTCCGTCATCTTCGCGACGAGCTTGCGGATCTTGTCGATGTCCGCGCCCTTCTTGCCGATGACGACGCCGGGGCGAGCGGAATGAATCGTCACGCGGCACTTCTTGTGCGGACGCTCGATGATGATCTTCGAGACGGCGGCCTGCTTCAGCGTCTTCATCAGAGCCTCGCGGATCGCCATGTCCTCATGCAGGAGCTTGCCATATTCGCCCTTGCCTGCGAACCAGCGCGAATCCCAGGTCCGGTTGATGCCGAGCCGAAGGCCGATCGGGTTGACTTTCTGTCCCATCTTCTCTCCTCAGGCCTCAGCCGCAGCGGCGACTTCGCGCAGCACGATGGTCAGATGCGAGAACGGCTTCTCGATCCGGCCCGACCGGCCGCGCGCACGCGCGCTGAACCGCTTCATCACCAAAGCCTTGCCGACATGGGCCTCGGCGACGACGAGATCGTCGACATCGAGGCTATGATTGTTTTCCGCATTCGCGATCGCGCTCTCCAACGTCTTCTTGACGTCGAAGGCGATGCGCTTGCGCGAAAATTGCAGATCGGCCAGCGCCCGGTCGACCTTCTTGCCGCGAATGAGCTGGGCAAGCAAATTCAGCTTCTGCGGGCTGACGCGCAACATGCGCGCCACCGCCTTGGCCTCATTGTCTTTCAGCGCCCGCTGCGTTTTCTCCTTGGACATATCAGCCTCTCCTGGCTTTCTTGTCCGCCGCATGGCCGTGGAAGGTCCGCGTCGGAGAGAATTCGCCGAACTTATGGCCGATCATTTCCTCGGTCACAATGACGGGGACATGCTTGTGGCCATTGTAAACGCCGAACGTCAGCCCGACGAACTGCGGCAGAATGGTGGAGCGCCGGCTCCAGATCTTGATGATTTCGGAGCGTCCCGAAGCGCGAGAGGCGTCTGCCTTCTTCAGCAGATAACCGTCGACGAACGGGCCTTTCCAGATCGACCGAGCCATGATCAGCCCTTCTTCTTGCTCTTGTGACGCGAGGTCACGATGAATTTCGTTGTGGACTTGTTCGAGCGCGTCTTCTTGCCCTTGGTCGGCTTGCCCCATGGGGTCACCGGATGACGACCGCCCGAAGTGCGTCCCTCGCCGCCGCCATGCGGGTGATCGACTGGGTTCATGGTCACGCCGCGATTGTGTGGCCGCCGGCCGAGCCAGCGGCTGCGTCCCGCTTTGCCAACCGAGGCGTTCATATGATCGGGGTTCGACACCGCGCCGACAGTGGCGAAGCACTGGCCGTGGATCAGCCTCTGCTCGCCCGAATTCAGCCGGATGATGACATAGCCCTGGTCGCGGCCGACAACCTGCGCGAAGGTGCCCGCCGAACGAACCATCGCGCCGCCCTTGCCGATTTTCATCTCGACATTATGCACGATCGTTCCAACCGGCATGTTGGCGAGCGCCATCGCATTGCCCGGCTTCACGTCCGTCTGCGCCGAGGCGATCACCTCATCGCCGACCGCAAGCCGCTGCGGCGCAATGATGTAGGACTGCTCACCGTCCGCATAGCGCACCAGCGCGATGAACGACGTGCGGTTCGGATCATATTCGATCCGCTCAACCTTCGCCGGCACGTCGAGCTTGCGGCGTTTGAAATCGATGATCCGATAGCTCTGCTTATGACCGCCGCCGCGAAAGCGAACGGTGATCCGCCCATTGTTATTGCGTCCGCCCGACGACGACTTGCCCTCGGTCAGCTGCTTCAGCGGCTTACCTTTATAAAGGTCGCTGCGATCGACGATCACGAGCTGGCGAAGGCTCGGCGTGACCGGTTTGAACGTCTTCAGTGCCATCGGCGCAAATCCCTAAAATCCTAAAGTTCAAAGACCAGTCGTGACGTCGATCTTGTGACCGTCAGCGAGGGTCACAACCGCCTTCTTCACGTCTGACTGAACGCCCCGCGTTCCTTTGAACGTTTTCTTCTTGCCCTTGCGGATCAGCGTATTGACGCCGGTCACCTTGACGTCAAACAGCCTTTCGACCGCCGCCTTGATCTCAGGCTTTGTCGCCGTCCGGCGAACCTTGAAGATCACCTGGTTCGCTTCCGAGGCGAGCGTCGCTTTTTCGGTGATCACCGGCGCGAGGATGACGTCGTAATGATGCGCATCGAGCGCGAGTTTCGAGCTGCTCATTTGAAACGCGCCTCCAAGGCGTCGATCGCCGCTTTGGTCAAAACGAGTTTGTCCCGGCGCAGAATGTCGTAGACGTTGATGCCCTGCACGGGCAGCACGTCAATTTGAGGAATGTTGCGCGCGGCGAGTGCGAAATTCACCTCAGGCTCCGCGCCGTCGATGATCAGGGCGTTGGTCAGGCCAAGCTTGGCGAAGCTGGCCTTGAGGCCCTTCGTCTTCACATCGGGAACCGCGGCTTCCGACCAGACGATGATCCCGCCATCCTGCGCCTTTGCCGACAGCGCATGCTTCAACGCCAGCGCCCGCACCTTCTTGGGCAGGTCGTGCGCATGGGAGCGCACCACAGGACCGAAGGCGCGACCGCCGCCGCGGAACTGCGGCACGCGCGCCGAGCCGTGTCGCGCCGAGCCAGTGCCCTTCTGCTTATAGAGCTTCTTGCCGGTGCGCGCGATTTCCGCCCGCCCCTTGGTCTTGTGCGTTCCAGCCCGCCGCTTGGCGAGCTGATAGCGGACCATACGCGCGATCAGATCATGGCGCGGTTCGAGTCCGAAGATCGCATCGTCAAGGTCGATCGACCCGGCCGCCTCGCCGTTCAAAGAGGTA
Organism: Methylocella tundrae; assembly: GCF_038024855.1. Classification (NCBI taxonomy): domain Bacteria; kingdom Pseudomonadati; phylum Pseudomonadota; class Alphaproteobacteria; order Hyphomicrobiales; family Beijerinckiaceae; genus Methylocella; species Methylocella tundrae. The sequence continues at coordinate 1,334,985 of NZ_CP139089.1, forward strand.
ATGTCGATCTTCACGATTCCGCTCCCGTCCCCGTCTCGGCGACATCGCCCTCGACGGCGCCTTCGGCCAGGCGATATTTGCCAGGCTTCGGCGCGTCTTTCGGAAGCGCCTTCTTCACAGCGTCGCGCACATAGATCCAGCCGCCGGCGGTGCCAGGCACCGCGCCTTCGACCAGGATCAATCCGCGCTCGATATCGAGCTGGACAACCCGAAGATTAAGCGTCGTTACCCGCTCGGTCCCCAAATGTCCGGCCATCTTCTTGTTCTTGAAGGTCTTGCCGGGATCCTGACGGCCACCAGTCGAACCATGCGAGCGGTGCGACAGCGACACGCCATGCGTTGCGCGCAAGCCGCCGAAGTTCCACCGCTTCATCGGGCCGGCAAAGCCCTTGCCGATGCTCGTGCCCGTCACATCGACAAACTGACCAACGACGAAATGATCCGCCGTGATCTCCGCGCCGACCGGAAGCAGCGCATCTTCCTCAACGCGGAATTCGGCGAGCTTAAGCTTCGGCTCGACCTTCGCGACGGCGAAGCGGCTACGCTCCGCCTTCGACACGTTCTTCACCTTGGCTCGGCCAATGCCGAGCTGAAGCGCCGTGTAGCCGTTCTGCTCTTTGGTCCGGTGCGCGACGACCTGGCAGCCGTCGAGCTTCAAAACCGTGACCGGCACATGCTCGCCGACGTCGCTGAAAACGCGAGTCATGCCGAGCTTCTGTGCGATGACACCTGACCGCATGGTTCAATCCTTCAAGTCCCAAGCATGACGCAGCCATTTGGCCGCCAAGCGAGGGGATTCGTCTCTTGCAACAGCCCGCTTGCGCTAAAGCTTGATTTCCACGTCGACACCGGCGGCGAGATCGAGCTTCATCAAAGCGTCCACCGTTTGCGGCGTCGGATCAACGATATCGAGCACGCGCTTGTGCGTCCGGATCTCGAACTGCTCGCGCGACTTCTTGTCGACATGCGGCGAACGGTTCACAGTGAACTTCTCAATCTTCGTCGGCAGCGGAATGGGTCCACGAACCTGCGCGCCCGTCCGCTTCGCCGTCGAGACGATCTCTTTCGTCGAAGAATCCAGGATTCGATGATCGAATGCCTTGAGGCGAATGCGGATATTCTGGCCGTTCATCAATTCAATCCCTGTCGGCCCGCGTCGGAAATATCCGGTTCGCCGGCTTTAACCCTGTCCCATGCCGCCCCCGCATGGCTGACGGCGCAAAGCCGCCAGCCCGGGGACTTATCGTCTTGTCCGCAATCGTTACTCGGTGATCGAGGCGACGACGCCGGCGCCGACGGTGCGGCCGCCTTCGCGAATAGCGAAACGCAGCTTCTCTTCCATCGCGATCGGCACGATCAGCTCGACGTCCATGGTGACGTTATCGCCCGGCATGACCATTTCCGTGCCCTCGGGCAGCGTGACGACGCCGGTGACGTCGGTCGTGCGGAAATAGAACTGCGGACGGTAGTTCGTGAAGAACGGCGTATGACGGCCGCCTTCGTCCTTGGTGAGGATGTAGGCCTCAGCCTTGAACTTGGTGTGCGGCTTCACAGAGCCCGGCTTGCAGAGCACCTGGCCGCGCTCGACGTCCTCGCGCTTGGTGCCGCGCAGCAGCGCGCCGATGTTGTCGCCGGCCTGGCCTTGATCCAGCAGCTTGCGGAACATTTCAACGCCGGTCACGACGGTCTTGACGGTCGGCTTCAGCCCGACGATCTCGATTTCTTCGCCAACCTTGATGATGCCGCGCTCGACGCGGCCGGTCACCACTGTGCCGCGGCCAGAGATCGAGAAGACGTCTTCGACCGGCATAAGGAACGGCTGGTCGATCGGACGCTCCGGCTGCGGAATATAGGCGTCGACGGTCTCCATCAGCTTGAGCACGGCGTCATGTCCGATTTCAGGCTGCTTGCCTTCGAGCGCGCAAAGAGCCGACCCCTTGGTGATCGGAATGTCGTCGCCGGGGAAATCATATTTCGACAGCAGTTCACGAACTTCGAGCTCGACGAGCTCAAGAAGCTCGGCGTCATCGACCATGTCGACCTTGTTCATGAACACGACGAGCGCCGGAACGCCGACCTGACGCGCAAGCAGGATGTGTTCGCGCGTCTGCGGCATCGGACCGTCAGCGGCGGAGACGACGAGAATCGCCCCATCCATCTGCGCCGCGCCCGTGATCATGTTCTTCACATAGTCGGCGTGGCCGGGGCAATCGACATGCGCATAGTGGCGGTTCTTGGTCTCGTATTCGACGTGCGCCGTCGAGATCGTGATGCCGCGCGCCTTCTCTTCCGGCGCCTTGTCGATCTGATCATAGGCCGTGAAGACCGCTCCGCCAGACTCGGCCAAGACTTTGGTGATCGCAGCCGTCAGCGACGTCTTGCCATGATCGACATGGCCGATCGTGCCAATGTTGCAATGCGGCTTGTTCCGCTGGAATTTTTCCTTGCCCATCGTATGGCTCCTCTAGAATCTCTTAGCGCTTGGCTCGCCGCTTAAGCGTATTTTGCCTGGACCTTCGCGGCTTCGCCCGCGGGGACCTGTTCATAGTGGTCGAACTGCATGGTGTAGTTGGCGCGGCCCTGGCTGAAGGACCGCAGTTGATTGACGTAGCCGAACATGTTCGCAAGCGGCACCATCGCATTGATGACGACCGCGTTGCCGCGCATGTCCTGTCCCTGCACCTGACCACGCCGTCCGAGCAGATCGCCCATGACCGACCCGGTATAATCCTCCGGCGTCGTCACTTCGACCTTCATGATCGGCTCGAGCAGCACGGAGCCGCCCTTCTGCAGCGCCTCCCGGAAGGCCGCGCGGGCGGCGATCTCGAAGGCGAGCACCGACGAATCGACGTCGTGGAAGCCGCCGTCGATCAATGTCGCCTTGACGTCAACGACAGGGAAGCCGGCGAGGACGCCCGATCCCATAACGCTATTGATGCCCTTCTCGACGCCGGGAATGAATTCCTTCGGCACCGAGCCGCCGACGATCTTTGACTCGAAAATATTGCCCGCGCCTGCTTCATTCGGCTCGAAGACAATGATGACGCGGGCGAACTGACCCGTGCCGCCCGTCTGCTTCTTGTGCGTATGATCGATCTCGACGCGCTTCGTCAGACGTTCGCGATAGGCGACCTGCGGCGCGCCAATATTTGCGTCGACCTTGTAGGTTCGGCGCAAAATGTCGACCTTGATGTCGAGATGAAGCTCGCCCATTCCCTTCAGGATGGTCTGGCCGGATTCCTGATCGGTCGAGACACGGAACGAGGGATCTTCCGCCGCGAGCTTCGCCAGGGCGACGCCGAGCTTTTCCTGATCGGCCTTGGACTTGGGCTCGATCGCAATCTCGATGACAGGCTCGGGGAACTCCATGCGCTCCAGAATGACCGGCTTGCCGAGGTCGCAAAGCGTGTCGCCAGTGCGGGTGTCCTTGAGGCCGGCGAGCGCGACGATGTCGCCCGAATAGGCTTCCTTCACGTCCTCGCGATTGTTGGCGTGCATCAGCAGCATGCGGCCGATGCGCTCTTTTTTGTCCTTGGTCGAGTTCATGACGGTCGTGCCCGACTCGACATGACCCGAATAGACGCGCGCAAAGGTCAACGTGCCGACGAAAGGATCATCCATGATCTTGAAGGCGAGCATGGAGAAAGGATCTTCGTCGCGCGGCATACGCAGAACTTCCTCGCCGGTGTCGACGTCGACGCCCTTGATCGCCTCGCGATCGATTGGCGAGGGCAGATAATCGACGACAGCGTCGAGCAAAGGCTGCACGCCTTTGTTCTTGAAGGCGGAGCCGCACAGGACCGGAATGAAGGTAATGTAGCGCACAGCCTTGCGAATGAGGCGCTTCAGCGTCTCTTCATCGGGCTCGACGCCGTCCAGATAGGCAGACATTACATCGTCGTCGAGCTCAACTGCCGTTTCCAGAAGGATATGGCGGTATTCTTCGGCCTTTTCCTTAAGGTCGGCCGGAATTTCCGTGTCATGGTACTTGGCGCCAAGCGCTTCGTCTTCCCACACCACCGCCTTCATGCGGACAAGGTCGATAATTCCCTTGAAATCGGACTCGGAGCCGATCGGCAACTGGATGCAGACGGGACGGCCGCCGACCTTGGTCTTGATCTCGTCGACGCAGCGATAGAAATCGGCGCCGATCTTGTCCATCTTGTTGACGAACACGACGCGCGGAACATGATATTTGTCAGCCTGACGCCATACGGTTTCCGTCTGCGGCTCGACGCCCTGGTTGCCGTCGAGCACGCATACCGCGCCGTCGAGCACGCGCAGCGAACGTTCGACTTCGATGGTGAAATCGACGTGGCCAGGGGTGTCGATGATGTTGAGGCGCTTGCCATTCCAGAAGGTGGTCGTCGCGGCGGAGGTGATCGTAATGCCGCGCTCCTGCTCCTGCTCCATCCAGTCCATGGTCGCAGCGCCGTCGTGCACTTCGCCGATCTTGTGCGATTTGCCGGAATAATAGAGGATCCGCTCCGTCGTCGTCGTCTTGCCCGCATCAATGTGGGCCATGATGCCGAAGTTGCGGTAGTCCTCGATTTTATGGCTGCGCGGCATATTCAATTCCCTTCAAGCGCGAAACGCTCAAAATTCTTTACCAGCGATAATGCGAGAAGGCGCGGTTGGCTTCCGCCATACGATGCGTGTCTTCCCGCTTCTTGACCGCGTTGCCGCGGTTGTTGGCGGCGTCCATCAGTTCGGCCGAGAGGCGATCCACCATGGTCTTGTCGTTGCGCCCCCGGGCCGCGGTGATGATCCAGCGGATGGCCAGCGCCTGACGGCGCTCCATGCGGACCTCGACCGGAACCTGATAGGTCGCGCCGCCGACCCTGCGCGAGCGCACTTCGATCGCCGGAGCGACATTTTCCAGCGCCTGCTTGAAAACGACGAGCGGCTCGCCGCGGGTCTTCTGCTCGATGATGTCGAAGGCGTCATAGACGATCGCCTCGGCGACCGACTTTTTGCCGTCGTACATGATCGAATTCATGAACTTCGTGAGAATGACATCCCCGAATTTCGCGTCCGGGATGACTTCCCGCTTTTCGGCGCTATGGCGGCGAGACATATCGTTACGCTCCGTCCAACTTCAATTTCTAAATGGGGCCAAGATGCAAGGCCGGCTATGGTGCTTTACGCGAAAGCCCGATTATTTCGGCCGCTTCGCGCCATATTTCGAACGGCGCTGCTTGCGGTTCTTGACGCCCTGCGTGTCGAGCACGCCGCGCAGGATGTGATAGCGCACGCCGGGCAGATCCTTGACGCGGCCGCCGCGGATCATCACCACCGAATGCTCCTGCAGATTGTGGCCCTCGCCCGGAATATAGCCAATGACCTCGAAACCGTTGGTGAGGCGCACCTTGGCGACCTTGCGAAGCGCCGAGTTCGGCTTCTTCGGCGTGGTCGTGTAGACGCGCGTGCAGACGCCGCGCTTCTGCGGGGAGGCGCCGAGATGGCGGGCCTTTTCCCGGTAGGTCTTTTCCTGTCGCGGCTTGCGGATCAATTGACTGATCGTCGGCATGCTTCGTCTTTCCAAACAATTAGAGGCAAGAGCCATTCTGCCCTTGCCGAGGTAGCGATATCGCCAGAATCCCCGCTTTGCCCGCCGACCGGCACGCAAAAACGCGAAAAAATCAGCGCCAATAGCCGCTTAAGGCTTTCGGCGCTGGGTTCACGCAGAGGACCACGGCAAACCATGGTCTTGCCTCTCGTCGACCCAAGACGAATCCGCAAGGAATCGCACAGAGGATCTTTATTGTGACATTACAGTCGCTGGATCCGACAGCGTTTAGGCTTCAATGGGTTCAGGACGAGACGTCCCCGAAACGTAAAAGCCTACTGCCTGTCTGAGGTGGGCGGAACTTAGTGAGGTCCACCTGACCCGTCAACCCCTTTCCGCATGAAATTCATCTCTCTTTAGCTATTGCGCTTTTTCGATACGCGTCAGGCCGCCCATATAAGGCCGCAAGGCGTCCGGGACGGTGATCGAGCCGTCCTCATTCTGGTAGTTCTCCAGAACGGCGACGAGCGCGCGCCCGACCGCGACGCCCGAGCCGTTGAGCGTAAAGACAAATCGCGTATTTTTCGCGCCCTCCGGCCGGTAACGCGCATTCATGCGCCGCGCCTGGAAGTCGCCGCAGACGGAGACGGACGAAATCTCGCGATAGCGGTCCTGCCCCGGTAGCCAGACCTCGATGTCATAGGTTTTCTGCGAGGCGAAGCCCATATCGCCGGTGCAGAGCGTCACCACGCGATAGGGAAGGCCAAGGCGCCGCAACACTTCCTCGGCGCAGGAGAGCATGCGCTCATGCTCGGCAAGCCCCTGCTCTGGCGTCGTGACCGACACGAGTTCGACCTTAGTGAACTGGTGCTGGCGAATCATGCCGCGCGTGTCGCGCCCGGCCGAGCCCGCCTCGGCGCGAAAGCATGGCGTGCAGGCGGTGAAGCGGAGCGGGAGCTGCTTTTCGTCCAGAATCGATTCGCGGACGAGATTGGTGAGCGGAACCTCCGCCGTCGGAATCAAACCGAGTCGATTACGTCGCAACGCATCGAGAAGGCCAAGCGCGCCATTCTCGTCAGGGCTGAAGTTTTCTCCGGAGACGGCCCAAAACTGGTCTTCTTCAAACTTCGGCAGCTGAGCGGTGCCAAACATGGTCTCATCGCGAACGAGAATCGGCGGATTGACCTCCGTGTAACCGTGCTCGCCCGTATGCAGATCGAGCATGAATGCGCCGAGCGCCCGCTCCAGCCGCGCCAGCGGACCCTTGTTCACGACGAATCGCGCGCCGGATAATTTCGTCGCGGTCTCGAAGTCCATCAGGCCCAAGGCTTCGCCCAATTCGAAATGTTCTTTCGGCTTGAACGAAAATTTCGGCTTCTCGCCAAAGACGTGATGCTCGGGATTGTCGTTTTCGTCCTTGCCGAAAGGGACTTCTTCAAGCGGCAGATTAGGAATCTCGGACAAGGCCTTGTCGAGCGCCGCGGTCGCCTCGCGTTCCTCCGATTCGAAGTCGGCAAGCCGCGTCTTGAGTTCGGCGACCTCAGCCTTCAAGACGTCCACCCTGGCCGAGTCCTTGGCCGCCATCGCCTGGCCGATCTCCTTCGAGGCGGCGTTGCGGCGCTCCTGCGCTGCCTGGGCTTGGGCGATCGCCGCGCGGCGCGCGTCATCAAGCGCCAGAAGATGGCCCGCCAAGGGCTCGAGGCCACGCCTCTGCCGACCCCTGTCAAAACTCTCAGGATTGTCGCGAATCCATTTGATATCGTACATTGAATTTCTTCCAGCGTAACAAACGCCATGATGCGGGCGCGAAGGCTGCGGCTCCCTTATCGCTCACCATGAGGGCTGGGGGATGCGCAGTGTTCTTAAGCGCCCGGCGCCTGCCCCGCGCTTTGGGTCATGCGCTTCTTTTCGATCATCCCCACCGCCACAATGGACAGCTCGTAAAGAAGCAGAGCCGGCGCCGCAAGCGCGAGCATCGAAAAAATATCGGGCGGCGTCAGCACAGCGGAAATAATAAAGACGAGCACCACGGCATAACGCCGCTTGTCGCGCAAAAAGGCCGAGTCGATAATTCCGACCTGCCCGAGAAGCGTGAGAACGACCGGCAGCTGGAAGGTGACGCCAAAGGCGAAGATCAAGGTCATGATCAGCGAGAGATATTCGCTGACGCGCGGCAAAAGCTCGATCTGCGCCCTGCCCGGTTCCTTTGCCTGCTGCATGCCGATGAAGAAATGCAGCAGGTTCGGCATCACGACGAAATAGACGAGCAAAGCGCCAAGGGCGAAAAAGATCGGCGTCGCCATCAGATAAGGAGCGAAGGCCTTGCGCTCATGCTTATAAAGCCCCGGCGCCACAAAGGCGTAGATTTGCGCGAAAATCACCGGACAGGAGAGGAAGGCGGCGGCGAAAATCGCGACGCGAATCTGAGTGAAGAAATACTCCTGCGGCGCCGTGTAAATGAGTGTCGCGTCAGGGCCCGCGACATGCTCAAAGGGCACCAGAAGAACATTATAAATGTCCTTGGCGAAAAAGAAGCTGATGAGAAACATCACGAGAAAAGCCGCCACCGCCTTGATGAGCCGCGAGCGCAGCTCGATCAGGTGCTCCATCAACGGGGCTTTGCTGGCCTCGATATCAGCGTCGGTCATCGAAGGCTCGTCTTTGTAGGCTGCTGCTTGGGCAGTTGGTTGGCGGACGCCGGCCGGAGACCCACGGGGAGCCGGCGCGACGCGGCCGGCGGCCTGGTCCGCGCCCTCGGGAGATCGAGCGCTTGCGCCCTCTCGAAATCACGCATTGTCTTGCAGCGATGGGTCGCGACGAAGGGGAGCCGCCGAATGATCGCCCTCGACATGCGGCTGCCCGGCGTGCGGCTGCTCGGGGCGAGGCGCGGTTTCGATTTCAGCCTTGAGAGCGGTCGCCAGAGCCTGCATCTCTGCGTCTATTCCCGCCTTCGAGCCTTCCTGGCCCTTTTGATCCGCGCCGGCGCCCTCGTGCGGGCCTTCCGGCGATACAGGCAGATCCAGCTCCTTCAGCGCCGGCCCGGAGCCATCAGAGGCAGCCGGCAAGCCTGGCGGGGACAAGGCCTGGGCGGCTGCGGGATCAGCCACTGGGAGGGCGCTGGATTTGGCGGCCGGCGCGGCGCCGTCGATCGCGCCCTTGAGCTCATTCTTAATATCGGCGAGAGGGTTGAATGGAATGTCGACCTTGGCGCTTTGGGCGAGCTTTTCGACGTCAGCCTTGACGTCGGCCATGTCGGCTTCCCGCATCGCCTCCATGAACTGGCCCTGAAATTCCGCCGCCATCCGCCGCATCTTGCCGACAGCCTGCCCAAGCTGACGCAGCACGCGCGGCAGCTCCTTGGGCCCGATGACGATCAGCGCCACGATCCCGATGATGATGAGTTTGCCAGCGTCGAAATCGAACATGCGGGACGGTTACTCGAATCTGCTCGCAGGGGCTCGGCTCAGCTGACCTTGCGAGTCTCCGAGACCTTCGCCGGATCGCCAGCGACCTGATGGTCGATGCTCCGCAACGGAGCCTCGCCGGCCCGCTGGGCCTCAGCCTTCTCGTCGTCTTCCGAAAGGCCCTTCTTGAATGATTTAATGCCTTTGGCGACATCGCCCATGATGTCGGAAATTTTGCCCTTACCGCCGAACACCAGCAGCACGACCGCCCCGACGATAAGCCAATGCCAGATGGAAAGACCGCCCATGGCGAAAACCCCTTGAATGAGAGCGCGCCGGCGCCAGGCGCGCGTTTAAGCGCAGAACTTATGGCGCCCCCGGTCCAAAAACAAGGAAGGCCGTGAGGAAATTCAGGCGTCGCATTTAATCTTGTGCCTCGTTCTTAAGCAAATGGCGCAGCTTTGAGCGCACATGACGTCTCGATGCGCGCGCCCAAAACCGCCACCCGTGTTTGTGGGCCGCATTTTCCGAACATTCCCTCGAAGCAACTATTATTCCCAAATCCCGCAGCAGGCGGTGGCACATGGATTGCCAAGAAGTTTTTTTCACTTTTAGGAAACCAAGCTGCGAGGCTTCCATGTCTGAATTGCGAAAAGATAGTCTCTCCTTCGTCGAGACACTCGGCCAGTCGGTCGCCAATGTCTCGCCGACGCTGACTCCCGCCCTTGCCGTCGCGGTCGTCGCGGGCATGGCGGGAACAGCGTCCTGGCTGGTCTATATCGCGGCGACCATCGCTCTGCTGATCGTCGGTCTCAATGTCGGCAAGCTCGCCAAGCGGATTCCCGCCGCCGGCTCATTCTTCGTCTACGTCTCCCGTTCGCTCGGGCCGTCCTACGGGCTGCTCTCCGGCTGGTCCATGCTAGCGGCTTATCTCTTCACTGCGATGGCGCTGACCATCGCAACCTCGCTTTTCATCAAGACCCTATTGACGACGCTGCAGATCGGCGCGGCGCCGCCGAGCATCATTATCTATCTCGCGGTGTCGGGTTTGGCGCTCTGGTTCGCGTTCCGCGACATTCGCCTGTCGTCGCGGGTCGGCCTGACGCTCGAAGCAATTTCCGTCGCCATTATCCTCATCGTCAGCGTTTCCGCGCTAGCCCAGGTGGGCTTTGCTCCCGACGTCAAGCAATTCAGCCTCGAGGGAGCCGATCTCGGCAAGTCGCTTCAGGCGATCGTCTTCGCGATTTTCTCCTATGTCGGATTCGAGAGCGCCGCCTCGCTCGGCAAGGAGGCGCGCGATCCTCAGCGCGTAATCCCTAAAGCCATTCAATGGACCGCGCTGTCCGCCGGACTTTTCTTCGTGTTCACGACCTATGTCATCACGCAAGGGTTCCAGGACGATGCGACGAAGCTCGGCGCCAGCGGCGCGCCGCTCGGCGACATTCTCGCCGGGCAAAGCGCCTGGATCATCGCCCTTGTCTATTTTGGCGCCGCCATCAGCAGCTTCGCTTGCGCCCTTGCGTCGATCAACGCCTTCGGCCGCACCCTGTTCTCGCTTGGCCGCTACCAGATTTTGCACAGGTCTCTCGGGCTCGCGCATCAAAAACACAAGACGCCCCATGTCGCCGTGACGATCGGGGCGGTCGTCAATTTCGTGCTGGTCGCGCTGCTCAGCGGAAATTCCGAAGTCGACACCTTCGGCTGGTACGGCACGATCGCCTCTTATGGCTTTATCGTTGTCTATTTTCTGGTCTCGATCGCAGCTCCGGTCTACCTCAAGAAAACCGGCGAACTCACGACGCGCGATACGGTCATTGGCGCCGTCGGCGCGACGCTGATGGCGCTGTCCCTCGTCGGCAGCCTGTATCCGCCGCCGCCCTATCCCTATAATCTGCTCCCCTACGGATTCCTTGTTTACATGCTGCTCGGCGTTGCCTGGTTCTATGTGCTGAAGGCGCGGGCGCCCCACACCCTGCTCGGCATAGAAAACGATCTCGAGGAGGCTGCGGCCGCGGCTGGCTCTCCAGCTACGGCCGTGGCGGCTGAGTAAACGAAAGACAATGAAGCGCGGCGGAGCATTTCCGCCGCGCCGCGATCAAGCCGCGGCTTCTGGCGTGGCGGCGGCGCGTGTAAAGAAGATGGTGACGCGCATGCCGCGGCCAGGGCTCGACTCGACCGTCAGCGCGGCCTTGGCGTTTTCGCGAAGCGAACGGACGATCAAGGCGCTGAGCTTGCCGCGCTTTGGCCATTCATCGCCTTCAGGCAGGCCAGCGCCGTCATCGGCGATCACGACGCGGCACCCCTCGCTGTCCGTGAGGCTCTGCAACGAGATGGTGCCTTGCTCGCGCCCTCGAAATGCGTGCTTGAGGGCGTTGGTCAAAAGCTCATTGACGACAAGGCCGGTCGGCATGGCGACGTTGACCGAGACAGGATAGGCGTCGACCTTGAGGTCCAGCCGCACGCCCTCTGTTGCGTGAGCGCGCATGACGGCCGAGGCGATCTGGGTGAGATAGGCGCCAAGATCGACCTCCTGGCCAGGCTGATCGTCGCCGAGTGAATTATAAAGCAGCTGCAGCGCCTCGATGCGGCCGGCGATTTTATCGAAAGAGCCGCCTGCCGCGTCCGCGCTGGCGGTCTTCGCTTCATAGCGGATTAAGGCTGTGATCATCTGCAAATTGTTCCGGACGCGGTGCTGAATTTCCCGCAGGGCGGTGTCCTTCTCGCGCAATTGCCGCTCGAATTCTTCGCGCGCGCCATCGCGGTCGATATGGACGCAGACGAGCGCGGCGAGCCTGAACACAGTTGTTCCAGCCTCGTCCTCGATTGTGTTCGAATAAGCCTCGACGGCGACCTCTTCGCCGTCGGGGCGCTCGATCATGAACGAGCCGACATGATCGCTGTTTTCAATGATGGCCTGGCCGAGAAGCCGAGCGGGGTCGCCACCCAGCGCGCGGCCGCGCACAACGCCCCAAGGCCTGCCTTCCACCTCGCCGAAAGCTTGGCCGGACAGTTTTTCAAACTCTGGATTGACGTAGACGATGCGTTCGCCCTCCGCCATCTCGGAAACGATAAGAGCGACAGGGACCTGATCGAGAAAGCGGCGGAATTGCTCGCTTTCAAGCGCCCCGGCCAAATCGGGCGTCGTGAGCAGGTTTTCGATTTGCTCGGCCTTGTCGTCGTCTTTGGTCATGGCGCGGAAGAAAACTCTCTATCGGAAGTCGCGGAGCAAGCTGAGCCGGGAACGCCGCCTTGAACGACTCTAAGCAAGGTTGCGCTGTGGCGCCAACGCAACCTTGCTGAGGGAGCCGCCGATTTCGAATTGTTTTCGTTGGAAAACCGGCGTCCGGTTTTCAGAACGATATGCAGTTTCGATGCTTCTCGACTTAAATAATAGCAGAAAATTCGCGAATGCGGGCTTTCATTCGCGGCGCGCCGGCCGCCGGCTCACTTTGATGGCGGCGCCATTGCTGCATAATTACGCACGCTGTCGAACGAAAGCGAAGATCAAGTGTCACAGGTGAAGAAGCCCGAGCAAGCCGTCAAAGGCGTTCTCCTCGATATAGACGGCGTTGTCTGCGTTGGCCCCAGGGCTCTTGCGGGCTCGCTCGACGCAATCGCCCATATCCGGGAATTGTGCGTGCCGCTGAAGTTTGTCACCAATACGACGCGCCGTCCAAGGCGCGTCATCGTTGAGGATCTCATGCGCCTTGGACTCGAGGTCGCAACCGAGGACATCTTCACGCCGGCAAGCATTGCACGCAATCTGCTGGCGCAGAAAAATCTTGCGCCCTTGCTGATCGTGCACCCGGACCTTCGCGAGGATTTTGCCGGTTTGCCGCCAGGCAGCGTCGAGGCCGTCGTGATCGGCGACGCGGGCGACTGCTTCAGCTATGATAATTTGAACAAGTCCTACCGGAAGCTTATCCATGGCGCCGAGTTTTTCGCACTCGCGAAAAATCGGAATTTCCTCGACAGCGACGGTGAGCTCAGCCTCGACGCCGGTCCTTTCGTCGCGGCGCTGGAATATGGATCCGGGAAAACCGCGACGGTCCTCGGCAAGCCCTCCCCCGCCTTTTTCAAGCTCGCCGTCGAGAGCATGGGGCGCCCAAAGGAGCATGTCGTCATGATCGGCGACGATGCGGAAGCCGACGTCGGCGGCGCTATGGCGGCCGGCCTTCAGGCAATCCTCGTGCGCACCGGCAAATATAGGCCCGGCCAGGAGACGCATTTACCGACTCCGCCGACGGCCGTCGTCGCCGATCTTAAGGCCGCGGTCGAATGGATGTTTGGCTGATGAACCGGCTCGGGCGCTATGACGCTTGACCTCCACCTCCGGCGCCGCTCACGGTCATTCTGCGTCAGGCGCCGCCGCCTGCAAAACGACAGTTGGAATCGCGCGCGGTTCTGCGTATAGACACGAAGCTTCGCCGTGCGTCGTCGGACGGGTCGTCATGATTGCCGGAAGGGTGGCCGAGTGGTTTAAGGCAGCGGTCTTGAAAACCGCCGTGGGTGCAAGCCCACCGTGGGTTCGAATCCCACCTCTTCCGCCACCGGCATGTTTGAGACTGTTTGTCAATGACCGAAACAACCTAAAAAATCAACGGCTTGACGAATATCTCATTTACACATGTTTGTCAGAATTTGCCTTAAGCACTGTTCGAAACTAGGATAGCACTAGGACGGAAACCGAGTGCTTGAGTGGCAAAGCTTCATCTCTTATCGGCGCGATTCTGCGCGACCGTAGCGGAACCCGGCCGCCATGCGGACGGCGGCAATCTCTATCTGCGCGTCGACGCTTCGGGAGCGGCCCGCTGGACCTTCATGTGGATGCGAAATGGACGCCAGCGCGAGGCTGGCCTGGGATCGCGCGATCTCGTTTCTCTCGCTCAGGCGCGCGAGCTCGCCGGCCACATGCGCGAGTCGCTTTCTAAAGGGATCGATCCTCTCGACGCTCGCGCGGCCGAGCGACGCGCCAATGCGGCGCGCGTCACCTTTGGCGAGTCGGCTGATGCGTTGCTCGCATCAAAGGAATCCGGCTGGCGCAACGAAAAGCACAAGGCGCAATGGCGCATGACGCTTGAACATTATGCGGCAAGCTTGCGGCCGATCGCCGTGGCGGACGTCTCGACGCAGGACGTTCTACGCGCCTTGCAACCAATCTGGCGCACCAAGCCGGAAACGGCCAGCCGGCTGCGCGGGCGCATTGAGGCGGTGATTGATTCGGCCCGCGTCGCCGGCCATATCGACGATCGCGCGCCGAACCCCGCGCGTTGGGGCGGACATTTGGAAATGCTGCTTCCGAAGCCCGCAAAGCTCTCGCGCGGTCATCATGCGGCGATGCCATATCAGGAAATCCCCGCCTTTCTGGCCCGGCTGCGCCAAGCGGAAGGCATGGGCGCCCGCGCGCTTGAGCTCGTCATCTTGACGGCCGCCCGTAGTGGCGAGGTGCTGGGCGCCGTATGGCCCGAGGTCAATTTCGAGGCGAGGATCTGGACGGTGCCGGCAAGCCGTATGAAGGCCGCGCGCGAGCACCGAATCCCTCTTTCGGAAGCGGCGATCAAACTATTGGCCGCGATCGCCGAGTTCAAAATCGGTGACTTCGTTTTTCCGGGCCAAAAGCCGGGCAAGTCGCTCTCGAATATGGCGCTCGATATGACGCTTCGCAGGCTAAAGGCCGATGGCGTGACCGCGCACGGCTTTCGCTCGGCCTTCCGCGATTGGGCCGGCGAAGAAACGCACTATGCCCGCGAGATCGCCGAGGCGGCGCTCGCTCACCAGATCGGCGACAAAGCAGAGCAAGCCTATCGGCGCGGCGATGCGCTGGAAAAGCGGCGGGCGCTTATGGACGATTGGGCCGCGTTTTGCGGGGCCAGTTAATGTCGCGGGTTAACAACGGGCCAGCTCCGTTTATCGGATAAAATCTCCGATGTTCTTGACATGCGTTTTTATCGGCTATAATTTCCGATAAACGGATGAGGGCAAGAGCAATGGCGACACCGAGTAATCTAATCGAGAGTGTTGCGAGAGCACTCGGTGTGCCTGAAGCGACTGTATCGTCTCACTATCGCGCACTTCGGGAAGCGGGCCTTGTTAGCAAGGCTGGTCGCGGGCGAGGTTCGGCAAAAATGACGACTCAAGATGCGGCTAACCTTTTGATCGCCGTAGCCGGCAGTTCCGCCCTGAAAAACGCCATTGAAACTGTGACCGAAATTGTTGCGCTTCCGGTTGTTCTTACGTTTGGCGGGAAAAATCCGATCTTTGGGAAATGGACAACCGTACCGATTCCGCTTCTGCAAGCGCTGCCAGCCAAACATACTTTTGGACAGGTTTTTGCGGCGTTAATCCAAGCCGCTGCCGATGGATCTCTACTGGAAGCGCGTGCACATTTACCTGCCAACAAGCGTTTTATAGAGATTAGTTTCTTAAGCCCCGGCTCTAACGCAATGCTTAGATTCTTCGAAGAGTCGGGAAAAAACCTAGAGGGCGCGCAATATTCTTCGATCCCGTACGACAAAAGATCATCTCAAAATGTTGATGAGCTCAAAGGACATAGTACTACGCCTAAATTCTACGGGGATTTGACGCAAAAGCGCTCATTCAGCGAAAATACAATCATAGCTGTAGCTGAATTACTTCGAAAATAAGGTAAGGATCAAAAAATGCTCAATAAGTGCATCCGGGCCGAGGTTTCCTCGGACCGAAGACAGAATAATTTTGCCAATCCGCAACTACGGACGCTATTGAAAGCATCGGCATCGAGCATTTCGGAGCCGGTCATTCCACCGATTAAACTGCTGTATTCGGTTGTCGAAGTATTGAAATTGCTGAGCATTGGCAGAAACACATTCTATGCGTTGATAAAGAACAATGAGCTGAAGGCGACCAAAATTCGAGGTCGGACATTGGTTCATATCGATGAAATCCATCGATTCCTACGTAGTCTTCCGACTATTTAGCGCGCACGCCTCCCGCCATGCCGGCGCAATCTCTTTCCTTTGAACAATGGATCGCTCAAGGCCGCGGTCGCACCGTGCACAGCGAGCTTGAGCGCCGAGGCCTTTTAACGCGCAGCATGCTCGGCGACGCCGGCGTGCCTTGTCCTGGCTGTGGCGGCCGCGATCGCTTCGCGGTCAATTTCAAGAAAGACGTCTGGAATTGCCGCGCCTCGGGAATCGGCGGCGACGCCATCGCCCTGGCGCAGCATATCGACGGCTCAACTTTCCTCGTCGCCGTGGAGACCGTGCTTGGCGAGCCTCCACCCGGCCGGGGATCGACTGAAAGCGACGAAGAGCGCCGCGTGCGCGAAGACAGGCTTGCAAGGGCGCGCGCAGACTTTGAGCGGCGCGAACAGGATGACGCCAAAACCGCGCAGCGCTTCCGCGAGCGCGAACGTTGGGCGGCTTGGAAGCTTTGGACAAGCGCGGCCCCGATCGCCGGCACGATGGCGGAAGCCTATTTGGGCTTGCGCGGCGTTGAAGCGCCGCCCGGCGCGCGGCTACGGTTTCACGCCAACGCGCCGCTATGGGATCGCCCGAAAGACCAGGGCGGCAAGATCATTCATTTCGGCCCGGCGCTGATCGCGGCCATCGAGGGCGCGAGCGGGCGCTTTTCCGGCGTGCAGCGGACTTGGATCGATCTCGCGCAGCCCAAAGGCAAGGCGCTGATCGTCCATCCTGAGACTGGCGAGATCCTGCCGGCAAAAAAGGCGCGAGGCTCGATCAAGGGCGGCGCGATCCTTTTGGTCAAGGGCCGCGACGGCTCCGATTTTCCTGGCGATTGCAAGCCTGCGCGCCGTCTCTTTCTCGGCGAGGGAATCGAGACGGTGCTCTCGGTTTACTGCGCCATGCGCGAGGCCAATGATCCCTTGCTCGAAGGCGCAGAGTTTCGGGCGGCGGTCGACCTCGGCAATCTATGCGGGCCGGCGGCCGGACGCATCCCGCATCCGACCTTGAAAAAGGCCGATCGCAACGGCGTCGAGCGGCGGCTGTTCGTCCCGAATAACGAGCCGAAAGATGATCCTGCTTTTCCGTTGATCCCGATCGCGCGCAGCGTCGACGATCTGTGGTTGTTGGGCGACGGCGACAGCGAGCCGTTCTTTACGCGGATGGCGCTCGAGCGAGCGGGGAAGCGGTTTTCGAGGGCATATCCCTGGCTCGTCATTCGACTGTTCATGGCGACGGCCGGACGCGACTTCAACGACATGAGGCTCGCCTCGCTTCGAACCGCCGCGGAGGCCTGCGCCTGAATGGCCGATCCGAACGATATCGTTGCAGCCGCTCGGAGCGCGGAGATTCTCGCCTTTCCTGGCCGCGCGGGCGAGGCGATCGATGACGATGAGTCGGCGCAAGGGGAAGGAAAGGCAGAGACCGCTGCCGGCGGCGAGCGCGCCCGCATATCGGACGCCGAAAGCATCGACCTTCGTCTCGCGCGTTTTCCGCTGACCGATCTTGGCAACGCCGAACGATTCAAGGCGCGCCATGAAGACGATCTGCGCTACTGTCCCGACATTGGCTGGCTTTATTGGGACGGTAGGCGCTGGGCGCGCGACGGCGCCGAAGAGGTTGTGAAACGCGCCGAGCATATGACCGTGCGCGCGATCCAGGACGAAGCCAGGGCCTTGCGCGAATCGGGTCAAGACGTTGTCTTTGTGGACGCCAAAGGCAAAGAAACGCTGCTGTCTGATAAGATCGTCGCGTGGGGACGCAACTCGGAAGCCGCGAGCCGCATGGCGTCGATCTCGAAGCGCGCCGATTCCATGATGGCCATTGCGGTTGGCGATCTCGACGCGGACAAAATGAAAATCAATGTGGCCAACGGAACGCTGCATATCGCCCCGCGCGACGATGGACCTTATGTCGTTCTCAAGCCGCATGATCCGGCCGACTACATCACCAAGATCTCGCCTGTAGAGTACGATGAGGACGCCGTCTGCCCTCGCTACGATCGTTTCTTGGATGAGGTGCAGCCGCCGGACGAGCATGGCGGGCGCGACATGCAGATTTTTCTCGATCAATGGGCCGGGCTCTCGCTGACTGGCGATACCAGCGAACAGAGAATCACCTTCCATTATGGCAAGGGGCGGAATGGCAAATCGGTGTGGGTCAAGACGATGTCCTTCGTCGCTGGCGACTATGCCGACTCCATTCCGATCGAAAGTTTCCTTGACAGCGGGCGCGCCCGAGCTGGCGGCCAGGCGACGCCTGATCTTGCCGGCTTGCCGGGCGTCAGGATGTTGACGACGTCGGAGCCGAAAAAAGGCGCGACCTTGGACGAAGGTCTGATCAAATTGTTTTCCGGCGGCGACGTGATCAAGGCGCGTCATCTCAACAAGGGATATTTCGCCTTCACGCCGCAAGCAAAACTGACCATGCAAGGCAATTATCGCCCACGCATCACGGGCGCCGACGAAGGCATTTGGAATCGGCTCTTGCTTGTGCCGTGGGGCGTTTATCTGCCGCCCGAAAAGCGCGATCGGAGGATGGCGGAAAAACTACAGCTTGAGGCCTCCGGCATTCTCAACAGGCTTCTCGACGGTCTGTGTTTATGGCTAGACAGCGGCTTGCGCATTCCAAGCAGCGTCGCGACCGCGACGGCGGACTATCGATCCGACAGCGATCCGCTGAGTCGCTTCCTTGAAGCCTGCACGCGCCAGGCGCTTGGCAAGCGCGTGCAGGCGACCGACATGCATAATGTCTTCACGGCTTGGGCGAAGTCCAACGGCGAGACGCCATGGACCGCCAAGGGCCTCGGCTCGGCGCTTAAAGAGCGAGGCCTCGCGCAAAAGAAGAGCGGAAACGCCCTGTGGCTCGATATCGAACTAACGAAGGGCGTCACTGACTTTGCCGAAGCCGCCGGCGCGCATATGGACGAAGAAGCCGACGACGACTGAGCGCCAGGCGCATCCTCCCAATCCTCCCATTTTTGGGAGGATCGAAGCGTTTCGATCCTATTTCGGGCCTTTAGGGACAAGAACCTCGGACGCCACGGCGGCTCTGATCGAGCTTTCATGTTGACCAATGACGGCCCCAGGGGGGGTACCAAAACCTTGAGAGGCCGACGCCTTAGACCGGTTGCTCAATAGCCGAGAAAATCCCGCGATATTCTCAGAAAGTTTTTTTTTATAGAACGATGCGTGCGATAAACAGAACACGCGCTGAAATCGTCCGAATTCTTACGCGAATCCGGGCGATGCTCCGCCAACTGCCTGCTCGCCAACTTCGGCTCAATCACTTGAGCGCCTGGCGCAGCGCCGCCGAAACGGCTCGCGGTGATCCGGACCTAAGCTGTTGTGCGTAGCCAATCTAAGCGCGCTTCGCGCAAAGGGCGCAAAAATCAAAAAAAAAATCGGACGCCTAAAAACCGTCAGCAACCATTAGCAAACAAAATAACAGAGTATAGCGAGACGCCAGCAAACAACGGTTGCGGCTATTGCCTCGCATAACAAGCCGTGCAAGCTTGTCAATCGACAATAGAGCCGATCATCCAATGAACTTGTGTGACAATCCCGCGTGGCGTTACTTCAAATTTATGAGCCAGTTCTCGCAGCCGGCGCGATCCCCGCGCGCTCTCAGAGCCGAGTTTCGCCGACTGCTGCGCGAAAGACGGCGCGCCCTCACAGCGGCGGCGACGGCCGATTTCGACGCCGGCCGCGCTCGCAAAACCCGCAGAGGAAAACCATGAGCAAGCCTTTCTCAAAGCCCGCGCCGCCCGCAATCAACTCGGCCGCGCCGGCAGAGACCGCTGAAACCGCGCTGGCGCGCGTCGACGCCGAGCGGCTCGCGGCCATCGCCGAGCGCGACGCTCTCATCGGCCGCCGCGCCGCGTTGTTCGCCGGCAACGCGACAGACGAAGAGATCGAAGCTGTCGACGTCGCCATCGCTCACGCGAACCGCACGATCGAGCGTCGCCAGCTCGCGCTCCCGGCATTACGCGGCCAGGCCGAAGAGGCGCGGCGCGCGAGCACGGAAGCCGAATTCGTTGCCGTCTATGACGCCTACAAGCGCGCGCAAAACGATTTCCTCATCGCCTATCACACCGCCGTCGAAACACGCGACCGTCTAGCGGCGCTGATTGACGCCGGCGCCGCGACGTTTCCGGGCCGCTTCCTTGCCTACGCCGCCTATCCGCAAGCCGAATATCTGACCCTCGAACACGCTCCCCTCGCGGCCTTCGAAGCCGAGGCCGAACGCGCCCTTTCCGCCGAGTCGCGCCGCCGCAAGGGCGAATGGTGAGCCAGCCCGAAAATTCCATTGTTTCCACGGCTATGCCAGCCATCATCGAAGGAAAATCAAATGTCTCGACGTTCCCTTCAAGACCTCCGCGAAGAACGCTACGCCATCGCGGAGCAGATAAAGGCGCTGACTAATAAACAGCCGTACACGAAGCGTGACGCGAACGAATGCGACGAGCTTTTTGCGAAAATCGAGCCCATCGATAATCAAATCCACAACATCGAAAGAGTCACTACGCTATCGGACAATCTCGAACAGCGCGCCGGCGATCTCTCCGTCTACAACGGCCGGTCGACGGACGAAAACGCGCATCAGATCAACGCAGCGCGCAAGGCGTTCTCAAATGCGCTGCGCTTCGGCATGGAGCGCCTGTCGCCGGAAGATCGCGCGCTCGTATCGGCTGACGCGCCGGGCAACTGCGGACGCGTCATGAACATCGCCGAAGGAACCTTGACGGCCGGCGGCTATATCGTTCCGACGATTGTCATGCCGACCGTGTTGCAAAAGCTGAAATATTTCGGCGGCATGCGCGACGTCGCGACAATCTTGCCAACGTCAGGCGGTGGTCCATTGAATTGGCCGACGACAGACGACACGGCGAGCTCCGGCGAGCTCGTCGCGGAGAACATGCCGGCGTCAAACGGCGACATGGCTTTCGGCGTCGCGACGTTGAACGCCTGGAAATTCTCGTCAAAGATCATTCCCGTCTCGTTCGAGGTTTTACAGGACGCGGCGGTCGACGTCGAATCGCTTGTGATGACCGCGATGGCGACGCGCCTCGCGCGCGGCATGAACACATATTTCACCATCGGAACGGGTGTAAACCAACCACAAGGCGCTCTTACTGCGGCGTCGCTCGGCTACACCATGCCAACGGGCAACGCAACGAGCGTAACCTATGACGGTCTGGTCAACCTTTTTCACGCCTTGGATCCTGCATATCGCGTGAGCCAGAACTGCGCGTTCCAAATGAATGACCAGACCTTCAAGCAGGTCAAGCTCCTGAAGGACGGAAATGGGCGCCCGTTATGGCTGCCGTCGACCAGCGGCGCGCTCGGCGGCGATCAGGGCTTCGACACCCTGCTCGGCAAGCGCCTGGTCATCAACCAGGACATGCCGTCGATGGCGGCGAACGCCAAGCCGATCCTGTTTGGCGATTTTTCGAAATATATCATTCGTGATGTGATGAGCATGATCATCCTGCGCTTTACGGATAGCGCCTACACGTCGAAAGGCCAGATCGGATTTTTGGGCTTTGCTCGGTCTGACGGTCGCCTGGTCGATGCTTCCAATGCGTCGATTCAATATTTGGCGAACAGCGCCACCTAATCGAGATTGGCGCGTCACACCGTCATCTTGGGTTCTTTTCCTTCCTTTGATGCCAGGCGCGCCATAGCGCCGGAGCCGCTGGGCTTGGGTTGCCAGCGTTCGGCGCATCGGGCGCGGCGGTTTGTGAGGACCGCCGCGCCTTTTTCAATGCAGCGCCGCAGGGGCAAGGAGATAACGGCATGAGCGCCGAAGCAGATCAATTCGCTTTGCGTAGCGTGTTCTCCCTCATCAATAAATTGCACGGGGAAATTGCCCGCCTCCAGATCCAAAGAGAGGTCGACCACGCCGTGCTCGGGGCGACGCTCAAAGTGCTGAATGGCTGCGACGCGGATTTCAAGAGCTCGATCGAGGCGTTCCTGAAAAGCATGGAAGCGCGCTTTATTGCGCGGATGAGCGAGAGCGATAATATTCTCGACAAGGTCTTTCTTGAAGAGGTGCAGCGATTTTTCAACGCCGAGGCTGCGCCAGCCTCTCCGCGCTTCGAACTCATTCAGGGCGGCCTCGCCGACTTTCCAGAGGCCGGCCTCGGTGGGGCGAACGAGGCCGGGCAATGAGCAAGCTCGTTTGGGACAAGGGTATGGAGGCGAGGCTGGTTCGCGCGTGGAATGCGGGCGTTCCCGCAAGCCTGCTCGGCGAGCGCTTCGGGACAAGCGGCGCAGCGATCATCGTGAAAATCGGCGCGCTACGCGCCAACGGCGTCGAGCTGCGCTATGACCCTTCGGCGCTCGAAAGCTCGCGTCGCCGGCAGGCCCAGCGCTTGCGGCTCTATGATGCTCACTATCGCGGCGAAGCGACGCGCGGCCGCGCTATGGCACAAGGTTCGATTTGAAATGAACGGCTGCCTGTGGGCTTCCTGAAGGCTAATTGCGAGGGTGCGTGATCGCTGCTCACTTGGGAAATACGCGCGGCCGCGCAGCTGCTCGACCAGGTCGGCGCGGCACTCCGCGACGTGTACACCGCTCGCAGGCGCCTTCGATCTCTGAGCCTATGCGCATACGCGCCACGCGTCGGGGCATACGGGCGACGCGGGGGAAAGAGCCTCGCGAGGCCCGGAACGCTGGCGTCATCTCTTGCATCTGCGCCGAGATCGCGCAACTCGGCGGTGCTGGCATTGCGCCGCGATCGAGCGGAAATCGGCGCGCTGGACTGCGGGACGTATAAATGTAACAATTCGGGACGCGGTGGAACGCGTCCAGGAGAGATTCGCGTCCGGCGCAGTTTGCCAAGCCAACCTTTACCCTCGCCTTTTGCAGATTTCTATACATACAGCGTTTTGGTCGCTGCTGCGGCATAATTGATTACGAGGACTCTCGCGATGGCTTCGGCTCAGCAGCTGATAGGGCTCATAAGGAGCCATGCTGAAGGGAACGAGGAGCGATTCTTCGATCTTGCGATGCAACTCGCCGCCGCCGAGGAGCAAAAGGGCCACAAGCGCCTAGCTGAACAACTCCGCCAATGGGCCGAAGCGAGTCAAACCCCTGCCAAAGTTGACCGGATCAAACCAACGCCGATCACGGCTCCGCGCGGAGACCTTACGGGCTTGCTGGGAGCAAGCTATCCGACGACACGTCTTGGTGACGTAATCCTGCCGGCTCATCTGGAAGATGAGCTCATCCATATCGTCACCGAAACGCGCATGACGGAACGACTGGAAGAGAAAGGCCTTCGACCAAGGAGGAGGCTGCTACTTGCCGGGCCGCCGGGGACGGGTAAGACTTTGAGCGCGGCCGCGCTCGCTGGCGAACTTCGATTTCCTCTTTTTACTGTCCTGCTGCATGGCTTGATAACGAAGTTTATGGGCGAGACGGCGCAAAAACTTCGCATGATCTTCGATGCCATCCGCACGACCCGGGGTGTCTATCTATTCGACGAAATTGATGCCCTCGCGGCGACACGTGGCTCAGAAAATGATGTTGGCGAAGCTCGGCGTATCCTCAATTCGTTTTTACAATTCCTGGACGAAGATACGGGATCTTCGATCGTAGTTGCGACGACAAATCTTCCGCAGATTCTTGATCGCGCCATTCTTCGACGTTTCGATCTGGTACTTCCGTACGAGATGCCCAATTCCCCCGCTATTGAGAAAGCCATGCGTCGTCGTCTGCACGGCTTCGACGTAAATGGAGTAGATTGGTCCAAGGTCACTCAGTATGCGCGGGGTTTGTCGACGGCTGATGTTGTAGCCGCGGCGGAAGATGCTGCTCGGAGAGCGGTGCTGGATAACTCAAGCCTTATTGAGACATCGGCCGCGATCGCTTCCCTCGAACGCCGTTGCTCATTGCAAGGAATAGGGACAATTGTTAATGCCGCGGGATCGCCGACACTTCATCGTAAACGGCCTAGGGCAACATCAAGTCTTCAAGCCAAAAGGCAATCCGAGAACAAAGCGACCAAATGATGTTGCCGATCGCGCGGCACACGCCCAGGCGCTGTTACAGGCTCTCGATCATCTTCCGGAGATAAAGCACGATGGGCGGCCGGGCATCTATCTCGATGTGCAGGGCCGTTCCGGCGAAGTTATGATCACGAGCGGTTTAGATGCGAGTGGCCTCACTCTTCTAAATGTCCAACCTGGCAGGCTCGAAGACAACGAGCCCCCAAAGGCAACAGTTTTCGCTTCGGTCGACGGCCTAGGTAAGCTGCGTCAAAAGATCGAAGACTTTGCTGAGAAAAATCGGCCGAATAAGGATGGTTCCGAGGGGCGGCCTTGCAATGCAAATCTGGTGCAGAGCATCGGCGCCATCGTCGAAGCAGGGCTTCGCACATTATGGCGTAGTCCCGATGTAAGGTTTCCCGACGGAAAAAATATAGCAGCCTGGGAACTTTGGCTGGATAAGGCAGCGGCGGCTGCGTTCATGGCGTCTGCCGCCGAATACGGTGTCGCAATTGGCGCAGATCGCCTAGATTTTCCAGAAGACATCGTTGTGATCGCGACCGCTACTCGAGATGCTCTTGCGCTCGCGGTACGCAGACTTGGCGGCGTTCGAGCGCTTGCTGCCCCAACCATCACTGCAGATTACTTTGACGCCATGGAGATCGAGGAACAAACAGAGTGGGTTGACACTTTGTTACGCTCCACAAAATTCGATATTGCCGCAGAGTCTGGCGTCGTCACCCTTCTTGACAGAGGTGTCAGCCGCGCGCATCCCCTTATAGCTCCGGCCCTGAGCGTCGACGATCGCCATGCCGCCGATCCTGCTTGGTCAGTGGAGGACTTTCATGGTCATGGGACCCAAATGGCTGGCCTGTCGCTCTACGGAGATTTGACCATTGCGCTTCAAACGATGTTGCCGATCCATATCCAGCATCGATTAGAATCGGTGAAGATCATACCGGATGCGGGGCATAATCCACATCATTTGCTGGGAGCAACGACTCGCGCTGCAATCAATGCAGTGGAAGCAACGAGCAGCCGTCGGCGCACGTTCGCAATGGCAAGCACCACCGAGGAAGATACGCCACACGACGGAGCCCCGACTTCCTGGTCGAGCGAAATCGACCAGCTGACCTCTGGAGCATCGGGGCAAAAGAAGATCCGGCGTCTTATGCTTATTTCGGCTGGCAACACCAATCAAAATCTTTTTGGGAATAGTGACTACCTGACGGTCTGTCATCATCTTGATAACGAAATAGAGTCACCGGCTCACGCTTGGAATGCGATTTGCGTAGGCGCCTATACGCAAAAGTCTGTTATT
The DNA here is from genome assembly GCF_038024855.1 of Methylocella tundrae. NCBI lineage: Bacteria > Pseudomonadati > Pseudomonadota > Alphaproteobacteria > Hyphomicrobiales > Beijerinckiaceae > Methylocella > Methylocella tundrae. The sequence continues at coordinate 1,360,153 of NZ_CP139089.1, forward strand.
CCAGTTGGAGAGCCGGGCGTTCCTTTCGCTCCAGCTGGCGATCTATCCCCTTCTTCTCGAACTGCGAGCTGGTCGCGCCATTGGCCGATCAAGCCGGATGTCGTTTTCGAGGGTGGTAATTGGGTACTTAGCGGATCTCCGCCGCCGATGAAGCATCCCGCCCTGGCATTGCTGACGACCGACCGCCAGTATCCGATGAGAGCTTTCTCAAGTTGCGGCGAGACCAGTGGCGCAATGGCGCTGGCTTCGCGAGCAATCACAGAGCTTTGGTCCGAGTACCCAGAGATTTGGCCCGAAACCATTCGCGCGCTCTTCGTTTCCTCCGCACGCTGGACGCCGCAGATGCGTAGCCATCTGTCGCCGAAACCGTCGAAAGGGGATTACGCTCCATTATTTCAGCGCTACGGCTATGGTGTACCCGATATGGAGCGGGCGCGCAGGAGCGCGTCCAACGCCTTAACGCTGATTGTACAAGACAAGATCACGCCATACCGTAAGTCCAAAAAATCCGCTGTGCATACCAACAATGAAATGAAGCTTTTTGAGCTTCCTTGGCCAGTTGAAGAATTGCGCAGGCTCACAAACACGCCGATCACACTGAGAGTGGCGCTGAGCACTTTTATCCAGCCTAATCCTTCCGAGCCTATGCGCGGTTCAAAATTCCGCTACGCGTCACACAATTTGCGCTTCAAGTTGAACCGGCCGGACGAAGGAAGGCCTGAATTCATAGCTAGGATAAGTAAAATCTCCGATCAACATGAAGATCCGGCGGTCGAGGAAGATGACGGTTGGGCATTCGGTAGCAATCGCCGCAACGTCGGATCAATCCACGTCGACGAGCTGACTTGCCCAGCTTCCGATCTTGCTCGCCGCAACATCCTTGCCGTTCATCCTGTTGCCGGATGGTGGAAGACCAAGATGGTACCTGACCCCGAGCAGCACTCCGCGCGTTTTGCGTTGATTGTCGAGATTGATGCTGGTGTTGCCGAAGCAAACCTTTATGCCGAGGTGGAAACGGCGATCGACAATCTCAACCTCATTCAGAATGCCGTGTGAGCAGCGGGTCACCCGCTGGCGCGCTCGGGTGCCGTCGCCATCCTTGACTTCCTAATTTTCCTTTGTCGAGCTCAGCCTTTCTCAACCTGATGCCTTGCCCCTCGCCGCTTTCCTCGACGTAGATCACGCCGACCGCCATGGCGCCGTTTGAGACGGCGATGAGCCACGCCGCGGTAAGTTTGGTTGGTTCGTTCTCAACGAGGCTCACGGCTTGGCTTTGCGGAGCCTGACGCTTGCCCGATTCGGCATTATCGCCAAAGTCCGGCGCTCCAAAAGCCGGCGGCGGGCGGTTGCGGCCTAATTCTTTGCGAGACCAACGATGTAAGCCGCGACGGAGTCCGTTTCCTCTTGGTTCAGTATGATGTTCGGCATGGTCGGGTGGGAGGACCGAAGGAAAACTTTGATGGCGAGTTCGGTTGTGGAACGCATGTGGCTGATGTCGAGGAAGCTAGGAGCCTTCGAGTTCATGGGTTGCGGCGTTGGAACGGCGCCGACCTGATGACAAGCGCTACAGACTGCGTTGGCAAGTCGCCGGCCGACGGCTGGATCTGCCGTTTGGGCGCTAGCATTCGACAAGGCGGCGATTAAGGCCAGAAGAGTCGTTGCGAATGAGTTGAATTTTATCATCGATCGGATTCCGTGGGTCATTTCGGCTTCCCCTTCCTTAAACTGGTGCGCCGGTTTTTGAGATTTGTCTGCTCGTTCTGAACGAGCGCCTTTTTGAGGCGGTTCATGCCGATCTCGGGGCTTGGCTCGCCTTCGACGTCTATCGCGGCGATTTTCTCGTCCAGGGCGTGAATTGTTTCGGTTAGCTCGGCGACGGCTGGCGCCTGCTTTTTCAACCTCACTCCTGGTCCTTCGCCGTTTTCCTCGACGAAGATCACGCCAGCGGCTTCGAGGGCGGCGCGGATGGCGGCTTGATTGGCCGGCGTCATCGAGAGCGCGCCATCCGTACCTTCCGCTCGCCTAATCGTGGCGATGCCAATCTTTGACGCCTCCGCGAGGTCTTCAGCGCGCCAACGAACTAGCGCCCTTGCGGCCCGCATCTGTGCCCCTGTGATATCTGACATATCGTATGATCGCCTATTGATCAAAGAGTATCCATGTGATACGTAGCATATCACTAGATCGCTGACATACCAATAGGACATCACTTCAATGCCGAACACCTATGTTCCGGCAGCCGCTATCGGCTTGCCAAATCGCCGCCTGTTCCTCGCCGCCGGATCGGCCGGCGCCGTCTTTGGCGCGCTGTCTCACGCCGTCGCCGCGCCGGCGGTCTCGCCCGAGTTGCTCAACCTGATCGAAACGCATCGGCGCGCCGTCGGTATCCGCAAAAGGGCCTGGGATCACGAAGACGAAGCCTTGGAGCGCTTCAAGAGGGCTTGCAAGATCTTCGATATTGATGGCGTTGATTTCAACGTCAATCATCCCGAGAGCACCCTTACGCTTCTGCTTGATCTCCTCGAAAACGAAAAGCTGCGCGAGTTCAGGCTGATCAAGATGGGATCGTCGCCCGCTATGCGCCGCCGATTCGACGAAATGTTCGAGGAGCTGCGCCGCGACAAAATCGAGCATTTCGAAACACTTTTGTCGGAGATGAGCGGTTTACGCGAGAGCTCGGGGCTCGCGGCGGCCGAGACAGCGGCCGAAGAGGCTGTCGAAGACGCCCTCAATATTCTGCTCAAGATATGCGGCTTCCCATGCGCCTCGGTCGAAGATACCAGCGTAAAAGCAGAATATCTCGTCGAATGCGTTGACGAAATTGGGGGCGACAACGTGAAAGTTCTGCTCCGTTCCTTCGCAGGCCGGCCGCTGGAGGCGTGATCTGATGGCGACCTTTGGGCCGATCGCGGTGGCTCTTGTCAAGGAAGGCTGCACGGCCGAACAGATCGCGGCGGCCGTGGCGGCGCTCGAAGCCGCCAAAGAGCGCGAACGCGAAGAGCGCCTGGCGCGGCTGCGCGAAGCTGCAAGGCTCCGGCAGCAGCGTTGCCGCGAACGCCGGCGCACTGAGGCTCAGGCGTCACGCATGTCACGGCGTGACAGCGCGTTACCTCCTTCCCCCCTAAAAGAAAAATCCCCCACACCCCCTAAAGAAAATAACCCCCTAACCTCGGGGGAGCGCGCGCCCGCGCCGGCAAGCCGCCTGCCGGCCGATTTCGAGCCGAGCGCGGAAGACTTGGCCTTCGGCGCGGCCGAGGGGCTGAGCGGCGAGGAAATCCGGCGGGCGATCGAGGATCTGCGGCTTTGGGCGGCCGAGGCTGTCGGAGAGAAGGCGCTGCGGTCCGATTGGCACGCGACCTTGCGGCGGTTCATGCGCCGCGACGCCGACGCCAAGCGCATCTTGCGGCCGCCTTCGCGCTCGCCGCGCGAGGCGCCATCGCAAACCTTCCACGTCAAGCGCGATTCGCCGCAAGGCGACGCCTGGTGGGCTTTCGTCAAGGCGCGGACCGGCCGAACGCCGCCCCTCGATCGCAATGGCGGTTGGCGCTTCCCAAGCGAATGGCCGCCGATGAACGCGGCAACACTCTACGAGATCGACCCGCTCTCACGCGCTTAAATCGGCTAGGATTGAAACTAGGATGGAACAAAACCGTTTTTAAAAAACTATCTATATATCAGTATCATACTTGACTTCTTTGGGGGACACCTCTTCCGCCACAGTGCCCAAAAGGTCTCGTTTCGCGAACGAATTGCCGTCGAGAGCCGCCGATTTTCCTCTTTTATCCGATTTCAGTTGGAATGGCGCCGTTGGTCTGACTGTTGATCGACTGCTGCGAAGGGAATCTGTATTCCATGGCGATCGCGATCGTGTCGAAGTCCGCCTGCGTAATTTCGAAGAAGCCCTGACGCATCAGCCATCCCCAATTCTGGTTCTCTCGCGAGAAGGAAAGCTGGCCGAGCAAAGGGGTGATCGGCGCTTCTTTTGTAGGCTGATAGTCGATATCGCGACGCCAGGGGTGGAAGCATCCGGATTGTTCGGCATGACATGCTGTACCCGGTCGCACCCGTCCGATAGCCGTAAAGGCGCGAATTAGCGCGCCCTCACCCATGCGTTCACGTGGCGAATAATAGACCACGCCATCTCCAGCCGAGAGCTTGCGAACGCGGGCCTCGCGCCCGTGGCAGAACTGGCAAAACCCGCCAGTCTCTGCCGCCTTGACATGATCGCGGCTCGCAACACCAATCCAGTAGCGCGTCATGCGGTATGAACCGTGATCGTGTAGCCAAACGGATCACGGAACGCGAAATACCGGCCGAACGGACCGTCCTTCGGCGGAAAGGCGATGGCTATTCCTGCCGCCTTCAATTCCTCATGCAGCGCATCGGCGTCATCACAGCCAAACCACAGAGCAATGCCCCAGCCCAGTCTCCCCTGAGCTGCGTCCAGGTCCACCAAAGGCTTTCTTACTGCGAAGTGTTGATTTCCACTGAGAACTGGCTCTGACGCATTTTTGCTGAAGGCGATCAGCTACCCCGCGCCGATCAGTCGCGCCTGAAGCAGATCGATTTTGGCGCGCCCGTACATCTGGCGTTTGATGAGTTTCAGACGAGTGATCTGCCCCTCCGTCTGTCCATTGGACCAGGGCGAGATGATCGCATTTCGGACGGCGGCCAGATCTTTCTCGACACCATTGGCGAAAGATCCGACAAGGGTTCCCTTCCCAGCTTCGAGCCACGCGTCCAGCTTGGCGGCCGCCTTTGATCGGATCATGGATTGGAACTCCATGATGGCCTCGCGAGCAACAACCAGATCCTGGACATTTCCTTCAATGGCCGCCACCAGAATGGCTTCAGACTTTGTCAGGTCGTCACGTGCCGACGTCATTAGACGGGCGATGATCCGAGCTGACGGCGTTCGCGCCAGCGCGTTTTGACCTGCCTTTTCCGCAAGGCGTCTGCGTTGCGCCCATTGTGACACCACGCCGCTTCGCCCGGAAAAGCCCGCCACACGCATTTCGCGCCAAAGCGCCAGCGCATTGCGCTCCCCTTTCTCCCAGCGCTCATTCAGCCAGGGCGACCAGCTATCCAGCGAACTGGGCTTTGTCCGGAAGACATCCGTCCGCTGGCCGCGCAGGACGTCGCGAACAAGCTTGCGGCTGTGTCCCGTCTCCCTCACGATTTGCCTGATTGGGGCGCCTTGCTTCGACATTTTCAGAATGGCCTCATTTGTCTCCTGCCGACGCAGATATCCCTGGTACTGGAGGCGCTCAGCACAGGTGAGAAGCTTGGGATCTATGACGCTGCTGCCGATGGCCTTTCTGATCTGCCGCATGGATTTGCCAACCGCATCGAGAAAGGCCCGGCTCGAGTTCTCCAGGAGATGCCAACGATCCGCGACTTGTTCAGCGTGCGGCAGGGCTTTGGCGATGGCCTCGCCGTAACCGCCGCCCCGGTCCCGGGCGACCGTAAGTATTGAAGGCCGCTCAGCCAGCCACGCCCGAGAGGTGTCCAGCGCCCGATCTGGCAACAAGATCACGGGGCGACGGCGCTCAAGATCGCAGACGATCGTTCCATAGGTCTGTCCTCGACGAAACGCGAAGTCGTCAATGCCGATGACCGTAAGCTCGGCGCCATCGGTCTGGGTGCTGCGGCGACGCACGACACGCAGAAGCGTGTCGTTGCTGACGGGCATCATCAAGCGAAGGGCGAAAGCCGCCGCAGGTCTGCCACCCAAGGCCAGACCGAGATGATGGACGATAGTCTCAAGCCTTCCGGTGCGCCGGCCGTATGGGGAAAGGACGCCAGTCTCAAATCGTTCGCAAAAGATGCGCCGACCGCACAAAACCGCGTCGCACCAGAACCGTCGCGCAATAACCATCAGTTCGACTTGGCGGCCGCCAAGGGGAAGGTCGGCGGGGCGGCGCAAATACCGACTCTGAATCCGGCCGCTTCTTCGACCGCAATCTGGACAATGACCAAACGGCCGAAGGGACCGCAACCGGATCTGGACCCGGGCGCCTTCCACCGTGACACCATCAACTGCAAAGCCATCTGGCGCCAGGCTGGCGCGTTGAAATTGCTGACCCATTCACAGCTCCTCCGACGAATCAGCAAGAGCGTCCCGGCGAACCGCAGCAAATATGAGTCAGAGCCAATTCTCGGCGGAAATCGACAATGAGTGATCTGTTTTGGCTGTCGCCGGCGCAGATGCGCCGTATTGAACCTTACTTTCCGCTGTCGCATGGGGTTGCGCGGGTCGATGATCGGCGTGTGATCTCGGGGATTATCTTCGTGATCCGCAACGGACTGCGCTGGCGCGACGCCCCGAAGGACTACGGCCCGCATAAGACGATCTACAACCGCTTTATCCGCTGGAGCCGGCTTGGCGTGTTCAACTCGAGGAACGCCTCGGGGTGCACATGTTCGAAAAGCTGCCTTCGGGCTACCGCCTGACGGCTGCGGGCGAGGAGGTCCTCGAGTTCGCGGACCAGATGGAAGTGTCGTCGCACCTGCTGGAGACGCGCGTCTTCGGGCGCGACCAGAGCGTGCGCGGGCTTCTGCGGGTGACGCTGGCACCGCCCCTCGCGACACACCTGCTCATGCCGGACTTCGCCGATTTCGCGCGTCTGCATCCGGACATCGAGATGGAAATCTTGTCGTCCGGCGAGCTGGCAAATCTGACCAACCGAGAGGCCGACGTCGCGATCCGCGTCGTCTACGACCGCAAAACCCTGCCGCTCAATCTTCACGGCCTGAAGGGGCCGGACTTCTTCGGCGGCGTTTACATGTCCCGCGATCGGCTAGCCGCGTGGCGTGCGGGCGCGCCTGATCCCATCCGGTGGATCGTCATAAGCCTTCATGGCATCCCGGATTGGGCCAGCGAGGGTGAGGTTCGCACCACGGGGGTTCCATTCAGGACCACGGACGCCGAGGCGCAGATCGTTGCTGTACGGCAAGGGCTCGGGATGACGACACTGCCGTGCTTCGTCGGAGATGCCGACCCCCTACTGGTGAGGGTGCCGGGCACCGACCTGCACATGCATGGAACGCTCTGGCTTCTCACGCAGGGGGAGACACGCAAGACGAAGCGCGTGCGGCTCTTCACGGAGTTCGTATCCCGCAGGCTCGCCGCGTACGCTCCACTTCTCGCGGGGCTGTCCGTATCGCGCGACTGACGCCCGGCACGTCGCCGGCGACGCTTGCCGTAATCCGGTCGGAAGCCGAGCTGCGATCGCTTGAAGCGGCGTCGTTCAATCCGCGAATGTTGCGCCGTATCGCAACCGGCGCGAGGGCCACACTACTGACGGCGACGGACTTCACCATCGCTGACGGTCTTTTTGGCAGGCTGGACACGCCGCTTTTGCGGAGAACTCCGAGGAAAATAGACCAACCGATATCGAGAGTCTTTGAAACCGAGCAAATCGCGAATCGCCGAAATTCTCCTTTGAATTCAAGAGCGAGAATTTCTGACGGATCCGGAATACGGCTCTTCGTCGTCAGCGGAACGATTTTCATCGATGGATCAACGCGTTATGATGCTTCAGAACAATCGAGTGGGAGTGACGGGGGCGTGCCGACGGATACTCGGGGATAGAGCAGCGTACAACTGGCGACTGAAACGTATCGATAGATGTCACTTGTAATCGATCCTTAGCGATCGCGCTGGTCGCTTGCTATGGAACCGCCCGTAGTGCTTCGCGAGAACAACCGGCCTGTCCTGGATGGCTGCTAGCTTGTTCATAGGACCCGGCGTGTTTCAGGACTTGTGTGGCGAGGACATCGCGCAGATTAGGCTGCCGTGCAGTAGCAGCACCTCAATTGCACCTCTGGCGGCGTGTGCGTTCTGGAAGGGATGGTCGTTGCCCGAGTCTTCACGCGTGAAGAATTTTACGAACTCGTCTGGTCCAAGCCGATGGCGCACTTGGCGACGGAGTTCGTAATCGCTCACGTCGCACTCCACAAAATCTGCAGAAAGCATGGCATCCTCAATCCGCCGCTTGGCTGGTGGGCGAAGAAGGCCGTCGGAAAGAAAGTGAAGCAGACTTGCGGTCATCCTGCCACGGATTGTCCAGGCAGCCTCCGTCCGGGGCTTTGAACCGGTCGCGGGCGAGGGGCGGAGCAGTTCAAATCCGAAACTGAAGCCCTCGGCGTTTCGATGGCGGAGGCGGTCAAGCTGGAGAAAAGCACATTCCGGCCGACGCCGAGCGTGCCAAGGAGGAAGGCTGGCAGCGAAAGCGCGATCGGGCGGCGGCGAAGCTGAGCCAAAGCCAACACGTTGCAAAATCAGGCCGCGAACAAGACAGGAAGCGGAAAAAACGAGCAGCAAAATGATATCGATCGACCTCCAAATTTGCTTTGGTAATGCGAATGGCAGGAGGCCCACGTCTAATTCTGGAGGGTGGCAATGAACGTGCTCGTGAAACCGACCTTGCCCGACGCTAGTTTGCTCATGCGCGAGATGACGCATCGCATCAGCAACGAGTTCGCCTCGGCGGTCTACATGGTCTCGCTCGCGGCCTCGCGCAGTGGCGACCAACAAGTGCAGAGCGTATTGGGCAATGTGCAGCAGCACCTCGAGCATTGCGCCCGCGTCCACCGGGCGCTGCAGATGCCGGACCTGGGCACTTCGGTCGATGTCGCGGACTACCTTTGCCGCCTGTGCCATGCGGTCAGCCGCTCGAAACTGGAAAGCCAGAATATCAAGATCGTGATTGCCGCCCAGCCGATGGCGCTGGCGTCCGAGCGCTGCTGGATGCTTGGCATGATCGTGAACGAGCTCATCACCAATGCTGCGCGTCATGCCTTCAGCGGCCAGGGCGGGACGATCCGCGTCGAGCTGATCGAGAACAAGAGCGTGGCAATGTGCATCGTGTCCGACAACGGCAGGAATTCGGGCAAAGCGCGGCCGCATGGCGGGCTAAAGATCGTCAGATCGTTGGCGGAGAGTCTGAACGGCAATTTCTCCCAACAATTTGGTGCCCAAGGCTCGGTATCGATCGTTACTTTTCCCGTCTACACTAATGACTAACTAGCCGCGGCGCCGTGCGAGTCGTTGCGGCAACCGGCGGCCCGCGTGAGACTGTTGTCGCGACCACGCGCCGCCACGGAGCAACAGCCCGCAAGCGTTGTTTCTCAAGGCGAAACGCCTCCGGCGCTCGGTCTCTTGATTTCGATGGAGTGGCGAAAGCCCGCCGTCAGGCCAGATTCCTGAACCGCGCCGGCGTCGTACCTACTTCGCGACGGAAGCGCGTCGTCAGGTGGCTCTGGTTGCCGAAGCCGGCGGCGAGGGCGATCTCAGCGATCGACATTTTGCCCTCGGTCAGCAGTTGCTTGGCCTGTTCGATCCGCTGCCGGACTATATATCGGTGCGCGCCGATGCCGGTCGATGCGCGGAAGGCGCGCGAGAAGTGCGAGCAGCTCACATTGGCGATGGCAGCGAGGTCCGCCAACGTTATACTGTTGGAGAGATTGGCTTCGATGTAGTCCTTTACCAGGCGCAGGCGTCGCGGCGCGAGACCGCTGCTGATGCGCATAGGCGCCCGCCTGGTACAGATCCGCAGCGAGCGCACCGCGATTTCGCAGCACAGGCTTTCCACAAACAGGCGGCTGAGCGGCCCCGGCCGATCGAGCTCGCTCTGCAGCACACGCATCTGCCCGGCGATCACGCCGTCATTGAGATTCGGCCGGTAGGGCAAATCCAGAGTGTCAAAGTCGGCTGTGTCGTCATATTCGCGATCGAGCATTTGCGGGTCGAGCGTCAGCAGCAGGTGCCGCACTTTCGATGAGTAATCGGCAAAGCCTTCAAGGTGATGCCTTGCCGGAATGAGCATGACCTGGCCCACCGTGCTGCCCGTCACGCTTTGCTTGCCGTCGTCATATTTCAGGGTTGCGGATGTGTTGGCGCCTTCGACGTGCAGCGCGATCGTGTGCCGTTTCAGGCAGTGGGCAAATTTCGTCAACTCGGCGCGCGGTTGGCGGTCGACCAGCACAGCCTTGCCGCCGGCCCATTCTTCGGAGCGCTTCACGAGCACATCGGCGTCGAAAATCCGCACTTCGTTGACCGTGGGCGGGGTTGTCCCGGCGGGTCGAGTCGCGCTGCGAGAAGAAGATGTCCGCGGTATTGCCAGATATGGCGTGCCGAGAGCATCTGAATATTGGTGTTCCGGTTTCACAGTCTGACTCCTGATAGTGCGCGGACTGCGCGGTGTTGCCTGATGGCATGCCCATTTGTCCGCTTCGCTATGCAACGCCTCGTTGGCTTTCGGAGATCGCAGGCTATGCGGCGAGAAAAACCGTCGCTTCTGTCAAATGACCGGTCAGATGACCAGCCGCTCAGAGCTGCTTACTTTTAGCGGGCGCAAGCGCCGCGTACGGGCGTGAGCAGGATATAAGTCCTATTCTTGGAAATAACCTGTGCAGGTGGTCACCGGCCGCGCGACGAGAACAGCGCGGCTATTCCGAGAAAAACGTGGCGCGAACAGAAAAGACCAAGGCGCCGGCTGAATATACCAATGGCGCCATCGCTGGCTGCACGACGCGGGGACCAGAATGGCGAAAGCGAGCTTGGCCGATCGTCGATCTCGGGCGTCAGCCGCTTTGCGGCTCCGCGCCACTGTCATGTGGCGGTCAGCATTCGCAGCCCGGACCACTTCCCACCGACAAGGAACATGTCAATGAGTCCCATCGCAAAACTGGCCGCGCTGATCGCCGGCCTGGCGCTGCTGGCGCCGCCGGTCCTCGCGGCACCCAATCCCGCAACGGACGACCGCATCGATCCCCAGGTGCGCGCTTTCCTCGACGAGATCAACAAGGACAGCTCGCAGTTCTGGCGGCTTCCGCAACCCAAGCCACAAGAGATCTTCACCGCGCTGCAAAACAAGACGCCGGTCGACATGTCCGGCGTGACAGTCACCGACCGGACGATCAATCAGGACGGCCAGGAGGTGAAGCTTTACATCATGACGTCGGAGCACCCGGCGGCGAAGCCGGGCGTGCTGTTGTTCATCCACGGCGGCGTCTGGATCATCGGCAATTTCGCCAATCACGAGCGGCTGTTGCGCGACCTCGTCGTCGAGTCGGGCCAGGTCGGCGTTTTCGTCGAATACACGTCGCTGCCGGCCGCGCGCTATCCGACGCAGATGGACCAGGCCTACGCCGCGCTTAAATGGATCGCCGCACACGCGAGCGAGTTCGGCGCCGACGGCGGCCGCATCGCGGTCGCGGGCAATTCGGTGGGCGGCGACATGACCGCAGCGCTCGCGCTGATGGCGAAAGACCGCCACGGTCCGAAGATCAGCTACCAGGTACTATTGATTCCGGCGACCGACGCGAGCGTCGATACGCCGTCCTATCGTGAGTTCGGTACGGGCCGCTTTCTGACCCGCACGTTCATGGCCTATGGCTGGGAGCTTTACGCACTGGAAGAGAAGACGCGCAATCTTCCTTACGTGTCGCCGCTGCGGGCGAGCAAGGAGGAGCTCAAGGGTCTACCGCCGGCGCTGGTGATCACCGCGGAGAACGATCCGCTCCGCGATGATGGTGAAAGATACGCACGCAAACTCAAGGACGCGGGCGTCGCGGTGACGGCGGTCCGCTACAACGGGATGATTCACGATTTCGTGGCTCTGAACGCGCTGCGCGGCCTGCCGGAAGTCAAAGCGGCGCTGCATCAGGCGAGCGAAGGCATTCGCGATCATCTCACGGTACAAACCGCCACTCAGTAACCGACCGTTTCCGAAGCAGCGGCGCAAGCGCCACGCCTGCGCCGCCGGCCGGAATACGCCGAGCCTAGATCGAGCTCAAGATTGAAGGAGGCTTTGCAATGCCATTCGTCAAAGTGAAAGACGGCACCGAAATCTACTATCGGGACTGGGGCGCGGGTCAGCCGATCGTGTTCAGCCACGGCTGGCCGCTCTGCGGCGATGCCTTCGAGGATCAGATGTTCTTCCTTGGCTCGCGCGGCTATCGCGTCATCGCCCATGACCGGCGCGGCCACGGCCGATCGACTCAGCCCTGGCAGGGCAACGACATGGACACCTACGCCGACGATCTCGCCGAGCTCACGGCGAAGCTCGATCTCAAGGACGCCATCCATGTCGGTCACTCGACCGGCGGCGGCGAAGTCGCCCGCTACATCGCGCGCCACGGCACGCGGCGCGTGGCCAGGGCGGTGCTGATCGGCGCCGTGCCGCCGCTGATGCTCAAGACCGCGAACAACCCGGGCGGTCTGCCGCTCAAGGTGTTCGACGACATCCGTGCCGGCATCGTGGCTGATCGCTCCAAGTTTTGGCTGGACCTGAGTATCCCCTTCTATGGCTACAACAAGCCCGGCGTCGTGGCCTCCGACGGCGTTAGGCAGTCGTTCTGGCTTCAGGGCATGATGTGTGGCTTTCCGGCGTCCTATTTCTGCGTCAAGGCCTTCTCGGAGACCGATCAGACCGACGACCTCAAGAACATCGACGTGCCGACGCTGATCCTGCACGGCGACGCCGATCAGATCGTGCCGTTCGCCGATGCCGGTGCGCTGTCGGCAAAGCTGGTGAAGAAGGCGGAGCTCAAGGTGATCCCGGGCGCGCCGCACGGCATGTGCACCACCCACAAGGACGTCATCAACGAGGCGCTCCTCGCCTTCATTCGCAACTGAGCAAGCCATACCTCAAGGTAACTACCCATGTCGCACCATCTAGATTCGCCGATCGCCCGCGAGGACGTCCGTCTCGACATCACCGATCTCTATGCTTTCCAAGGTGAAACGGGAACGGTCTTCGTCATCAATGTGTGCCATTCCATTGCCGGCGATATTCCGGCGCCGGGTTATCACCCGGAAGGCATGTACGAATTCAAAGTCGACTTCGACGGCGACGCCATCGAGGAGCTTACCTACCGTCTCACCTTCGATGAACGCGATGCCGATGGCCGACAGCGCTTCGTCCTCCGGTCGATCAGAGGCGCCGACGCTGCCGATCCGCATGCGGTCGGCTCTGTCATCGCCCGGGGCATTACCGGCGAGACCGCCACCACGCCTGCGGGCGTGCTCGTCTGGGCCGGCAAAGCCGGTGACCCATTCTGGATCGAGCCGGACGTGCTGCATGCCGTCGGTCACGCCTTCCAGGACGGCACGCCGATCAATCTCGGCGACTGGACGCCGAGCAAGGCGAAGAACCTTTTCGCCGGGCACACGGTCTACGCGATTGTGCTCGAAGTTCCGGACACCGAGTTGCTCAACGGCTCGGGCGGCAAACGGATCGGCGTGTGGGCGGTGGCGACCCTTGCCACCGACGCGGGCGGATGGCGGTCGATCAACCGCGTCGGCCTGCCGATGATCCATCCGTTGTTCACCCAGTACAACGAAGATCTCGGCAATCGTCTGGACGCGGGCCGTCCGGCCGACGATCGCGCAACCTACGGCGAGACCATTGTAAAGGCCATCGCCGGCGTCGTGTCCGCAACCGGCACCGCGGAGAGTCCGCGGGCCTATGGCGAGAAGGTGGCGCAGCGATTCTTGCCGAACATCCTCCCCTACGAGGTCGGCACGCCGGCCGTGTTCGGCTTTGCCGAATGGAACGGCAGGTCGCTGACCGACAACGCTCCCGATGTCATGTTTTCGATCGCCGCCAACGCTCCTGTTCGCCTCGGTATTGGCAAAGAGTCGGTGACGTCGAAGCCGCGGGCGGCGTTCCCGTATGTTCCAACGGTCGCATGAACCCAGGATGCGACCCATCGGGCTTATGTCAATGATCGCCAGTCGCCGTTACCCATCGTGGTTGCGCCCGCGTTGGGACAACAAGGCCGATGCCGCGCGAAGCCTGACCGGCATGATCATTGTCGTCGCCGCGCTCCACATTGTCGGCTGGCTCGTCCTGCTCGCCATCGTCGTGCCGCAGCATTTGAGCGTCGGCGGCAAGGCCTTCGGCATCGGGATCGGCATCGCCGCGTACCTGCTGGGCATTCGGCATGCCTTCGATGCCGATCACATCGCCGCCATCGACAATACGACGCGCAGGCTGGCGCACGACGCAAGGCCGTCCTTATCGGTCGGATTTTGGTTCTCGCTCGGTCATTCAAGCGTTGTGTTCGCCTTGACCTTGCTGCTGGCTCTTGGCGTCCGTGGCGCCGTCGACCGGCTGCTCGACGACTATTCGTGGCTGCACAATTTCGCGGACCTAACGGGCACCATCGTTTCGAGCGGGTTCCTATACGTTATCGCCGCTTTCAATCTCGTCATCTTTGTCGGGATTTGGCGGACCTTTCGCGAGGTTCGGGCGGGACATCACGACGGGGCGTCGATCGGCGGCGCGCTCGAGAGCCGCGGCTTCATGAGCCGTCTCGTGGCGCCGGCGATGCGAATCGTCGACAAGCCGTACAAGATGTATTTCGTCGGCTTGCTCTTCGGCCTGAGCTTCGACACGGCAACCGAAATTGCATTGCTGGTGCTGACGACCTCCGGGGCCACATCCGGTTTACCCTGGTACGCCATTCTTTGCCTGCCGGTTCTTTTTGCCGCCGGCATGTCGCTCCTGGACGCGATCGATGGTGTCTTCATGAGCTTCACTTACCGCTGGGCACTCGCCAAACCTGAGCGCAAAATTTATTACAATCTCGTCGTTACGGGCCTTTCCATCATTGTGGCCTTGATTATCGGGACGGTCGAAATCGCGGCATTGCTTGGGGAGAAGTTGAAGCTCGACGGCGCATTTTGGAATTGGGCCAGGGGCGTCGATCTCAACGCAATAGGCTTTATTATTTTCGGACTGTTCGTTGCGATATGGGCCGTCGCTGTCGCGCTACGCAAGCGCAGAGGCGCTGGACCAGACGGCGGATCGCTGCGGCGCGGCGACTTCGCTCATGCGGTCGCGCCGATTGCGCTGCATGTGTCCCGAGATGAGAAGGCGTGACGTTCCGCAAGATAACTCTGACGATGCCTTGCATATAGGTAAGATCATGGGTCAAAGTCGCCTTGAATGCGAATGGAGGTTCGAAATGCTGACGGGCCGAATGAAGTTTCGCGAGCAGTTGGATCTAACGTTGAATGTCAATGGCCGCGAGCATTCAATCTCGCTCGATGCGCGCGTCACGCTGCTCGATGCATTGCGCGAGTATCTCGGACTCACTGGAACGAAGAAGGGGTGCAATTTTGGGGAGTGCGGCACCTGCACCGTGCACCTCGATGGAAGGCGGGTGAATGCTTGCCTGGTGCTGGCCGCCGCCGCCGCCGGACGCGAGATCACTACCATCGAAGGGCTGGCCGACGAGAGAGATATGCTGCATCCGGTCCAGCAAGCCTTCGTCGACCAGGATGCCTTCCAGTGCGGCTTCTGCACCCCGGGTCAGATCATGGCGGCGGTTGCCTGCATCGCCGAGGGGCACACGAGGTCCGATGCGGAAATCCGTGAATGGATGAGCGGCAATCTCTGCCGCTGTGCCGCCTATCCGCAGATCGTCGCCGCGGTCCGTCAGGCCGCGGGAGACTGAGCCATGCAGGGTTTCACCTATGCGCGGGCCGCCGGCGTCTCCGAGGCATTGGCTGCGGGTCGGGAGCCGGGCACAGCGTTCCTTGCTGGCGGCACCGAGCTCTTGAACTGGATGCGGCTCGAAATTGCCACGCCCGCCCGCATCCTCGACATCGCGCACCTCTCTGGCCTTGACGCGATCGAGACATTGCCAGACGGAGGCTTGCGCATCGGCGCGCTCGCGCGGCTCAACGATGTTGCCCTCGCTCCGGTCGTCGTGGCGCGGGTTCCGGTGCTGTCCCAGGCGATCCTGAGCGCGGCCTCTGCGCAGATACGCAATCTCGCGACGATCGGCGGCAACCTCCTGCAGAAGACGAGATGCCCCTATTTCCGTGCCGAAGAGATGCTCCCCTGCAACAAGAAGCGACCGGGCTCGGGCTGCGCCGCTCGCGACGGACTCAATGACCGCCACGCCATCTTCGGCTGGTCCGATACATGCGTTGCGACCCATCCCTCCGATCCCGCGGTGGCGCTTGCGGCGCTCGACGCCGCAGTGATCACGGAACGCGGCACGGGCGGACGGCGCATTCCGATCAATGAATTCTATCTTCCGCCGGATGCGGGGCAGGATCGGGATTCGGTGTTGGAGCAGGGCGAGCTGATCACCGCCATCGAGATTCCGGGTTCAGCGCCGCGCTCAACCTATATCAAGATCCGCGAACGCGAGAGCTACGAATATGCGACGGTCTCGGTCGCGCTCGCGCTCGATCTCGATGTCTGGCGGCGGATCGTGCGCGCCCGCGTCGCGCTCGGGTCAGTGGCCGCGCGTCCGTGGCGCCTGACGGGTGCGGAACAGGCGCTTGCGGGGCTTCAGCCCGGCGCTGCCGCAATCGCCGCGGCAGTGGAAAGCGGGTTTGCCGAAGCCCGGCCGCTCGCCCACAACGCTTACAAGATCGCGCTCGGTCGCAACCTCGTGGTCAGGGCCATCCGGCTTGTCGCGGAGATGACGCCATGAACGCGGTCGGCCAACCCCTCGCGCGCCCGGACGGACGCATCAAAGTCACCGGCGCCGCGCGCTATACGGCGGACTTCGACCGGCCGGACAAGCTCCACGCCGTGCTCGTCACGGCCCCAGCGGCGGGCCAGCTTACGTCTCTCGCCACTGAAGAGGCGGCGCACAGCCCAGGCGTCGTCCGCATTCTCACGCAAGCGGATCTGCCGCAATTCACCGCCGTTCCGGTGCCGCTAATGTTCAGCCTGCCTCCGATGCAGAACGACACCATTCGCTTCGAGGGTCAGCCGGTGGCGATCGTGCTCGCCGAAACGCTCGAGCAGGCGGAGGCCGCAGCGCACCGCGTGCGCGTCACGATCGCGCCGGCCGAGGTAAAGGCGCCGGGCCAATCCAATCCCCGCCCGCCAGCGTCAGACAGCGGCTACATCTTCACCGAAGTCGATGCCGCCAAGGGCGATATCGCGGCCGGATTCTCCCAAGCGACCCATCGGATCGCTGCCGAATACGCGCAGCCATCGCGGCATCACAATGCAATGGAGCCGCACGCCACGCTCGCCTGGTGGGAGGGCGAAAATCTCGTCGTGCATGACGCCACACAGTGGACTGCCGGCACGCGGCAGATGCTGGCGATGGCGCTCGGTCTGCCGCCGGAGCGGGTGCGGGTGATGTGTCCGCACACCGGCGGCGGCTTCGGCTCCAAGGGCTTTCCGAAGTGGCATACCCTGTTCGCGGCCTCGGCGGCGCGCGTGTCCGGCCGCCCGGTCAAACTCGTGCTCTCACGGGCCCAAATGTACACAATGACCGGCTATCAGCCTTTGACGCATCACCGGATCGAACTCGGCGCCGCGCCTGACGGCAGGCTCACGGCACTGCGTTATGACTCGGTCAACGTGACGTCCTCCACCGAGGATTACGTCGAGTCTGCAACCCAGGCCGGACGAGCGATGTACGCCGTGCCGGCGCTGGAAACTCACGAGCGCGTCGAGGAGATCACGGCTGGCGCGCCCACGCCCCTGCGCGCACCGGGGGGAGGCGCTTCCGGGATGTGGGTGCTCGAAAGCGCGATGGACGAACTGGCCCATGCGCTCGGCATGGATCCGCTGGAGCTGCGGCTGCGCAATCATGCCGACGTGGACCCGGTCAGCGGCAAGCCGTGGTCATCCAAGAAGCTGCTCGAGGCCTATGCGCTCGGCGCCGAGCGTTTCGGTTGGCGCCGCCGTCCGGCCCGAGCTGAACGCGACGGAGACTGGATGGTCGGCTGGGGCATGGCGAGCGCGACCATGGGGTCCTTCCGCTTGCCTGCCGCCGCCCGCGTGACCTTGCGCGCGAACGGCACCGCCCTGCTCGAATCCTCGTTCAACGATATCGGCACCGGCGTGTTCGCGATCTTCTCGCAGCTTGTCGGCGATGCGCTCGGCCTGCCGCCCGACAGAGTGGAGATCCGCAACGGCGATTCGATCCTGCCGGAAGCCTGCGGCACATTCGGCTCGGCGAGCGCAATGTGCGTTGGCGCCGCTCTGCTCGATGCTTGCCGTCAGATCCGCGCCTCGCTCGGCGAGGTTGATCCGCTCGCTTTGCTACGCCGGTCGGGCCGCGAGTCCGAGGCCGCGCTCGGCCGTTTCAGCCCCGGCGAGGGCGTGCAACTGGAAATCGATGGCGGCGCCTCGCCGACGGCGATGCGCACCTGGGGCGCCGTGTTCGTGGAGGTGGGCGTGGACCGCGCGCTTGGCCTGCTTCGCCTGCGCAGAATGCTCGGCAGCTACTCGGTCGGCCGCGTCCTGAACCCGCGGACGACGAAGAGCCAGCTCATCGGCGCCATGATCTGGGGCTGGGGCATGGCGGCGATGGAGGCCTCGGTATTCGAGCCGCGCCTCGGCCGGTTCCTTTCGAAAAACCTCGTTGGAGTCCCATTGCCGGTGAATGCCGACATCCCAGCCGTCGATGCAGTCTGGGTGGACGAGTTCGACGAGGCAGCAAGCCCTATTGGCGGCAAGGGCGTCGGGGAGATCGGCGTGGTCGGTGTCGCCCCGGCGGTCGCCAATGCGGTCTTCCATGCAACCGGGCTGCGCATCCGTGAGCTGCCGATCCTGCCGGAGAAGCTTCTGGCCGAAAATTGATCGCCTGCCCCGGCGCGCCGAAGGATGTCCGGGCGCCGCGTATTGCGATTGGGTCGACCCGATCTCCGCTCATTCCCGCGACAGCGAGAATCCAGTTCTTGCTTTTCTTGCAAGGACTGGGTCCCTGTGTGTGCGGGGACGAGCGGAATATGTGCGATTCCGTCCGAACGACATGCACTCTATCGGGCGGATGTGGTGGTGCCGCTTCTGTCGGAAGGCCGCTGCGACGACCGGTCGGGCCGATCGGGAGCCTGTGTTGCGCGATCGAGCGCGGTGCGCAGACCCGCACGGGCCGTAATCCCAAGTTTCGGAAAGATCCGGTGCAGGTGGTAGCCGACCGTTCGGTGCGACAGATACAGCCGGGCGCCTATTTCCTTGTTGGAAAGCCCGCCGGCCGCAAGCTCCGCGATGTGCAGTTCCTGCGGCGTCAGCGCGTCGAGGATGAGTTCGGCGCGCGGGCGACTTGCTTCGCCGGCCGCGCGAAGTTCCTGGCGCGCTCGCTCGCTCCACGGTGAGGCGCCTAGCGCATCGAACACCTCCCGCGCTGTCCGCAGCGGTACGCGTGCCTCGGCAATTCGGCGCTGCCGCCTCAGCCATCCACCGTAGGCCAGCAGCAGACGCGCGCGCAGGAACGGCCAGTTCTGTGCGGCGGCGCCGAGACCGCGCTGAAAGAACATCTCCGCGCGGTTCGGCGAGGCAAGCAAGGCCTTGCCGTGGTAGAGCATCATCTGGACCCACGGCACAGCCATGGGTGCGGAATGCCGCTCCACCTCTTCGATGATCGAGGCGGCGGCCGCTTCTTGACCGCAGGACACGACAGCCTCGACGTAGTCCGCGAGCCAGTAGAACTGCAGGCTGGTGTTGAAGGCCGGATCGCCGGGCGTGTGAACACGCTGCAGGTGCTCGTAAGCCTCTGCCGGCCGACCGGCGCCGAGCGCGGCAATGCCGCGCGCATTCTCCAGCATGGCCAGCCAGAAACTGGAGCCTGGCGATAGCACCAGCCGCTCGGCCTGCACTGCGTGGGCCTCCGCGGCCTCGAAGTTGCCCCGCATGGCAGCAAGTCTCGCTTGCACAATCGTCGCCGCGGCGACCCAGATCGCGTGTCCTGTTTCTTCTCCGAACCGAATCGCCTCCGCGGAACTTCTCAGGGCGCCCATCCAGTCGCCTGTCTCGGTCTCCGCAAAGCTCCGCGAGAAGAGCACGCGCGCCAGCTCACCGAGGCGCCCCTGCTCACGCAATGCCGTACTCGCCTCGGTCAACCAACGGACGCCGAAATCGAATGCGCCGATGGTATTGGCCGTCAGCCCCAGGATCCGTGCCGCCATCGGGTCCGCAACACCCGTCGCGGGATATGCCTGCAGCTCCCGATATACGTCTCCGCCGTGCTTGAGCGGCCCGGCATAGGCGGGGATCGCGATCAGGCGCGCGTCTGTCTTCGGTAATCCGAGTTCACCGGCTGCTGCGAGTATGCTCTCGCGCACGGCATCGCCCACGTTGCTCCACCAGCAGCGCTGCACGGCGCGCCACAGCAGGTCGAGCGCCAGATCATTGGCACCGTCGGCACGGGCGTCGGCTGCAAGGCCGACCAACGCGGAAATCCGCGAAAGGTCGCTGACGGTCAGGGGCTGGCTCATCTCGCGAATCCACGCGACTTGGGCCCGCACCCGCAGCGGTGGCCGATCCAGATCGGCGTTTCGCAGCAAGCGCTCCACCGTTTCCGGTTGGCCCAGTTCGGCCGCGAGCTCGGCTGCGCGCAGCAGCCGTTCGCTTCTTGACAGGGCCGTACCACTCAGCCGCGCCGCGTTCTCCAGCGCGGTGATCGCCGTCGCAAGCGCGCCCCGCCGTTGCGATCTCGCGGCGGCGGCGTCGAGCTCCGCGGCTAAAGCCTCATCAGGTCCGATGGCCGATGCCATCCGGTGCCATATTTGACGATCTGGTTCGTCTTTGATGACCCGGGCCAATGCGGCATGGATATTGTGACGCATCACCGGGCTGGATGCCTGGTGGATTGCGGATCGGACGAGGGGATGCCGAAAACGTACCTCTCCCGCGGCAATCTCGATCAGCATTGCCGACACCGCCGGCGCCAGCGCGTCAAGTCTCACTTTTTCGTGAAGCAGCACTTCGCCTGCGTCCAATACCTCGCGGAGGGATCGGCTGTCATTCTCTGCGATGATCAGCAGCAGCGCGCGGGTGGCCGTCGGGAGGCCGGAGACCCGGCTGAAGAAAGCGCGCTCCAGGCGATCGGTCAGCGGAACCCAGTGCGATCCGCCTGTCTCTAGCCTGCGCTCGCCGCGCGGCAACTCGACCAGTGCCAAGGGATTGCCCGCGGCCACGTCCAAAAACCGCTGCCGTAGATCAAGCGGCAGATCGGGTGCCTCGGCGTCCAGCAGACGTTCTGCGGCAGCAGTGTCGAGCCTTGATAGTTGATGCCGCGGGACGCTCCAATGTGGGAGAGCTTCTTCCGAATCGTTCCGCACCGCCATCAAGAGAACGATCGGATCGGAACTTAGCCGACGAGAGATGAACGAGAGCACGTCGTGGCTGGGTTGATCCAGCCATTGGATGTCGTCTGCCACCAGCAGGATGGGTTTGCGCGCCGCACTCTCCGTCAGGAGAGTAAGCGTCGCCAGGGCAACCAGGAATGTATCCGGCGCCGCCGTGTCATCGCCCAGGCCGAAAGCCGCGAGCAAAGCCGCGCGCTGCCGCGGCGGCAGCTTCTGGGCCTGCCGCAAGATCGGCGCCACCGCCTGCTGGAGGGCAGCAAAGGGCAGATGCGCCTCGGCGATTACCCCCGACATGCGCAACACACGAAACCCACGTTGTCTGGCGAGGGCCTGCGCAATCTCCAGCAGTGTCGTCTTGCCGATCCCAGCTTCGCCGCTGATGAGCAGAGCTGTGCCACCATCCCGGACGTGGTCTATCAGCTTCTCGATACGGGCGATATCAGCCTCGCGCCCCTGGAAATCCGGCAGCGTTCCGCGTGCTGTGTCGCCGACGCCTTGCCGCCGCCGTCCGGATGCAGTTGCCTTGCTTGAGCGCCGTGCCATCGTCTCGCATCCTCACGAGATCAGCATATCGCGAGACAGGCGGGATATAAACGGGCGCGGGATCAACTGGTCGCCAGAAGTCGGCGGCCAACGCCCGCCTCACAAGCTTCGAAGGGCCCTGGCGATTTCCGGTCTGGGCCGGATCGTGATTCGTTGCTGTCTCCGATTTGGAGGCAGCGATGGCCAAGGCGCATTCAGAAGATCTGCGGCAGCGAGTGGTGGCGGCTGGCGCGTCGCGGCGGCAAGTCTCGTTCGCCGCTGGAGCCGCACGCCGATTGGCTCTTGCAGATCACCCGCGCCCAACCGGACCTGACTCTGGAGGCGATCGTCGCCAAGTGCGAGAAGGAGATCGGGATCGAGACGTCGGAAGCTTCACTGCGCCGCCTCTTCAAGCGCCACGCTGCACGGTGGCATCGATCGTGACGCGCGCTAGATCGTAGTGACGAATTCCTCGCTGGAGGGATTCTCGGCGGTCGTTTTCCATGATTCAAGGCTGATTTTTGGAGATCAGCTCTGATGATTCGGGATGTCGATGCGCTACGCGACGATCAATGGGAGCGGCTTTGCGACCTCGTGCCGGGCGGCAGGGCCGGTCAGCGCGGGCCGCGCTGTGATAACCGGCGCTTCGTCGATGCGCTGTTATGGATGGCCCGCTCGGGCGGGCGCTGGCGCGACCTGCCCGAGCGCTTCGGCGACCATCAAGCGGTGAAACGACGCTATTACCGCTGGATCGAGCGAGGCGCGTTGGATGGGTTTCTGAAAGCGCTCACCACCGAAGCCGACCTCGAATGGCTGATGATCGATTCAACCATCGTGCGGGCTCACCAGCACGCTGCCGGCGCAAGAATCGCCAAAGGGGGGCGGATGCCCAAGGTTTGGGGCGATCTCGCGGTGGCCTGAGCACCAAGATCCACGCCGCGACCGACGCGCTCGGCAATCCCGTCCGCCTGCTGTTCGGGCCAGGCCAGCGCAACGACATCACCAAGGCGCACGCCCTGATCGAAGGCTTCGAGGCCGAAGCCGTCATCGCCGACAAGGGTTATGACGCCAATCACTTGCGCCAGGCTGTCCTCGAATGCGGGGCCAAACCCGTCATCCCATCGAAAGCCAATCGCCGCGCGCCGCTCCACTACGACAAGGCGCTCTACAAGGAGCGCAATCTCGTCGAGCGTTTCTTCAACAAGTTGAAGCAGTTTCGACGGGTCGCGACAAGATACGACAAGCTCATCGCCAACTACCGAGGCTTCGTTCTCCTCGCCGCTATCGCCATAGTGCTAAGGTAAATCGTCACTACGACCTAGGTCTTTCGTCCGCAGCGCGCCGGTGGCATGCGCTGCCCGCAGGCTCTCGGCCAGCAGCAGCTCCAGTCTGTCGCCCAGGCGCTTCCTCCAATGGCTGAGGTTCGAGCGCTCATGCAAGAACTCGTGCTGGAAGAACTCCTCCCCGGTGAAATACTGGAAATACGGGTCATGCACCCGGCGCTCACAGACGCCTTCGTCGGACAGCCCGTAGATGTGCTTGAGCAGCAGCCCGATCACGAAGCGGGTCGCGATCCCGGGTCGGCCCTGGTCGCTGTAGAGCGGCGCGATCTCGCCATCGACCCACGCCCAGTCGAGCTTGCCTGCGAGCTGCATCAACGCGTGGCGCATGTTGATGATCTGATCGAGTCTGGCCCGGAACAGATCGCCTGGTCCCGTCGTCGCGTGTTGCTTCGGCCGCATCGGTCCCTCCGATGCAGCTAGGGAATCATGGCTCGCGGCCCAAGCAAATCCAAAACCGAAATTGTAACGTTGCTGACCCCCAGGCCGCAAAATCCTACAATTTCAAATCGCGCAAGACCCAAAAAACAGACTCACGTTCAGCCGCCTAGCCGTTGTTCACGGCCGACGAAAAAGCAAGAAGCTGTAAAAATGCGCGGTGCGCATATGCGATCGATTGCACGTCCGAGGCGGAGGAATGTGGCGCGGTCCTGTCGAAGGCGACGTTCAAAAAGAGCAAAATTTTGAAATATCACGCATGGATTTGAAAAGACCCCGCGCAGCATTTCGCTTAGTGCACAGAGGTCACCAATGCTTGGATGGCTGAAGCTGTACTCGAGTTGCCACCGATGGAGAAAGGTCTGACCGTTAATTCACCACCAGTCGATATTGTTGGAGAGGAGCTTTCTATCGGCGAAATTATCGACGGTGGTCGACGGTTTCACCTCAACTTCATAGCTATCGGCGGCCACGACCAGCCGACCGAACCCGACGGAACGATCGGTCAGGCGTGTCAGCGCCGATTGCGTTTTGCTCTCGGACTTGGCCTGGCTCTGGCGGCTATGCCGGCGATGGCTCATGCACAGGCCATTGAGACGGATCCTCAAGGACGCGAGCCATATTGCTTCGCTGGAAAGGCCGGAAGAATTCGCCCGAATTATTATCGAGACCCTATCAACAGCCCGCTCCGCCGCTTGAGGTGGAATCGGCAATGCGCGCCTCGCGAGGCGCGAAGGAATTGGACGCTCCGTGGGCCGATCCAGAAATCGCTATCCCATTGTCGAGGAGAGGTAGATTATGAAAACGTTTCTTAGCATTGGAGCTGGTCCGGGTATGGGCCTTGCGACAGCCGAGCGGTTTGCCGGCGAAGGGTTCCGGATCATCTTGAGCGCCCGGAACGAGACCAAGACGAAAGAGCTTGCGGGGCAGCTCGAGGCGAAGGGCCATAAGGTCGAAGTACGCACGGTCGATGCAGCTGAACCGTCGAGCGTCGCAGCGCTCGTGTCTCAAGTTGAAAGCGAGTTCGCCGGGATAGATGTTCTGCACTTCAATGCGGCCTCGATGCGAAAGGCCACGTTGGCAGATCAACCGCGCGAGACGTTCAACTATGATCTCGCCGTCAATATCGGTGGCGCCATGGTCGCTGCGCAGGCTGCGGGGCCCAACATGATCGCACGCGGCTCAGGCTCCATCCTGTTCACAGGCGGCGGCTTCGGCCTTCAGCCGCACCCGGATTATCTCTCTCTGAGCATCGGTAAGGCAGGTATTCGCGCGCTGGCGCAAGGCATCTTCGAGCCCTTCCAGGAAAGAGGCGTCCATGTCGCGACCGTTACCGTCGCAGGCCTTGTCATGAACAGCAAAGACGCCAATGCCGTCGCCGAACAGTTCTGGCAACTGCACAGCCAGCCTGCCGGTTCGTGGCAGGTGGAGACGGTATATACGCCCGCCGGCTGAGAACCAGGAAACGACTGATCGCGGCCCCAGCGCGCCGATCAGCTCCTCGTAGAAAAGGAGTTCCATTATGACTTCTGCGATCCCTCTTAGCATTACAGTTGCATTCGTATTTCGACTCTGAATCGATGTGCCATCGCGATTCGAAGGTGATGGATGGAGGGAGGCATCGATCGAGACGACGCTTGAGCTTTGGGCGTCGTCGCTGCGTAATGAAGGTGCGGATGCGTCCGCTGTTTACACAGGAGCGTGTTGCCCCTTCGGCAGGATTGTTCCTGGATGGGCTGCTCTCGCTGTCGGACTTCGTGATCGGTAGCGTTCACGAGGCCGCTGTCCGCGCTATCGAAGACATGCGGATGATTCGGCTTGCGGCGGAGGAAAGTCGCGCATTTGCCGAAGCTATCCTCCAGCCGCGGGAGCTGCCGGCGCGTCTCAAAACGGCTGCGCAACGCCATATTCGAAACCTGGATCACTAAGCTGTTCTCCCACAACCTTCTCCGTGTCGATCCACTCAGCGGCATCCATGATCGCTCGGGGTTTGATAGTCGCGTTGAGCCGCTCGATCGATACCTTAAGGCTCAGTCTGGTCACGATGATCGGACACGCTTACGGAGCATACGCCATGCCTCGCTTCCTCGCTGTCTACACCATGAAGCCCGAAGACCTCGCCCGCTTCCGCGCAATGCCGGAAGCCGAGCAGAAGGCGGCCGACATGAACGGCCTGAAGCAATGGGCGAATTGGGAAAAGGCAAATGCCGCGTCGTTTCCCGATACAGGCGGCATGGTGGGCAAGACGAAGCGGGTAACCAAAGGCGGCGTCAGCGACGCGCAGAATGCAATCTGCGGCTACATCGTCGTCCAGGCCGAAAACATCGACGCCGCCGCGCGTCTCTTTGAGGGACACCCGCACTTCACGATCTTCCCTGGCGATGGCGTTGATATCATGCCGATTATGACTGGGTCTCAGGACTAGCTGCGTCCATCACGGGTACCGAATACGTCATCGACGGCGGAACGGTCCCAACGACATGATATGGGAATGGAGTGACGGGCGTGGGATATCATGGAGGGCTCTGGAGGGAAATAGCGTTGGAAAAATAGAGGGTTACCGGATAGCTCATTGATCATTCCATGAGATGATCAACCGAAGTGGTAAGTATTTGAATTTTCGATGAGTGTAAGGCGGATAAATCGACGTTTACCGTCAGATATACCGTCAGAATTACACGCAATTGATTTTCCACAATAAATGTGGCGCGGTGCGCGGCGTCAATCTCTTCGTTCGTATTATATACGAAGTGCAGGAGAAATAGCTGGAGCCGGTCGAAAACGTCCGCGATTGACTGCGATACGTGGCGAAACCGATTCTGTCGCGCGCGCATTGCTCGCTGCCCTCCAGGCTACGCATCTTGGCCGGCATCCGATGCCCTCCAACCTTCACTAGGCTTCCAACGCTCGTCCCCTTCAGCAGGCTCGATCAGGGGAAGCAGAAATTCTGCGAGGTCGGAGACAACGACAGCCAGCTCCGCCGGCGCCGCGGCCATACGCTCTCGTCCCAAAAAGGCCTGCCACTGGCGCCCCCAGGCTTCAGCGTAAGCATCACTCAGGCCGGTCGGCTTCTCGATTGGAAGCATGGTTCCGCGCCGCATAAAGGTCTGGCGGACGGCCTCTGCAAGCGATGCCCGGTCAAATTCGAATGTCTGTGCGATCAGCCAGAGGTCGTAGAAATCCTTCAGCCGGCTGTTTGCGATGCCGAGCAGGACGAGCGCCTGGAATTTCTCGGCGACCACGGTCGTCACGGGATAGGCGCGAAGGTGGGGCGCTGGCGCGTCGAGCAGTGGCGGATACACGATCTCGACCGGTCCCGGCGTGACGGCATCACCAAAACCGATGTCGACCTGGATCGGAATGCGGGCGCCTGCGATCGTCGCGGAGGTGCGCACGCGGATGCCGCCGTATTCAACATCCTCCCGGATCGGAACAGCGGTGATAGCGCCGATGTCGAATACGACGCCGTCGTCATCGACCGGCTGCCCGCAGATCTCTTGAAAGACCTCTCCGATCGCCTCCGGGCTGTTCTCGCCATAGCCGAGAAAGTCGAGATCGCGTGTAGGCCGGAAAGGATCTGCCACCCAGGTTACGAATAGCATCGCACCTTTCAGGATGAAGCGGTCGCGATGAAGTGACAGGCTCAGTCGATACAGAAGCCGTTCCAGCGCATAGCGCGTCAGCAGAATCTGAAAGTCCGTGCGTTTGACACGAGACCGGTCGAGCAGACGAGCCCGGACCGAAGCACCGACGTTTTTTCTTGGCTCATGTGCCATCGGCTACCGTCGCTTCCACATAAGGCCTCATGGTCGACCAGACCTTTCCCTTCGTCCCATAGGTCCAGAGCTGGTCGCTCGTGACTTTCCGCTGTCGAAGTCCCTCACGCAGGCCTTCCAGAGCGACATCCAGTCCGACTTTCGCCCGATAGCGAAAGCAATCGACGATCGTCCGCGCTGGACTTGTGATCGCCACCTCGATGCCTTCTATGGAGTGTCGCTCGACACCGTCCGTCAGCGAGGACCCGGTGAAGCGTACGAAGCGAATGGGCGGATAGTCGATCTTGGGACGCCAGGCGGTGCGATCAATAGCCATCCAAACGGCCGAAGGCATTTGGAGCGTCAGCTCGTGGAATTGCAGCGCTGAGATCAGGCAGATGACGCCTTTGGGAACGAGGGCCGACGCTTCTGCCAGAATACGCGCCGCATTGCCCGAGCTATCCGCGAGTTGGTAGAGGCCCCGCGCGGGGCGAACGACTGCCCCGTCCCGGACAAGACGCGCCAGCGTTTCCGGGCCGATGCCGTGGGCGGCAAAGTCCTTCAGCCGCATCATCGGGCACGCCTTTAGCAGCTTGAGCGCTTGAGCGCGCTGGGAGTCCATCTGGGTCAACGCCGTGATGTTTCCTTGGCAAATTCCAAAGATAGCAGAGGTTTTATCACATTTCCGAGAAAGGGCAATCCAAAGTGGCTGCCCAAGGTGAACCAGCCTAGAGCTGCGCCGGCCAGCTTCGGATGCCCTCTTCCGACTCCGTTCTGGCGCACTGCCGCTACCGGAGGGCTGCCTCCAACCTCTCTTTTCGTTCTTCCCAATCGGGCATCATCGTCTCAAGCAAAGCACGCCATCCCTCGTCGTGATCCGGGTAGAACGCATGCGCCAGTTCGTGGCAGATCACGTAGTCGATCAATCGGGGACTTGCCCGCACCAAGTCGACATTGAGCACAACCCGCCCGCCAGGGGTGAAGCTCCCCCATCGCTTTGACATCGGCCGGATAACGAGGGAAGGCCGTTTCAAGCCCTTACGAACGAATGGCTCCACAACGATTTCAAATCGTTGCCGGAATACCTCGCGCGCTCGGAGCTTATAGAACGTCTGAAGCAGACGCCGGCAATGGGGCTGGTCGTCAGGCGCTCGGGCGCATATCACCAAGCGCCCACCTTCGAGCCGAACAAGGGGATCGTCAGATTGCTCAATCGACAACCGATATTGTCGACCCAGCAGAAGATGCGTCTCGCCGGAAATGAACCTGCGTTTCGGTGTGACCTTCGGCCTTTGGGAAATCGTGTCAATCTGAGCGAATATCCAAGCGCCCTTCCGGCGCGCTCTGCTCTGTATTTCGTCGATTTCCTCACCCGCAGGCGCAAAAATAGCGACTTCGCCCGTCGGCCGAACGTCGATCCGGAGAGCACGCCTATCCGTGCGAAGGAGTTCCGCGATGACCCGACGTTCACCCCAGCAAATTTCGATCTGCTCGTTTGCCGGGCGACCGGTCATAGTCGTCCTCATTGCGCCAGCCGCACGCGAGCCGATGCCAGCACATCGTCGACGATACCATCAAGAATGGCAGGATCGATCAACATATCGCGCTGGCCGCGCAGCTCCTCAAAGAAGAAATCGTCAATGTCGTTTCGAATTACGTTCTCGACATCACGATCATATTGCCAGCCGACTTTGCGCCGCTTCTGCACAATCCGACTGATCTCCAGCGCGATATCGGCGGCCAGTTCGACGTCATCAACACCGACCCTTTCCAGATTGCGCTTCGCCAACCCCCAAAAAGCCTGAGCGTGACCATCGTCGCGAAGGCGCGCCGGGGTCGGATCGGTTTCATCCTGCCGTGTCTGAACCTTGTCGCGTAACTCCCTGACCTTTGATAGATAGGTCAGGTCGGTGATGCGCCCCTTGTGGAAATCGGCAATCGTATCGCGAACGAGCTTGGAGAATTTTTCGAAGAAGATCGGATCTTCATCCCATTTTTCCTCGATCGAACGGGTCAGCTGATGCGCGATCGTGTCGGCAACCGACGCATCGCTTTCCGTCTTTTCCTGCCGTCGCCCTTCAATGGCGATATCGTCGAAGATATTCAGCGGCTCGACCAGCGTGAGAACGTCGCGCGCGATGACGTGCCGGTCCAGCAACTGGCGGATACGTTTCTCATAGTCTCGCCAGTCCACGCGCTCGGCATAGCGAAGGCTGACGGCGGCGCGCAATGAAACGAACCGACCGAGATCGTCCTTCCATCGCTTAAGCAGCTCTGGCTTCGTCGCCTCGATAAAGGCTGGAGAGGCAAGCGCCACAGAAAAGGCGCGGGAGAACGCCGATAGGCGTACATAAAACTCAGCGCGGATCTCCTCGTCGGCCAAGAGGCGAGCGTAGGCTTCGGCATCGAAGCTGTTGGAAACGGATTTGAACACATCGAGCAAGGCGGCATGAGCGCCCGGCACTTTGTTCGCCTCATCCCGAATAGCCAACACGCTGCTGGCGATATCTTCTGGGCTGAAGCCCTGGAGCGCATCGTAGCTGGCAAGCGCATCGCCAAGGTCCTTGAGGACGCCCGTATAGTCGATGATGAAGCCGAAGGGCTTATCCGGCGCACCGTCTTCGTCAAAAACGCGGTTGACCCGCGCGATGGCCTGCAACAGGCCATGTTCCTTTAGGCGGCGGGCCACATAGAGCACCGTGTTGCGCGGCGCGTCGAAGCCGGTGAGCAACTTGTCGACGACGATGATGATGTCCGGATCGGCGGGCCCTTTGAACTGCTCGACGATGGTACGGTTATAGGCGTCCTCGCCACCGTACCGCTCCATCATCTTACGCCAGAACGTGCGGACGAGATCGTCGTCGGCCTCATCGACCTCGTCTTCGCTTTCGCGCATTTCCGGCGCGGAGATCACGACCTCGGTCGTAACGACGCCAAATTCATCGAACAGCTTCTTGAGCAGGATCGCCGCTCTCTTTGAGGACGCCGCGAGTTGTCCCTTCAGCCCGGTTCCCTTGAAGTTGGCCAGGAAGTGTTGGCCGACATCGAAGGCTCGCGGTTCCACGACAGGTTTTCGTAAGCCTGCTCCTGCCGCGCATGGTCCTCGGTGATGGCGAAGGCCATCAATTGGTCGAGCGACAAGCCGCCGTCGCGATAGACCTGCATCAGCTTCGGACTGACCGCGCCAAGGCGAAGCCGCTGGCGCACGACATGGGCGGAGACACCGAACCGGGCGGCAATCTCTTCCGCGCCCCATCCGCGATTGTCCGCAAGCTCGCGGAACCGCTCGAACTGGTCGGCTGGGTGCATCGCCTCACGGGTGACGTTCTCATCGAGGCTGATTTCCGTCGCGTCGTTCACGGTATCCAGAACGCAGCGGATGGCCTCCGTCTTCCTGATCTGCTTGCGCTTCACGCGTAGCACCTGCGCCAGCCTGCGGCCTTCGCCGATGGTGACGAAATAATAGCCGGTCGGCTCGCCTTCGGCGTTTGCTTCCGGTTTCACCACCAGATTTTGCAGCATCCCCTTGGCGGCGATGCTGGCCGCCAACGCCTCGATATGGGCTTCGCTGTGCGGGGTCTTACGGGCGTTGCGGGGCGACTTCTTCAACTTGCTCAGTGGCACGAACAGCACCGCGCCGCTCTCGGCGGCGGGGGCTTCGAAAGCCGTAGCGGTCGTCTCGATAGTGTCGGTCATGGTCTTGATCCTCATGGACTTGGGTTGAAGCGCAGCGCTGCGCTGCAACCCTGCCCGTCGGCGAGACCGGGGGGAGCAAGGGGCAAGGGCGGACGGGACGGAGGGGGACCACCCGGCCTGCACAAGCGGATCGAAATGTTGGCGAGAGTGCGCAAGCACGCATCCGCGCGGAAGGCTGGGGAGACCGTCCCGGCCGAGCGTCAGCGATCCCTTGTGCCGCGCCAGGGGGCTGAGCCCCCAAGCAAAGTCGCCGTTGTGAGCAACGTGAGATCAGAAATGCGAAGCCAGACACCTCGGCGCTTTCAGCCGCGCCGTCTGAGCTGGCCGAGATGGGTGTCGGCGAAGCTGGTCGCATATTTCAGACCGAAGCCGAGCGTCCGGTCGACGCCGATATGGGCGCACCAGATCAACGCGACCTGCAGCCACAATCCATGATCCGTCGCCCAACCCAGAGCGGCGACCAGGGCGGGTGTGACATAGGTGTGTGCGAGATTATAGAAACGCGCGCCCATCGACGGGCCGGCGAGATAGCCGAGCATGGAGAGATCGGGCAGCAGGAAGAGGACGGCAAAGAGCCACCAAGTGCCGCCGTCCGATCGAAAAGCCAGCACGGCCGCAATCGCCACGGCAAGATTCTCGAGTCGCAGCAGCACCAACACGCCTGCCGGTGTGCGCGAAACGGCGTCTGGTGATGGTTTGGTCGAAATAGGTCGTGACGTGGGAAATCCTTGGGTCATGGCAGCACCATGTCCTGTCTCTAGCTTGAACGAAATTGATTCATTTGCTTTATTAACTGTACGGATTTTTATGAAGTGAACCGCAATGGACTGGGGCCTCTACCGCACCTTTCTGGAAATCGCCCGAAGCGGCAGCCTGTCGGCGGCGGCGCGGACGCTCGGCATCACGCATCCGACAGCCCGCCGTCATCTGGAAGAGCTGGAGCAACAGTTGGGAGGCCGGCTGTTCACGCGTTCGACCCGCGGTTTGCTCCCGACGGGGTTGGCCGAAAGGATATTGCCCGAGGTCACCCGGATCGAAGCATCAATCGGCGCCATCGCCCGTCTCGTGACCGAGCGCGTGGGCAGCGTGCAGGGGACGGTGCGGGTGTCGGCGAGCGAGGTCATGGGGATCGAGGTGCTGCCGTCGATGCTGGCGCGCATTCGCACCCTTCACCCAGGTCTGACGTTCGAACTCATCCTGTCGGACAGCGAAACGGATATCCTCCGGCGCGACGCGGACCTCGCCGTGCGCATGATTCGTCCGCGGCAGACAAGCCTCGTCGCCCGGCGTGTCGGTACGATCGAGGTCGGGTTCTACGCCCATCGAAGCTGGCTCGCCGAGCACGGGGTTCCCTCATCGCGGGAGCAACTGCTCGCCGCACCGAACC
Organism: Methylocella tundrae; assembly: GCF_038024855.1. Classification (NCBI taxonomy): domain Bacteria; kingdom Pseudomonadati; phylum Pseudomonadota; class Alphaproteobacteria; order Hyphomicrobiales; family Beijerinckiaceae; genus Methylocella; species Methylocella tundrae. The sequence goes on from NZ_CP139089.1 coordinate 1,392,376, forward strand.
TCATCGGTCAGGATCGTCGCCGCACCTTGGCCGACGCGCTGGAGATCGACGAGGCGCGCCTGAACCAGAGCCTCGTTCTCGCGACCGACAGCGATGTGGCGCAGATCGCGGCCGTGCGCGCGGCCTTGGGTGTCGGCGTCCTGCAGGTGCCGCTCGCAATGCGGGAGCCCGCTCTCGTCCGTGTGCTTCCCGACCTCGATCACAAGATGGAGGTTTGGCTGGTCACGCATCCCGATCTCAAATCGTCGGCACTTATGCAGGCTGCCATGGCGGCGCTATACGCCGAGCTGAAGAGCTATATCCGGCCCGCAGACGGAAACACCCCAAGCTGAAGAAACACGTGGCGATCACAGGATTTCGTCGTTCGACAATTCCGCGCCCCGCCCGAAGACGGGGCGCGATTGCGATCGTCAGTCGGTGACGATCCTGCCGGATTGGCGGGCGCGCCGAGCGTACCAGCTCAGCGGATACTCGGCCGTGAAGTGGAGGTCGCGTTCGACCGGAAGCCGGAGCCGCCCGCGCACGGAGCGGATTTCGGCAAGGCTGACATAGCCGTGTTCGGGTTCGCCAAGGCCGAGATCGCAGAGGCCGAACAGACGGTCGGGGTCTTCGGGATCGGCTTCGGTGAGAAGCCAGGTGGCGCCAGCGTCCGGTGTGAAGAGCTTGACGACGGGGCGCGGATCGATGTCCTCGCCGGCGGCACTGCGAGCGCCATTGGCGAGAAGCCGGGCATAGAGTTCGTCGGTGATGAGCGCTTCGGCCATGTCGGCCTCCCTTCGATGTCACCCTCCGATCGAGGGCGAGGAGGCGTTCGGCCGGCGCGATTGAGCGGCGCGGTCAGGCCCTCCTCGGTCTGGTGCGGGCCGGGCTTGACCGCGCCGCGGCGGCGGCCAGCGTTGCCGGATCTCGTCGAGAGGGAAACATCGAAGGCCACAGGCAGTGCACACGCAAACAGGCGACACACCCGGGAGCTTCCGGCAGCAAGGGGGCATGGTGTCACCCGCGATCACCTTCCGAATCTTTCGCCATGGCCGCCGATTTTCGCACGCCCAAGTCAGAGGTCTTCAATATACAGGCAGTGCACGTCACCTTGGCCGTAGTCATTCCACAGCGATCGAAGGCGATCGACATGAGACGCGATCAGACGATTTCACGAGAAGATGCGGCCTTGGCCTCCGACGCAGCGCAGCCACCCGCCAACGAGCCTGTCGAGAGCGCCTCCAGGCGATTTCAGCCACCTGCCAGCCTGCTCAAGCGCGTGATCCGTCGCCCAGAGCTTCGCAAAATCGTGCCACTGGCGGACACGACGATCTACGAGATGGAACAGCGCGGCGAATTCCCGAAGCGCTTCTTCCTAACGCCGCGCTGCGTGGTTTGGGATTTGGCCGAGGTCGAGATCTGGCTCGTCGAACGACGCCGCGCGCCGGAGGCAGATATCGTGCGCAAAGCACCAGCGCCGGATGTTCGCCAACGGCGCACGCGGCCGGTCAAGACACCTCTTCATCGGGTTTGAGAGGCGCCGACGCAAACGCCTTCCTTCATCTCAATGGAAGAGGAACCGCTTGTGCGTAGAAGTTCCAATCCCTCGCGGCCCGCCACCCCGAATAGTCTCTACCCTGTGAACCGACTCCAAAGAATGACCCCACTATGGATCTCGGCAGTTTATTGTAAACACGCCGAGTTCATCTATTGGTGTGGGGTCACGATCAGCGCCGATCGCGCCCCCTCACCAATTGCAAGAATATGATATTCGTCCAATTTCTTGGGTTTAATTAGCGGTAGGGGCACCGTTCGACGCTGAGTCACACTGTTGGCCCAATGATTGCGGTGTAGCGCGATGCCACGTCATACAAGCCACCGAGCACGAGCGCCAGCGGGCGCCAAGCATGAGAACCGGATCTGGCTGTGTAAAGCCGCCAAACCTTGAAAGCCGTGCATCTTGATCGCGCCAAGCGATGAGCCTGCGATGCTGGCAATTCATTCATGGTGCGGCTCCTTGATCCCCCATCTTCCCGTCAACGACGAGTGGATGGGCGTTCCGCTATGGACGGGTCACGCGCTCACCAACCCTGGTCGATCGGCAGAACGAAGAGTTCCGCAACGTTGACATGGGCCGGCGCCTGGAGCGCGAACAGGATCGTGTCGGCGATATCCGCGCCCTGCAGGAAGGTCATCTGCTTGGTGAGATCTTCCATCTGCTGACGGTAGCCGGCATCGGTGATCTGGTCGTAGAGCTCGGTGGTGACGGCACCGGGCTGAATGCAGGTGACGCGGATGTTGTGCTTCTGCCCGACCTCCATACGCAGGCCGTCGGAGAAGGCGGTCACGGCGTGCTTCGTCGCACAATAGACCGACAGCCCCTTGAAGACCTTGCGCCCGGCGATCGAGGACGTGTTGAAGATGTGGCCGGAATGCTGCGCGATCATCTGCGGCAGCACGGCCGCCGTCGTATTGAGCAAGCCCTTGACGTTGACATCGACCATGCGGTGCCATTCGCTGGTCTTGAGCTGGTCGACGTCGGAAAGCGGCATCAGACCGGCATTGTTGAAGAGAACGTCGATCGAGCCGTAGGCATCGATCAGTTTCTCGACGCCGGCTTCGACCGAGGCCGGATCGACCACGTCCATATCGATCACGAACGCTTCGCCGCCCGCTTTCGTGATGTCGGCCTTCAGGGCTTCGAGGCGATCGATGCGCCGGGCCGCGATGCCGACCTTGACGCCCGCAGCCGCCAGCTTCAGCGCCGCGGCCGCGCCGATGCCGCTCGATGCACCGGTGATCAGTGCGACTTTTCCGTTGATGTTGGTCACGGCTCGTCTCCTTGTGGCGGGCGAAGCCGTCCCAGGAGTGGGACGGCGTTCACGCTCGACAGGGAGACATCTATGAAACCCCGGCTCTTCCCTCTCTCGGCGCCTTGCCGAGCCTGTCGGGATTTTGCTCAATTCGCTGTCGGGAGGCTCGAATTGCCTCGGCCGCGACGATAGTCGGTCGGCGAGAGACCCGTCTCTCGGCGGAAGATCTGTGCGAAATGGCTCGGGCTGGAGTAGCCGACGGTCATTCCGATCTCGATGATGGGGGTGTCGGTTTCTTGCAGAAGTTTCTGCGCCTTGGCGACACGCCGCCGGATGAAATACAGCGAAGGCGGGACCCCGGTCGACGTCTTGAAGAGCCGACTGAAGTGGAATTCGCTCATGCCCACCTCGCGCGCCAGCCTGTCGAGATCGAAGGGCTGATCGAGCCGGGCGGCCATGAAGGCAATCGCTCGCCGCAGTTTCGAGCCGGGCAAGGCGTTTTGGGCCCGCGCTTCGGTATCCGCAATTCCATAGTGGCGCACGAGATGCACGGTCAGGCTCTGCGCCAGTCCTTCGACGAACAATGCGCTGCCGCCGCCTTCGGCGACCAATTCGCCGTGAAGGAGGCTCAGGACATGCGAGATCGTCGTGTCGCGATCACCCGACACGTCCCTCAAGGTGACGTTGCCGTAGGCCTTGCCCTGCATCTCGCGCACGACCTTTTCGAACAGCGGGATGGAGACATAGAGATGCATCACCTGGAATGGCCGATCGCCGTCGGCCTGCCATCGCATTTCATAGGGAACAGGTGATCGCGTCAGGAAGAAATCGCCGACACTCACGCGGCTCGCTTGCCATTCACCTCCGAGATCTCTTTCTTCGACGGTGGCACTGCCCGACATGACCCAGACGATGAGCGGCTCGACAACGGCGGGAACCAGGAAAGGCTGCTGAACGCGATTGCGGGAGAAGACCTGCACGAAGACGTCTTTCCACGCCGGTCCGTCGCCGCTGATCAACGTGGTCCCACTGATATGGGCTTCGAGCCCGATCGGGGAGGTCCGTTCAGGGAGAAATGACGGGGTCGACGGTTCAGTCAAAGCCAATATCGCCTTCCTTGCATTACGTATTCAAATTTCCTCATCGTATTTCAGTTGCCCACAACGATGATATCGTTCAGTTCTGTAGCGAGCACCATCGACGAACTCCGTGCCGACCCAATATTGGAAACGGTTGGACGAACCTCGGGTCACCCCTTGGTGGGCACTTTCCCGGCGACCGCGTGCTTCATCATACCGACCATTCGGCAACCGGCGATGACCTCAACCGACGCAACGGCCAAGCATTTTCATCGGACGCGCGCGGCAAAACCCGGGCGGTGCGGATCATGACCTACGTCGATCGGCCGACAATTTCGGGCGCAAAAGCGTGTTCGCCGTACGATCCGCGCCTGGTTCCTCCCAGCTATCGCCACGCCGTCCATTCTTTCCGCAGGATGGCGTATTGCATCGTGTTTTCGAATTTCGGGACGCCTTGGTCGTCCACCCCGAAGGATATGAACTCTTTGAACAGCCCCTCCAGCCTCATCCTCAATCTTTCGCACAAGCGCTGCGAGGCGACGTTGTCTTCCTCCACATAGGCGTAGAGGCGCCGGGTTTGCTCGACGGAGAACAGGTGCTCGAAGAGGGCACGCGCAGCCTCGAAGGCGTAACCGGCGCCGCCAAAATCCGCGTTGAAATTCCAGCCGACGGAATAGGTGTCAGGAGGCTCATGGATGCAGAACAGGTCACCGATCAACCTGTCGGAGCTTCGCAAGCACACGGCGATATGCTCGTCGTTGCCGCTCCGCGTTGCCACTTCCGCCTCTGCGGCAGCGAGATCTTCCAGTTTGAGCGAGAAGAAACAACTCGACCTGGGCCGGTGCAAATAGGCGAGCAGATCGGCCGCATCACCCTGTTTGAAATTTCGCAAGATCAGCCGATCGGTTTCGACAGTGTTCATTGCTCCGCCTCGTCTCGTTCCGTCAGGGCGCCGGCGGCGGACCCATTTGGGCCATCAACGCCGCCCGCCGGGTCGGGCCCACAAAGCCGAGAAGAACAGCTAGGGCGCCGGTTCGAAAGGCCGTTTCCAACATCTCGTCGGTCAGTTCGCCGGCAATCCAGAAGGACACGCAGCCGCGAAAGGTGAAGGCGAGCTGTTGCGGCAGGACGGTGCGCAGCAAGATCGGCATATCCGAGGGCAGCGCGGAGAGATCGCCGAGGGCCAGGGACCAGAGCGCCTCGGATTGGGGCAGGACCGCACTCGGGCTCGGGCCGGCGACACCGAGCGATCCCACGACCGCCTTGGAGACGTCCGGCTTCTCCAAGAGAACGCCGACACTGATCCTCCCCATGGCGAGCACGCGATCGACGGCGTCGCCCTGCGGGCACTGCTCCCGGAAGCGCGTCGCCATGCGGTCGATCACCCGCGACGACAGGGCCTGCATGATCGCGTTCTTGCTGCCGAAATGGTTGAACGGCGTCGCAAATCCGACCCCAGCTTCCGTCGCCAGCGCCCGCATGGAAAATTCCGCGCTGGGGCTCGCCTGGAGAAGCCGCTCGGCGGCGTCCAGCACGACGTCTCGGGCCAGTTGCCGGTTCCGCTCCCGGAGCGGCAGCGGCGACGTGTCATCGGTCATGCGTCCGTCTCTCGAATCTGACTGTTGAAAAATCTATATCATGATATAAATTAGATATCACGATATAGATTCCCTGACGGCCGCTCCGCCGTCGGCGACCTCCATCGGCAAGGAACAGCAGATGAGCAAGCAGAAAATCTTCCTGATCACCGGTGTCAGTTCGGGTCTCGGCAAGGCCTTTGCCGCTGGCGCCCTGGCGGCCGGACACCATGTCATCGGCACTGTCCGCAATGGCGAGGCGGCGGCGGACTTCTCGGCCCAGGCGCCGAGCCGCGCCCATGCCATCGTGATCGACGTGACCGACTTCGGCGCGATTCCCGATGCGGTCGCCAAGGCCGAACGCGACGTCGGCCCGATCGACGTGCTGATCAACAATGCCGGTTACGGCCATGAGGGCATCATGGAGGAGTCGCCCCTCGACGACATCCGGCGGCAGTTCGACGTCAACGTCTTCGGGGCTGTCGCGATGATGAAGGCGGTTTTGCCGGGCATGCGGCAGCGCCGCTCGGGCCACATCGTCAACGTCACGTCGATGGGCGGCTTCATCACCATGCCGGGGATTACCTATTATTGCGGCAGCAAGTTTGCCTCGAAGGCATTTCCGAGGCGCTGGGCAAGGAGGTGAAGACGCTCGGCATTCATGTGACGGCGCTTGCGCCCGGCCAGTTCCGCACCGATTGGGCGGGCCGGTCGATGGTCCGCACGGACCGCAGCATCGCCGACTATGATGCCGTGATGGACCCGATCCGCGCCGCCCGTCAGGCGAAGAGCGGCAGGCAACCCGGCGATCCGGCCAAGGCGGCCGAGGCACTGTTGAAATTGGTTGAATCCGACAACCCGCCGGTGCGGCTCTATCTCGGCGCCGACGCCCTCGGGCTCGTCGAGAACAAGATCGCGGCGATGAGAGCGGAGATCGCGGAATGGGAAGCGGTCTCGCGGTCAACCGACTTTGCATAACCGGTGCGGGCATGAACCATCGTTCATGCCCGACGTCCGGCCTGTTCCGCATCTGGAATGACGGTTCGATCCAACCCGAAGGAGACGGCATGACCCTGCAGGCCCAACCCGCCTACATCATCAGGATGCGCGCCAAGCCCGGAGCCGGCGACAGACTGTTCGAACTGGCCACGATGGGCATGGCGAAGTCCGGCGCCTCCGACCGTTTCATCATTCTCCGCGAGGACGGCGATCCCGACGTGCTCTGGAACATCGAAGTGTTCAGATCCGATGCGGCCAAGGTCGGCTACGAGACCAGCGCGCTCGCAGATGAACTCCGCGATGAGATCCTCGGGCTTCTGGCCGAACCGCCGATGCGCATCGCCGCCCACCCCTACGCAGCGGCCCCGGACTGAACCCTCGTCGCCCGGAGGGAGACGGCGGCGGCACGGGCCGCCGTCGGGCGATGCTCCCGAAGTGCGCGTGCCGCCTCGAGCCGCTCACCAGGGTTCGCGACCCGCGGTGGCGAAGAATCCGCCCGTCGGACCGTCGTCGTCGAGCAGGGCCAAGCGAACGGCCTCTGCGGCTCCTTCGGGGATGGTCTGCCGTCCCCTGTGACCGTTGAGGTCGGTCGCCGTGAATCCGGGATCGGCGGAATTGACCTTGAGGCCGGTGTCGCGCAGCTCGGCGGCGAGTTGCACCGTCAGCATGTTCACGGCCGCTTTGGAGGCAGCGTAGCCGATGAGCTTGTAGGGGGCGTATTCCCAGTCCGGATCACCGTGGAGCGAGAGAGATCCGAGGCCGCTGGAGAGATTGACGATCCGCGCCGGGGCAGATTTCTTCAAAAGCGGCAGCATGGCTTGCGTGACGGCCAGCGTGCCGAAGAAGTTGGTGTCGAAGATACGCCGGACGGCGTCGAGGTCGGCCGAGCTCGGCGCCCCGTCCCGAGGGTCGGTGATGCCCGCGTTGTTGACCAGGATCGTCAACGCCCCTTCCCGATCGCCGATATCGGCGGCGGCGGCTTGCGCGGATGCGGGGTCGGTCAGGTCGATGCGCACAAACCGCGCCGTGATCGCCTCGTCTCGGAGAACCCGGACGGCAGTCGTTCCACGCTCCACGTCACGAGCCGCCACGATGACGTTCAACCCCGCTTTGCCCAGCTGGCGGGCGATCTCCAGGCCGATGCCCTTGTTGGCTCCGGTGACGAGTGCCGTCTTTCCGGCAAACTGTGCCATCTGAAGTCCTTTCCCGAAGCCATTGAAGGGCTAGTGAGTTGACCGTACTTTATGAAGCATCCTTCAGCTTTGGAATTCGCATATGGCGCGGGAGTCTCTTGAACAGATAAAGGCCCGGAAACAGCCGCGTCAGGCCCGGGCGAAAGCCACGGTCGATGCCATATTCGAGGCAACCATTCAGGTTCTGCTCTCGGACGGTCTGTCGCGTCTGACGACCACCCGGGTCGCGGAACGGGCCGGCGTCTCGGTCGGCACGATGTATCAGTATTTCCCGCAGAAACAGGCATTGCTCTTCGCCCTGCTCGCGCGGCACATCGAGGCTGTAGCGGATGGCGTGGCGACGGCCCGCGCACGGTGTCACGGCCTGTCGCTGGAGACGATTTCCGACGGGCTGGTCGAAGCGTATCTCGATGCCAAGACCAAGAACCTGGATGCCGCGCGCGCGCTCTATGCCGTGGCGGCGGAGATCGACACGGACGACCTCCTCGGCACTGTCGCCCGACGCAACCAGAACGCAGTGTGTGATGTTCTGAAGAGCGCCGAAGACGTCACCTTCGACGCGCCGGACGAAGTCGCCTTCACCCTTCGCGCCACCCTCGCCGGCACAACCCGCGCGGTCCTGGAGCGTGGCGCGACACGGCAGGAGCTGGCGGCGATGCGCCGCGAACTGCCGATCCTGTGCCGCGCCTACCTTTGCGCGCGCGCGATGCGTACCCTTGCGCCAGGATGTCGATGAGTAAAGCGACCGGCGAAATTCGCCCATTTCGAACTCCTGCCACGCCACGCACGCTGGATGATGAAGACAGTCAGAGAGATCCCCATGACCGAACCGAGGATGCGAGCCGCCGTTCCCGAGGACGTGCGGAAGATCGAGGCGTTGATTCGAGACGCGTACGGAAAATATGTCGAGCGTCTAGGCAAGCCGCCCGCTCCGATGACCGCCGATTATGGGCATCTCGTCGATGTGGGCGATGTCTGGGTTCTCGAACTCGATGGCACCGTGGTCGGCATGATGGTCCTCAAATCCGCAATGGACCATTTCGAGGTCGGCAATGTGGCCGTATCGACCACCCATCGGCGCCGTGGTTTCGGATCCAGGCTCCTGGCCCACGCGGAAGAACAGGCACGGCAGCGAGGGCTTCCCGAGATCCGGCTGTTCACGAACGAACTGATGCACGAGAACCTCGTGCTCTACCGGAAACTCGGGTGGATGGAGTATGACCGGGCCGAGTAGGACGGATTTCGACGCGTCTTCATGAGGAAGACGCTCGGCGACACCCCATCTGCCTGAAGACATGGGTGCGCAACCCGAGTTGATGCGCACAGCGATGCGGTCGAAGTGATCTTCATTGCAAGGCCACTTCAGCCGCAATGAACGGCCTCGACGGCGGCAACGGCGTCGAAGCCCAACCGGTGAGCGATTCCGCTTCTTCCGGCTCAGAACGACAGGCGCCGCAGCAACCCCTCCAGGTCGCGTTCACCATCCCTGGTCTGGGCTCCGGCTTTCAGGCCACCCCGGATCAACGTCTCCGCAGCCGGTTGCGCGAACAGCCCGGCCCAGGCGGCGTGCTCGCGACCGAACCCGTCCCGTAGATCCGGCGGCGGCAACGCCGCTTTGGCCGCCGCGATCACCCCCGCAGGCAAGGCGGCGATCTGCCGAGCCAGTCGGGCGACGAAGCCATCGATCCGATCGGCCGGCAGCGCGCGATTGACCCACCCGTAGCGTTCCGCCGTTTCGGCATCGAAGAGATCGGCGCCGAGCACCACCTCGAGCGCGCGCCCCCGCGTCATCCGCGAGCCGAGATATTGCGTCGCTCCGCCGCCCGGCGTGATGCCCATGAGCGCCTCGCACTGCGCAAGGCCGGCGCGGCCCACCGCCGCAAAGGCCATGTCGGCGGCCGCGACGAACTCCGCTCCGCCGCCGCGTGCAATGCCGGCTAATTTCATGATCGTCACCTGCGGCTGCGCCCGCATCAGTTCGCCGAAAGCCTGGAAGGGGTTCAGGCCGTCCATCGCAAGGCGCTCGGCACCTCGCCTGGACGTTATATGGCGGAGCGCCATTCCGCCCGACCGTAATCTCTCCAGCTGTCATCGCGATGGGCAAGGGCGACTACGGGGTTGCCCATCGACGCATCGTTCACCGCGCCCATCGACCAAAGGCGACAGTCGCACTTGGACGGCAGACACCGCTCACTGTCGCGGCGCCATCCGAGACTCTCTACCCGAATCGTTCACTGCATCAGCAGTGCGATAGTGTTTTCGACGGTCGCAGTCCGCCAATATATACGGCGAGCGCACTATCACGCCCCCATCTCAACCCCCATAAACGGCATTGACGGCGGCAACAGCGTCGGCACACGCTTCTGGCTGTTCACCCAGGCATCGACCATATCGGCCCACTCCTGGAGCATGTGCCGGCGCTGCGGTTCGTATTCCGCTTTGTTGTAGACGCCACGCGATGAGCGTCCGTCCTCGTGAGCGAGGCATTTCTCGATCCAGTCGCTGTTGAAGCCCATCTCGTTCAAGAGCGTCGAGCCGGTCCGGCGCAGATCGTGGACCGTGAACGGCTCCAGCGGCAGCCCCTCCTTCTTCGCCCGCACCACGACGGCCGTGGTCACGCGATTGAAGGTCGCGCGCGACATGGGCGCATCGGCGTCGTAGCGGGAAGGCAGCAGATAGCGTGAGTTGCCGGCGCAGGTCTTCAGGGCAATCAGGATGTCGAGCGACTGTTGCGACAGATAGACGTTGTGCGCCTTCGACCGCTTCATGCGCTCCTTCGGAATGGTCCAGACGGCGTTCTCGAAATCGACCTCGTCCCAGACGGCATCGGTCAGTTCGCTCTTGCGCACCATGGTGAGCAGGATCAGGCGCAGGCCTAGGCGGATGGTCGGCAGGGTCGGCACGTGCTCGACCTGCTGCAGCATGATCTTGATTTCGGCTGGCGACAGCGCCCGATCCTTCGGCTGGAAGGTCGCGATCGAGGCTGGCCCGACCTCGTCGGCCGGGTTCGGCACCTTCTCGCCGTGCAGGATCGCGAAGGCGAAGATCTGTTTGACGATGTCGCGGGCGTGGATAGCGGTCGCCGGCGCGCCGCGCTCTTTCACCTTGGCGCAGAGCTGGCGCAGATCATCCGGCGTCACCTCGGTCAGAAGGCGGTTCTTCCAGGCAGGGAGAATATCGCGATCGAGGATGGCCTTGCGCATCGAGCGGGTGCTTTCCGCCATGCGCGCTTCCTTGATCCATAAGGCGCTCACCGCGCCGAAGCTGCGCTCCATGGCCTTGCGCCGCTTGTCGCGCTGTTTCTCGTGCGCGGGGGAAAGTCCCTCCGCCACCAGCTTGCGGGCGGCGATGCAGCGCTCGCGCGCGTCGGCGAGCGTGAAGCCATCGGGGCCGTAGGGGCCGATCGTCAGCGTCTCCCGGCGGCCGTTCAGACGGTAGTCGTACCGGAAGGTGATTTGGCCTGTCGTGGCGACGGAAACGTACATACCGTCACGGTCTGCCACCTTGTATAATTTATCCTTTGGTTTCAGCCTCTTGATGGCCATGTCAGTGAGCATGGGAACGGCCTTGACCTTGCCCCCAAGTTTTATCCAGTTTTGAGTTCGCTCCGGCGGATTGTGATGCTCGTTTGAGCGGGGTGAGCAACGGGCGCAGGCGCGGAGCCTACCATCGAGCGCCGCGCCTGCACCCGTTGTGGTTCGAAGGTTGCGGCATATTCGGCCGGGGTGCGCCAGCCGAGGCGAGAGTGAGGTCGCCTGGTATTGTAATCGTCTCGCCAGGCCGCCAACATGGCTCTGGCATGCGGTAGCGACCGGAACAGCGTCTCATTCAAGAGTTCATCCCGCAACCGCCCATTGAAGCTCTCGATGAAGGCGTTCTGAACCGGTTTGCCTGGCGCGATGTAATGCCAGGCCACCAGACTGTCGTCCGCCCAGCGCAAGATCGCGTTCGAGGTGAGTTCGCTGCCGTTGTCGCTGACCACCATCTTGGGCTTGCCGTGCTCATGGATCAGACGATCCAGCTCCCGTGCGACCCTCAGGCCGGAGAGCGAGGTATCAGCCACCAGGCCAAGGCATTTGCGGGTGCAATCGTCGACGACCGCCAGAATGCGGAAGCGGCGTCCGTCGATGAGCTGATCCGAGACAAAGTCCAGCGACCAGCGGTCGTTGGGGGCAAAGGGGATCAGCATCGGCGCTCGCGTCCCGATCGCCCGCTTGCGCCCGGCACGACGCCGGACGGCGAGCTTCTCCTCTCGATAGAGCCGGAACAGTCGCTTGTGATTGACCACATAGCCCTCCCGTCGCAGCAGGACATGCAGGCGGCGATAGCCGAACCGGCGGCGCTCGTGCGCCATGGCCTTCATCCGCTCGCGCAGGGCGCCGTCATCCGTGCGGGCCGTCGCGTAGCGAACCGTCATCCGGCAGCAGTCGATCACCTTGCACGCCCGCCGCTCGCTCATCTCGAAGGCTGATCGAAGATGCGCGACGGCCTCTCGCTCGGCAGCGGGCGTCACCATTTTTTTCCAAGAAGATCTTTCAGCGCCGCATTGTCGAGCATAGCGTCCGCCAGAAGCCGCTTCAGCCGCGTGTTCTCGTCCTCAAGCGTCTTCAGCCGCTTGGCCTCCGACACATCCATGCCGCCGTACTTGGCCTTCCACTTATAAATGCTCGCGTCGCTGACGCCGTGCTTGCGGCACAGATCGGCTACCGAAACCCCGGCCTCGTGCTCCTTCAATATCCCGATGATCTGCTCTTCGCTGAAACGGCTGCGCTTCATTCTCCGGTCCTCATCATGGGCCAGAGCAAACTTCAAACCGGATAAGCCTCAGGGGGCAAGGTCAGCCTCGTTGACGATCGAAAACGCCTTTTTCGAGGTCAATTTTACCGTCAAATTTGATACCGTCAATCGATGAGAATAGTCATTATATACCAGCCAGTTAGACAGACTTTTAGCGGATCGCTTCAGCTTTTGGCCTGACGGTAGGGTGAAAATTCGGCGGATGGCGAAAAATGCATACCGTCGCGCACACCGTCAGAGCTCATCGCTTCAAGGCGATAGGCTCCGATAGTGCGTGATTGCATTTTTGTTTGATTTCAGCTAGTTATGACGAAGTGGCGATAGTTCGCGAAACACCGCGAACCACATCATTATTGTTCAACAGACCCGTAAGGGTCTGTTTTTATTTGGAAAACCGTCCAGACACCGCACATTTCCCATCAGCCATACCGTCAAAAATTCTGGCTGTTGTTTTCATTGGGAAAATTCGGTTTTCCGCAAAATCCTCCTATCGCATTCAATCGCCAACTATCGTCCTTTCGGGGCAAACCTCGCGCGTCTATCGATGACGAGATGAAGCGCCGAAGGACGACGAAAATACCGTCAGAAACTCAAAACGTCGTGTTGAATCAATGTGTTACTCAAGATGCGGCGACGACATACAGCAATTTGCCTCCCACTCTGACAATTTTACCGTCAGGAGCAGAGATGTCCAGGCCGGCCGACATGACGTCGGGTCCAGGCCCGTGATGCTGTGGCGCCTGACCAGCGCCGATCCTCGTCCCAGGGCTCCATTGAACAGTGTGCGCCACCATCAACGCCGCTACAGAGCGACAGGCAAGACCGTCGCGCCTGTCGCCTGGAAAAGGCTCGCCAAGCGTGCCGCCTGAGACTTCGGCGCGGCGATCACCAACAGCCGTTGCGCGCGCGAGGCGCCAACGTAGATCTTTCTGGCCTCCTCGCTGCTGGCGGCGGGAGCGCCCGTCATCAGATAGTCGAGAATACCCTTGGCTGTGCGCGACGACATCACCACGCAAACCGCCGGAAACTCCCTGCCCTTCACGCTATGGATGGTGCGGGCGCAGTGCCCACTCGGCGGTGCCCAGGATAGCGCCTTAGCGAGATCGGCATTGCGACGGAACCGCTGATTGATCGACCGCCCGCCGGTCGGTAACAGCGGTGCGAGCAGTCCGCGCGCGTGGTCGTGCCATGCGTCGGCCGTCGCGAAACGTCCCGGGTCATACCGGAGCGCATCAACCACGCGCCCAGATCGATTCTTACAAACGCTGGCTGGGAATCCCGAGAAGGCTTAGCGAGTCGCCAACCGTGTACCAGCGCGGGATCGTCGCTCGCCACTTTGGCGACCCAGGCGCACCGTCGATAATGCACGTCATCCGCATCAGTGCCGATACTTCCCGCAAGAGCCAAGGCATGATCATTCGAGTCTTCCACGTCAGGCCGACGGGAAGACGTTGAAGGATGCCTGCCAGCGGCCCAGCGCCATCGCGATCAAGCACATCCGTAAACTCACCAATGGCGCCGGCCGCGAGGTCCGGGATCGCCCCTAGGTCTTCGAGCGCCAGGCTGCCGTCGTCGGACTTGGTCGTCCCGCAGCGCAGGTGCCCCATCATCGGGCCGCCCTGGTTGCCGTGGGCCCGCGCGAACAACTCCGTCAGCTTAGTGAGTTGCGGACGACGAGGGCTTCGCCGGCCAACTCCGCGAATGGCTGAAAACCCTGCGCAAGAAGAACGCGAGCGTCGTCTTCGCCACCCAGTCGCTGTCCGACATCGACGGCTCCGCGATCGCGCCCGCCATCATCGAAAGCTGCCCGACGCGCCTCTTCCTGCCGAACGCGCGCGCGATCGAGCCGCAGATCACCGCCATTTATCGCCGCTTCGGCCTCAACTATCGTCAGATCGAGATCCTCGCCCCGCGCGACGCCGAAGCGCGACTATTACTGCCCGCGGCGCGGCAACCGGCTGTTCGAGCTGGGCCTCGGCGAGGTCGCGCTGGCCTTTACGGCCGCATCCTCGAAGACGGATCAAGCCGCCATCGAGCATGTGCTCGCCGAGCATGGCCGCGTGGGCTTTGCGTCCAACTGGCTGCGGCTGCGCGGCGCGGGTTGAGCGGCCGAATGAGCGCGGAACGCTCTCGCACACATTTCCCTCGCATTTTTGTTCATGGTTTGTTTTTGACAAAACCGGGCGATTATAACCTTGACAAAGCAGCTACCAGGCGTATCATTTTGCGCGTAGGAGCTAGCCATGACGGACGAAGATGATTTTCAAAGATTTCGCCCAACCATAACTGAGGCAACAATCGGGCGCGCGGCAGAAGCGTACGGTCGCGGCGACGAAATCCTCAGCCTTGCTGGCAAGCGAACGGCCATCGATTCGTTTGTCTTGTTACTCGCTGACGACACCGAGCATCAGGGTCCTTTCCTAATGAACGCAACGTGCGCTCGCGAGCTTTGTGCCCTTCTTTTAAGCGAAGGGTTTGGGCCTCAAGAAGCATAACGTCCAGCAATTTCCAGAGCCTATCTTCTTCGGCGGATCGTTCTAGAGACAAAGACATGTCTGACCTTTCAAACCCCATCTTCCACGACGAAACTAAAGCCCGCGAATGGCTCGAAGCACGGATTTGGCCGAATGGTCCGACATGCCCGCATTGCAGCAATGCTGACCAATCCCGCATCAAATCTCTCCAAGGCAAAGCTCACCGCGCCGGTCTCTACCAGTGCGCGGAATGCCGCGAGCAATTTACGGTAACGATCAAAACCGTCTTCGAGCGCAGCAAGATACCGCTGACTAAATGGCTTGCGGCCCTGTTCCTTCTTTGCAGTTCAAAGAAAGGCATGAGTACGCATCAAATGCACCGCATGCTTGGCATTAGCTATAAATCGACGTGGTTCATGACGCATCGCTTGCGTGAAGCTATGCGCACCGGCGGCTTGTCGCCCCTAGGCGGTGAAGGCAAGACAGTCGAGATCGACGAAACCATTATTGGCCGTCAGGAAGGCTCACCGCCCCGCAAAGGCATGAGCGGAAGCCAGTTCCGCAACACCGTCCTTACTCTGGTAGAGCGCGGCGGCGCGGCCCGTAGCTGGCACGTTGACGGAACCAGCATTGGAGCCCTTATCCCGATCATTCGCGCCAATGTCGCGAAGGAAACCGCGGTCATGACCGACTCGGCAAGCTGGTATAAATTCCTCAACAAGGATGGCGATTACGCCAGCCATGACACCGTGCGCCACGAAGATAAAGAATATGGCCGCTATGAAGGTGAAAAGGTCATCACGACCAACACCGTCGAGGGCTTCTATTCAATCTTCAAGCGTGGCATGAAGGGTGTTTATCAGCATTGCGGCGAGCGCCATTTGCACCGCTATCTGGCCGAGTTCGATTTCCGCTACAGCACCCGCGCCGCGCTCGGCATCAATGATGTGGAGCGCGCCGAAATTCTGGCGAAGGGCATTGTTGGAAAGAGGCTGACCTATCGACGGCCTAACCAAGCCGGCGAGGCCGTTTCACGTTAGGAGGCAAGCCCGCGCCTTTTTGCGCTGGCGATCCAAATGGCACCGTTAGGCCGCACGAGCATCGCTGATAAAAAGGCGGTTGATATTGCCGTCCTTCATTGTCGGCTTCGCTACGACGATCAACTCGGCGCCATCATTCAGCGCCCTTGTATAGACATTTCCAGCCGACCCCACCGAGGGGTCGGTGATTTTCCCGACAACGATCTTGTCTAGATCGAGCAGTCTTACCCTACATGCGCCGTTTGTTTTAAACACGCCCTCTAATCGAACCCGGTATTCACGACTTTCGCCGACCGTCAACTCGCCTCTTGACCGTAGAGCTTCGGCGACAGGCTCATCTATAGGTAATGCGCGCGGCCGGTCGCCGACCCTAATCATTCGTACTGACCTGCCAACAGGGTCGGCCACATCGCGAAGCGATGCCCGCCCCTCGTCGGCCAGCTTCTCAACCATTGATTGTAGCCATTGCTGGTTTTGCAACTGCCCATTAAGCAGCTGTCTAGTGATCGCGTTGTCATTGCTGGCCATTTCTCAGAGCTGGCTCGGGGAATCTGGACGGATCGATAAGTAGCTTTTCCGCCTGACAGCGGCGATGATCGTCGCGCATCAGGAGAGATTATGACCAAACGACCGCGCCGGAACCACACGCCAGGTTTCAAGGCCAAAGTGGCTCTAGCCGCCCTGAAGGGCGAGAAGACGCTGACTGAGCTAGCGCAGGACTTTGAGGTTCATCCGAACCAGATCAGGGACTGGAAGTCGCAATTGCTTGAAGGGGCGGCCGGGGTTTTCGGCGCCGACGCCACGAACGTCCAAGCCGCGCCGGTGGATTTGAAGGCGCTTCACGCCAAAATCGGCGAGTTGGCATTGGAAAACGATTTTTTGGAAGGCGCGCTCATCAAGGCCGGCATGCTGAGCGCAAAGCGATGATCGACCGCAATCACGATCTTCCTATCTCCCGTCAGGCCAAGATCCTAAATATCAGTCGCGGCAGCGTCTATTACAAACCTCGCCCGGTATCGGCCGAAGACCTCGCGCTGATGCGCCGCATCGACGAATTGCATCTGGAATTCCCGTTCGCGGGCAGCCGGATGTTGCGGGATTTTCTGAACCGCGAGGGCGTCGCCGCGGGCCGCCGCCATGTCGCCACGCTGATGAAGCGCATGGGCATCGAGGCGATTTATCGCCGGCCAAACACGTCAAAACCCGCGCCAGGTCACAAGATTTACCCGTATTTGCTGCGCGGATTGAAGGTCGATCGCCCGAACCAGGCGTGGGCGATGGACATCACCTACATCTCGATGGCGCGCGGCTTCGTCTATCTCGCCGCGGTCGTCGACTGGTTCAGCCGTCGCGTGCTCAGCCACCGCGTGTCAATCACAATAGAGGCCGATTTCTGCGTCGAAGCGGTGGAGGAGGCGTTGGCGAAGTATGGCAAGCCGGGGATTTTCAATACGGATCAGGGAAGCCAGTTCACCAGCGAGGCGTTCACCAGCGTGCTGATCGCCAACAAGATCGCAATCAGCATGGATGGCAAGGGCGCCTGGCGCGACAATGTTTTCGTCGAGCGCATCTGGAAGTCGGTCAAGTACGAAGAGGTTTATCTGCACGCCTATGACAGCGTCGGCGTGGCGCGCACCTCGATTGCCCGATATCTAAACTTTTACAATCGGCGGCGCCCGCATTCGAGCCTTGACCGACGCACGCCGGACGAGGCTTATTTCGAACCGACGCCCATCTTGGCGGCGGCCTGAATTTTCCGCCGCCGGGTGCTGGATGCGACTGCGGCCGGGCTTCGCCCTCCCTGCGTCACACCCAACACCCGGCGCCCTCTAACGAAAGCAACCCGGCGGAACGCCACTTATCTTTCGCGGAAAACTGTTTAGACAACCCGAGCCAGCTCTCTCGAATTGTTTCTAACGCCACCGTAGCCTCGCTCTTCCTTCCGGCGGCGATTTTGACAATCGCATCGAAGATTGATTCTGTAATAAATTTTGCAGAGCCAATTATAATCGGGCTGAATACAGCCATTTGACCATTGTTTACTAGCGCAAATATTCTTGTAGATACCCATTTTCTTTGCTGGGGCCAACGAAAAATCTAACTTTATATGAGCGCGGGTCGTGCGTCACTTCAGATGAAAAAACGAAATGACATATACTATTTGAAAGCCTGCTAATGCCGCTTATCGACCTTCCAAATTGCGCCCCGTCAACAAAATGCTCGTCGGCATATAACCCAGTATATCGAATTGGGATCGGCTCGAATAACGGCTCTGACATATTCCCCTCACATTATGGGGAATTTATCATCACTGAACTGCCTTGACGACCTCAGATCTCGCGCGTCGTTGCCCTTAATCCAGTTTTGCTTTTTTTCTTAATCCCGTCCTTCGTAATGTTGCGCGGTCCCGCTGCCTTATGCTGCGGCCCGCTCTTAATCACAACGTCAACGGCACGCTCGAAGCGCTCCCATGCGTCGGGGAGGATTTCAGAGTCTGGCGACTCAGGCTTGGCTGCTTTATGACTATGTTTTCCGTCGTCAGATTTGGCGCCAGACATGCCCTATTTCCCGCGCAGGCCGATTAAGCTCGATTATATATATTTCCACACTGGGCGTTTCGTATATTTTTGGGCGTGCGCCGAAGACGCCCTTGATGCTTGCCTTAGATTCTTCGAAAAAGCATTCCCCGATCCGCTTTATCAAAGGCCCCTAAGCACAAAACGTAGGATTGCGGTTTTCCGCGCCTCTATCAAGAAGGGCCGCTTTACAGACGCCCAGAGGGCCACGGCGCTTGATTTAATTGACCGCTTTGCGGCGGTGGCACAGCACCGCCAATGGGCGGTTCACGGCGTTACGTGGGGCAATTCTCACGCAACCGAGAAAGACCCGAGACTTACAGAGCTGGCTCGGGTTGTCTAAACAGTTTTCCGCGAAAGATAAGTGGCGTTCCGCCGGGTTGCTTTCGTTAGAGGGCGCCGGGTGTTGGGTGTGACGCAGGGAGGGCGAAGCCCGGCCGCAGTCGCATCCAGCACCCGGCGGCGGAAAATTCAGGCCGCCGCCAAGATGGGCGTCGGTTCGAAATAAGCCTCGTCCGGCGTGCGTCGGTCAAGGCTCGAATGCGGGCGCCGCCGATTGTAAAAGTTTAGATATCGGGCAATCGAGGTGCGCGCCACGCCGACGCTGTCATAGGCGTGCAGATAAACCTCTTCGTACTTGACCGACTTCCAGATGCGCTCGACGAAAACATTGTCGCGCCAGGCGCCCTTGCCATCCATGCTGATTGCGATCTTGTTGGCGATCAGCACGCTGGTGAACGCCTCGCTGGTGAACTGGCTTCCCTGATCCGTATTGAAAATCCCCGGCTTGCCATACTTCGCCAACGCCTCCTCCACCGCTTCGACGCAGAAATCGGCCTCTATTGTGATTGACACGCGGTGGCTGAGCACGCGACGGCTGAACCAGTCGACGACCGCGGCGAGATAGACGAAGCCGCGCGCCATCGAGATGTAGGTGATGTCCATCGCCCACGCCTGGTTCGGGCGATCGACCTTCAATCCGCGCAGCAAATACGGGTAAATCTTGTGACCTGGCGCGGGTTTTGACGTGTTTGGCCGGCGATAAATCGCCTCGATGCCCATGCGCTTCATCAGCGTGGCGACATGGCGGCGGCCCGCGGCGACGCCCTCGCGGTTCAGAAAATCCCGCAACATCCGGCTGCCCGCGAACGGGAATTCCAGATGCAATTCGTCGATGCGGCGCATCAGCGCGAGGTCTTCGGCCGATACCGGGCGAGGTTTGTAATAGACGCTGCCGCGACTGATATTTAGGATCTTGGCCTGACGGGAGATAGGAAGATCGTGATTGCGGTCGATCATCGCTTTGCGCTCAGCATGCCGGCCTTGATGAGCGCGCCTTCCAAAAAATCGTTTTCCAATGCCAACTCGCCGATTTTGGCGTGAAGCGCCTTCAAATCCACCGGCGCGGCTTGGACGTTCGTGGCGTCGGCGCCGAAAACCCCGGCCGCCCCTTCAAGCAATTGCGACTTCCAGTCCCTGATCTGGTTCGGATGAACCTCAAAGTCCTGCGCTAGCTCAGTCAGCGTCTTCTCGCCCTTCAGGGCGGCTAGAGCCACTTTGGCCTTGAAACCTGGCGTGTGGTTCCGGCGCGGTCGTTTGGTCATAATCTCTCCTGATGCGCGACGATCATCGCCGCTGTCAGGCGGAAAAGCTACTTATCGATCCGTCCAGATTCCCCGAGCCAGCTCTATTATCGCGAATCCTTTGTTAGTCACACGCCAATCGAACAGTCGATTCTACTACCTGAATGATCACGGAGCCGTCGTCCTAGATGACGACGGTCGGGTTGTCACCGATTACAGCTCTTCGAATTTCAAACAGGGCGTGATCGACATTCTCAAGCGCGTGCATTCTGAGGACAAGTAAATGGCACATACCTCTGATTTCATGCTCATCCGCGCCGTCTTGCTGAGGGACTGGGAGCCGATCATATGTAATGAACTCCTTCCCGACGATGAATATGATGATTATATCCCACAACTCATGGAGCTCCTTGAAGCCGGTGCCTCGCAGGAGCGCATTGCGAACTATCTATCACGCGTAGAAAGTGTCACCATGGGTGTGCCGACTATCGTCGAACGTACGAGCCGTGTCGCGAGCAATTTAATTGTTGCTTGGAAAGCCAAGCACAAAAAACCTTAAAATTCTGGAACCGACCCGAAAAAAACGGGCTCAAGCCCCCGCTATCACCCTGATCGGGAACCAGCGGTCGATCGCCAGCGGGCGCAATAGCCATGGGCGGCACGGGCGTCATCGATCGATTCCTTGCGGTCTTCACCCAATACATCGACAGAGGCTTCGGCCTGCTCGGCGGCGAGGCGGCCTTCATCGCCACCACGCTGATCGCGATCGATGTGACGCTGGCCGCGCTCTTCTGGTCCTGGGGCGCGGATGAAGACATCATCGCGCGGCTCGTCAAGAAGACGCTGTTCGTCGGCGTCTTCGCCTGGCTCATCGGCAACTGGAACAACCTTGCCCGCATCGTCTTCGAGAGCTTCGCCGGTCTTGGCCTGAGGGCGTCGGGAACCGGATTGGCGGAAGCGGATTTTCTGCGCCCCGGCCGCATCGCCCAGGTCGGTCTCGACGCCGGCCGACCCATCCTCGACTCGATCTCGGGCCTCATGGGCTATGTGTCGTTCTTTGAGAACTTCATTCAGATCGTGGTGCTGCTGTTCGCCTGGGCGATGGTGCTGCTCGCCTTCTTCATCCTCGCGATCCAGCTTTTTGTCACGCTGATCGAATTCAAGCTGACGACGCTCGCCGGCTTCGTGCTGATCCCCTTCGACCTCTTCGGCAAGACCGCCTTCGCCGCCGAACGCGTGTTTGGCGCCGTCGTCTCCTCTGGCGTCAAGATGCTGGTGCTCGCCGTGATCGTCGGCATCGGCTCGACGCTGTTCTCTCAGTTCACGGCGGGCTTCGGCGGCGCGCAGCCCTCGATCGACGACGCCATGGCGATCGTGCTCGCGGCGCTTTCGTTGCTCGGCCTTGGCATCTTCGGACCCGGCATCGCCAACGGCATCGTTTCGGGTGAACCGCAGCTCGGCGCCGGCGCCGCGGTCGGCACGGGGCTCGCAGCCGGCGGCATCGTCGTTGCTGGAGCCGGTCTCGCCGCGGGCGGCGCCGGCCTCGTAGGAAGCGCCATCGCGGGAACCGCCCGTGGCGGCGCGGCGCTCGCCGGCGTTGCAACCGCCGGCCTCTCGGGCGGCGCGGACACGATCATCAGCCCGCTGCGCCGCGCCGCCGCCAACCTCAAGTCGAGCTTCGAAGCTGGCGGCCGGGCCGTGACGGGGGAAGCGGCTGGCGGCGGCGCGTCCTCGGCCGGTTCCCCGGCGACCGCCGGGCCGCCCGAGTGGGTGAAGCGCATGAGGCGCTCGCAAACCATCAGCCATGGCGCCTCCACGGCCAGCCACGCGGTGAAGTCCGGCGATGGCGGCGGCGGCGGCGCGTCCGTCGATCTCTCCGAAGGGGAATGAGCATGTTCCGACGACCATCCGTGCGCTACGGGCGAACCCCTGAGCCGGAGACGCCCTATCAGAAAGCCGCCCAGGTCTGGGACGAGCGGATTGGCTCGGCCCGTGTTCAGGCCAGGAACTGGCGGTTGATGGCCTTCGGCTCCCTGATCCTTTCAGGGTGCCTCGCAGGCGGTCTCATCTGGCAATCGGCAAGCGGCACGATCACGCCTTGGGTGGTGCAGATCGACAAGCTCGGCCAGGCTCAGGCGATCGCATCCGCCAGCGCAGACTATCAGGCGACCGATCCGCAGATCGCCTACCACCTCGCGCGCTTCATCGAGGATGTGCGCGGCCTGCCGGCCGATCCGATCATCCTGCGCCAGCAATGGCTGCGGGCCTACGACTTCACCACCGATCGCGGCGCGGCGGCGCTCAACGACTTCGCGCGGACCAACGATCCCTTCGCCAATCTCGGCAAGGTCCAGATCTCCGTCGAAGTCTCCAGCGTCATTCGCGCCTCGCCTGACTCGTAGCGCCGAAGGAGCCCCGGTGACGAAAGCAATGTCGAGCAGACGCTCGCTGATCCGCGCGAGGTGCTCCCTTGCGCAGCCCTCGACGATATCGATGGCGATCGCCCGATGCGTTTCGCGATAGGCGCGAAGCAACTCGCGCACGAACCCGCCAGACAGCGACGACAGGATCCCGATCCGTAGCGCGCCCTCGGCGCCGCACCCCGCATTGGCGGCGCCCTTCACGGCGTGATCGATCTCGGCCAGCGCCGAACGCGACCGGTCGAGAAACCGGCGCCCGGCTTCTGTCAGCCGGATGCCGCCCGCGTCGCGCTCAAACAGGGAAACGCCGAGCTTGTCCTCCAGCGCCCGCACCCGCCGGCTGACCGCCGACTGAAGCTGAGATGCTCGGCTACCAGAAGCGCCTGAGAGATCGACACGAGTTTGACCAAGCAACAGCCTCCCCACTATCATTTGTGCGTAAGCACAAGAGTTGCAGGTTGACAGGGTTATGAGGGCAAAACAGTGGCGACCTGTTTGAGAAAAATGCTGAAATATTTTTCAAATATTTCCTGATTATTCCGCCTTTTCCCAAACAAAAATGTCCGGCTCCACGCAAGACTCGGAAGATGTCTAGCTGCGACGTGGCCAAGGCAACATGATCGCGAATCCCGAGGTTTTCGCGGTCGCCCTCGGAAAACTCAGGAGAACAGTATCACCACATCATTTTCTGAACGAATTTAGGCCAGCGTCGAATGCGGCACCGATGAAGAGCAAGATGCCAGCCTTTGTACACGCAAGGCGTTCGGCGTCGCTTCCGCATTTGGCCCAAGTTTTGATTTGACCGGCGCGCAGGAACCAAGGCTCGACGGCTGGAGCCAGATGAGTCGCCACGTGGTCGCCATTCCAAACGCCGAATCCGATCGTCCCGGCGGCGCCCGCCAGAACCACGGCGGATGCGGTCAGAGCCGGGCGAGGCGCTCGTCTCAAGAGCTGCGCTCGGGATCGTTATGGATCGCGAAGCGGATCAACTCGGCGAGCGTATTGATCTTCAACTTTGCCCGTATTGAAGAGCATGCATTCGTCACCGTCTTGTAGCTGATTCCAAGTTTCGCGGCGATCTTGTCGTAGCTGTTGCCCTTGCCCAGGAGCGACAAGATCTGAACCTCGCGGCTGGTGAGATCTTTCGTCGCTGAATCATTTCCCTTTGAGCGCAACATGGCGACCTGCATCGCCAGCCTGTGGCTGAGATGCGCCTCGCCGAGCTGAACCTTTTCGAACGCCGTCGAAAACTCCGACGAGGACATATCCTTCAAGACATAGCTCAATGCGCCGCTTTCAAGCGCGCGCGACACGATCGCGGGATCATTGTGCATGCTGAGAACAAGGATGCGCGCCTTCCTGTCGGAGGAGGCGATGCGCCGGATCAGCGACAGGCCGCCAAGATCGTCTCCCTGAAAGGTCAGATCGACGATGACGACGTCCGGATGATGGCGAAGGAAGGCTCGATAGCCCGAGACCACGGTCGTCGCCTCGTAAAGACGGCCGATCCCCATGTCCTCAAGGACCCGGCGGCAGCCTTGCAACACCATTGGGTGATCGTCGATGATGAGAACGCTGGTCATGGATAGGTGCGGTTAGTCGAGGGTCGGGCCGTCGGGCGCTTCGGCAAGGTCGAGCGGAAGCGCGATGGCGAGAATGACGCCGCCCGGCGCGCTGTTGATTTCAAACGATCCGCTGAGGGCTTCGACCCGCTCGCGCATTCCTGAAAGGCCGACGCCCGCGCGCAAAGGCGGCCGCAGGCCGATGCCGTCGTCGCGGACGCCGATCACAATCGAGGACCGCCCTGCCTCATCGCGCTCATTAAGCGCGATCGTGATCCGGTTTGCATGCGCGTGGCGTATTGCGTTGAGTAGGCCTTCCTGGACGCAGCGATAGATGGTGAGATCGACGAGCGGCCCATAGCTCGGCCTTAAATCTCCGATCGCATGGTCGATCGCCGGGCCGCCATCGCCGCCATCGAGATCGACGAGGAGTTTGATCAGGCACTCTTTCAGCGGGATCTGGCCGAGCGCCATGGGCCGCAGGCGATCGAGAACCCGGCGGTTGATTCCCTGCACCGTTTCGACCAGCGCGACGACGTCCCGCGCCCGCTCGCCGATGCGCGCGCCGTCTGGCAGGCGCTTCGTCATGTTCAGGATCGAGGTGGCGTTGACTTCCAAAGCAAAAAGACAGGCGCCGGCTTCGTCGTGGAGCTCGAGCGCGGTGCGGCGCCGCTCGTCGTCCTGAGCGGTCAGGAGCTTGCGGGTAAGATTGCGATTGGCGTCATGCGCAGCCGAGAGCGCCTCCGCCGCTTTGTTGAAATGATCGGTGATGGTCGCGAGTTCGATGAGAGAAGGGCGCAGTAGGCGCACCGCGTAGTTCTTGGTTTCGAGATCCTTGAGGCCCGCGACAAGACGCGGCAGCGGCGCCAGTACGCGGCCGAAAAAGAGAAACAGCGCGCCGAGCACAATGATGTTCAGGCAAAAGGTCGTGACGATCAGCGCATAGGCATAGTTCCAGGCTTCACCGATTTCGTCCCGGGGCACCGACCTGATTGTCACGACGCCGATCGATTGATCCCGAATGACGACGGGAAAATTCTTGATCTCGACCGGCGGCGCGATCAGGAAGCTGAACCAGGCGGGCGCATCGGGGGCGTCCTGCCTTGCCCGCATGTCTGGATTGATCGCGGACAGGACCGGGCGCCCCGCGGCATCCGCCACTTCAATCTTGACGTGGCGAATCGACTGGAAATGCAAGTCGATGCTCCGCAGCAACAAGGGGGCCGGCGCGTCCTGAAGGAGGCGAATGCTGTCCGAGACGACCTGCTCGGCGAGTTGCATCGATGATGCAATTTCGAGCTTGGTCGCCGTCCTTGCTTTGAGGATAATGACGGCGCCTGTCAAGACCGCGGCCGCGAGATCGATCGCCAGAACGCCGAGAACGAGGCGCGTGCGAAGCGAACGCAGGGAAAACAGCCGCCGCAGCGCGTCGAACCGCCCGCGCCGGATGGCCGGCGCCGCGGCGACCCGCCCGCGCCGGTCTGGCGCGGCCTCGGCGCCGATGGAGGTTGGCGTTATCATTTCTGACTGTTTTCTGCCTTGTAGGAAGCGGTAAGGCTATCCAGAGCCGCGGTCCGATCCATGCCTTCTTTGCGCAGGTTCAGATAGTGCTGCACCATGTCGCCATACGCCTTTTTTGACACGGTGGCGTCGGCGACGTCGACCATCCCCGTCATGATGTCGACGTAGCGCTCGGGCTGGTGCGCCTCGGCGAGCATGTCGGCCGTCTGGGCGGTGCGATTGGCGATCATTCGCGGCTCCTCGAAAAAACGAAGCGTCGCCTGATGCATGGCGCGGCGGAGGCGATCGACCTCGGGGTCGCTCGGCAGCGCCAGGCGCCCGACCTCCCGGCTGCGCAACCAGAGCGATGGTTCGATCACATCCTTTACGGTCAGCCATTTCGGCAGTTGCGCCGGCTGGTTGACCGAAACAATCTTTCGCTGCGGCTCGTCGGCTTCGTCGCCGCACGCAGCCAGAGATCCGGCGCCGAGCAGCATGAGCAATGAGCCACCAAGGCACCGGCGCGTCAAGCGAGGCATGTCAGGGTCTCGCCAAGGAGTGGGGCAGCAGCGCGAAGCTCCTTGGTCCTTCGCCGACCTTAATGCGGAAAATTTCGCGGCGCCGCGCGAGATCGACGACCGAGACATCGCCCGAAAACCAGTTCGCGACATAGGCGCGGCCGGAAGGCCCTGTGAGAACACCCTCGGGATAGCGTCCGACCGCAATGGCGCCAACCACCGCGAGGCTTCGCGCATCGACGATCGAAAGCGCGTCCTGATGCTGGTTCGTTACCAGCACATAGGCGCCATCCGGCGTCGCCGCGACGCCGTAAGGCATCGCGACTTCGACGCGCGCGACCAGCTCTAAACGCCCGGTGTCGATCACGGCAAGATCGTTGCTGCGCACATTGGCGACGTAAAGGCAACGGCCGTTGGGGGCCAGCGCCAGGGCGAAAGGCGCCTCGCCCACCGGGATCGAAGCGATCTTGCGCATCGCGTCCGCATCTATGACCGCGACATCGCCGCTCTCGCGATCCGCGACGTAAAGGCGATGGCCGTCCGTGCTGAGCGCCATGTGGGCGGGGCTCTTGCCGACAGCGACGGCTCCAGTCTGCGCGCCGGAATCGGGGTCAAGACGCATCACCAAGTCATTCACCCAGTCCGAGACGTAGAGCGAGTTGGACGCCGCGGCGATTCCAAACGGCTCGCCCTTGAACGGCAGGCTGCGCAACAGGGTAGAGGTTTCGGCATCGACGACATCGATCGCGTTTGCATCGGGACGGGTCACATAGAGGCGCCGGCCGTCCGGAGACGCGGCGATCCCGGCCGGCCCCTTGCCGAGTTTCGTGCGGGCAACGACGCTGTTCGATCGCGGGTCGATCACCGCCACCGATCCGTCATCCTGGCTGACGACCGCGAGCCGGTCGCCCGCCCCGGCTTCGCCAGAGCGCGCATGCTGCGGCGTCGCAGACATGACGAACGCCAGCAATGCGGCCGCGACCATGCGCATGTCATGAATGCCCTTCGGCCTTCGCCTTGAGGCCATCGAGCCCCGCCTTGAAGAGCTTCGTCAGGGCTTCCCGTCCAGCCTCGTCATTCAACTCGTCCGGTGGCTCGTTGCCGGTGTCGCCGCGATAGAAGCGCCCGTACCATTCGACGTGGCTGCCGCCGTCCCCGCCCGGCGTCACCACGAGAGTCGCCGAATAGGAACTCGCCGGCGCTGCTTTCAGGTTCGGATTTAGCATGCGGTAGGAATAGGTCATCCCTTGCGGGTTATATTCGTCGACTTCCTCTTCGAGCTGCTCGCCGTTCTTGAAGGTGATGACCCGCTTTTCGTTCGAGCCTTCGCTGGCCTTGAGTTCGGAATTCCATTTTGAGATCCCGGCGAAATCGCCGGCGATCGCCCAGACGGCCTTGGGATCCGCCTTGATGTCGATCGCCTCGTCGATTTTTTGCGGCGTCGGCCCGTGAGCCTGCGCGAGCGTCGTCAGGGCGACAAGACCCGCGACAAAACTCATGGCGTGGAAAACTGCCTTTAAACGCATCATAAAGCTCCTTGCAGTGGAAAGCCGCCACGTGCGCGCCGGAGGCGCTCGCGAACGGGAAAAAACACATAGACCGCGAGAAGCGCCGCGAGCGCGAGGGCGCCGGCGACCGGGCGCGGATCGATAAAGCCCAGGCTTGCGCGCCGCGTGGCGACCGGCGCCAGCGCTTCGGTGAGACCGGAGGGTCCGTTCATATGCGCGTAGGCAAGGCCCGTTTCGTCAGCGAGAGACTTGAGGTAAGGCTCGCGGACGGAGGAGAGATGCTCCGTCCCCTTGGGCGCCATGGCGCCGAACGGCGCGTTGCGCGCCTCAAAGCCCGGCCGGCTTTCGGCGCCGGTGGGCGGCGGCCCGAAGCGGCTCTCGTGCGGCACGTCGTCAACGCCCCAGAAGCCGGTCTCGTTTCCGCGGTCGTCGAATTTCGGGATCGGCGCCAGCGCGTAGCCGCCTGCCCCGACAATCAGGCCGCGAACCTCGCCCGCTTTTCCGTCAAACGGCGGACCGCCGGACAGGGGAAGCGGCGGTGACTCCTGGCCATCGGTGATGAAGATGAGGTTGCTGTTCAGGTCTTTCGCCATGTCGATCGCCCGGTAGAGGCCCGATGCGATATGGCTGTCGCCTTCCCAAGCCTCCCGCCAGTCGATCGAATCGATCGCGCCCGCGACGGCGCCATAGTCGCGGCAAACGTCGATTGGTTCGAACAGCAGAAAAGGTGTGCGTTCGCTGAAGAGAGCGAGTCCCAGCCTGCTGGGGCATGGCAGGTTGGCGATGAGATCCTTCAGGGCCGCCTTGGCGACGGCGAGGCGGCTGATCGGCTTGCCGTAGAGCTTGTAGTCGCGCGTATTCATGCTGCCCGTGATGTCGACGACGGCCAGAATGTCCACGCCCTCGCGCGTCGCCGGAACGGGTGGCAGGACGATCGCGGCAAGCCCCAAGGCGAGGGCGGCGAGCAACAGAAGCGCGCGGGGATCGGCAAGGTTCTCGCGCCAGATGCGAGCGCCGCCGCCCGCCGCGCTCTCGCCGAAGAAGCGGATCACGGCAGACCCTCCGGCTTTCCCGGAATATCGGTCCAGATCTTTTTGCGATCGGTCTTCACGGCATCGCCAATCGTGCGCCTGAAGGCCGGGAAATCGCGGATGAGCCGCGAGGCGACGTCGAGATTGAATTTAGCGTCCCAGTCGCCTGGGGCCAAAGCCAGCGCGCGGCGGTATTCCTGACGCGAGAGGACGACAAAAGGTCCGGCCGCGTCGAGCTTGCCCTGCGTCAGGAGTTCGAACGCCTGCCGCAGGCGGCCGTTGGCGAAATCGTAGTGCGCGATGGCTTTCAGCGCATCCGAACCTGTCTTGTCGAGCGCTTCGACATACGGCTGAATTTCGTCGACCCGGTCATGGCCAAGCAGGAATTCGATTCGCGCCAGCAAAATCTCGGGCGGCGAATCTATGGCGACGGCCACGTCATGATTCTCCTTCAAGGCCCTGATTGTTGCGTTGGCGGCCTCAAAGCGGAGCGCCATGCCCACGAGGCTGAGCGCAATGAGCGCGAATGCGATCGGCAGGAGCATCAGAAGATGCGGGCGCGACTGGCCCCAAAAACGCGCCGCCGTACGACGCCAATCCGCGCGGCGCGCTCGATCCGCCCGGCTCGACGCCACAGGATTGAAGGAGAGGCTCATCCCGGCGCTTTCGCCGCGCCAGCCGTCCGCGACGAACGCTGGCGCGGGACGAGGGGCGTCTCCGCAAGTTTCGCCGCGACCAGAAGGCCAATGCAGAGGCAGGCGAGCGCATAGGCCGGCCCGGTTAGGTCGTGGCGGGGCAGACGCTCGGTATAGACGATCGGATGGCGTTCGAGCTTGTCTATCTCATGAATCGCAGCCTCGACCTGCTCTGGATTCTCGGCCTCGAACGGCTTGTAGGGAATGTCGAGCGTCTGAAAGAACAGGTTGAGGAAGCGCTCCGGCATGGCCTGAGGCAAGTTCTCGCCCGGCTCCGGCTGGTCGAACATGCCCTTGCTGCCGGCGGTGCGCAGGAACAGGAAGTAGAGATCGGTCCTGAACTTGCGGAACTCGGCGCGCAAGAGATCCTGCACATGCGATTCGATGACGGCGCCGCCGTCCGAGACGAGCAGGATCACATGGTGCTCGTCGGCCCTGTCGGTTGCGAACATGGAGAGCGCCATGGCCAGTCCGCGCGCCATGTCGGTGTAGTCGAGGCCGGCCCGATCGCTGGCGTCGATCGCGGCCCGCACCGCGTCGCGATGATCGGTTAGGGGCAGCACAAGGATCGGCGAGGTTGAGAAGGCGGCGACGCCGAACAGATCGTGAGGCCGCCGGCCGACGAAATCGCGCAGGATCCGCTTGGTGGCCGCGGCCTTGGATTCGGCTCCGCCTTCCGGTGTGCGCCCGGCGAAGGTGTCGTTCATGCTGCCGCTGCGATCGAGCAGAATGACAACCTGAGCGCCCTCTCCCACCCGGCTGAGGGTCTCGCCGCCATGGTAGGGGCCGGCCAAGGCGAGGACGATCAGCGCTATGGCCAGCGCGCCGGAAAAGCGGAGGATCCATCGCAGCGCGGTGGACAGGAGGTCCGCGGGCGCCGCCGCGACGGAACCGACGAACGAGGCCCGCTGAGCGGAAAAGACAAAGGGCGCCGCGGCCAGAACCAGCAGGACCAGGACCCGGGGCTGATCGACGCCGATGCTCATGAGCGCGTCCGTTCGGCCGCGGCCATCTTGCGCGCGAATGTCTCAAGGGCGCCGAAGGGAAGATCGCTGCGCGAACGGTCCGGCTGGCTTTTGAAGAAGGCTTCGCGCGAGGCCGCGAAGAATCGCGCGAGGCTATCGCCCATGGGCGCGAAGACCGGATGTCGCTGCAGGAAAGCGCCCGCGTCATCGGCGAGGACGCGCCGGCCGTCGGTTTGGTCAATGCCCCGGTGAAGGATGAGCAGGGCTTCGATATAAGCTTCCTCGACGCCGCGCCCGCGCAGCCGGCGCAGCCGGCGCGCGGCGTCCCCGAACGGGCGGGCTTTGGGCGCGCGGAACGGCCACCAGGCCCGGTCGTAGGCAAGGACGGCGAGGGCGAGGACAGCGGCGAAAGCGGCCGCGCCCGTCGCGCGCCAGAGTGGCGCAACCTTGATAAGCGGCGCGGCCCGGTCGGGCCGCATGTAGTCCTTCGGGTCTTCCTTCACGGGAGGCGCGACCTCCCGCAGCGCCGAGACTCCGATGGTCCAGGCCTGAACATCCGCGCTCACCGTCGTCCCGCCGATTGTGAACGCCACGGAGAAGGCCGGGATTTCCTGCGGGCGGGCGTCGAGCGCGTCGTAGAAATTCTGGT